>DASVNT010000113.1:0-38346 GCA_036383715.1 Sphingobium sp. | reverse complement strand
CTCGTGGGAGGCCGGGTGGGGGTGCGGGCCGGTGCGGTCAGCGAAACCCAAACATCCTATTCGCGGACGAGATGCGCGATGAAGAAGCCGTCCGCGCCGCCTGCGCCCGCCAGCGTCTCCGGCGTGGTCCTGATCCAGCCTTCCGGCGAGGCGACGATCCCGTCGGGCAGCACACCCGGCGCGGGCGGGGCGATGCGGAAATCGGGGCGGCTGGCGAGGAACCGGGCAATCTGTTCCTCCCCCTCGGCCCGCTCCAGCGAGCAGGTGGCGTAGACGAGGCTGCCACCCGGCACGATCCACTCAGCGGCGCGGATCAGCAGCGCCTCTTGTATCTCCGCCATTTCCGCGATCTGGCGCGGGCCGACACGGTGCAGCACGTCGGGGTGGCGACGGAAAATGCCGGTCGCCGAGCAGGGCGCGTCGAGCAGGACCGCATCGGCAAGTGCCTCCGGCGCCCATTTCAGGGCGTCGCCCACCACCACCTCCGCGATCAGGCCCGTGCGGTCCAGATTCGCCTCCATGCGGGTCGTGCGCGCTTTCGATTTGTCGAGCGCGGTCACGCGCCAGCCCTGCGCGGCGAGCTGCATCGTCTTGCCACCCGGCGCGGCGCAGATGTCGAGGACGTGGCGCCCGCCTCCCGCACCCAGCAGCCGCGCGGCGACGGAGGCGGCGACATCCTGCACCCACCATGCTCCATCCGCGAATCCGGGGAGCGCCGTCACGTCCTGATCCGGCGTCAGGCGGACATGGCCGGGCGCGAGCGAGACTCCGCCGAGGCTTTCCACCGACGAGACGGGATCGCGCATCGTCAGGTCCAGCGGCGGACGAACGGCGAAAGCCGCGCTGGCAGCGGTCGCCACGCCCTCCCCCCATTGCGCGGTCCAGCGGTCGGCGACTCCGGCAGGCAGCGTGATCGCCTCCGGC
Source organism: Sphingobium sp. (assembly GCA_036383715.1). Classification (GTDB taxonomy): domain Bacteria; phylum Pseudomonadota; class Alphaproteobacteria; order Sphingomonadales; family Sphingomonadaceae; genus Sphingobium. The sequence goes on along the minus strand of DASVNT010000113.1, from coordinate 37,422 downwards.
AACGCCACCTTCGCCCGGTCGAGCGCACCCAGCACGCCATGGACCAGCTTGCGCGGGCCGCCATCCACCAACGGCAGCGCGGTGGCGATGGCAGCATGGGCGGGCGTGCCCAGCACAAGCATCTGCGTCAGCGCCATGCGAATCACCATCCGCGCCTTGGCATCGTCCGGCAGCGGGCGCGGCGTCACCCCGTCGATCAGCACGTCGAGGTCGGGGATACGGCGCAGCGTCTCCGCCGCGATCGCATGCGCCAGCGCCCGGTCCGACTGCGACCCAATCCCCTGAGTCGCGCTGTGCAGGGCCGTTTCCAGCGGCTGCCCCCGCCGGATCACGGCGTCCAGCAGCTTGAGCGCGGCGCGGCGTGCCGCCAGTCCCGGCTGCTCCGATGCACGGGACGGATAGCGCGAAGGGGCAGGAGCATCTGTCATGATAGGGGCGGGGTCCGAACGATTAAGGCCATGAGGCGGATTGACGCGGACGCTTTTGCACCCCACATCCCGGCCATGGGCAAGCGACCGGATCATGTAAAGGCCCCAGCCTATCTCTCCAAGAGCCCGCCTGTGCCCCAGCCGGACCCGCTGGAGACGGATCGCGACTATGATCGCGACCCGGATGGCAAGCTGAATCCCACCCGTTTCGGCGACTGGGAACGCAAGGGCGTAGCCGTAGACTTCTGATTTTGCGGCGAAATGGTCATGTCTCGCGACCGGGCATGGTGTATTTTACCCGGTGAAGGTCCATGATCGCCGTCCCTCCGGCGCCGCGATGCTACCGGGGGCAGGGATAACAAAAGGACCGTCGCCATGGCTTATGCCGCTCCCCGATTCGCCGCCCCCCACAACGGAGACGAATCGCGCCCCGCCGTGCCCGAAATGGGCACGAGCGACGTGGTGGTCCGAGCGATAGGATCGCTGGTGTGCAGCTGGGGCAGCCTGGAACATGCGACCATGGAAAAGCTGAGCGCGATGCGGATCGCGGCGGGCGACGTGCGACTGGTCGGCGGACGGATGCGTCCCGGCATGGCCCGGCTGCTTGCCGAACTGCGCGCACTCGTCGCCATGCGCGACCGGCACGACAAGCAGGGGCTGGTGGTCATCGCCGAGCTGGAAAACCATATCCAGCGCATCGCGCAGTTCCACCTGCTCGTCATCTCCGGCTTTCAGTCGGCTGAGGCTGGCGTCCTGCTCTGCCGCGATTCCAAGAATGCGGAGCGCCGCATCTCGCTGGAGGATGTGGAGCGGGAGATCGAGATGATCGAGTCGATCAAGACGCGGCTGATGGCGATTTAGGGTTTAGTCCAGCACCGGCCCGCGCTCCCACCCGACCTCCCACGAGAGTAATCTGATTGGGAGGTCGGGTGGGGGCGTGGGCCGGTGCCGTTTCGATTCAGCTTCGCTGAATCGCACTCGCATGGCGCCGCCGATCGGACAGGCCGGTCAGGATCAACAGCCCGCCCGACGCGATGAGGCAGGCCGCTCCGATCAGGCAGGCCGCCTCGTAATTGCCGTTCCGGTCGGCTAGTTGCGCGAACAGGAAACCGCCAATGGCGAGGCCGACCGTGCTCATCATGCCCAGCACGCCGACGATGGTCGCATAGGCGCGCATTCCAAAGGACCGCAGCGCAAAATAGGCGACGAAATCCGCCTCTGCCCCCTGCCCCATGCCGATGGCGAGGATCGCGGCGGCGGCGAAGCCCAAACCCACCGACATATCCGCCATCGACAGTCCGATGGCACCCAGACCCGCCAGCATCGACACGAGGGCGGCGACCGCGAACGGCCAGATCCGGTCGAGCAACAGGCCGACGAGGATCTTCCCGAAACTAATCGCGAGGGCATAGAGCACGCCGAGCGACAGCGCCTCCGCCAGCGGAAAGCCCTTGCCCGCCAGCATCGGCTGGACATGCCCGACAAATCCGCCCAGCGGCACGCAGGCGACGGCGAAGGCCGCGAGATAGCCCCAGAAACGACCGTCGCGCAGCGCCTCGCCCATGGTCGCGCCGGATGCAGGTTCAGCTCCCACCACGGCGACGGACCGCGGTCGCTCGCGATAAAAGATCAGGATGATCGGCAGCCCCACGCACAGCACGATCCCCGCCATGGCCAGGAACCCCATGCGCCAGCCATGGTCGGCAATGACAGTGCCGACGAACGGCGTCGCAAAGATGGAAACGAGCGCCGACCCGCTGAGCGTGATGCCGAACGCGAGGCCGACACCGCGCGTGAACCAGCTCGCCACGGCGCGGGTATAGGTGGGCACGGCGGTCAGCGAAGCGAACACACCGATCAATGCGGCTATCGCATAGAGCGCCGCCGCACTCACCGGCACGAAGGACAGGAGCGCCGCACAGGCCGCAAGCCCGGCCGCGCCGATGATCGCGATCCGGCGGCTCCCCGCCCGATCGATGGCGCGGCCCGCGAGCGGATAGCACAGCGCCCAGGCCAGCGTGACGATCGGCGCAATCGTGACGGCGCTGGTCGACCAGCCGAGCGCCTCCTTCATCGGCTTGATGAACAGGCCCGCGAGCAGGAGGATCATGGCGCCGCCGGAGCCGTAACCGATGCCGGCGGCCAGAACGACCGGCCAGCCCTTGCGCCATTCCGCCAGCGCACCGGCTCCTGTGTTCGCGGTCACCGGCATCCCCCCTTTATTTTTACTCGAACCGACCTCTCAATGCGCCTTCTTCCCCGTCACCAGCGGCAGCAGGCGGTGCAGGGCCACCACGATCACGAACCCGATCGCGAGGCCGACGATACCGGACAGCGTCGCCGTCACGAGCCAGTGAACCAGGCCGTGCACCGCAGGCAGCGCGTTCGCCGCACCGTCCGCCGCGCCGTGGATCAGATGCGGCAGGGCATCGACATGATAGCCCTCCAGCCCATGCACGATGATACCGCCGCCGACCCACAGCATCGCAGCCATGCCGACGTTGGACAGGACGCTCATCACATGTGGCATCGCCTTCACCAGCATCCGACCAAAGGACACGACGGCGCCCCTGCCCTCGCGCGCCAGATGCAGGCCGATGTCGTCCATCTTCACGATCAGCCCGACCGCGCCATAGACGCCCGCCGTCACGGCAAAGCTGACGACCACCAGCGCGAGCGCCTGATTGAGCAGCGGCGCGTCCGCCACGCTGCCCAGCGAAATTGCCATGATCTCCGCCGAGAGGATGAGGTCGGTGCGCACCGCGCCGCTGATCCGCTCCTGCTCGATATGGGCGGGGTCGCCGGTCATATCCTCGTCCCCCTCCTCATGCCCGCCGGTGATCGCCTCGATCAGCTTTTCAGCGCCCTCGAAACAGAGGAACGCGCCGCCCAGCATCAGGAGCGGCGTGATCGCCGCGGGCAGAAAGGCGCTGAGCAGCAGCGCGGCAGGGAGCAGGATGAACAGCTTGTTGCGCAGCGAGCCGAGCGCAATTTTCCAGATGATCGGCAGTTCGCGTTCCGGGGCCAGACCGGAAACATAACCGGGCGTGACTGCAGTATCGTCGATGACGACGCCCGCCGCCTTGGTGCTGGCCTTGCCCGCCGCTGCGCCCACATCGTCCAGCGATGCGGCGGCGAGCTTTGCGATGGCGGCGACGTCGTCGAGGAGAGCGGCCAGGCCGGATGCCATGGAAAATCCTTAAGCGGAAGGGGAGGCCGGGAGCGACCAGTCGATGGGATCAAGCCCCGCATTGCGCAGAAACGCATTGGCCTGCGAAAAGTGGCGGCACCCGAAAAAGCCGTTGTAGGCGGACAGGGGCGAGGGATGGACGGAAGTAAGGACGAGGTGGCGTCCGCCCTTCGATATGTCGTCGATCATCGCCGCCTTCGCCTTGGCATGGCTGCCCCAGAGCAGGAAGACGACAGGCGTGTCGAGCGTGTTCACATGCGCGATGACGGCGTCGGTGAATTTTTCCCACCCCTTGCCCCGGTGCGAAGCAGCCTGCCCCATCTCGACTGTCAGCACAGTGTTGAGGAGCAGCACGCCCTGCCGCGCCCAATGCTCCAGAAAGCCATGGGCCGGACGCGGAATGCCGAGGTCGCTGTCCAGTTCCTTGTAGATGTTGACGAGGCTGGGCGGCGGCGGAACGCCGGGCTTCACGCTGAAGCACAGGCCATGGGCCTGCCCCGGTCCGTGATAGGGATCCTGCCCCAATATCACCACCCGCACCTTGTCCGGCGGGGTGAGGTCGAGGGCGCGGAACCATTCGGCGCCCTTGGGAAATATCCGCGCGCCCGCGTCCTTGCGGGCGACGAGATAGGCCTTGAGGTCGGCCATATAGGGTTTGTCGAATTCCGCCCCCACGGCGGCGAGCCAGCCGGGTTCGAGCCGGGGTTGGGTCGCGGGGGAGCGGGATGCCTCTGGTGCCATGCGGCGGGACATAGCGGCGCGGCGGGCGTTAGTGCAAGGTGCTCCGGCCTTTCGACCGGACCGGGTCAAATATCAGGCGATTTTCGCCCAGGCTTCGGCGATGTCCGCGATGATGGCGTGGGCGCCCATGGCACGGTCGGGATCATTGTCCGTGACGGCGGCCAGCACGCGGCGGCGCACTTCGCGATAGATGATGGCGAGGCTGGTGGCGATGTCCCCGCCCTTTTCATGGTCGAGGCTGGTTTCCAGCGCATGCAGCATGGTGAGGGCACGCGTCTGCTTGTCGCGGGCCTTGTGGCTGTCGCCGGCGCGCATCGCGAGCGCCGAAGCCTCGATGGCGAGCAGCAGTTCGTCGTACAGGATCTTGACGAGTTGGTGCGGCGTCGCGCCTTCCACCTTGCTGCCTGCGTCGATCGCGGCATAGCGGCGGCTGGCGGCGGCATATCCCTGAGTTCCGAACATAGTTTTCACGTCCCGTTAGATTAGATCGTCGTCATTGGCTGCTGGGGGCAGGTGATTTAATTCTTGCTGTTGTTCCACGAATCGATTTGCTGCGTCAGATAGGTCTGGGTGGCCTTCATCGCCGTCAGCCGGGTCTGCATCGCGGTATAGGTCTTGGTAAGCTGGGCTTCATAATCGGTCATCTTGGTGTCCAGAGTATCAAGCTGCTTCTCCAGTTCCGTCTTCAGCTTGTCGTAGGTGTTGCTCGACGTCGCCAGCGGGCCTTTCTCCGCGTTCAAATAGTCGGTGACCGTCTTGAGCGCGCCGCCCAGGCCGGGGCTGTCCGTGCTCGTCGTGGTCGGGTTCAGCATCTGCGTTACCGCTGCCGGATTATCTGCCAGCACCTTGGACAGGCGGGCCGTGTCGACCGTCAGCGTACCGTCGCGGTTGGTGGACACACCGATGTCGGCCAGCGTCTTGTAGGGGCCGGTGGCGGACAGTTGCATGCTGGTCAGCTTGGCGAGCTGGTTCGACATGTCGCGCACGCCGGAGTCGTTGGACAACAGGCCGGGCGTGTTGGCCGACGAACGGGTCGACAGGTTCAGCGCGCTTTTCATCGTGTTGTAGGTCGACACGAAGTCCTGGACGAGGTCGCTCATCGTTGAGACCGGCTGGTTGGTCGCCAGCGTGACCGATGTACCCGGCGACGCACTGTTGAGGTCGATGCGCAGGTTCGGGATCGCGGTGTCCACGACATTGGTGGGAAATTCCATCGCGACGCCGTCGATGCTGATCTGCGCGTTCAGGGCTTCCTGCGTGCGCGTCATCGCGTTGGTGGTGGAGTTGGCCGTCGTCGTTCCATCGAAGGTGAAGCGCGACAGGAGCGAGTCGGGAGCGACCGCGCCGCTTGTGGCGCTGGGAGCCAGGGTGAAACCGCTGGTGGAACCCGTCGCGCCCTTCATGACGATGCGCGTGCCGGAACTGTCGGTGACGACGGAGGCGGTAACGCCAGACTTCTTGTCGTTGATCGCCGTGGCGAGGTCGGCCAGCGTGTTCTTGGGGCTGGTCAACGCAATGTCGTACGTCTTCGCATCAGTGCCGGAGCCGACGGTCAGCGTGAGCGTACCCGTACCGGCCACCGCTGCCGAGGAGGAAGTGGCGATCGTCGCGGACTTGATCACCTGCGCGGTGGCGAGGCGAGTCACTTGCAGCTGCGCGGGCAGGCCGGCGGGCGTGCCGGTGGCGCCAGCAGGAATGCTGACCGAGGCAATGGTGTCGTTGCTGGACGCGGGCTGGCCGGAATAGTCGGAGGACTTGAGCAGTTCCGTCAGAGCCGTCGAAAAGGTCGTCAGCGAGCTTTTCGCGGAAGCGAGCGCGGAAATGCGCGAGGCGTTCGTGGAAAGCTGCGAGTTGAGGGCGGTCTGCTTCGGCGTCTTCGACGCAGCGACCAGGTTCGTGACCAGTTCCGACACGTTGAGGCCATAGCTGAGGCCCAGTGAGTTGGAGAGCGTATCTGCAATACTGTTGGTTGCCATCGTCCCCGGCTCCTTGTGTCAAAGCCTAGAACGGTCCAGGCCGCGATGCCTTAAACGCCAACCGCCTTTTTTTTGGTTACCATATGCCTAAAATGTCGGGATCGCGTCCGGGAGGACGACAATCGCATCGCCGTTTTTCAGGCTGCCGTGGCGGCATCCACGATGGCCGGAACGACGGCGGACATCGCCGCGCGCGTCTGTGCCGACTGGCGGGCGATGGATTGCGAGATTTGGGCGACGAAGGCGACCATATCCTCATCCGCGGGTGGCAAAGGCAGCACGACCGAAGGTTGCGGCAACAGGGACAACAGCGCGCTCTCCGCCTCCGCAAGCCGGTCCGTGCCATAGGGCTGCGGCCTCACGCTCAGGCTGTCCACGACATCGGCGATATCGCGGTGGACCCTGGCATAGTCGGCATGGGTGCGCGCGGCATTCTCGCCGGAGTGTGCGGCGCCATCAGCCTGCAGCGCGGGCTGCTGGCTGGTCAGGTCGATATGGACATCGGTGCGCGACGTGGTCGATGCGACGGGCGTCACCGCCCGCACGGCCGAAACCCGGTCCGTCGTGCTCGCTCCCGATGCCACCGACTGATGGCGGTGCGTAAACTCGGTCATGACACCATCCCTAATGGCGTCCCCGTAACAAAGGACGGACGGACGGGGATAATGTTTAATTCACCGTGTTCTTGCCTTCGGAGTCGAAGCGGACGTCATCCGGCAGCTCGATATGCGGACGATCCATCTCGGTCGCCATCCGCATGTCGATGCGGAAGACAAAGGCGAGGATGGTCGCGACGGCCAGGTACAGGCGGTCGTCGATGATCTGGCCCGCGCGACTGGTGAAGTAGATGGCGCGGGTCAGTTCGGGATATTGCAGGATCGGCACATTGTTGACGCCCGCCTCTTCGCGGATCACGCGGGCGACCTCGTCCGCACCGCGCGCCAGCACGATAGGCGCGCTGTCGACGCCGGGGCGATAGCGCAGAGCGACCGCGAAGTGCGTCGGGTTGGTCAGCACTACCGACGCCTCCGGCATCACCTTGCGGATGGAACCCGCGGCCATTTCATGCGCGCGGCGCTTCATGGCCTGCTTGGCCTCCGCCGAACCCTCGGCCTCCTTATATTCTTCCTTGATCTCCTGCTTGCTCATGGCGAGGCGCTTGCCGCGCTGGAAGATCTGCGCGGGCACGTCGATGCCCGCGACGAGGAACAGCGAGCCGGCGAGGCCCAGCAGGATGAGGATGAACAGATTGCCCAGCTCGTCGACGGCAGGGACGATACCCGCCTTGCCCATCTGGCGGATTTCCTCGATCCGGCCCCACAGCATCCAGCCGCCGATGGAACCGAGGACCAGCACCTTGGCCAGCGCCTTGGTCAGTTCGACCAGGCCCTGCGGTCCGAGGATACGCTTGAGGCCGGAGGCCGGGTTCATCTTGTGCGGCTTGAACGCAAAGGCACCGGGGCGGAAGCCCAGCGATCCGATGAGCGCCGGGGCCGCGATCGCCGCGAGGAAGGTCGCGCCGAGGATCGCTACCATCGGGCCGATCAGCAGCGCGGCCAGATGCGCGGCACGCTTTTCCGGCGCGAAGGTTACAAGGTCGCTCTGCTGGAATTGCAGGCCCTGACGCAGCATCTCGCGGATGGCGCCGACGAAATCGGGACCGATGACCGCCAGCGTCGCGACGCCTGCCATCACCACCAGCGCCGTGGACAGTTCGCGCGACTGGAGGATATCGCCGTTCTTGACGGCTTCGCCCAGCCGCTTGGCTGTTGGTTTCTCTGTCTTTTCGCCAGCGGTTTCTGCCATGGGTCAGCCTCCTGCCATGGCTTGCGTCATGTCGAGCGCGCTGGAGATCGCATCGCCGATGCTGTCCGCCATGACAGGCGCGGCGATGGCGAGAAGGACGAGGCCCGCGAGAAGCGTGGCGGGCATGCCCACGGAGAAGAGGTTGAGCGTCGGGGCCGAACGGGCCAGCACGCCCATGATGACCTGCACCATGATGATCGAGAAGGCGACGGGCAGCGCGATGGTCAGGCCCGCACCGAACATCGATCCGCCGAACCAGACGAGGTCGTGGATCGCGTTGTTCGGCATCAGCGCGCCGGGCGGCAGCGCCTTGTAGCTGTCGACCACGAACTGGATCAGCATCAGGTGCCCGTCGAGCGCCAGCATGATGAAGGTGGTGAGGATCGACAGGAACTGGCCCACGACCTGCGTCGAAGCGCCGTTCTGCGGATCGACCATCGACGCGAAGCCGAGGCCCATGGCGTTGCCGATCGTCTCCCCGCCGAGATAGGCGGCGGCGTAGGAAATCTGGAGCGCGAAGCCGAGAGCGAGGCCGGTCAGCACTTCGCCGCCGACCATCGCGATCCCGGCAAACGACATGACGCCCGCCGCCGGCAGGGTCACGGTCACGCTGTTCAGCGCGGCCATGCCGATGGCGAGCGAGAGGATGAGGCGAATCTGCACCGGGACGGAGGGCGCACCGAAGATCGGTGCCGCGATGAAAGCGGCGCCGGGGCGGATCATGGCGAGAAGCCATATCCACAGCTGGGTTTCTACCCCCGCAAATCCCGGTGCGATCATGTCCATGTGGTCTGTCCGGCCCGCCCTAGTTCAACAGGTCCGGCACGCGCTCGAACATCTCGCGCATGAAATCGCCGATCAGCATCAGGATGGAGCCGCCGAACAGCACCAGCGTACCGCCAACGACCATCAGCTTGGGCACGAACGCGAGCGTCGCCTCGTTGATGGAGGTTGCCGCCTGGATCATGCCGATCAGAATGCCGCATACCAGTGCGGGAATCAGGATGGGCGCCGTCGCCAGCGCCGCGATCCACAATGCCTGCTGGGCGATGCCGATGAAAAAGTCCCCGTTTTCCATCGGATCAGTATCCTTTCCGCTGCATCATGTCGCGAAAGACCCCGCGAGCGAACCCATGGTCAAGGCCCAACCATCCACGAGGACGAAAAGGAGCAGCTTGAACGGCATGGAGATGATGGTGGGCGACAGCATCATCATGCCCAGCGCCATCAGCGTGGAGGCGACGACGAGGTCGATGATGAGGAACGGCAGGAAGATCATGAAGCCGATCTGGAACGCCGTCTTCAGTTCGGACGTGACGAAGGCGGGCAGCAGGATCGTGAAGGGGATGTCCTCCGCCGTGCGGAAGGCGGGCGCTTTGGCAAGGCCCTGAAACAGTTTGAGGTCAGTCTGGCGCGTCTGCTTCGCCATGAAGCCGTGCAGCACCTTGGCGGAGCGTCCAACGGCTTCCTCGATGCTGATCTGGCCCTGTCCATAGGGGGTGTAGGCGGTCGCCGTGATCTGGTCGATCGCGGGCCGCATGATAAACAGCGACAGGAACATGGCGAGGCCGACCAGCACCTGGTTCGGCGGCGTCTGGGCAAGGCCCATGGCCTGCCGCAGGATCGACAGGACGATGATGATGCGGGTGAAGCTGGTCATCATGAGCACCAGCGACGGCAGCACCGTCAACAGGCTCATGAGGAGGAGGATTTGCAGCGACAGCGACAGCGGGCGACCGTCGCCCGAAACGGTGTTCAGCGCCTGCGTCAGCGCGCCTGAGGTGTTTGCGGCCCCCTGCGCGGCACCGGCGGCGGCCTGCGCAAGGGCAGGCTCCGCCAGCACCAGAGCGCCGACCGCCACCATGGCGACCGACGCGATTTTCAGGATGCGCTCAAAAGACACGCTGGTCGCTCTCCGCGATGCGCTCGATACGGCCGCGCGTGACGGAGAGGAGGAGGGTCTTGCCCTGAAACTCCACCACGGCCAGCTTGCCGAAATTGCCGAGCGGCACGGCGTCCACGACCCTCACCGCGCGATTGCCCTGCGCCTGCATCAGGCCCGGCTGATATTTGCGCCACAGCCACAGCGCGCCAAAGGCCATGCCGCCGACGAGGGGCAGCAGGATCAGGAGCTTGACGAAATACCAGAACATGAAAAAGCGACCTTCTCAGCTGCGCCGCTCAAGCCCTGCAACGCGCGCGTCGGTTGACGCGATCTCGACGACGCGGATGCCGTAGCGGCCATTGACCGTCACGACCTCCCCGCGAGCGACGAGCGTGCCGTTAACCATAATATCAAGCAGCTCATCGGCCTGCCGGTCAAGCTCGACAACACTTCCTTCGGTCAGGTTCATGATTTCCGCAAGGCGAAGCTGGGTCGAACCCACCTCCACCGACATGCGCACCGGAATGTCCGCCAGCATGCGGAAATTCCGGCCCGCAGGCAGATCGGCGGCCAGATCCTCCAGCCGGGGTGCATCGCTCATATCGCTCATTGTCCTGCTATTCCTTGTTTCGACCCGATTATGTCAGGCGAGCTTTTCGATCATGAAGGCGGCCCGTCCGTCCTGTTCGCCGATGGTGCCGTGGGCGAAGACTCGCTCACCGATCAGCAGGGGCAGGTGACGGGCAATGTGGATGTTGATGACGTCGCCGGGCTGCAACGCCAGCAGTTCGGTCATCTTGAGGTTGGGCCGCGCCAGAACGGTGCGGGCGGGCAGCCGGACATTGTCCATGCAGCCGGCAAGGTCGCTCTGCCAGCGCGGATCGGCGGCCCGCGTCTCCTCGGCGGCGCGGGGCACGTTCACGCCCTCCACGGCGCTGAGGCCTTCGAGGGGGTAGATGAATTCGATGGTCCAGCTGTCGCGCTCGCCCAGGTTCACCTCGAAGCTCTGCACCACGACGTCGGCGTCGGCCTCGGCGATCTCCGCCTGCACGACGCCCGTCTCGCGGCCCAGCAGCGTCGGCTCCATCGGCACGACATCGGCCCAGCACTTGACGAGGCTGGTCATGATCTGGCCGGAGAGGCGATCGATCAGGCGGGTTTCGGTCGGACGAAATTCGCGCGCTTCCGTGTCGGTGGAATTGCCGCGACCGCCGTAGAAGCGATCGACGAGGCTGGAGATGAGCGGCGCGTCCATACGCAAAGCGACCACACCCTTGATCGGATGCAGCCGGTAGAGGCTCAGCGAGGTGAAGGGAGGGACGCAGGCATCCCACATCATGAACATCGTGCGGTCGACCGGCTTGGCCGTGACCATCGGACGTGAACCGCACAGCGGCTCCAGCAGGATGCGCAACTGCCGCGCCACCCGGTCGCCCATCCGCTCGATGGCGTTGAGCAGTGCAGGCGACTGCTGCTGCGCCGTCTTTCCAAAACTATAGGGCTTCACGTCTTGCATCATGCGTCCTCGTCCGACCCCCGTCGGATACAGGCGCTATTGAATAACGAAATTGGTAAAATAAACGTTATCGATGCCGCTGTAGCCGGTCTTGTCCTTGAGCACGCCGTTAATGATTTGGACCAGTTTCTGCTGGAGTTTTTCCTTCCCCTGAGGGGTCGCCAAATCCATCTCCTGCTCCTGCGTCAGCATCATCAGGATAGCCGAACGAATGGCTAATTCGTGGGTTTGCACGGCATCCAGCACCCGTTTGTCATAGTAGGTGGACACCGCGATGGAGATCTGTGCGAAGCCATCGGAGTCCGCCATGTTCGACGTGAACGGAGCAGGAATCTGGTAATAAGTTGCCTGATAGGCAGATGTATTTTTTGGACGCGGTAAATCGACAGGATGATGCTCCTGAGGCTCGACTCCCTCTTCCTCCTCCGAATGACCACCCTCGGCGGACGGCGCGAACTTGGCGGCGACCTCCTCCGGCTTTTCACCCTTCTTCACGAGTCGCGGCATGTTGGGATCGATGGCCGGGCCTGCTGCTTCCTTGTGCATGGAACCGGCCGCATAAAAGCCCGCAGCAGCGCCTCCGCCGCCCAGCAGGGCGACGGCCGCGATGATGATGACGAGCTTCTTGCTGCCACCACCTTTCTTCTTGGGTGCCGCTTCCGCGTCCTTACTCACAGCCGGTCTCCATCAAGCCACATCAGGCGTAGCGCACAAGTCGGTCGCCATCCCGGCGAACAGAACCGTCCTGTGCCCCGGTCCCCGCACGTTCACTAAGAACGTCACGGTTGCCGGAAGATTTACCCTGTCCGCCATTATTTTGTTGGCCTTGGCCATTGCCCTGCGTGCTGGCCTGCGCAGCGGCCTGTCCGCCGTTCCTGCCGTCGCTCTGCGCGCCCGTCTGGGTGCCCATCTGGCTGCCCTGATCACTGCCCTGCTGGTGCCGCTGGGGCGTCTGCTGGGAGTTCTGCTGGGGAGCCTGGTCGCGTCCGCTGTCAAAGCCTGCGGACGACCGCTCGATGGTGATGGAGCTGAGCGAGAGGGACGCGAGGCGGGCATCCGCCTGCAGGTCCGCCTTGTGATCCAACAGGCGCTTTGCGGCCTCGTCCGTCTCCGTCAGCAACTGCACCTGTCCGCCATTCTCGCCATGCTGAATGTCGATCTGGATGCGGCCGAGATTGGGCGGGTTGAGCTGGAAGCGGCTGTTGCCGGTGCCGGACGCCAGCGCGGTAATCTCCTGCGCCATGCGGTCGATCCACTGACCATCGACCCCCATGTCGATCGCCTGCCCCTGCAGGGTCGCGCCGACGTCCCCCGGTCCGGTGACGACCGGCGAGGCATCGGTGACGAGGCCCAGGCGGCTCTGCGCGATGGGTGGGAGGTTCTGGAGGATGTCGGAATATTGGCTGCCGGACGACGCCGCGCTGTCCTGAACGGAGGTAGTCCGGTCGTCGCTGGCGCGTGTTGCAGCCGTATCCTGCCCCTTATCCTGGCGGCTGTCCTGACCCTTGTCCTGCGACTGCCCGGCGTCCTTGCGGGCGATGTCCGTGGTCGCGGGCGTCGAGGCGTCCGTATGGGCCTTGTGCGCCTCGCCCGTGGTCGTCGCGGCGCGGTGGAGCGCCGACATGACGGGAGCACCTGTGATGGCTGGAGCAGTGCTCTGCGCGTCCGACGCCACCTCTTCAACGGCAGTGCGCTGCGCGGGGTCGGCGGGACGGGCGAGCGATGCTGCGGCGGACTTCACGGGCAGGGCCGGAGCCGCCGTACCGCCGGTCGTGGCAGCCTGCAGGGCCGCGAGTAATGCCGGATCGGCAGGTTCACCCTCGACCGGCTGCGCCGTGGCGGTGGTCGTGGCGGTGATGGGTGCGGCTGGAGCCTGCTTCGGATCACGCATGGCCTGCGGCAGCACAGAGAAGATCGGCGCGGCCTGTGGCGTGGCAACCGTATCGGTGGCGGTGTCGTTAGCGGCGGTGGCCGTATCGACCGGCTGCGTCGCCTCACGAGCGGCCTGCCGGAAAGCGGCGCCCGTCTGCACGCCGGTGCGCAGCGTACGCGGCGCGGCGGTCTGCTGCGCCGGTGCGTCCTGCACGGCGGTCGCGGGAACAGCGGTCGGAACCGTTTCGCCGGAAAGGCTGGCAACAACGCCTGCATCCGTGTTCGACACCGTCGAAGCAGTCTCTTCGGCTGGCGCGCTCGGCAGAGCTTGCGGCATGCGCCAGGACGGACGGCCCGTGGCGCGACCGTCGAGCGCAATCGCATCCGTCGCCTTGCCGGTGGGAGCGGTGACGTCGGGCGTGGCAGCGGGAACGACAGGCGGCACGACAGACTGGGGCTGGGCCGCGACGACGTCGGCCACGGCGCTCTGCGCGGCGGCACCGAGGGCGAGATCGACGACGACGCCATCCCCCGCTTTCTCTCCATCCTTTGCGGTTTCCGCGTCCGTACCGGCAGCCTCGCCGGTCAGCGCGAGCGTATCGGACTCAGAGGCGTCCCCCTCACCCGTTGGCAGGCCGAGGCCCGCCGCGAGAGCGGCAAAGTCGGTCCCCTTGCCGCCATGGGCGCCATGGCCCTTTCCGGCATGGGCGGCCTTGCCACCGATGGATGCTGCTGTTGCGGCGATCTGGGTCATTGGTCGCCTTCCCCTTTCATCTGCATGCGTTTGAATTGCGGAATCGCGGCGATGCGCGCTTCAAGTCGGTCGTCTGCGGCGCGGCGCGCCTTGTCCTTGAGCCGTTCGGCAATCTCGCGCTCGCGGTCGGCGGCGATGGCGAGCGCCTCCTTCTGCTCGATCTTGCGTTTCGCGTCATAGAGCGCACCGTCGAGCTGGCGTCCGGCCTGTTCGAGGCGAGCGGCCAGTTCGCGCTGCGCGGAGAGCGTCGCGCCATTGACCATGCCGTCGCCGCTGAACAATTCGCCGCGCATCATCGCGAGGCGCTCTGCGTTCATCTCGATATTCGCGGCCTCGTCACGGGCCTTGCTCGTCTCCGCGATGGCCAGCAGATGCTGGACATGACGGACACGCAGCAGGCGTCCACGCTTTGCGACGAGGCGGCTCATTGCATCATCTCCGGTGCGAACTGGAGCATCAGCTGCGCCGTGCTTTCCTCAATCGTCATGGTCGATTTGACGTCCTGCTTCAGGAATTCGAGGATCTCCGGCCGCCGCTCCACCGCTTCATCGATGATCGGGTCGTTGCCGGGACGGTAAGCGCCCATCAGGATGAGGTCGCGGTTCTCCTCATAAGCCGCCCAGAGACGGCGATAGACGGTCGCGACCTGCATATGCTCCTTGGGCACCACGTCGGACATCACGCGGCTGAGCGACTTACCGATGTCGATGGCGGGAAAGATTCCCTGCTCGGAAAGCTGGCGGGACAGGACGAAGTGCCCGTCCACGATGGCGCGCGCGGTGTCCACGATGGGATCGTCGGTGGTGTCGTCGCCATCGGCCAGCACCGTGTAGATCGCCGTGATCGACCCGCCGGTGCGGCTGTCCACGCCCGCGCGCTCGCACAGCTTGGGAATGAAGGCCAGGGCGGAGGGCGGATAGCCCTTCATCGCGGGCGGTTCGCCCAGCGACAGGCCAATTTCGCGCTGCGCATGGGCGCAGCGGGTGAGGCTGTCGATGAGCAGCAGGACATTCTTGCCCCGCGCCCGGAAATATTCGGCAATCGCCGTAGCCCGCGCGGCGGCACGCAGGCGCAGCACCGGCGGATGGTCGGCGGGCACCGCGACGACGACGCTGCGGTCCATCAGGCAGCCGGCCAGCTTGGTTTCGAGGAAGTCGGAGACTTCGCGGCCACGTTCGCCGATCAGGCCGACGACGACGATGTCCGCTTCGGCACCGGCGATCATCTGGCCCATCAGCACCGACTTGCCGACGCCCGAACCGGCGATCAGCGCGATACGCTGGCCGCGCCCTGCGGTCAGCAGCGAGTTGACGGCGCGCACGCCCAGGTCGAACGGCTCCAGCACGCGGCCCCGGTCGAGCACGTTTCCGCGCACGCCCGCCAGCGGCCATTGCGCATTGGCGATGATCGGTCCCTTGCGGTCGAGCGGCTGGCCCTGCGCGTCCATGACGCGGCCCAGCAACCCCTCACCCACCGGCACCATATTGGCGGCGCTGTCGGGTTCGACGCGCGCGCCATTTTCCAGCGGCGCATCCTGATTGAGCGGCACGAGGATCGACTTGCTGCCCTTGAAGCCCACGACTTCCGCGCGCACTTCGGTGCCGTCGGCGGCGATGATGCGCGCACCGGACCCCATCGGGCGGGAAAAGCCGGTGACTTCCAGCATGCCGCCGTCATGGCCGACGAGGCGACCGACGTGGCGGGGCTGGGTATTGGTGACGGCGAGATGGTCGAGGAGATTGGCGGCGCGGGTCAGGTCGGCGGCGATCACAGGCGGCCCTCCATATCGTCCATCATGGCTTTCAGGCGGGCGAGGCGCACGTCCGGGCCATCCTCGATCCAGCCGTCCGACGTCGCGAGCCGCACGCTGCCGCGCGACAGATCGCCATTGGGCGCGAGCGCGACGGCTAGGTCGCTGGTGTCGATCAAGGGCAAGTCGAGGGGATTGACCTCCAGCACGGCCTTGCCGTCATCGGGATCGATATGCGCGGCCACAGCGGCGCACCGCTCCGCCAGACGCGCTTCGTCCACGGGAACCTCTCCCACGATCTGCGTCACGAGGCGCATGACCGCAGTGCTGAGCAGCGATGCCAGAGTTCCCTCGTCCATGCCGCCGAGCTGGCCGATGGCCTGCGTCAGAGCCACACGGATCGCGTCATCGGCCTCGAAAGCCTCGCGCGTGACGCGCTCGCCTTCCTGAAAGCCCATGACGAAGCCTTCCTGGCTCGCCTGTTCGACCAGATCGATTTCCGGTTCCGCCTGCCGATGATCGGCACCGCCGACCGGCACCGCCGACCATCCATTGCCCTCACCCGTCGCGCCAAAGCGCGTGCGAAAACCGCCCTGGCTCGCGGCGCGCGACGAGAAACCCGCAACGGCGGACATCGACGTGGCACCGCCCATTTCGCGGGCCGCCCAGACATTAGACATAATCGTCGCCCTTGCCACCCAACTGGATCGTGCCCTGCTCCGCCATGCGGCGGGCGGAGGCGATGACCGCCTTCTGCGCTTCCATCACTTCGGTCAGGCGCATCGGGCCGCGCTCGTTCATCTCGTCGGAGATGGACTGGGCGGCACGGGCCGACATGCTCGACAGGATCTTGGCGCGCAGACCCTCGTTCGCGCCCTTGAGCGCGACGATGAGCTGCTCGCTCTCGACCGACCGCATGAGAGTGCCGAGGTCCTTGTCGGTCAGGCCCATCAGGTTGTCGAAGATGAACATTTCGTCCTCGATCGACTGGGACACGCCCTTGTCACGCTTGGTCAGCGCCTTCATGATGCGCTGCTCATGGTCCTTGCGGATGTTGTTCATGATCGCCGCGGCCTCGACGGTGCCGCCGCGCTGCGTCGTGGAGCCGCTGCTGGCGCGGCCACCGCCGCCGCTGCTGCTGAGCAGTTGTTCGAGGTCGTCCAGCGCCTCCGAACTGACGGGGCCGAGCGTCGCGACGCGATAGACCACCTCGTCCTGAACCTCTGCGGGCAGGAGCTGGAGGACATTCGCCGCCGCCTGATGCTCCAGATGGGCCAGCACGATCGCCATGATCTGCGGATGCTCCAGTTCGATGGCGCCCGCGATTTCCTTGGGCTCCATCCACTTCAGCATGGCGAGCTTGGCCGAACGCTGTGGCGGGGTAATGCGCGCAAGCATGGTGTCGGCGCGATCCGGTCCCAGCGCCTTGTGCATCGCGCCGCGGATGTGCTGGGCGGCACCATAACCGATGGTGGTGCGACCCTTGGCCTTGTTCACGAACTTGTCGAGCGCGTGATTGACCTCATCGACTTCCACGTCGACGACATCATACATAGCATAACCCAGTTCGCGCACTTCCTCCGGCTCCAGGCGCGACAGGATCTGCGCGGCCTCGTCCTCGTCAAAGAGCATCAGCAGGACGGCGGCGGCGGCACTGCCGGTCATCGGCGCAGCGTTTGCGACGGCCTCTGCGTTCAGTTCGGGATCGGCCTCAGCCATCGTTCGACTTCCCTTCGCGCAGGAGATCGCGGACGACCAGCGCGGCGCGGTCCGGGTCCTGCTTCACAAAATCACGGATCAGGGCGGCGCGGTCCTGATAGTCATGCGTCGCGGAGATCATGTCGAGCGTCACCGGCGCTTCGGGATCGCGGGCGGCAACCTGTTGCTGCTCCTCGATCGCGGCAGTGATCTGCTGACCGAGCTGTTCCTTGGCGGCGGCGTCCGCAGCGGCAGCCTCCGCCTTGGCGGCGGTCCACCGCTTGAGCAGCGGACGACCGATGCCGAGCAGCAGGATCAGCGTGACGAGCAGGGCCGACACATTGCGGACCGCCATCGACACCCAGCTCTGCTCGTACCAGGGCACGACATTGGCGCTGTCATCGACGGTCGCGAACTTGCGGGCGGACAGGGCCACCACGTCGCCGCGGGTCTGATCGAAACCGACCGCGCCCTTGACCAGAGCCTCCAGCGCGGTGACTTCCTGCGCCGAGCGGGGCTTGCCGTCCGGGCCGCTGTCAAGGGCGACGGCGACCGACAGGCGGCGCACGGTGCCGACCGCATCGCGGGTCACGGACACTTCACGGCCCAGCTCGAACTGGCGGTTGAAGGTTTCGGCCGTCTTATAGGGCGGCATCTGCGGAATGGCGGGCTGACCGGCAGCGGCACCGGACGCCGAAGCGGTCGGCGGGGGAGCGCCGGGCGCTGTGGGCGTCGGCGGCGGCGCGGCGGCAATCGCGCCGGGAACCCCGCCTGCCGTGCTGCCGGTCGTCGCGTCGCTGTTCCACGTACCCTGTTCGGTCCGCAGCCGTGCCTCATCCTGCGGATAGGTTTCGCGCGTCGCCTGACGCTCCGCGAAATTCACCTCGGCATGGACTTCGGCGGAGAATTTCCCAGCGCCCAGGATCGGGGTCAGCAGCGCCGTCACCGCCTGGCGATAACGCTCCTCGATCTTGTTCTGGACCTCGATCTGCTTGTCCTCGGCATTGTCCTGCCCGTCGTCGGTGAGCAGGCGGCCATTCTGGTCCACCACCGACACCGTTTCCGGCGTCATGTTGGGGATGGAGGAAGAGACGAGATGCACGATGGCGTCGACCTGTTCCTTCGACAGGCTGCGGCCATTGGCGAGCTGCAACATGACGGAGGCGGAGGGCTTCATCTGCTCGCGCAGGAAGATGCTCGGCGGTTCGACCGCGAGGTGGACGCGCGCCTTCACGACGCTGTCGATCTGCTCGATGGTGCGGGCGAGATCAACCTCACGGGCGGAGCGCAGCTTTTCGCCCTCGACCGCGCGGCTGGCGCCCATCGGCATGGAGTCGATCATCGCTGCGCCATCGGGCGCGCTCTTGGGCAGGCCCTCGGCGGCCAGCTTCATCTTGGCGTCGAAATATTCATCCTCGGACACGGTGATCGCGCCGGTGTCCTTGTCGAGGTGATAGGGGATGGCGCCCTTGTCCAGAACCTCGGCGACGGCGGCCTTGTCGGCTTCCGGCAGGCTGCGGAACAGGTCGCGCTGCGGCGGCTCGCGCAGGGCGAGCCAGGCCATGCCCGACAGCGCGGTCACGCCGACCACGCCGATCATCGGCAGCGCCTTCTGCAAGGCGGGCTGCTTCATGAAGCCGGTCAGCTTGAGCCGGGCGTTGTCCAGCGGGTTGCCGCCCGTCAGAGCGGGCAGGCCGGAACCCGAAGGAACGGTTGCGATGTTGGCGTCACTCATTGGTCAGCCCCTCAAACCGGCATGCTCATGATGTCCTTGTAGGCGGACAACAGCTTGTTACGAACTTGCAGGGTCGTCTCGAAACCGATCGACGCCTGCTGTTTGGCGAGCATGACGGCGGCAATATCCGTCGTCTCACCCTTTTCGAACGCGGTCGCCGCGGCGCCCGCCTGATCCTGAAGGCCACTGACCCCCTGGATCGCATCCTTGAGTGCAGCAGCAAAATCCGTGCCACCCGCGCCGGGCGTGGCGGCATTGGTGCCAGCACCGGGGGAAGCGACGGTGGACGCCGCATCTTTCAGCGCCGTGTTGCGCTGGAGGATGCTCTGGCGAAGCTGCATCACATTATCGACGGACAGACCGGCCATGGTTCAGCCTCCCTGCTCAGCACGCCGTCGCCAGCTCGCGCATTTCTGCGAGCCGGTAACGGAGGGTGCGTTCCGAAATGCCGAGGATCTGCGCGGCGCGGGCACGGTGGCCATCGGTGTCGCGCAGGGCGGCGCGAATGGCGTCCTGCTTGGAATGACGGGCGACGTCGCGCAGCGGCAGGACGATCGCCTCGACCGGAGCGGCCGGGACCGGCGCAGCGCGCACCGGGGCGGGCGCGGGCGTCATGGCGAGGTCGGCCGCTTCGATGGCGTCGCCTTCGCGCAGGACCAGCGCACGGTGGAGAACATTGCCCAGCTCGCGGGCATTGCCCGGCCAGCTGTGCGCGGCCAGCGTCGCCATCGCCTCGGCGGTCGGCAGGGCGAAACGCGCCTGCGGAGCCATCGGCATCTGGTGACGCAGGAGGAAGGAGGCCGCGATGGCGATGACGTCGTTCGGACGCTCGGCCAGCGGGGTCAGCGTCAGCGGCATCACGTTGAGGCGCCAGTAAAGGTCGGCCCGGAACCGGCCCGCTTCGGCTTCGCCGGCGAGGTTGCGGTTGCAGGCAGCGACAACGCGCACATTGACGGGCACCGGATGGGTCGCGCCGACGGGGAGGACTTCGCCTTCCTGAAGCGCGCGAAGCAGCTTGGCCTGCAACGCCAGCGGCAGTTCCGCGATCTCGTCGAGGAACAGCGTGCCGCCGTCCGCAGCCTGGAACAGGCCCTCGGCCGATGCGGCAGCGCCGGTGAAGCTGCCCTTGCGATGACCGAACAGCATCGCTTCCATCATCGTTTCCGGCAGCGCGGCACAGTTGACGGCGATGAAATCCTTGTCGTGGCGGGGGCTGCTGGCGTGGATGAAGCGCGCCATGCCTTCCTTGCCGGTGCCGGTGTCGCCCTGGATCAGGACGGTGGCGTCGCTGGCGGCAACCCGTGCGGCAAGGCGCAACAGGGTGGCGCTGGCGGCGTCGCCGACGGCTGGCATGGCGGCGGGGCGGAGCAACTCTGCGATCAGCGCATAGGCCATCACCTTGTCGCTCTCCGCAAAGCGGATGCGGGCGGGCAGACCGTTAGCGGCGGGGATGAAGGACAGCGCCTCGTCCCGGAAGTCGATCAGGATGTCGCGGTGCGTCGCGGCGGCGATCTCCTCGATGGCGAGGAGGCGAACCACATTCTTTTCACGCGGCTTCGCGGGATCAAAGATCCGGGCGGTGTAGCACGCTTCTTCGAGCCTTGCGCCAAGATCCGGCAACAGCCGCTTGACACGCTGGCTCATGTCGACTGGCAACATGAGATGTGGTCCCAATTTCTTGCGAGCTTCCCTCCCCCGAGTTCGGCCCGCCACTTTCGATGGGTCCAATGTCGCCTCAAACATTTATGATATGGTTAACAGGCGGCAGTTTTTGCCGGGGCGGCAACTTATTTCCGCCCGTCCGAAAGCCCCCTGTTCCGGGCGATCCTGACGCCGTCCTGCTATTCCGGCAGCTCTTAACTTTCCGCCTTTGCCGCCGCTCGTTGCGGGGCCGACCCTCGTACGCGCGCGAATCTGCTTATCTAAGAGGGGGCGATTTTCGGGGCCTGCAAAGTTTTTTCAAAAAAAATCACGCGCTCCCTAAAGACCCGCCGCCAGCGTCCGTTCTGGAGTTTCGAGGCCGCAACCGCCCTAGGGGCAGCGACCCAAAAGGTAGAGCGGGAAAAGGAATTCGACATGACTGTTATCAACACGAACATCTCTGCAGTTCGCGCCCAGAACTCGTCGAACACGGCGGCAATGGGCCTCTCGACCGCGATGGAGCGCCTCTCCTCCGGCAAGCGCATCAACTCCGCGAAGGACGACGCCGCCGGCCTCGCCATCGCCACCAAGATGACCTCCGAGATCAAGGGCCTGAGCGCCGCGGTCCGCAACGCCAACGACGGCATCTCCCTGGCGCAGACCGCTGAAGGCGCGCTGGGCGAAGTCGGCAACATGCTGCAGCGTATGCGCGAACTGTCGGTTCAGTCGCAGAACGGCACCAACAGCGACAGCGACAAGCAGAACATCTACGCTGAACAGAACCAGCTCGCCGACCAGATCAACAGCGTCGTCAAGAACACCAGCTTCAACGGCGTCAAGCTGTTCCAGGGCGCTTCGGACAACGGTTCGGGTTCGGCTGCCAAGGACATCAGCATCCAGGTCGGTTCGAACTCGGGTGACACGCTGAAAATCAGCATCGGCAACCTCGCCAGCAACACCACCTCTGACAACGCCCTTGCCAAGGTCGTCGACTTCTCGTCCTCGCCGAACGGCATGGCCGGTGACTCCTCGTCCACGACCCCGGCCGTTCCGTCGCTCAGCGACTTCGACGACGCCCTGGCCCAGATCACGACGACCCGCGCTTCGCTGGGTGCCGTGCAGAGCCGCCTGGGTTCGACGATCAACAATCTGAACACCACGGTCACCAACATCACCGAGGCCCGTTCGCGGATCGAAGACGCCGACTTCTCGACGGAAACCACGTCGATGGCCAAGAACCAGATCCTGTCGCAGGCTTCCACCGCGATGCTGGCACAGGCCAACCAGAGCCAGCAGGGCGTGCTGAGCCTCCTGCGCTAAGTAAGAGATTAGCCGGAGAGGGTACTGGTCCACTCCATCCGGTTAATGATCCCCCGGCCCATTATGTCCCCACAGGGCCGGGGGTGACCACTTTCGATAGGACCAACCATAGACCCTCGCTCCCCCGAGCGAGGGTCTTTTTTATGCGCTCCACGCGGCGAGACGAACGCCCGCCCCAATCCTTTAGGGAAATTAACCATAACTTAGGGCTTGGCGGGCATGACGGGCAGTCGAAACGTCACTCCATAAGTGAGATCGCATCATGTCTGCTGGCCTCGAAACGAAATTTTTGAAGGCGAAACGCGCGGAAAGTCGCGGCGATGAGGCCGAGGCCCGCCGCATTCTGGAAGAGGTGCTGAGCCGCCACCCCAATAACCGCAAGGCTATCGGCGGGCTGGCGCGTCTCGACCAGACTGGCACGGGCTTCAGCCGGGCGCTGCAGTCGGGCATCGACCAGATGCTCAACCTCTATGTGCAGAACGATCATGCCGGGGTCATCGCCGTCGGCGAACCCCTGCTCTCGCGCTTTCCTCGCGCGGCCAATGTCGGCAACCTGCTCGGCGCGGCCTATCTCTCCATCGAGGATTATGTCACTGCGGAGAGCGCCTTTCGCCGCAGCATAGAGGCCGATCCCCAGCATCAGCCGAGCCACAATAATCTGGGGCTCGCGCTCAAGAAGCTGAACCGGGCCGACGAGGCCGAAGTGTCGTTCAAGACCGCCATCGACCTCAACCCCGCCGATCTGGAAGCGCGGTTCAATCTGGCATGCCATTATCGCGACGAAGGCCGCCGGGAAGAGTCCGGCGCCGCCTTTCAGGACGTGCTGGCGCTCCAGCCCGACCATGTCGAGGCGCGGCATTGGGTCGGCAACGTCCACCGTTCGAACAACGCCTATATGGAAGCGATCGATTGGTATCTGAAGGCGCTGACGGTCAAGCCCGATCACTTCCCGTCGATCATCAACATGGCGCATGCCCTGCTCGACATGGGTCAGTTGAACAGCGCGGCGGACGTCTATCATCAGGCGACGCTGGTCGATCCCGACAGCATACAGGCGCACTTCCGCTTCGGATCGGTGCTCAAGCTGCTCGGCGCGATGGACAGGTCGCACCAGGCCTATAGCCGCGCGCTCGAACTCGACCCGTCCAATCCGTCGATCAAGGCGCACCTCCTGTATCAGGAGGCGATCATGTCCGATTGGCATGCCCGCCACAAATTCACCGCTATCCCCTTCGAGAAAAAGGATAGGAAGGATACTGTCGAACCCTTCGTCGCGCTGACGTTCGTGGACGATCCGGCCGTCCAGCTGAAGCGGTCGCAGGTGCATGAGCAAACGCTGCTCACCAAGCCAGCGGCCCCGTTCGACTTTCCGGCCAAAAAGCCCGGCGAGAAAATCCGCATCGGCTATTTCTCGGCGGACTTCCACAATCACGCGACGCTGTACCTGCTGGCAGGCATGCTGCGCGAACATGACCGCGATGCGTTCGAAATCCGCGCCTACAGCTATGGCACGCTGAACGGTGAGATGCGCAACGAGATCATGCCGTTCGTCGATTCCTTCGTCGACATCCGGGGCATGACCGACGAACAGGCCGTGGCGCAGGCCCGTGAGGACGGCCTCGACATCGCCGTCGATCTCAAGGGCTATACCCGCGACGCGCGCATGGCCCTGTTCGCCATGCGGATGGCGCCTGTCCAGATCGCCTATATCGGCTATCCCGGCTCCGTCGGTGGCGCCGAAATCGACTATATCATCGCCGACCATGTGGTCATCCCCGAAGGTGACGAACATCATTACAGCGAGCGCGTGATCCGCATTCCAGGCAGCTATCAGGCGAACGACAATCGTCGGGCCATCGGCACCTGCCCCAACGACCGCACCCGCCTCGGCCTGCCCGCGACCGGTTTCGTCTTCTGCTGCTTCAACCAGAGCTACAAGATCGGGCCGCAGGAGTTCGACATCTGGATGCGCCTGCTGCATCAGGTGGAGGGCAGCGTCCTGTGGCTGATCAAGTCGAACGACTGGTCCGACGACAATCTGCGCAAGGAGGCACAGGCGCGCGGCATCGATCCGGCGCGGCTGGTCTTTGCGGAGAAGGTGGAGCAGGCGCCGCATCTGGCGCGCCAACGCCACGCCGACCTGTTCCTCGACACCTTTGCGGTGAACGCGCACACCACCACCAGCGATGCGTTGTGGGGCGGGTTGCCGGTGCTGACCCTGATGGGCCGCCAGTTCGCGGCACGCGTCGCGGCCAGCCTGCTGCACGCGATCGACCTGCCCGACCTCGTCACCACCACTACGGCGGACTATGAGGCAAAGGCGCTGGAACTGGCCCGTTCGCCAGACAAGCTGGCCGCGCTGAGGGCGCGTCTGGAGGCGAACCGCCTGACCACGCCGCTGTTCGACACCGTGACCCATACGCGCCATATCGAGAGCGCCTACCGCGCCGCGCATCAGCGTTGGCTGGATGGGCAGGCGCCGGATCACATCACGGTCGGCTGATCCCGTCCCTTCACCGAACGAAAAAAGACCCGCGCATCCTCTGCGCGGGTCTTTTGTTCGTGTCCCGGTTGCCGGTCAGACCCGGCGCAGGAAACCGTCGATGGAGGCGGTGATGACGATCTTGTGCTCGATGGTCTTGTCCCTCTCGAACGCGAGCGGAGCGCCATCGGCAGCGGTACGGCCTTCCTCCGCCAGCCGCCGCTCATATTCCCAGACCGCCGTGCGCGGGTTGTTGCCCTTGCCCCATGAACGATCCGCGCACATCGCATCGGGCAGATCCTCGACCCCCGTATCCCAGACGATGCAATAGGACCCCGCCGAGGTCAGCGGCGCATAGAGCTCCAGCTCCGCCAGCACATGATCATGGGTGTGGTTGGAATCGAGAAAGACCATGATCCGTTCATGCCCCTGTGCCTGCGCCTTCACCTGCGCAAAGATGTCCGGGTCGATGGACGATCCCTGAATGGTGACGATCTTGTGCGCCAGCGGATGCGCCTCGATCCCGGCGCGATTGTGCGGGCGGATGTCGATGTCCACGCCCACCACCTTGCGCCGGCTCGCG
Organism: Sphingobium sp.; assembly: GCA_036383715.1. Lineage (GTDB taxonomy): Bacteria > Pseudomonadota > Alphaproteobacteria > Sphingomonadales > Sphingomonadaceae > Sphingobium. The sequence goes on along the minus strand of DASVNT010000113.1, from coordinate 12,045 downwards.
CGCGGGTCGAGCACCGTCCCTGCCTCCGCCGCCTCGCAATAATCCAGCATCGCCAGCATCGACGCGGTCAGGACCAGCGATCCACCATGGGCGATGCCGGTTTCGATGACGAGGTCGGGGCGGCAGGCCCAGATCAGTTCCTGGATCGCATATTGATCCTGCGGCACCTGGATGACCGGGCGGCCCAGCCAGGTGAAATTCTGCGCATAATTATGCCGTATGGCTTCCCGCACCCAGATATTGGACATGCCAAGGAACGCCGCATCCTCACCGATGCCCCGGATATTGTCGCGGACATAGTCCCCGAACTTTGCAGCTTCAGACATGCTTCGATTATCCCCGATCCGTAAGGCGCGTGCAGTGAATGTCCCACCATTGCGTGCGGGGGGCGAGCCGGTTGCCATCCCTGTCACGCACGGTGCCCGCGTAATATTCGACCATCTCGTCATACGGCAACCACGGCTGTTCGATATCCCGACCCAGCGGCCCGGATGACCCGGCGGGGAAGACATGTCCGACCGTGGGATCGACGCGCCCGCCCACCGTCGACTGGTCCAGTATCTTGAACCCATCATAGCCGCAGGCCGCCAATGTGGCCAGATAGTCGAAGCCGAAACGGCAATCCTCCACGCTCACATTGGGGGGGATCAGCGGCTCCGAGCGAAGCTGGTCGAGGACGATATGGTCTACGCCCTCCACATCGATCTTGAGGAAGAAGGGCACGCCATGACGCTCGAACAATTCGGCCAGCGTGACGCAGCGCACCTGTATCGACTGGCAGTTGCTGCCGTCACGCCCCGCCCAGCCGGGGTCGAGGCTGCTCCAGTGGTCATTGTCGAGATTGACCAGAAACCCCGCCTCGCCCGAACGATCCGAAATCGCGGCATGGACGACGGTCAGTCGACCGCTGTCGATCTTCGCTGCAAAACGCGCCCGCGCCTTGTCGCACAGGGCCGGATTGGCTTCCAGCGCGACCACCTCGAAGCCCAGCTTGAGATAATAGTCGGTGTCGTCACCATTGTTCATGCCGAGGTCGAAGACCGTGCGGCTGGACTGGGCAAAGGCGGTCATTGGCTCATTCCTTCTCGCGGGGGAACGCATAGACGACCGCGCCCGTCCCGCACCAGCTATGCAGGCGCATGATGCAGCGATAATCGTCCAGAGCCATCATCATGGCGGGCGTCCGCCAGAGGCCGTCCGCATTATGATAGGTGGTGACGGCCAGCACGGGCCGATGATCGCGGATCGTCTGCCGCGCACCCCACAGCGCGTCATGCTCCGCCCCCTCCAGATGCAGTTTCACGAAATCGGGCGCGAGATTCAGGCTGTCGAGTGGCACGGCCTGCATCCTGTCCTGCCCCGTGCCGGAAAATTGCGAGGCATAGCCGAGGCCGCGATGGAACGACTGCTCCGCCGTATCGGCGCCCAGCGCGACCGGCAGCAGGGTGATCCTGTCCGCCACGTCCGACGGAACCTTGTGCTGGAAGACCGCGACATTCTCCGCATCCGGCTCGATCGCGACGATGGATGTGAAATCGGGGCATAGTCCGGCGAACGTCCGCGTCACATTGCCATGATGCGCGCCCGCATCGACGAAAACGCGAAAACCCGCCGCATGGGCCATTACCTCGGGAATGAAAAAGCGGTCGTCCCGCGTCACCGGCGCACCATCGAAGGTCCACTCCTCGCGCAGCAGCCGCCACGCCAGGAACTGCAGATGATGCGCGCGGGACATGTCGTCATCCCAGCCATCCAATACGGTCGCGACACGCGCCTGCTCCATCTCGTCCAGCGGCGCGGCAAACCAGCCATTGGACAGGGGATGCCGGTGGCGCTGGCTTTCGGCGATGTCGTAGAAAGGGATGATGTCGCGCCAGCCGTCCGCGGCGAGGTCCGCCTCCAAAGGCTTATAGGGCGCGGTCGCCACGCACAGCACGAGTTGCGCCGCCTGCTTCGCCTCGGCGCTCACCTCGTCCGGGGGAGCGATGCGGACGCCTTGCCAGAAGGGATCGCTGCGCAAGGCCGCCGCATTGCGATCCACCACCAGGTCGATGCCTTGGCCCAGCGCCTGGAAATAGTCGCGCGCGAGCCGGCCCAGGTCGCCGCCGCCATAGAGTGTTAACGGGAAACGCGGCGGCTGCGGCATCGCATGGCACGCCCCGCCCACGATCTCGCCCAGCAACCCCCGCGCTGCATCGCGACCCGGAAGGGCGGTGAAATGGCGCGAACCATAGATATTCCGCCCGATGCGGTTCGCGTGAGGCTGTTCCGGCATGATGTCTCTTGTCTGTGCGCCCTGATCGCGAGCAAGCTATCGTCGCAAAGCCTTTAGAAGCCATTAACCATTATCAGTTATTTCTGTCACCACCCACAACAGCCTTTATAAAGCGAACGAATGAGCGTCGTTTTGTTGACCGGAGCGACCGGTTTCATCGGTCGGCATATCCACCGCGACCTTGTGCGGCGCGGGCATGCCGTGCGTGTGACCGTGCGGCCCGGCGGCGCGGGGCGGCTGGCCGTGCCCGTGGCAGCGGACGCCATCCTCGAAACCGACGATATTTTCGCGCGCGACGCGGACTGGTGGTCCAATGCCTGCCGGGGCGTGGACGCCGTCATCCATGCCGCATGGTATGTCGAACATGGCCTTTATCCCGATGCGGCGGAGAATGCCGCCTGCGTGAAGGGGAGCATCGCGCTGGCCGAGGGCGCGACCCGTGCGGGCGTGCCCCATGTGATCGGCATCGGCACCTGCATGGAATATCGGCTGCCGGGCGAGCATCTGAGCGTCGATGCCGAACTCGACCCGCAGAATTTCTACGCCGCGTGCAAGCTGGCGACCTTTCACATGATGCGCGCATGGTTCGCGCAGCAGGACACCGCTTTTTCGTGGGCACGCCTCTTTTACCTGCATGGCGAGGGGGAGCATCCCGACCGCCTCGCCGCCTATCTGCACCGCCGCCTCGCCGCCGGGGAGCCTGCGGCCCTGTCGGCGGGAACGCAGCTCCGCGACTTTCTCGACGTCACCGATGCCGCCGCGATGATCGCCGGTGTCGTGGACACGGGCCAGACCGGCCCCATCAACATCTGTTCGGGCCGTCCCGTGACGATCCGCGCCTTTGCCGAACGCATCGCGGACGGCTATGGCAGGCGTGACCTGCTGCATTTCAGCGCCATGCCGCCCCGCCCATCCGATCCCGCCGCCGTTGTCGGCGTCTGTAATGTTGAACAGTCCGCCGGACTGCTGGAGAGCCTCAATGAAAGCGCAGCTTAAGCCCAGAATCAACCTGGAGGACCGCACCGCGCTGGAGACGGTGATCCCGCTCGACACGCCGTTCGTGGTGTTCGTCGATCCGGCCAGCGCCTGCAATTTCCAATGCACCTTCTGCCCGACCGGCCACCGCGACATGATCGCGGACACCGGGCGCTATCAGGGCGCGATGAAATATGACGTGTTCACCAAGATCATCGACGATCTCGGCGAATTCTCGCGGCCGATCAAGGTGCTGCGCCTGTACAAGGACGGCGAGCCGTTCCTGAACAAGCGGCTGGCGGACATGATCGCCTATGCCAAGAAAAGCGGCCATGTCGATTATATCGACACCACCACCAACGGCACCTTCCTGACGCCCAAGCGCCTCGCCCCGGTGATCGAGGCGGGCCTCGACAAGATCAACATCTCCGTCGATGGCATGAACAACGAACAATATAAGCGATTCACCGGCTTCGACTTCGACTTTCCGCAGTTCGTCGAGAATGTGAAATGGCTCTATGAGAACAAGGGCGACATGGAGATCGCCATGAAGATCCCCGGCGAGTTGATCACCCACGACCAGCGGCAGGAATTCTTCGACACGTTCGGCGACCATTGCGACCGCATCTTCATCGAGAATTTCGCGCCCTGCTGGCCGGAATTCGACATTGAGGCGCACACCGGCGTCAAGATCGAGAAGGGCATATACCAGCAGGAGGTCACGCCGACCGACACCTGCCCCTATATCTTCTACAGCTATTCGGTGAACGCCGACGGCCTCGTCAGTTCCTGCTTCCTCGACTGGGGCCGCAAGATCATCATCGGCGATGCCCGCATCCAGTCGATGAAGTCCATCTGGCACGGCGACAAGATGAACGCGCTGCGCCTCCAGCATCTCGAAGGACGGCGGTGCGAGAATGGCACCTGCAACAGCTGCGGGCAGTTGACCCACTGCCTGCCCGACAATGTCGATCCGTTCCGCCCGATGTTGCTGGACAAGTTCAAGACCCTTGTCTCCATCGATCCGTCGGTCGCGGCACCGGGCGGTATCAGGACAGTCGGTCCGCTCGCCGCGGAATGAGGATCGTCCATATCACGGCCCATCTCGGCGGCGGCGTGGGCAAGGCCCATGGCGCGCTGTGCGCCCAGGACGGACCGGATGTGGAGCGGCACTATCTGTTGCTCGAACCGCCACGCGACACCCGTTACGTCGACGCGATCCGCGCGGCGGGCGCGACGGTCGACGTGGTGCAGGATGCCGCCCATGTTCAGCGGCGGGTTGCCGGGGCGGACATTGTCCAGATCGAATGGTGGAATCATCCCCGCCTGTATGAGTGCCTGTCCCGCTTCGACCTGCCCGCCAGCCGGACGATCCTTTGGTCGCATATCTCCGGCCTGTTCGCGCCGTTCATCCCGGCGGGCCTGCTGACCGCGCCGCATCGCTTCCTGTTCACCTCCCCCTGCTCGCTGGATGCACCGTCCGTGCAGGCGTTGACGCCACAGGACCGGGCGCGGCTGGGCGTCATCAACAGCGGCTTCGGTTTCGAGGCCGCGCGGGCACCCGACACCGGCGCCCGCGACGTCGCCTATCTGGGCACGGTCGATTTCAGCAAGCTCAGCCCGGATTTCTTTGCGGTGGTGGACCGCGCAGGGCTGGACCGGCCCGTGTCGATCTGGGGCGCCGTCGATGCGGACAGCGAGGTTCTCGCCCGCGCGGCGGCGATGGAGCGCCCCGATGCCGTGCGCTTTCGGGGTCATGCCGACGATCCGCAGGCGGCGCTGCGCGGGGTGGGCCTCTTCCTCTACCTCCTCCAGCCCCATCATTTCGGCACGGCGGAAAATGCGCTGATCGAAGCCATGTCGCTGGGCTGCGTGCCGCTCGTCTTCGCCAATCCCGCCGAATGCGCGATTGTCGACCATGGCCGCACCGGCTTTATCGAAAGCAGCGTCGATGCTGCGGCAGAGCGGCTGCGCTGGATGGTGGAGCATCCCGCCGAGCTACGCGCCATAGCGCGCAATGCTGTGGAGGCCGTCTCGGTCACCCATAGCGCGCGGCAGAGCGCCGACGACTTCGCCGCGCTATACCGCTCCCTGCTCCGGACCGAAAAGCGGACGCTGGACTACCCCGCCCTGCTGGGTACGACTCCCGCCGACTGGTTCCTGTCCACGCAGGGAGAGACAGTCGCCACCGCTCAACCCGGCGCCGCCCGCAAGGGTAGCCTCGCCCATTTCCTCCAGTGCTTCCCCGACGACAATGCGTTGCGCGACCTCGCCGGGGAAAGGCTCAGCTCAGCACGAACCGGGTAAGTTCACCCTCGTGGAAGATGAAGCCGGGGCGATAGCCGCGGTCGATGAACTCCGCCTGCCGGGCTTCACTGGTGACGAGGATCGCCGTCCTGTCTGCCAGCGCGGGATCGTGCGACGCGCCATCGCTGACGATCGCGATCTCCGCACGCAGGCCGACGTCGCGGAGCAGGCCGCCGATATGGTCGGCATCGGCCATGTCGCTCAGGATCAGATAGTCGATCTCCGGCACCGCATTGACTTTGTACGCCAGCGTCTGAAGCCCGACCATCACCGGGAAATGCGGGCGCAGTTCCGCCACGCCCGGATAGTCGCCATGCCCCGCGATCGCCATGCGCGTGTACAGTTCATAGGCGCGGATAAAGTCATTGCGCGCGACCCAGAAACGGATGGCGACCGACATGCGGATGACCGTGAAGATCTTGCACATCCGGTCATAGACGGCGCGCGCCTCCTCCGTCGTGCTCAGCTTGCCGCGCTGCGCGCCGATATGCAGGAAATATTCCAGGCCGCCGCGATACATGTCCCAGGATGTCATCACATCCTCGAACCCCAGTTGGTCGCGGGACGCGGCGATCTTCGACACCGTCACGGAGCGGTAGAAGGGCTGCTTGAGGAAGGTCACAGCCCCCTCGTCCAGAAAATGCGCGAGATAGGAAAAGGGCCAGAAACAGAAATAGCGCGGCACGATGGCGACGCGGGCGGTGGACATGCGGTAGATGGCGATTTCCGGGAAGACATGGCCTTCGAACAGGAACTCGAACACGCCGAGGAAATCCTGCCGCTCGAATGTCCTGTCAGCGTCGAGATGGTAGAATGTCTTCACATCGACATCCTCCACCTCGTTATACAGATACCAGGGCGCCTGACAGACGGTGACATCGGGATTGGCGTCGAGATGCGCGACCGCCGCCTCGATCCCTTCGGGGATCAGCAGGTCGTCGTCGCCCTGATAGATCATATACTGGCCGACGGCATGCTGGATCGCGTTGGTCAGGTTGATCGCCGCACCCGCATTCTCCGGCATGCGCAGGTAATTGATCGGCAGCCCCCGGTCGATGAACGTGCGTACCACCGCCTCCGTATCGTCGGGTGAGGCATTGTCGGAGATGACGATCTCATAAGGGAAGCTGAAATCGGCCCCCGCCAGGCATTCCAGCGCAGTGCGCAGATAGGCCGCGCGATTATAGGTCGGGATGCAGATGCTGAGCTTTATGTCGGTCAACGGACCTTCTCCTCACTATAATTCGGGCAGGCCGCATCCCGCGCACTGATGACGTCCGGCACGAACGGCCAGGTGATGCCGAAAGCCGGATCGTCCCAGCGCACTGCGCGCGCAAGGTCGGCCACATAGACCGCCGACATCTGGTAGAAAAGCGTGCAATCCTCCTCCAGCGTCAGGAAGCCATGGGCACAGCCCGCCGGTATGTAGAAAGCGTTGTGCCGGGCCGCATCCAGTTCGACCGACGCCCATTGCAGATAGCTGGGCGAGGCCGGGCGCAGGTCCAGCGCCACGTCGAACACACGGCCCCGCGTGGCGCGCACCAGCTTCGCCTCCGGTGCCGGATCAGCCTGATAATGCAGGCCGCGCAGCGTGCCGCGCCGGGTGTTGGTGGAGATATTGCACTGCGGCCAGACGGATACGAGGCCCTGCGCCGCGAACGTCTCCGCGCAAAAGGTCCGGGCGAAGAGGCCGCGCTCGTCCGCCACCGGCTCCACTTCGATGGCAAAGGCGCCCGCCACGGCGGTGGGCAGGAATTTCATGGCAGGACCGTCAGTTCCGGCACGGCGACGACGAAGCGCCCGCCCCAGTCGCGGACATGCGCCATCGACGCCATCACCTCGTCCCGGATATTCCACGGCAGGATCAGCACATAATCGGGGCGCGTCTCCGCGATCCGGTCGGGCGCGAAAATCGGCACATGGCTGCCCGGCAGGAAATGCCCCTGTTTGGCCGGGCTGCGGTCCACGACATAGGGAATGCTATCCGCGCCGACCCCGCTGAAATTGAGCAATGTGTTGCCCTTGGCCGCCGCGCCATAGGCGGCGACGGTCTGGTTGCGCGCGGCGGCGTCAGCGAGGAATCTGCGCAAGGCTTCGCGAATGGGCGCCACCTGCCCCTGAAAACCCGCATAAATATCCACCCGGTCCAGACCGGCGGCGGCCTCCTCCGCGCGGACCTGCGCCACTCCCGCTCCCGTTTGCTGCGCATCCGATCCCGCGCGGCAGGCCAGCACGCGCAGGCTGCCGCCATGGGTCGGAAGTTGCTCCACGTCGAAGACGCGCAGGCCATGGGCGGCAAAGACCCGTTCGACCGCGAGCAGCGAGAGATAGTAGAAATGCTCGTGATAAATGGTGTCGAACTGCACCCCTTCGATCAGTCGGAGCAGGTGCGGGAACTCGACGCTGACGACACCATCGGGTTTCAGGACAGCCGCCAGCCCGCCGACGAAATCATTGATGTCGGGGACATGGGCCAGCACATTGTTGCCCACGACCAGATCGGCGGACAGCCCGCGCGCCACCAGATCCGCCGCCGCCTCACGCCCGAAAAAGCGCGCCTCCGTCGGCACGCCGATGGCCCGCGCTGCCTCCGCGACATTGGCTGCTGGCTCGATGCCAAGCACCGGCACGCCTGCCGCGACGAAATGCCGGAGCAGATAGCCGTCGTTGCTCGCAACCTCGATCACCCGCGATGCCGCGCCCAGCCCGAAACGCGCCTGCGCCATGTCGGTAAAGCGCCGGGCGTGCTCCACCCAGCTGTCGCTGTAGGAGGAGAAATAGGCATAGTCGCTGAAGATATCCTCCGGCGGCACGAAACTGTCCGCCTGCACCAGCCAGCACTGCTCGCAGACGAACGCGCGCAGCGGATAGCTCGGCTCCGGCCGGGTCAGTTGTTGCGCGGTCAGATAGGCGTTCGCGAGCGGCATGGAGCCGAGATCGACAAAGGCCTGCTCGACCGGCGCATCGCAAAAACGGCACAGGCGCGCCGTCACGCCATCGCCTCTTCATAGGCTGCAATCTGGTGGAGAGTGAAATCCCGCATGTTCGTCCCGTCGCGATAGGCCTTGTACCATGCGGCGGTCCATTCGATCGTCCGCCCCCGGTCGAGACGCGGATGCCAGTCCAGCACGTCGCCCGCAAGCGCGGATGAGAGGGTCAGCACGGGCGCCTCCGCCTGCCATACGCCCGGCGCGCGCTCCCACGCATGCGCCACGCCAAAGGCTTGGCCCAGTTCCTCCGCCAGTTCGGCCACGGTAGCAAATGCCTGCGGATCGGGACCGAAGTTCAGGGCATCAGGCACCCCCTCGCCCCCCGTCCTCACCAGCGCCTCCGCAAAGGCGAGATAGCCGGCGAGCGGTTCCAGCACATGCTGCCATGGCCGCACGGCGTCCGGGTAGCGCAACCGGACGGGTTGCCCCGCCTCCAGCGCGCGGACGAAATCGGGCACCAATCTATCCGTGGCCCAGTCGCCGCCACCGATCACATTGCCCGCGCGCGCAGTGGCCAGCGCGACGCCCCGGTCCCGCAGGAAGCTTTTGGCATAGCTGCGGCAGACAATCTCGGTGCAGGCCTTGGACGCGCTATACGGGTCAGCGCCGCCCAGCGGGTCACTCTCGGCGAAGGCGTGGCCGCGGCCGTCATTGGCATAGACCTTGTCCGATGTGACGACCAGCACGGCCCGCACCGACGGGGCCTGCCGCACCGCGTCGAGCAGGCTGACCGTGCCCATGACATTGCTCGAAAACGTCTCCGCCGGATCGTCATAGGAGGGTCGCACCAGCGCCTGCGCCGCCATGTGGATCACGATTTCCGGTGCGAACGCCTGCATCTGCGCCGCCAGCGCCGCCGCGTCGCGAATGTCGCCAAAGTGGTGGTCGGCATCGCGCCACGGCGAGAGAAGGGCGTAGAGCGACGGCGACGTCTGCGGCGGCAACGCGACCGCCGAAACGCTCGCCCCCAGCCGTTCGAGCCACAGCGACAGCCACGCGCCCTTGAACCCGCTATGCCCGGTCAGGACAACACGGCGCCCGCGCCAGAAATCCGTCAGGCCCATATCTTCCACGGCGCATTGCCGCTGTTCCACAATTCCTCGAACTGCGCCTTTTCGCGCAGCGTATCCATCGGCTGCCAGAAGCCGTCATGCTCCCATGCCGCCAGTTGCCGGGCCGCCGCCAGTTTCTGCAAAGGCCCGACTTCCCACACCGTCCCGTCATCGTCGATCAGGTCGAGGACGGACGGATCGAGGACGAAGAAGCCGCCGTTGATCCGCTGGTTGCTAACGCTCGGCTTCTCCACGAAGGACGTCACCCGCCCGTTGCGGATATTGGCGATGCCGAAGCGACCGGGCGGCACGACCGCGCACATCGTCGCCTTCAGGCCATGGTCCCGGTGGAACGCGATCTCCGCACTTATGTCGATGTCGCCCAGGCCATCGCCATAGGTCATGCAGAACGGCTCGCCAGGATCGAGATAGGGCCTGATGCGGCGCAGGCGCCCGCCCGTCATCGACTGGATGCCCGTATCGACCACCGTCACGCGCCAGTTCACCTGCGCGGCACTGTGATGTTCGATGGTGCCCGTGGACAGGTCGACGGTGATATCATTGTGATGCACGAACAGGTTGGAGAAATACTCCTTGATCATATAGCCCTTGTATCCGGCACATATGATGAAGTCGCGGACGCCATGATGGGCGTAGATGTTCATGATGTGCCACAGGATCGGCTTTTCCCCGATCTCCACCAGCGGCTTGGGCCGGACGATGGTTTCTTCGGAGAGGCGCGACCCGAAGCCTCCGGCGAGGATCACGGCCTTCATGGCAGGCGCGCCGGCAATGCTGTTTGACGCAACCTGACGACGAAGCACATCTCGGGACCAGCCTCGATCTTTTCTGTTTTCAGCATGAGGCGCCGCTGGAAAGCGCGGCAACCGGGCCGATTTTGAACCGGGCCCGATATGCTCGCAACATCACCCATTGCGCAAGCGGTTTGAAGAAGCGTCTGTAACCCCAAATAGTCCGGCCCCGGAACGCTGCCACAGGGGGCAAGGCGCGTTCCGGGGCCGGTAGGCTCCCCATCGGGTGGGAGAGGAGAGTTTTTTAGAAGCTGGTCTTGACCGTCAGGCCCCAGGTGCGGGGATCGCCGGGCTGACCGACGATCAGGCCGGTGCTGCCCGACTGGGTCTGGAGAAGCTCATAGTAATTATGGTCGAAGGCATTGCGGACCCAGCCAAAGATGCTGAACTTCGATCCCTCGCGATAGCCGAGGCGGAAGTTCGACAGCGAATAGCCGTTGATCCACATATAGGCAGACGGAGAGGGATTGGACGAGAAGCGCGTCCGATAGCTGCCGTCATAGCCGAAGAAGAGTTCACCCTCACCCGCGCCAACCGGCAGGTTCGCTTCGCCGCCGAAGGAGAAGGCCCATTTGGACACGCCCGGCAGAACCTGACCGGAAATATCGCAAGCGGAAGGGCTGATACCGGCAGTTCCATTAGGCCCATTCGTCCCGGCCGGGCTGGTCGCCTGACCGAGGGTGGGAGCCGAACCGCCGGCCAGTTCCGGCGGACAGGGCGCGTTGGTGAAGCTCTTGTACTTGGCATCGGTATAGCTGCCGTTGGCGTACAGGTTCAAACGCTCGCTGGGACGGAAGGAACTGTCGAACTCGAAACCGCGCACCCGCACCTTGCCCGCATTGGCGAGATAGCCACGGATCACGTTGATGGCGTTGTTGTTGACGGTCGCCTGATAGTCGCTGATGTCCGTCCAGTATCCCGACAGATTGACGGTCAGCCTGCGATCCAGGAACTGCGTCTTCAGGCCGATTTCATAGTGATTGACCTGCTCCGGCTTCACCGTCTGGGTCGTCAGATCGACGCCTGTGCTGGTGGAGTTCAGCGGCAGGCCGGAAAGGTTGATACCGCCCGACTTGAAGCTGCGTGCATAGGTGGCATAGCCATGGATGTCCCGGCTGAAGTCATAGGAGACATTGACGTCGCCCGAGATGTTCCAATCGCTAAACTCCGGCGAATATCGCTGGGGCGCCAGCGTGTTGATCTGGTTCTGGAACGTCGTCCGCGCAGCACTGCCAGGAGCCGTGGCGTTGAACAGCGACTGCACATTGTCGGCGGTCGCAACGAAATTATACTGGCTGTTGGCGATGCTGACGATGGCTTCATAGAAGCCGGATTTCTTGTCATAGTTTACGCGAAGGCCGGGCTGCACATGCAGCTTGTCCGAAACAGCCCAGTTCAGCTTGCCGTACAGGGCCGCGCTCTGATTGGTGAAGCGGATCTTGTTGGTGCTGGTCAGACCGTTGAGGACGTTGGGATTGTTGGCGTCATTGCCCGACAGCAGCCAGCGGCTCGCCGCCACGCCCTGAACCTGCGACCCCTGCGTATTGATGACCTGATGGAAGAAGAAAGCGCCGAAGGTGTAATCGAGCTTGTTCGAACCGTTGGATGCCAGACGCAGTTCCTGGCTGAACTGC
>DASVNT010000112.1:0-9345 GCA_036383715.1 Sphingobium sp. | reverse complement strand
GAGACGATCGACTGCGACGTGCTGGTCTGCGCGGACGATGCGGCGGCGGCGGATTATGTCGTGGGCCTCGCCAAGGAAATCGGCCTGGGCGCATGGAATGCGGGCGTGCTCGCCAATTCGGTCGTGTCGGAGGCGCTGACCTCCGTCCTCATCGCCCTCAACCGCCGCTACAAGGTGCCCGACTCCGGCATTCGTATCACCGGTATCGTGCCAAAGACCGACGCCTGAACAGGGAGCAGGCAGAGGCTGTCCGGCCCCTGCCTGCCTTTCCTTCTTCCTGTCGTCCGCTTGATCCCGTGCTGGCCAATTAAGATGCGACAGACTCACGCGGCTGTGCTAGGGCGCGCCTATTGCAACGAAATCCGCCGCAAGCGTTCGTTGTAACTGAGAGACTATTTTGGGCTCCCGCTTGCTGACGGGAGCGTTTTCAATGAATGTCCTCAACAATTTTCCCCATTGCGTCCTTATCGGATCGGCTTCTTGAGCCGCGCCGTTAATCTCACCGCAGCGAGCGATGCGGTGATGGCCCTGTGCGAACAGCACAAGATCGGCATTTCGACGATCGAGGCGCTGGATTCCGGGGGCACACGCGTCGTCCTCGACACCATGGGACAGGCTGACGAACTTCGTCGCCGGATGAAGACGCAGGTCATCAACGGACCGGTGGTCCGTTCGGGGTTGTTCATCGCGCGCACGCCCACGCCGTTTATCTGATCCCACCGCTTTCGTGCGCTCCGGCCGGGCTGGATGGAGTGCATGTCATAGTCTTTTCCGGCCCGTCGCCCCGCCAACAGGGTGAGGTGAAAGACTAAGGAAATACCCATGCCCATCGGCACAGTGAAATTCTTCAACGCAGACAAGGGTTATGGCTTCATCGCGCCGGAAGATGGCAGCGGCGACGCCTTCGTGCACATCACCGCGGTGGAACGTGCAGGCCTTGGCACGCTGGAGCAGAACCAGCGCATCTCTTACGAGCTGCAGCCCGACAAGAAGGGCAAGCAGTCCGCAGTGAACCTGCAGTCTGCCTGAACGGATTATGCCGGCGGTGCCCAACGGCGCCGCCGGTTTCTTTTTAGCGCGGTTTCAATCCGTCGATCAGGAAGCGGGCCAGTTCCTCCGCGATGTCCGCCGAGGATTGCGCGCCATCCTGCTTGTGCCAGCGTGCTGGCCAGTTGAGCGCACCGGCAATGGCAAATGTCGCAAAGCGCACATCGGCCACGTCCGCCGAACCATCCTCCATCGCCCTGGCGAGCAGGGCGCGGAAATGGCCGTCGATCTTGCGCTTGTCCGCGCGGAACAGGGCACGGTTTTCCGGTGACAGCACCTCGTCGCCCGTGCGGATCACGCAGCGACCGAAATCCGCCATATTCACCTGCGCATAGCCGACCAGATAGCGCCGCAACCGGTCGAGGCCCGTGCCCGGCTGCGCTTGCGCCACATCGAAAGCGGCCTGCAATTCGGTCAGCCCGCGCTGCATGCACTGGAGCAGCACCTGCTCCTTGGTGCCGAGATAATGATAGACCAGCGGCTTGGACACGCCGAGCTGTGCCGCCACATCGTCCAGCGATGTCGCATGATAGCCGCGATCGTTGAACATGCGCACGGCCGCTTCCAATATGGCATCACGCTTGCGGGCGCGAAGCTCCGCGCGGGCGTCATTGTCCAGAAACGGAGATCCGGTATTTACAGGGCGAGGCATGGGCTTGATCTTGACAGTTCGAGAACCACATGTCTACTCACGAGTAAAGAGATTACGGGCGGGCCGATTCCCGTTGACGGATCTATCCACCTCCATGCCCGGCCCGGAGAGGGTCGCGCCCGGAAAACCACCAGCGCAGGGCCTCTGCCCGGCGCGCTGAAGCGAGGTACAGTGCCATGTCCACCGATCCTGTCGTCATTGCCAGCTACGCCCGTACCCCCATGGGCGGGTTCCAGGGTGCGCTTACCGGCGTCACCTCGCCGGAACTGGGCGCCGTCGCCGTAAAGGCCGCCGTGGAGCGTGCTGGCGTCGCGCCCGACGCCATCGAACGTATCTACATGGGCTGCGTGCTGCCCGCCGGTCTGGGTCAGGCGCCTGCCCGTCAGGCCGCTCTGGGCGCTGGCCTGCCCAAGTCGGTCGAGGCGACCACGATCAACAAGATGTGCGGTTCGGGCATGCAGGCCGCGATCATGGCCTATGATGCGCTGGCCGCAGGCTCCATCGACATCGCCATCGCAGGCGGCATGGAAAGCATGACCAACGCCCCCTATGCACTGCCCAAGCATCGCGCCGGGGCCAAGATGGGCCATGACACGATCATCGACACGATGATGATGGACGGCCTTGAGGACGCCTATGATCGCGGCAAGGCGATGGGCGTGTTCGCGGAGGACGCGGTGCGCGACTATCAGTTCACGCGTCAGGATCAGGATGACTATGCGCTGCGTTCGCTGAGCCGTGCCAAGGACGCGATCGCCAGCGGCGCCTTCGTCAAGGAGATCACGCCTGTCACCGTCGCCGGTCGCAAGGGTGACACGCTCGTTGAGATCGACGAGCAGCCGGGCAAGGCGATGCCGGAAAAGATCCCCGGCCTGAAGCCCGCCTTCGTCAAGGATGGCACCGTCACCGCCGCCAACGCCTCGTCCATCTCGGACGGCGCCGCGGCGCTGGTCATGACGCGCCAGTCGGTTGCCGAGAAGCTGGGCCTGCCGATCATCGCAAAGGTCGTCGCCACCGCCGGTCACGCGCATGAGCCGTCGAAGTTCACCTCCGCCCCGGTCCCCGCCATGCAGAAGCTGCTGGCCAAGGCGGGCTGGACTGTGGACGACGTCGACCTGTTCGAGGTCAACGAAGCCTTCGCAGTCGTCGCGATGATTGCGATGAAGGAACTGAACATCCCCGTCGAAAAGCTGAACGTCAACGGCGGCGCGACGGCGCTGGGCCACCCCATCGGTGCATCCGGCGCGCGCATCATGGCGACCCTGCTGGGCGCGTTGGAGAACCGCGGCCTGAAGCGCGGCGTCGCCAGCCTCTGCATCGGCGGCGGCGAAGCGACGGCCGTCGCGGTCGAGCTGGTCTGATCGACCCTATGCCGTCCCCGGTCTTGAGCCGGGGGCGGACTTAATCTCCAGGAGCAGGAACAGATGGAAATCAAGGGTGTAGCCGCGATTGTCACCGGCGGTGCGTCGGGCCTCGGCAATGCGACCGCGAAGAAGCTGGCGGAGCAGGGCGCGAAAGTCGCGATCTTCGACCTCAACGAAGAACTGGGCGAGGCCAAGGCCAAGGAAATCGGCGGCCTGTTCGTCAAGGTGAATGTCGCCGACGACGCCAGCGTCGCGGAAGGCATCGCCGCCGCAGAGGCCGCGCATGGCACCGCCCGCATCCTCGTCAACTGCGCAGGCATCGCGCCCGCCGTGAAGACGGTCGGCAAGGAAAATGCGCCGCATCCGCTCGATACCTTTGCCAAGACCATCACGGTCAACCTGATCGGCACGTTCAACGTCATCTCGAAATTCGCGGCGCGTGCCGCCGCTGCCGAGGAGATCGACGGCGAGAAGGGCGTGATCGTCAACACGGCGTCGGTCGCGGCCTATGACGGTCAAATCGGTCAGGCGGCCTATGCCGCGTCCAAGGGCGGCGTGGTCGGCATGACCCTCCCCGTCGCGCGCGATCTGGCGAGCCACAAAATCCGCGTGATGACCATCGCGCCCGGCATCTTCCTGACGCCGATGCTGGAATCCTTCCCGCAGACGGTGCAGGACGCCCTCGGCGCGCAGGTTCCGCATCCCAGCCGCCTCGGCAAGCCTGCCGAATATGCGCAGCTGGTGGAAAGCATCGTGCGCAACCCGATGCTGAACGGCGAGGTCATCCGCCTCGACGGCGCCATCCGCATGGCGCCCCGCTGACCTGTTGAGAGGATCGCCCGCGCCTTTTGGGGCGCGGGCGAAAAACGATACCCCCGCAGCCAAGGAGAACAGCCATGGGCGAAGCCTATATTGTCGATGTGCTCAGGACCGCCGGCGGCAAGCGCAAGGGCGCGCTGGCGGGCGTTCATCCGGCTGACCTTGGCGCGACCGTCCTCGACGCGCTGATCGCCCGTACGGGTATCGATCCGGCTGCAGTGGAGGATGTCATCGCGGGCTGCGTGACGCAGGCGGGGGAGCAGGCCTTTGCCTTCGCTCGCTCCATGGTGCTGGCGTCCAGCCTGCCCGATACGGTTCCCGCCGTCACCATCGACCGGCAATGCGGTTCCTCGCAACAGGCGATCCAGTTCGCCGCGCAGGCCGTGATGTCCGGCACGCAGGATATGGTCATCGCCGCCGGTGCGGAAAGCATGACGCGCGTGCCGATGATGTCGAATTTCACGCTGCATGGGCAGGCGGGCATCGGTGTTGGTCCATGGCCTGCCTCGATCCAGAAACGCTATGGCGTCACCGAATTCAGCCAGTTCGTCGGCGCGCAGAGGATCGCGGACAAATATGGCTTCACCCGCGAGGATATGGACGCCTATGCGCTGCGCAGCCACCAGCGCGCCGCCGCCGCGACGCAGGCAGGCGCCTTTCGCGGCGAGATCGTCCCTGTATTGACGGGAAATGGCCCCTTCGACCGTGACGAAGGCATACGCTATGACGCCTCCATGGAAGGCATGGCAGGCGTCAAGACATTGGCCGAGGGTGGCAGCCTGACTGCCGCCAATGCCAGCCAGATGACCGATGGCGCATCGGCGGCCCTGATCGTCAACGAACGTGCTTTGAAGGCGCACAACCTCACCCCCATGGCGCGCATCCACAATCTGACCGTCACGGCGGGCGATCCCGTCGTGATGCTGGAGGAACCGATCCGCGCGACAGCAAGGGCGCTGGAGCGTGCGGGCCTGACGCTCGCCGACATCGACCTGTTCGAGGTGAACGAGGCGTTCGCCTGCATCCCCATGGCCTGGTTGAAGGCCACGGGTGCCGACCCGGACAAGACGAATGTCAACGGCGGCGCCATCGCGCTGGGCCATCCGCTCGGCGCTTCCGGTACGAAGTTGATGGCGACCATGACCCACGCCCTGCGCGCGCGGGGCGGGAAATGGGGCCTCCAGACCATGTGCGAGGGCGGCGGCATCGCCAACGTCACCATAATCGAGATGCTGTAACGGCAGGGAAGAGAGACTGACATGAGCTATGAAACCATCCTCGTCGAAAAGCGCGACGACGCCGTCACGCTGGTCACGCTCAACCGGCCGCAGGCGCTCAATGCGCTGAACGGCCAGGTTCTGAAGGAACTGGGCGACGCGCTAGCCGACTATGACGCGGACAAGAGCCAGCGTTGCCTCGTCATCACGGGCAGCGAAAAGGCGTTCGCGGCGGGCGCGGACATCAAGGAAATGGTCGAGAAGGAAGCCGCCGACTTCTATCTGGAGGAATTTTTCTCCGAATGGCAGACGCGGGTGTGCGCGACGCGCAAGCCGTGGATCGCGGCGGTCGCGGGCTTTGCGCTGGGCGGCGGCTGCGAACTGGCGATGATGGCGGACTTCATCATCGCCGCCGACACGGCCAAATTCGGCCAGCCGGAGATCAATCTGGGCGTCGCGCCCGGCATGGGCGGCACGCAGCGTCTGGTGCGCGCAGTGGGCAAGGCCAAGGCGATGGACCTGTGTCTGACGGGCCGCAACATGGGCGCGGTCGAGGCGGAGAGCGCGGGCCTGGTCGCGCGTGTCGTGCCCGCCGCCGACCTGTTGACCGAGGCGCTGAAGGCCGCCGCCGTCATCGCCGGCAAGGGGCAGATGGCCGCGATGATCAACAAGGAAATGGTCGACATGGCGTTCGAGAGCACCCTGACGCAGGGCCTCTACAACGAACGCCGCCTGTTCCAGATTCTGGTCGGCACGCAGGATAAGAAGGAAGGCATGTCCGCCTTCGTCGAGAAGCGCCCGGCGAACTGGGTGCATCGCTAAGCGCCTGAACGGGCGGGGCTGAACGGACGGAATAACTGCTCAAGGGCGGTCGGGGAAGGAATAGAGCAAATGGCAATCAAGACGCGGATCACGGAACTTCTGGGTATCGAGGCGCCCATCGTGCAGGGCGGCATGATGTGGGTTGGCCGGGCCGAATTGGCGGCGGCGGTGTCGAATGCGGGCGGCCTCGGCATCCTGACGGCGCTCACCCAGCCGACGCCGGACGACCTGCGCCGTGAGATCGAGCGGTGCCGGACCATGACCGACAAGCCGTTCGGTGTGAACCTCACCATCCTGCCGTCGGTCAGCCCACCGCCCTATGCCGAATATCGTAAGGCGATCATCGATAGCGGGATCAAGATCGTCGAGACGGCGGGTCACAAGCCGCAAGAGCATGTCGACGATTTCAAGGCGCATGGCATCATCGTCCTGCACAAGTGCACTGCCGTCCGCCATGGCGTGTCCGCCGTGAAGATGGGCGTGGACGTGATCTCGATCGATGGGTTCGAATGCGCGGGCCATCCGGGCGAGGATGATATTCCCGGCCTGATCCTGATCCCGGCTGCCGCCGACCAGATCAAGGTGCCGATGCTGGCGTCCGGTGGTTTCGGCGACGGTCGCGGCCTCGTCGCCGCGCTGGCGCTGGGTGCGGAGGGCGTCAACATGGGCACGCGCTTCTGCGCCACCAAGGAAGCGCCGATCCACGAGAATGTGAAGCAGTTCATCGTGGCGAACGACGAGCGGGCGACCAACCTGATCTTCCGCAAGTTCAAGAACACGGGCCGCGTCGGCAAGAACAGCATCTCCGACAAGGTGGTGGAGATCAGCGCGCGCCACGACGCCGTGTTCACCGACATCCAGCCGTTCGTATCGGGCGCCAAGGGCCGCGTCGCGCTGGAAACCGGCGACCTCGACGCGGGGCTGGTCTGGGCTGGACAGGTGCAGGGCCTGATCCATGACGTGCCGACCAGCGCCGAACTCATCAAGCGCATCGTCGATGAGGCGGAAGAGATCATCAACGGCCGGTTGAAGTCTTTCGTCGGCTGAAGATCCGGCAGCAGGAACGGGAAAAAGGCGCGGTCGCGGAGGCCGCGCCTTTTTTGTTGGGCAGCGGACGGCCCGCCTCTTAGCCCTCTCCCGCTTTCGCGGGTTCAAGAGAGACACGTGTCTCTCTTGAAGGTTGGGTGAGGGTCTTCTTCTTGAGAAGCCGCGAGCCGCTAGAAGTAAGCAAGACCCTCACCCTCCCACAGCCTCACGGCTGCGGGCCCCTCCCTCTCCCGCGAAGGCGGGAGAGGGGCTGAGGTGAACGTCCAACACTGGTCAAAACCAGCCGACATGCCTGCGTTACCCATGACTTGATCCGGGATGACGCAGATGGCTCGCCCTGCACAATCCCTATCCCGTCGTACGCGCTTTCATCCAGCGGGCGGGGGTGTAGGTCAGGACCAGCTTGCCATCCTGATTGAAGACCTCGTTCTTCGTCCGCACGATGCCGCGGTCCGGCTTCGATTTCGACCGGCGCGATTCCGTTACCTCGCACACCGCATGGATGGTGTCCCCGACGAAGGTCGGGCCGTGCACGTCGATCTGCGCGTTCAAAAAGGCAAAGCCGGTGTGCTGGCCCGTGTAGTTCAGCACCAGCCCCTCGATGAAGCTGTAGATCATGGCGGCGGGCACCAGCCGTCCCTTGATGTCGCTTTCCGCCTTCACGAATTCGCTGTTGGTGAACAGCACTTCGCCAAAGCCGGTGCAGTGGACGAAGGCCATCAGGTCCGCCTCGTACAGCGTCCGGCCAAGGGTGCGGAACCGGCGGCCAAGGGGCAGTTCCTCGAAGAAGAAACCGTGACCCACCATTTCGATTTCGTCGGAACTCATGCCTGCTCCCTCATGCTGTTGCCGCCTGTCTGGCACAGCGGCGCGGGCTGCGCTATGCCCCCGCCATGGCCGATACCCAGAATCATCTCTACCTCGTCGACGGCAGCGGATATATCTTCCGCGCCTATCATCAGCTCCCGCCTCTCACCAACCGTGAGGGGCTGAACGTCGGCGCGGTCTATGGCTATACGGCGATGCTGTGGAAGCTGGCCGATGCGCTGAACAAGGCGGACGGACCGACTCATCTGGCGGTGGTGCTGGACAAGGGCAGTCATACGTTCCGCAACGACCTCTATGACCAGTATAAGGCGCATCGCCCACCCGCGCCGGAGGATCTGGTCCCGCAATTTCCGCTGATCCGCACCGCGACCCGCGCCTTTTCGCTACCCTGCATCGAGGAAGCGGGGTTCGAGGCGGACGACATCATCGCCACCTACACCTGCCGCGCGGTGGAGGCGGGGTGGAACGTCACCATCGTCTCGTCAGACAAGGATTTGATGCAGCTCATCCAGCCGGGCGTGGACATGCTCGACACGATGAAGAACGAGCGGCGCGGCGCGGACTATGTGCTGGGCAAGTTCGGTGTGCGGCCGGAGCAGCTGGGCGACGTGCTGGCGCTGATGGGCGACAGCGTCGACAACGTCCCCGGCGTCCCCGGTATCGGGCCGAAGACCGCGTCGAAGCTCATCACCGAATATGGCGATCTGGACGCCGTGCTGGCCGCAGCGCCTGGCATGAAGAAGTCCAAGATGCAGGAAAACCTGATCGCCAATGAGGAGATGGCCCGCCTGTCGCGCAAGCTGGTCGCGCTCCATTGCGAGATGGACTTGCCGCAGTCGCTGGACTCGCTGAAACTGGACGGCATCCCGCCGGAACCCTTGCGCGAATTTCTGGAGGATCAGGGGTTCAAGACGCTGCTCGCCCGGATCAGCGGCGTCGCCCCGGCAGCGGTCGCGGGCAGCACGACCGGAGCATCGTCCGTCTCCGAACGGATCGAATCGCGCACCGACCTGCCGCCCCTGCCCGAAATGCCGCCTATCGATTGCGCGGCCTATCCGGCGATCACGACGATCGAGGCGCTCGATGCGATCATCGCGGAGGCTTATGAGGGCGGTCTGCTTGCCATCGATACGGAAACGGACGCGCTGGACAGCGTGACCTCCGGCCTTGTCGGCATCAGCCTCGCCACCGCGCCGGGCCGGGCCGCCTATATTCCGCTCGCCCATGTATCGAGCGACGACATGTTCGGCGAAAAGCCGCCGCAACTGCCCATGCAGCAGGTGATCGACCGCTTGCGCCCGGTGCTGGGCGACCCCTCGGTCCTCAAGATCGGGCATAATATCAAGTATGACATGAACGTGCTGGGCCGCCACGGCATCGTCATCGCGCCGCATGACGACAGCATGATTCTGAGTTTCGACCTCGACAGCGGCAAGACGCTGGGCGGGCATGGCATGGACGTGGCGGCGACCACGCACCTCGCCCACACCTGCATGAGTTTCAAGGATGTGGCGGGCACCGGCAAGAAGCAGGTCAGCTTTGCCCATGT
>DASVNT010000111.1:0-10393 GCA_036383715.1 Sphingobium sp. | reverse complement strand
GCCTCTGGTCATCATCAGACAGGCCGAAGTCAGCGGCCCTCCCCCAGAGCATCGCAGGACTAAAAAAAGCCGCCAACGCTTTCACGCTGGCGGCTTTTTTCAAAACGTCGGTTCCTGACGGTGCCCGATGGCCTCAGCGCGGCGGACGACCGCCGCCGCCGGTGCCGCCGGTGCGTTGCACGGCGCCCTTGTGCGTGCCGACCTATGGGCCGCCACCGCTACCGGGGCGACGCGGGCGGCGTGCGCGGTTTTCGCCGTCGGCTGCGGGCTGGCGGTTCGCGTCGCCGCGGCCTTCACCGCGACCCTGCTTGGCGCCATGACGGTGACGGCCATCGCCATTGCCATCCTTGCGATGCTGCGGACGCGGACCGCGCTCCACGGCGGCGGGTGCGGGCAGCTTGGCGGCGTTCGCCAGGAAGTCCTCCGGCAGCGGCACGATCTCGCACTTCATGCGCGTGGCCTTCTCAATGGCCTTGAGGTACGGGCGCTCCTCGTCATCCACGAAGCTGATCGAGATGCCGTCCGCGCCCGCACGCGCGGTGCGGCCGATGCGGTGGACATATTGCTCCGCGACATTGGGCAGTTCGAAGTTGAAGACGTGGCTGACGCCCGGCACGTCGATGCCGCGCGCGGCGATGTCGGTCGCGACCAGCAGCTTGATCTGGCCGGAACGGAAGGCCTGCAGCGCGGTGGTGCGCTGCGCCTGGCTCTTGTTGCCGTGGATCGCCATCGACGGCACGCCTGCGCTGGTCAGGTAGCGCACGACCCGGTCCGCGCCATGCTTGGTGCGGGTGAAGATCAGCGCGCGATCGATCGTTTCCGCCTTCAACGTCAGAGTGAGAAGCGCCTGCTTCTCCTTCTGGTTCACGAAGGTCACGAACTGGCGCACGCGCTCGGCCGTGGTGGACTGCGGCGCGACCTCGACCGTCACCGGATCGGTGATGAACTGGGCCGACAGATCCTTGATCGCCTTGGGCATGGTGGCCGAGAAGAACAGGCTCTGGCGCTGCTTCGGCAGCATCTTGGTGATGCGCTTGAGGGCGTGGATGAAGCCGAGGTCCATCATCTGGTCCGCTTCGTCGAGCACGAACACCTCGACATCGGCCAGGCTCAGCGCGCGCTGGTCGACGAGGTCGATCAGGCGGCCCGGCGTGGCAACGACGATGTCTGCGCCTTCACGCAGCTTCTGGATCTGGCGATTGATCGGCACGCCGCCGAACACCGCTTCCACCGTAAAGGGCATGAAACGGCCATAATCGCGAAAGCTCTGCGCGATCTGCGCGGCCAGTTCGCGCGTGGGCGACAGCACCAGCACGCGGCACGACTTGGACGCGCGCGGGCCGGGGTTGTTATGGAGATAGTGGAGCGTGGGCAGCGCGAAGGCCGCCGTCTTGCCCGTGCCGGTCTGCGCGATGCCGCACAGGTCGCGGCCTTCCATCAGCGGGGGGATGGCCTGCACCTGAATCGGCGTGGCGTTCACATATTTCTTGGCGGCAAGCGCCTTCAACACCGGCTCGGCGAGGCCGAGCGTGGAAAATTCCGTCATTGAGAGTCCTCGTCATGCGAGGGCGCGGTCTTGGCCATATGCGCCCCTGGGTTCAGTATCGAAACGACCCGCGTGACAAGGGAAGGTCCGTTCTACAGTCGCGCATGCCGGGTAATCCGAGCCGCTCAATCGAAATGAGCAAGGCGGGATGGTCACGCCGTCTTAGCACCATGCGCGCGGCGCCCACATAGGGGTAAAGCGTTGCAGAAGCAAGCCGGAACAAAAACCTGTTGCGTAATGACAATGTTTACGAGCGGTTTACCTGCCGTGGGTTACAAAATGCCTCGGGGCGATGGGAAGTAATAGAATGTCCGCTGTTCAGGCAAATGATGATGGTCTGGGAGGGAAGCTCGCCAGATGGAGCCTTGGCCTTCTGGGCCGGGACGCAGCTCCCGAACCCGCTCCGGCTCCGCCGCGCGAGCAGGCTGCTGGCCGAATGCGCCGGGACGAGGAGCGCCGCCGTGGCCTCTATGACGACATCGGCCAGTTCCTGTTCGCGCACGACCTCGACCTGACGCCGCTGAACTTCGGCCTTGCCCATGATTATATCACCGGCAACGACCTGCAGATCGAGAAGGCCGTGCGCGCGATCCTGCACGAAAAGGGCAAGCTGACCAACGGCCTGGCCGAAAGCATCATCGCGGAACATGGCGTCAACGATATTTCGCCCGACGATCTGGCCGAGATGCTGGATCAGGTGGAGGCCAATGTCGAGGTGCTGACCAGCATCGCCGACCAGAGCAGCACATCGGCCAAGGATTATGGCGCCGCCCTCCAGCGGGAGGCGCATGAACTGGCGAGCGGCAATGGCAGCGAGGTGATCGCCAAGCTGATCGCCGTCACGCGCACGATGATCGAACATACGCGCGACGTCGAAGGGCGCCTGCGCGACGGACAGCAGCAGACGCGGCTCCTGCAAAAGAATCTGGAAACGGCGCGGCGGGCGGCGGAACAGGACCATCTGACCGGCCTGCCCAACCGCCGCGCGTTCGAGGCTGTGCTGCGCGACGAGGTGATCGTTGCGCAGGAGCAGAAGGAAACGCTGAGCGTCGCCTTTTGCGATATCGATAATTTCAAGTTGATCAACGACACCCACGGCCATGACGCGGGCGACCGCGTGCTGAAATTCGTGGCCGGACTGCTGGCGCGCGTGTCCGACGACAAATGCCATGTCGCCCGTCATGGCGGCGAGGAATTCGTCATGCTGTTCCGGGGCCGCACGGTCGCGGAAGCTGCCAAGGTCGTGGACGACGCGCGAGAGGATATGTCCGAACGAAACCTCGTCGACCGCAAGACCGGCGAGCGCATGGATCAGGTCACTTTCTCCGGCGGCATCGCAGATGTCTTTGGCTATGAGGAGCCGCGCGAGGCGCTCAAGGCGGCGGACCGGGCGCTGTATCTGGCCAAGGAACATGGCCGCAACCGCGTCTATATCGCGCGCGAAACGGACTAGTTTATCTGGTGTTTGCCGCGATTTCCGAGTCGGCAGCTGTTCCAGCTGCCTCGAAATCACTCTAAGTCTTTGCCACGCGGGGCAGGGCGGCCCTATACCGCGTGAATGCCCCCTAAACATCCCAGCTCCGGCCCCAAATCCCATTCCAAGGCCGGAAAGCCCCCGCGCGGTCCCCGGATCCAGCCCGGCATGCCATCGCGCGACGCCGTGGTCGAGTTCATCACCAATTCGCAGACGCCGGTGGGCAAGCGGGAGATCGCCAAGGCATTTGGTCTGCACGGGCAGGATAAAATCCTGCTCAAGGGACTCCTCAAGGACATGTCGGACGAGGGCTTGCTGGACATCGGTCCCGCCCGCGCCTTCCACAAAATGGGCGGCGTGCCCAAGGTGACGGTGCTGCGCATCGTCGCGATCGAGGGCGGCGTGCCCGTCGCCGTGCCGGAACGATGGGAGGCGGAGGGCTTGCCCCCGCCGAAATTGCGCGTGCTGGAACGGGGGCGCCGGGGAACGCTCGGCATAGGCGACCGCATCCTTGCGCGGACGGAGGAGGCGGGCAGTGGCATGGTCGCCCACCCGATGAAGAAACTCGCCGCCGGGGTGGAGGCTCTGCTGGGCGTGCTGCACAAGGGGGAGGACGGCGCGCTGGTGCTGCGTCCCGTCGACAAGCGTATCCGCAACGACACGCGGGTCAGCGACGCGGGCGATGCGAAGCCGGGCGACCTGGTGCTGGCCGAGGCGACGGGGCGGCCACCACGCATTTCCGCACGCGTGACGACCATTTTGGGCGATCCGTTTCAGGCGCGCTCGTTCAGCCTCATCGCCATCCATAAATATGGCATCCCCAATGTGTTCGCGGAGGAGACGGAGGCGGAGGCAGCGCGCGTCCATGAACTGCCGCTGGAAACCGACGCGCGCGAAGACCTGCGCGACCTGCCCATCGTCGCCATCGATCCGGTCGATGCGCGCGACTTTGACGATGCGGTCTGGGCCGCGCCCGACGACGATCCGGCCAATGCGGGCGGGTTCAAGGCGATCGTCGCCATCGCCGACGTCAGCTTTTATGTCCGGCCCGGCGGCGCGCTGGACCGGGAGGCGCGGCGGCGCGGGAACAGCGTCTATTTCCCCGACCTCGTCGTGCCGATGCTGCCCCATGCCCTGTCGTCGGACATGTGTTCGCTGCGCGCGGGGGAAGACCGGGCGGCGCTGGCCTGCCACCTCACCGTGGACAGCCATGGGCGTGTCACGGGCTGGCGCTTTACCCGCGCGGTGATCCGCGTCGCGGCGAACATCCCCTATGAACAGGCGCAGGCCGCGATGGATGGCCAGATCGACCATCCGCTGACGGACACCGCGTTGCGCCCACTCTGGGCGTGCTGGACGGCGCTGGCAAAGGCGCGTGCCGCCCGCAACCCGCTCGACCTCGACCTGCCCGAACGGCGCGTGGTGATCGACGAGGCGGGGCGCATCACCAGCATCGCCGTGCGCGAACGGCTCGACGCGCATCGCCTGATCGAGGATTATATGATCGCGGCCAATGTCGCGGCGGCCAAGGCGCTGGAGGCGAAGAAGGCTCCCGTCATGTACCGCGACCATGAGGCTCCGAATCGTGAGAAACTGGTCGCGCTCAAGGACTATCTCGACACCTTCGACATCAGCTTCGCGCTGGGGCAGGTCGTCTCGCCATCGACGTTCAACCAGTTGATCGCCAAGATCGACCCCGAAGATCCCTCGCGCCCGCAGATCATGGAGCAAATCCTCCGCAGCCAGACGCAGGCCTATTACAGCCCGAAGAACACCGGGCATTTCGGTCTGGCGCTGGGTTCCTACGCGCATTTCACCTCACCCATCCGCCGCTACGCCGACCTTCTGGTCCATCGCTCGCTGGTGGGAGCGTATAAGCTGGAAATGCCCGCGCCCAAGGACAAGCATGTCAGTCGGGAGACGGCTCTGTCGTCGGAGGACCGGCACGACATGCTGCCCATCGCGGAACGGATCAGCGATTTCGAGCGGCGCGCCATGGCGGCCGAGCGCGAGACGGTCGACCGCTATGTCGCGGCCTTTCTGGCGGAGAAGGTGGGGCAGGTGCTGGCTTGCCGTATCACCGGCGTCCAGAATTTCGGCTTCTTCGCTACTGTGGAGGAACTGGGCGGTGACGGGCTGGTCCCTGTGTCGACGCTGGGCGCGGAGCGGTTCTGGTATGACGAGGCCAGTCGCGCCTTGGAAGGCAATGAGACGGGCGACCGCTACGAAGTTGGCCAGCGGCTCGACCTGCGCCTTGTGGAAGCCGATCCAATCAATGGATCGCTGCGGTTTGAATTGCCGGAGGGCGGTTCCGGGGGCGGTGGCTTTGGGCGCGGTCCGGGGCGAGGGCCGGGCGGACGTGCGCAGCCGCGCGAGATCAAGCGGCGGGGGCGTCCGGGTAATATCCGGCACATCGGGTCGAAGCGGGGGAAGAACAAGCGTTAGGGTGAGGGGACGGACATCCAATACACGTCACCCCAGCGAAGGCTGGGGTCGCTCTCGACAGGCACTACCTAGAGTGACCAGATCCCAGCCTGCGCTGGGATGACGCCCAATACGGGCCATCAACCGACGCCCAGTAAATCCCGTCATCTCACCCTTGACCCCCGCAACCCTTCAGGCAGGATGCGCGCGCGGCGCGGGGCCGCCCACATCGGGGGATCATCATCATCGCCACGCGATTGGGCATGGGCCTTCTCGGCATTGCGGCGCTCCTTGCCCTGGCCGTCCTCTTTTCCTCCGACCGGCGTGCGATCCGGCTGCGTGTCGTCGGCCCCGCGCTGGGGCTGCAGGCGCTCATCGCCCTGCTTGTCCTGCGCACGCCATGGGGGCGGCAGGTGATCGCGGCCCTGTCGAGCGCGGTCAGCGGCCTGCTCGGCTATGCGCATGCGGGCACGTTGTTCGTCTTCGGCCCCATCGCCTCGCCAGAGATCGGCGCGGCGAGTTTCGCGCTCGCCGCGCTGCCGACGATCATCTTCTTCGCGTCGATCATCTCCATCCTCTACCACCTCGGCATCATGCCGCTGATCATCCGCTGGGTCGGCGGCGCGATCCGGCGGGTGACGGGGATCACTCGTGTAGAGAGCCTGGCGGCGGCGGCGAATATCTTTGTCGGGCAGAGCGAAAGCCCGCTGGTCATCCGGCCCTATCTGGCGGCGCTCACCCCCTCGCAATTGTTCATGATGATGACCGTCGGCATGGCGGGTGTCGCGGGGACCATATTGGGCGCCTATGCCAGCATGATCGGCACGCATTTGCTGCCCTATCTGCTCGCCGCCTCGTTCATGTCCGCGCCCGGCGGCATCGCCATCGCCAAGATCATGATGCCCGACGATCCCACCATCCCGCAAAGCGAACCCGTCGCCTCCGAACAAGCGGGAGAGGGTGAGGAGCGGGCGGAGAATATCATCATGGCCGCAGCGCAGGGCGCCCAGACCGGCGTGAAGGTCGCGGTGGCGGTCGGCGCGATGATGCTGGCGTTCGTCGCGCTGATCGCCATGGCCAACGGGTTGTTGGGGCTGGCGGGCGGGCTGTTGGGCTATCCCGACCTCAGTTTCCAGATGCTGCTGGGTACGGTCTTTCGCCCGCTGATGTGGCTGCTGGGCGTGCCCTGGCAGGAGGCGGGCACGGCGGGCAGCCTGTTCGGGACCAAGGTCGTGGTCAATGAATTCGTCGCCTTCCTCGACCTGTCTCATGTGCAGGGGCAGCTATCGCCTCCGACCGTCGCCATCATCACCTTTGCGCTGTGCGGTTTCGCCAATTTCGCGTCCATCGCCATCCAGATGGCGGTGACGGGCAATCTCGCCCCGCACCAGCGCCCGGTCATCGCGCGCCTCGGCCTGCGCGCGGTGATGGCCGGGAGCCTTGCCAATCTGATGAGCGGTGCACTTGCCGGGCTGATGCTGGCCTTCTGATCCCGTCCCGCACGGCTTGGCGCGAACCGATCACGGGTCGCATCTATGGGGCTTTCCTTTCCCGCGCCGCTGGCCTGTAACCACCATGGTTCGTGGTGAGGGGTATGGGTTTTGGACGGCAGCGGGGCACAATTGGGCATGGGCCTCCAACTCGTGCGGGCGAGCCATCTGACGATGACGCGGCTCCAGCTGGCATTGCAATCGGGTGACCGGCGGCTCGCCCTGTCGGCCATGGACGGGTTGCTCGATATCGATGCGGAGATGGAGGGCTTTGTCGCCGATCTGGTCGGCAGCGCCCCCGACAATCCCTATGGCGATGCGCATTGGCAGGCGCTCGGCGGCTATCTGGCGCAGCAAAAGGCGGCCATTGCCGTGGAGAAACATGCGCTGGTCGGCATGAGCGGGCGCGTCGCCCCGCCGCAGCCGATGGTCGCGATCGAGGAGTTCCCGGCCGCCCCTCCGCCTGCCGAGTTGCCGGAGGCGGAGGACGAAGACCATCAACCCCGGCGCTGGTGGCCGGGGCTGATCCTCGCCCTGTTGTGCCTCGGCCTGCTGGCCGCGTTGGGCGTCGTCTTCGGCCCGCGCTGGATTTAGAGGGTCGGAACCGGCTCCGGCCCCGAATAATCATAGAAGCCGCGACCGCTCTTGCGGCCATACCAGCCCGCCTCGACATATTTCATCAGCAGTGGGGCGGGGCGATATTTCGGGTCGCCGGTCGCGTCCAGATAGACCTTGCAGATTTCCAGCAGCGTATCGAGCCCGACGAAATCGGCCAGCGTCAGCGGACCCATGGGGTGATTGGCGCCCAGCTTCATGCCCGCGTCGATGTCTGTCACCGTGGCGATGCCCTCGCTCAGCACGAAGCAGGCCTCGTTCAGCATCGGCACGAGGATGCGGTTGACGATGAAGCCCGGCGAGTCCTTTGCCACGATCACCGTCTTGCCGATCTTCCCGGCGTAATCGACCACGAAGTCGATGGTCGACTGCTCCGTGGCGAGGCCGCGGATGACCTCCAGCAGGGCCATGACCGGCACGGGGTTGAAGAAATGGGTGCCGACGAACCGTTTCGGTTCCGGCGCTGCCTGCGCGAGGCGGGTGATGGAGATGGAGGAGGTGTTGGTCGCCAGAATGGCATTGGGGCCAAGGTGCTGGCCCACCTGCGCGAAGATCGCGCGCTTCACGTCCTCACGCTCCGTCGCGGCTTCGATGACGAGCGCGCACTCGCCGAGTGCGGCAACGTCACCCGCCGGCGTGATGTTGGCGAGGGTCGAATCGGCGGCGGCCTGATCCAGCTTGCCCTTGCTGACCGAGCGGGCGAGCAGTTTTGCGATGCCGTCCTTGCCCGCCTGGGCGCGTGCGACGTCGACGTCGGACAGGATGACCTTGTACCCAGCCTGCGCGGAAACCTGCGCAATGCCCGCGCCCATCTGGCCCGCGCCGATGATACCGATGCTGCTCATCGTTTTTCCTGTCCTTTCGCTTCGATTAGGCAAGCAAATCCCTACCCGCGCCTCGCCAACTACATTATGCAGGGGGCATGACAAGGGGCGTGTTGACCGGAACGGCGCGGGCATTGGTCGCTGTCGCCATGTTGATGGCGGGCGTTACGGCGTCGCATGGAGCGCGTCGGCATGGGTCGGTGAAGGAGCGGGTGAGTGCTCCTCTCCTGACACCGGATGCTACGCCCGGCACCGGCAAGCCGCAACCCGGCCTCCTCCAGTATAACGGCGACTGGGCCGTGGGATGCGATAACCTGCTCCGCTGCGAGGCGATCGCCCTGCAGCCGGAGGCGGGCGGGCCGGAGGGCGAGCCGTTGCTGCTCCAGATTTCGCGCACCGGCGGTCCGGCAGGCGAAGTAGTGCTGCGCGTCAGCGGCCTGTCGCAACTGCCGCCGGATATGGCCCTGATGCTGAACGGACGGGACGCGACTCGACTGACCCCGCAGGGGGACGAGGCCGCGCTCCGCGGGGCGGAGGCCCTTCGCGTGGTGCAGGCCATGGCCGATGCGGTGACGATCGAACTGCGGATCGGCGGGAAAAAGGGCCGCAACCTGCCCGCTCTTGCCACTTTCTCCACGGCCGGGCTGGCGGACAGCCTCCGGTTCATCGACACGCGGCAGGTGCGCATGGGCACGCGTTCGGCCTTTCTCGCGCGCGGTAATGATGCGGATAGCCGGGTGCCGATGCCGCCTGCCGTGCCGGTGATCGTGCAGGTCCAGTCGCCCGACGCAGACAGCGCACCGGGCCTCTCGCCGCCGGAGATGGCGGCCGCGCGCAAGGCGGCGATGTGCGATGCCATGGGCGTGACGCAGGGCGCGATCGAGCTGTTCCCGCTCGACGGGGAAGCGGCCCTGCTGCTGCTGCCGTGCGAGGCGGGGGCGTATAATGTGTCGGCGGTTCCGCTGATCGCACGGGGAACGGCGGGCGCCCGCACGCTGACGGTCGCGCGTTTCGACTTTGCGCCGGGCTTCACGGGCGAGCCGGGCAAGCCGCCGCTGGTCGTCAACGCGCTGTGGGACGCCAAGCGCGGGGTGCTGTCCAGCCTCGCGAAGGGGCGCGGCGTCGGCGATTGCGGCGCGTCGGAGGATTATGTGTGGGACGGCGCGCAATTCCGGCTGGTGGAGAGCCGCGCCATGCATGTCTGCCGGGGAGCGTGGGAATGGATTCGCTTGTGGGAGGCGTCGCCGGAACGCGCGCCGCCCGCTCCGATCGCGCAGATTCACGCAGCGGTCCAGCCGTGAGGCTGGCTCTCTAAATCGCCCGCGCGAGGTGGAGCGAGAATAGCTCGGCCTCGTCCTGCCACGCCTTCACCGGCTCCCACCCTCCGGCGCGCAGGAGCAGGCGGGCAGTGCGGTCATCATATTTATGGCTGCTTTCGGTATGGATGCTCTCGCCTGCCGCCATAGCGAAAAGCTCGCCCGCAACCTCGAAATTCAGGTTGCGGCGGGCGACAAGATGCATCTCGATCCGCGCGGCGTCATCGTTCCAGCGCGCCTCATGGACAAAGGCGCTGACCGGCACGGTGCCGCCCAGTTCCCGGTTGATGCGGGTCAGCAGGTTCAGGTTGAAATCCGCCGTTACGCCCGCTGCATCGTCATAGGCGGGGATCAGCACATCCTGCCCCTTGATCCGGTCCATGCCGATCAGCAGCATTGCCTCTCCCCCCAGCGACCGGCGCATGGAGCGAAGCAGGTCGATCGCCTCGGACGGTTCGAAATTGCCGATGGTCGAGCCGGGGAAAAAGCCCAGACGCCCTTCCGGACATCCTGCCGGTGGAAGCGCGAATGCCTGGGTGAAGTCGGCCTCCACCGGCAGGATCGGCAGGCCGGGAAAGTCACGCGCCAGTTGCCGGGCGCTGTCGCGCAGGAACTCGCCCGATATGTCGACCGGTACATAGGCGCCGGGCCGGATCGCGCGCAGCAACAGGGGCGTCTTGGCGAGCGATCCCGCGCCGAATTCC
>DASVNT010000110.1:0-1704 GCA_036383715.1 Sphingobium sp. | reverse complement strand
TGCAATATCTCGCGCTCGGGATCATAGCTAAAGTGCACATGATCGAAACGCACTTCGCCCGCCTCGACGTGGAGGATGGGCGCTCCGGGCGCGTCGCCGATCTCGGCTTGCGTGTCGATCAGCCGATACATCGCCTCCATGTCGATCACGCCCTGCCGGATCGTGCGATAGACCATGCCCAGCAGGTCGAGCGGCCTGAATAGCTGGCTAAGCAATGTGTTGACGAGCACCACGTCGCCGGTGGTGAACTGCCCCTTGCTCCATCCCCAGACGGTATAGCCCATCGCGCCCGCCATCATCAGGTTGGTGATCAGCGACTGGCCGATATTGAGCCATGCGAGGCTGTTTTCCGACTTCACCGCCGCTGCGGCATAGCGCCGCATCGCCTTGCTGTAGCGGGCGGCCTCGCGATCCTCCGCGCCGAAATATTTGACCGTCTCGAAATTGAGCAGGCTGTCCACCGCATGGGCCACCGCATTGGTGTCCATGTCCACCATGTCGCGCCGCAACTGGTTGCGCCATTCGGTGATCGTCCGGGTGAACCAGATATACAGCCCCACCATCACCAGCGTCGCCGCGACCAGGCCCGGCCCGAACTTCACGAAGAAGATGACGCAGACCGCCGCCAGCTCCAATATGGTCGGCGCGATGTTGAACAGCAGGAAATAGAGCATCGTGTCGATGCTCTTCGTGCCGCGCTCGACGATCTTGGTGACGGCCCCGGTCCGCCGGTCGAGATGGAAGCGCAGCGAAAGCCGGTGCAGGTGCACGAACACATCGTCGGACAGCCGCCGTCCGGCTTCCTGTCCGACCTTCTCGAACACCGCGTTGCGCAGATTGTCGAACAGCACCCCGCCAAAGCGCGCCCCCGCATAGGCGACCACCAGCGCGACGGCCAGGCCGACGGCGGGTTCCATCCCCGGCGCCATCCGGTCGACCGCGCCCTTATAGGCGAAGGGCATGGCGAGGCTGACGACCTTCGCCACGACGACAAGCGCCATCGCGATTGCGACCCGCCGCCGCAGCGCAGGCGCGTCGGCGGGCCAGAGATAGGGCAGAAACCGCCGCAGCGTCGCCCAGACGGGCGGCAGGGGTGTGTTGTCGGGTGTGGAAGGCGGCATGGGGGCTATGTAGGCTCAATGATCCTCCCCTGAAAGGGGAGGGGGACCGCCGCAGGCGGTGGAGGGGTGTCAGCGCTCCGTGGCGTTGATACCCCTCCGTCGGCCTTTGGCCGCCACCTCCCCTTTCAGGGGAGGATTTTTTTGACATCAATCCCGCAGCAGTTCGTTGATCCCGGTCTTCGACCGCGTCTGCGCATCGACGCGCTTCACGATCACCGCGCAATAGAGGTTCGGCCCCGGCGTGCCGTCGGGCAGCGGCTTGCCCGGCAGCGATCCCGACACGACCACCGAATAGGGCGGCACTTCGCCGATGAAGATCTCTCCGGTGTTGCGGTCGACGATCTTGGTCGACTGGCCGATGAACACGCCCATCGAGATCACCGATCCCTTGCCGACGCGCACGCCCTCAACGACTTCGGACCGCGCGCCGATGAAGCAGTCGTCCTCGATGATGACAGGCCCGGCCTGCACCGGTTCCAGCACGCCGCCGATGCCGACGCCGCCCGACAGGTGGACGTTCTTGCCGATCTGGGCGCAGCTGCCCACCGTCACCCAGGTGTCGACCATCGTGCCTTCATCGACA
>DASVNT010000109.1:0-20781 GCA_036383715.1 Sphingobium sp. | reverse complement strand
CAGTTCGGCGACACGGTGACTGGCGACCAAAGGCTGGGGCTGGGCAGGCTTCTTCGTCATCGGCTCTGATCTCTCCCTCAGGGTGCAGTCTGTGCCGCTTATACGCGCGGCAACATATTCTCCAGCCGCTTTGCTCGAAGGAGCGTGCCCTGCGTGCCATAGCCTGTCAGTTCAGATAGCGGCCGCCGTTCACGCTCAGCGTGTGGCCCGTGACATAATCGGCGTCGTCCGACGCCAGATAGGCGACGGCGGCCGCGATATTCTCCGGACGACCCGGACGCTTCATCGGCGTCATCGGGGAAAAGGCCTCCACATCGACCGGCGATTCCTGCAACCCTTCGGTGTTCACAAACCCCGGCGGCACATTGTTAACGGTGATGCCGCGATTGGCATATTCCATCGCCAGCCCCTTGGTGAGGCCAATGACCCCGCCCTTGGACGCCGCATAATGGGCGTGAAAAGACGAACCCGACTGGGCGGAGGAGGAGGAGATGTTGATGATCCGGCCCCAATTGGCGTCCACCATGTCCGGGATCATCGCCTTGCAGCACAGGAACGGGCCCTTCATGTTGACGGCCATCAGCGTGTCCCAGATCTCCTCGGTGATGTCCTCGAACTTGAGGAACGGCGACAGCGCGGCGTTGTTGACGAGAATCGCAACCTTGCCGAGTTCCGCATGGGTCCGCTCGACCGCGCCGGCGATGGCGTCCGCAACGGCGCTGTTGCATTCAAGGCCGATGGCCTGGCCGCCCGCATCGCGGATCATCCGCGCGGTTTCCTCCGCCCCCCCGCCGTTGAGATCCCACGCCGACACCGCGGCGCCATTCGCCGCCAGCCTGATGGCGATGGCACGGCCCAGGCCCCGTGCGGCCCCGGTTACGACGGCGACTTTACCCTTCAGCGACATATGTTCATCCCGTTGTGCGCGAGCGATGGCTATCGCCCAAAAAAGCCTGTTGGATACGACCTGGCGCCGATCCGGATGGATGGACCCCGCGCCGCCACGGACGACAGGGCAGCGGCGCCGCCCTATCGAATGATGTTGGGATATTGGACGCGCGGTTCCACCTTATGGGTGTCGCGATAGGAGGGCGGCTGGCGGCCGCCCACATCCTTCAGCCCATAGTGCACGGCCTTTTCCGCGCCGATCACGGTCTGGCCGGTGATCGTCGTCGTCTCCGGGTCGTTGAAGATTTCCCAGATGATGTGACCGGTGAACTCCGGCGTTTCCACGATGTCCTTCACATAAGCGAACTTCACCGGGTCGGCATCGAGCACCATCTGCAGGCGGTCGGTCATCAGCGCACCCATCCACACGGACAGGACGTTGACGCCCGTATTTTCGAAATCCACCGCCATGTCCGCCGCCAGCTTGTCCACGCCCGCCTTGTGCGCGCCATAGGCAGGGCCAAAGACATAATGGACCGCGCCGGAGCCGGAGGTCATGATGATGAGGCCGCTTTTCTGCTTCACCATCAGCGGTGCGGCATACCAGCTCGCGACATAGCTCGACCGGATGCCGACATCGATCATGTCGCCGACCTTCAGCGGCTTTTCCCAGAAGGGCAGCGGCGCCGTCATCTCGTCATAGACCGCAGCCGCATTGTTGACGAGGATATCGAGACGCCCCTGCTCGCGCTCCACCTGTTCGAACAGCGCCTTGACCTGCGCGTCATCGGCATGGTCCACGCGCACCGCAATGCCGTTGCCGCCCGCCGCCGTCACGGCCTGCGCCGTCTCGTAGATGGTGCCCGGCAGCGTCGAATCGCCGGTCTTCTCCGACCGGCCCGTCACATAGACGGTGCAGCCGTGCATGCCCAGACCAATGGCGATGCCGCGTCCCGCGCCCCGGCTCGCGCCGGTGACGATTGCGATGGGGCCCTTCTCAGTCACTTGCCGTCCTTTCCTACGCATCCGTTTCGGCACGGACCGCCGCGCGACACCTTGCACAGCATCGCTTCAATTGAGATTCGTATACGAAAATGAATCGGGGTCGGCAACCGACCTTCGCACATACCGCAGGACGGGCGCATCAGCCCCTGACACGCCACCAAAGCGGAATTGCGGGCACGACACCGCACCCGCACACGCGCAGCGAACCGATATTGTATATATTTAACGAGCTTCAGGCGGGGGCGGGACCAGTCCCCAATATCAGCGCGCTGGCCTGCTCCCATTCCCCGATCAGATTGAAAGCACCTTCGCTACGCAGCCATTGCAGGCCGAGGCCGTGCATGACCGCATACAATAGCCGCGCCGTGGACAGAGGATTGGGCATGTCCTGCAGCAACGAGACGAACAGGTCGAGCGTCAGCCGTTCCCGTTCCACGAACCAGTCATGGGCGGGATGGGCGAGGTCCAACGCCTCCGCCTGCAGTACGATGATGAAGCGGCCAAGACTCCCCTGGCCCACCACGCGCTCAACCATGACGTGGGTCATGCGCACAAGGGCGGCGCGCCCCGCAGGGCCGCGCGCCTGCAACGCGGTTTCCACGATGGGCGCCATGATCTCCGCCTCGCGCCGCTCCAACTCGTCGAGCAGGGCCAGCAGGATTTGATCCTTCGAACTGAAATAATAGAGCAGCCCGGCATTGGAAATGCCGCACCGCTTCGCCAGCGCCTGAACAGTCAGGCCGTAATAGCCATGCTGTCCGACCAGGCGTATGCCTTCTTCCAGTATCTGTGCTCGGCGCACTTCTGGATTGTCGCGAATGCGTGTGCGGTTCATGCGTTCCCCTGACGACCAACCAGCGGGGTGATGTGCGCAGGGAACGCGGATCGCAAGGGCTTTGTGCAAAGAGACCTGTCCCGCGCTGGTCACGATGGCCTCGCCGACGCTATCCTCGCCAGCAGCGCGGCGCTGACCGTATTGCGCGAGGCGGAGCTGGGCGTGGGCATGGGTCATGCCGAGCTGATCGGCGTCATCACCCGCTTCATCGACCAGTTCGAATCCGGCGGCTGATCTACCGCCGCTGTTCGCTTCTTCGTATCCAGCGGATCGCCCTTCGACCGAAACTGCGCCAAACTGTATATTGACCGAATAGTCGGTAGACATGTAGCATAGCTCCATGATCGGCCTCATGGCCGACAATGGAGGGCATGATGACAGGCGTATCGACCAACGGCGGCAAAGCGCCGCGCAAGAGTTTCTGGGCGGCCACCGCTACTGCCGGCCTGCTGGCGCTCAACGCATCCACCCTTGGCGTAGCGGCAGCGCCAGGGGAGGCTGGTCCGACGGTCAAGGTGCCCGACCTCTCTGCCATGTGCAGCGTCGAGTCGCTTCAGGCCATCGCCACCTCCCTGACGGGCGCGGGTGTGACGGTGCAGCAGATCACGAACGGCACGTTCAGGAATGGCGGCGTACAACTGGTCCCCGCCAAGGGCACGGTTCCCGCCTTCTGTCAGGCGACGGGAAGCTTCGTCACCAATCCGGCGACCGGCAAGACCGCCAATTTCCTCGCCACCTTCCCGGAAAACTGGAACGGCAAATATCTTCAGCTCGGGTGCAGCGGCCATTGCGGTCAATTCTATGTCAGCGATCCGGCCCTGCCGTCGGTCACGGTGACCGCGCAGGGCTATCCGGGCCAGTTGATCGAAAAGGGATATGCCATCTTCGCCACGGACGAAGGGCATAGCGGCATGGGCTCCGCCGACTGGGCGGTCAAAAAGGACGGCAGCGTCGATGCCGACTATGTCGACGACTTCCTCTATCGCGCGGACAAGGTGCTGGCGAAAACCGGCAAGGCGTTCGCTACCGCCTTCTATGCCAAGGCCAGCGGCAAGCCGAGCAAGATCGCCAAATCCTATTTCAACGGCTGCTCCGGCGGCGGACGCGACGCCATGGTCGCGGCGTCCTATTTTCCCGAAGAGTTTGACGGCATCATCGGCGGATCGCCCTATGACATCATGGGCGTCAGTTTTCAGGGGGCCGCCATTTCAAAGGTCGCCAAGCGCGCGCCCGGCGGGACACTGAACGCGAGCCTGCTCGCCCTGTTCGACAAGGTGGTGAAGAACCAGTGCGACGGGCTGGACGGCGTGAAGGACGGCATCATCCAGAATCCCGCGGCCTGCAATTTCCGGCCTGAGCGCGACCTGCCCGTCTGCACCGGCGACACACCCGGCGGCGAATGCTTCACCAAGGCACAGATCGAGACGGTCAGCACCATCCTCAGCGCCGTGACCGACGATCAGGGCCGCGTCGTCCAGCCCGGCTATTCCGTCAGCGAGCTTCAGGTTCTGGGATCGGGGCTGAGCGACCTCAGCGACCCGGTACATAAGATTTTCGTGCACAAGAATGATCCCAATTTCACCGTCGCCGCCAATTTCGCCTTCAAATCCGGCGGCGCAGGACCGATCACCAATTTCCACGCGGTCGTCCCCGCCACGGAAGTTGCCGCATCGAAGGCTGCACTTGGTCTGGGTGTCGGAACCTTCGCGGAAAATACGGACAGACTCCTGAAAAGCCGGACCAAGCTGTTGATGTGGCATAATTTCAGCGACGAACGCCTGACGCCCTATATGTCGGTCAACTGGTACAAGGCGCTGGCCCGCAAGCATGGCGGCTATGCCGCCGTGCAGAAACGGGTTCGCCTGTTCATGCTTCCCGGCACGCAGCATTGCTCCATCACCGGCATCGGTCCCAACAGCTTCGACTCCATAAGCGCGCTGGAAAACTGGGTGGAGAAAGGGCAGGCGCCTGACGCTCTGAAGGTCAGCGTCGCCGCGCGGCAATTCATGCCGGGCGCCCCGCCAGCCCCCGCCCTGAAATTCCCAAACTGGACGATGCCGCTGTGCAAATTCCCGGAAATGGCGAGCTACAGCGGCAAGGGTGACGTGAAGGACGGCGCAAACTGGCGTTGTTCGGCGAAGGACAGCCGCCTTCTCCAGGTGGGCGAGAGCGGCCGGCAGGCCGGCGTCGTCAATTAAGCTATTGGAGGGGGCACGCCGCACGGCTGCCCCCCCTTTTCTACGAGCGCCGCTTGCCGCGAGCCGCCTTCAGCTTAGGCAGGCCCAGTACCGCACGCGCCGCAGGCCTGAGTTGCAGGACGTAAAACCCGCTCGCCTGACAGGCCAGCCAGATATCGCCCGTCTGCGGCAGATAGCGGACATGGCCACCACAACCGTCGCCCGGCTTGAAATAGGCGACTTCCTGCGGCTTGGCCGGAGTGCGGATATCCACGATGCGCAGGCCCGCCCACAGGAAATTGAACAGGCCCATATGCGTATCTGTCGCGCTGTCCACGTCGTTGAAATGCAGTGTCGCGGTTCCCGCATCCATCATGATGCCGCCGGACGCCTTTTCCGTCGCGCTCTGCGGCGGGCAGTTTTCGGCGTGGTTCATCGCCAGCTTGACCTCGCCATCAACAAAGGGCTTCTTCTCGTCGGCGATATTGACGATCTTGGGCCAGCTTCCGGGGCACGCCATCAGCTCACCCGCGCCGACCAGATGCGGCACGCCCCTGATATTGGCGCGCATTACCGAATGCCAGCCGCCATGCTGGGCCGTACCGATCAGGCGCAGCTTGGGGTCGGCTTTGCCCGCCGCCATGTCGCTGTTGTCGAAGATATAGATGCCGCCGGCATTCGGCCCCAGCCCTTCCTTGTTGGGGGGGGAGATCTTGACGCCCTGGTTCAGGTCGCCGCCCATGGAGGAGATGACGCCCGCATAAATCCGTTTCTCGTCCGGGCTGATCGAAAATTCATGCGCCGCGAACTCGAAGCTGCTGCCATCAGGCCGCGTCGCCGCGAACTTCGTGATGAAGCGCGGGTGCGCCATGTCGCTGATGTCGAAGACGGCAATGCCGCCCTTGCCCGTGAACGGCGCGATGATCGTGCCATAAAGATGCTTGCCGTCCGCCGACAGGGTCAGCGTATGGACGCTCTCCGGCCATTTGATCTCCGCCATATGCCTGGGGTGCGCGCAGTCCGTCACATCGTAGAGGTCGGTATAGGCCGCATCGTCCTTTGACCCATAGGAGCCTGCCGCCAGCACCTTGCGGCCCAGCGCATCGACGGCGGCCAGCGTCTCCGACGCATAAAGCGCGCCGCGCTCGCGCAGCAGGCCGACCTTCTTCGGTGCCGCCGGATTGCTGACGTCGATCACCGCGACACCATAGCTCTCCGGCGGGGCCTTCTCACCCCACAACAGCATTTTGGGCGAGGTGCTCGACACATAGGCGCAATGTCCGACCCAGCTCAGTTGCAGGTTGGAATCGCGCCCGTCCAGCGCCTCATGCCCGACGACGGTGACGCCCTTGCTATAGGGTCGCGCGAGGATTTTGCCGCCCTCGCCCGCCACGGTTTGCCCCTGCAGGCCCGGCTCCGGATTGTCGACCGTCTGCGCAGCCGCCACCGGCTGCGCCACCAGTCCCAGCATCGCCATCCCGGTCGCCATCCGCCGCGCGAATTGATCGCCCCTCATGTCTTCACTCTCCCGACTATATCTCACAAAATTGAAAAGGCTCATTCGTGCCATGTCGTGAACTCATCGACCGGCACCCGGTCGCTGATCAGGCTGTTTTCGGGCGCTTCGGGATCGATATGGCCCAGCGCCATGCCGGACAGCAGGATATGCGTGTCTGGGATGCCCAGCTCCGCATGGACCACCGCGCCAATGTCGCACCACGCCTGCTGCGGGCAGGTTTCCAGTCCGAAACCACGCGCCGCGACCATGACATTCTGCATGAACATGCCGCAATCCAGCCACGACCCCAACGCCATGGTCCGCTCCATGGCGAAGAACAGGCCGACGGGCGCGCCGAAGAAATCATAATTGCGCAGCATCGCGTCCTTGCGCGCCGGCAAATCCTGCCGGTCGATGCCGTATAGCGTATAGAGGTCGAACCCCACCTTGCGACGCCGCGAGCGATAGGGCTCCTCCAGCACCTCCGGCAGATAGGGATATTCCAGGCTGAACTGGTCCGCCCCTGCCGCCGCGCGCCCGGCAGCTGACAGGCGTTCCTTCGCCTCGCCCGTCGCGACATGGACCAGCCATGGCTGGATATTGGTCCCAGACGGCGCACGCGATGCGACCTCCAATATGGCGCGCACCTTCTCCGCCTTGACCGGCGTCGGTAGGAAACGTCGCACCGACCGCCGACCGGCGATGGCTTCTAGCACCTCCGTCATGCGCTTACGGTCCGGGCAATTTCCTCCAGTCGCTGCTGCTTGAGCCGGAAGCGTTGCACCTTGCCGCTGGGCGTCTTTGGCAGGCTCTGAGCGAAATGCACGGCGCGGGGATAGGCATGGGCGGCATAGCGGGTCTTGACCCACTGCTGGATATCCTTCGCGAGTGCGGGAGAGGCTTCGAAGCCGCCGTTCAGCACCACATAGGCCTCGATCACCTCGCCGCGCACCTCGTCGGGGACGGCGATCACCGCAGCTTCCGCCACGGCGGCATGGGTGACCATGGTGGATTCCACCTCGAACGGCCCGATGCGGTATCCGGCCATCAGGATGACGTCGTCATCGCGCGAGGAGAAGTGGAAATAGCCGTCCGCGTCCACGCTGCCCGTGTCCCCGGTCAGATAATAGCGGCCATCAGCGGAAAATTTGCCCGCCGTCTTCGCGGAATCGCCGTCATAGCCCCGGAAGAAGGCCAGCGGGCTTTCCGGCACGATCATCGCGACCCGTCCGACCTCGTCTGGTCCCAGCTCCCGATCCTCCGCATCGTGCAGCACCGTGGCGGTCCAGCCGGGCAACGCCTGCCCCATCGACCCTTCCCGTACCGGACGCGCGACCAGCGGATTATGGTGATTATTGATCAGCATACCCGCTTCGGTCTGGCCATAATGGTCATGCACAGTGACGCCGAGCGCCTTCTGTGCCCAGATATTGACGTCCGGCGTCAGCGGCTCGCCCGCACTGGAGGCCGCGCGGAGGCTGAGCGGCGACGGGGGGGCAATATTGTCGCTGCGCAGCGAGCGATAAACGGTCGGCGCGGCCGCAAAATTGGTGACGCCCTCGCGCGCCAGTATCGCCATCGTCTTCTCGGCGGAAAACCCCCCTTCGAACAGGATACTGCGCGTCGCCGTCAGGAAGGTGGAGAGGACGCCGAAATACAGGCCATAGGCCCAGCCCGGATCGGCCGCGCACCAGAATATGTCGTCGGGTGTCAGGCCATGGCCATATTCGGCATAGGAGTGGAACGCGCCCAGCGCACGCAGCGGCACCACCACGCCCTTTGGATTACCCGTCGTGCCGGAGGTGTAGATGTGGATGAACGGCGCATCGCCGCCAACGACCACAGCGGGAATGCCCGCCTCCGCCCCGGCCATCAGCGTGTGGAACGCCAGCGCACCCTCGCCCGCCTCACCGGTCGTGACGACCGTCCATGGCGCGTCGGCCGGCATGTCCTCGCCCGGCGCCAGTTTCGACCGCTGGCCGGGATCGCACACCACCAGCTTCGCACCGCTGCCCAGCAGGCGATAGGCGATGGCGGGCGGAGCAAAGGCCGTGAACAGCGGCACATGCACCGCGCCCAGTCGCCAGATGCCCATCAGCGTGACGAGGTAGTTGCGGCTCTTGCCCATCAACGTCGCGACCCGGTCCCCCTGCCCGACACCCAGCGAGCGCAGAACCGCGGCAAAGCGTTCGGACTCCTCGCGCAATTCGCCATAGCTGATGTCCAGCGCGGACAGGTCCGCCGCGATCACGCGATAGGCCAGCCTGTCCGGCTCTCGGCTGTCGCACAATATCCACGCGGCGCTGGCGTCCGGCGCGGAATAGCGCGCGTTCTTCTCCGCGATGCGGGCCGTGACGGCGGGGGGAAGGTCGAGTTTCGGCATGATGATCCTGTCAGTCACTGGTTGACGATTTGGGAGAGGCCGCGCGCAATATTAGGCGCAGGGCGCGCTCCCATTCCGTTTCGATATCGAAATCCTGATCCGCCCGGAGCCATTGGACGGTCAACCCGTACATGACCGCGATCAGGACATTGGCCACCGCATCGCTATCGCTATCGCCCGTTTCGGACATCCCGCATTGCCCGGCCAGCATCTTGAGCGTGAAGCCGTTATAGCCATAGCGGCCCACCAGCGAAATCGTCTCGTCGATGAGCTGCGTGCGGCGATCGAGCGTATCCATACGGGTCCGAAGGCGAGTCGAATAAGTCACAAATTCACTTACCGACTTTTTGGTATAATTCCAAGGCACGTGGGGAACGCCGCCTCTTCCTCCCCATGAGTGCGACTATCCCGCGTGAGTTCGGCATCACCACGCGCTTCTCGTTCGGCGGTCGCTGAACGAACAGCTCCGACTTTATCGAAGGCGGCCTGCAATGGCCGCCCTTTTTTGCGCCCGCGCGACAGCCGACACGGCCCGCAGGTATCGGTACGCTTCCATGCGATCCACCGTCGCCTGCGACTGCCGGGAAGGCGACTCCAGGCGACAACAAGGGGCGCCGGTTTCCCGACGCCCATTCGTATTTGATAGTCTTGGTGCTCAGAACTTCTTGCTGATCCCAATCTGCCCGAAGCGGCCCAAGGTGAAGCCATTGAAACCCGGCGTACTGGCGAACTGGCCATTATACGACGGCGGATCCTGATCGAACACATTGTCCACATTGACCGTGATCGACAGATCCTTCCACACACCCTCGCCACCCGGCTCATATTGGAAAGACAAATTGACGATATTGAAGGCGCCGATCCGTGTCTGTTGCAGGTTCTGCGTCGATGGCGTGACGGCGAAACCATCCGTATGCTGCCATGTCGCCTGCGCCAGTAGCGGACCAACCTTCACGCCGCCGGTCGTCGACAGTCGCAGACGCGCTACGCTATTCGCATTCAGGCCGGAAAAAGCAGCGCCGGCATACGCCTGAATCTTGTATGTCAGGATATAGGTGCCAGTGGTTCCCAGAAAGACCGAGCCGAAGCTGGTATCATATGTCATGTTGGCGTTGAAATCGAGGCCGTCGGTCTTGAGCCGCCCCAAATTCTGCGACCGTGCATCCATCAGCGCGTAGACCGAACTGGGATTGGCGATATAGGGCGCAGCGTTCGCCGGAGTGGCGGACAGGGCGGCAAAGGCCGCAATCTGCGCCGCCGTCGGGGCCATGATATAGTTGCTGGTGAACTGGGTGAAGAACAGCGACGGGCTGAAGAACGGCGCGTTGCTGATGCGGCCCCGGAAATCGATATTATAATAGGTCAGGCCTGCCGAAAATCCGGGCAGGAATGTCGGCCGGAAGTCCGTGCCGACCTGCCAGGTGTCGGCCTTCTCCGGACGCAGGTTGCTGCCGCCGCCCGGATAGAGCAGCAACGTGGTGCCAGAAGGCGGCACGGCCGGGTTCGGGAAATAGGCGGCCGGCAGGATATTGAGCGTCGCCACATTGGCAGTGACG
Organism: Sphingobium sp.; assembly: GCA_036383715.1. Lineage (GTDB taxonomy): Bacteria > Pseudomonadota > Alphaproteobacteria > Sphingomonadales > Sphingomonadaceae > Sphingobium. The sequence continues at coordinate 10,439 of DASVNT010000109.1, read as the reverse complement.
CTCTCGGCCAGCGAGGGCGCTCGGAAAGCCGTTCCCCAGTTGCCGCGAATGGTCCAGCCATCGACCGGCTTCCAGCTCGCGCCAAACTTGGGATTGAAGGTGTTGCCGGAGTCGCTGTAATGATCGTAACGACCGGAGGCCGACAGAACGAGCGAGTGGAAGCCGCCGATACGATTACCCTCTCCGAAGATCGGCAAGGACAATTCGCCGAACACCGACTTCACGGTGCGGCTGCTCGAATTCTGGGGAATCGTAGCGACGACGGACGGCGAACCGGCACCGGTGCGCAGCGCATACCATTCATGGTTGATTTCCGTGCCTATAGCCACGCGCAGATCGCCACCCGGCAGGGAGAACAGCGGACCATCCAGCACCGCACGGGCATTGGTCATCGCGTTGCGACCCTGCGCCAGACTGGAGTAGCTCGTCTGATAGGCCTGTGCCGCCTGACCCGCCGGCGTATTGGCGAACAGGCCGGTATAGGGGTTGAACGCACCGGTCGCAAAGGCAGCCAGCAGGGCATTGTTGTCCGGATTGGAGTTCAGGCCAGGCGCCACCGTCTTGGCCAGACCTTCACCATAGTTGAAGAAAGCAACGAGGCGCCAGTCGCCGCCCAGCTTGGCCGTGATCTTGGGTGTGATCCCCCAGGTGTCGAGGCTGGTGCGGGCCACATTATTGCTGCCCAGGCTGGCCGACAGATCGCCATCGGCCGTGCCGCCGAACGCATTGATCGGCAGACTGTAAAGCAACGGGCCGCCCGGCGCGTTCGACCGGCGGTTCATATAATAACCGCGCACGTCCATGGTGATGCTGTCCGACAGCTCGACATTCAGACCGGCCAAAACAGAGTGACGGCTCTCGCTAGGGAAATAGGTGCGTCCCTTATAGGTGTCACAGCGGTTACCGATGCCCGGAACTGCCGATGGTACGCCATTGACGACGGGAAAGATCAACTGTGCCGTCGCGGAAATCGGCTGCTTCAGATTGCCCGGACTGCACTGCGTATCCAGAGGGACATTGTTGATATAGTCCCAGTTCCGGGCAAAACTGCGATCGCCATAGACCAGCGAGTCATGATGGGCATAGTTATACGACACCCAGAATGATCCGCGATCCCAGCTCTTGCCAGCCGTGGCGTTGACGTCCCACTGGGTATAGCGGTCCGCGCCGCCGAAATGGCCGCCGACCTTCAAGCCGTCGAACCGCTTGCGCGTGATGAGGTTGACGACGCCGCCGACGGCATCCGATCCATAGGTAGCCGAACCGCCGTCCGTCACGACCTCGACCCGCTCGATCGCGCCGGGCGCGATGGCATCGATGTCGGCGGATGTCTGGTAGATGCCCATGCCGGGCAGGCGTTCGCCATCCAGCAACAGCAGCGTGCTCGACCCGCCAGCCGAACTGCCACCCAGATAACGCAGCGTCGGGCGATTGACCGTCTGGTACGCGCCGAAGCCACCGACCTGCGGACGACCGTTGAAATTGGAATCGCCGGGTATTGCAGCAAGAATTTGCGAAGCCGAAACAGCACCGAGCTTTGCGATGTCCGCGCTCGTCACCGACTGCAACTGAGTACCGGTGGGTGCCTGCCCACGGATCAGCGTACCAGTGACGATGATGTCCTGTTCGCTCTTATCATCGTCGCTGACTGCCTGATTGCCCCGCGCCTGGCCACTCTGGGCGAACGCAGGAACCGACATGGACATAATGCTGACACCCGCCAACGCAAGCGCGCGTATCCCCTTCATACACCACTCTCCTATCATGACACTTGGTCGCGTCCATTTTTGGACTTACCAAAACAAGTATCCGGCCTTGCGCAAAAATAAAGACAAATCTGGATACCCACTAACCAAATGGTGGGTTTTTAGAAATATGTATCCAATTTAGCACATTTTTGCGGCTTATATGCAGAGATCAGGCATATTGTATCGGATGTCAGACCAGCCAGGCCTGAAGCCGGGGCGGCATGGACCGACCTCCCCCGGCTTTGAAACTGACCTGACCACGTGTCGAGTCGCGGTTCGGAATCACCGTTGGCCCAGCAATTCGACCGGCCCGATCAGGCCCGACGGACGGAGGGGCGCATCGGCACGATAGGCCGGCAGGGCGGTCCATGTGATCTTGCTCGCGCCCGGCTGCCTATCGCCGATCAGGCGATTGACCCACAGGTTCGCAACCTTCACCTCGATCCGGTTGCGCCCCGGCTTGACGACCGCGCCGATATCCACGCGATAGGGTGCGTGCCATGCGGTGCCCGCGACCTTGCCGTTGACCGAAACCTCTGCAGTCTCCCGTACCTCGCCCAGATCGATCCACAGCGGCTGGCCCGTCTTCCACCCCTTGGGCGCGTCGAAGTCATGGGCATAGGTCGCCATGCCGGAGAAATATTTGATCCCCGGATCGGCATTTTCGTTAAGCGGCTTCAGGGCGTCCAGTGTTGCGGAGGGAGGCGCGCCGCGTCCCGGCTGAAACGCAACGGTCCACGGCCCCTCGATCCGGCCCAGCGACACCGGTTCCAGTTTCTTGATCGCCAGCGCATCGGCCCGCGCCGCCTTGCGGAAGACGACATGGACCGACTCCTCGCCGCGCAGGTTCAGCGGCACGATCGTCTCGCCATTCACGATGCGATAGCTCACCGCCTCCGCCGTGCCCGTCTCCGCATGCCAGAGTTCCGGGGCCTTGCCAGTGACGCGGAAATGCGCCTCGACCCCTTCCGGCGCATCCTTGCGATTGACGAGGAAATAGCTGTCGCCATCGGCCAGCTTGCGATGGAGGAAGGGAATATCTGCCCCGGTCGTCCCGCCGGTAAACCGGAAATCGGGCGCAGAACCGATGGTGCGCAGTGCTGCCTCGACATCGGTGGAGGCGATGACGCGGCCTTTGCCCACGGGCGTTTCCGCCGCGCCCGACCACAGTCGCTTGACCAGCGCGGCATAGTCCGCCGCATCGCCTGCGAGGCCGGGATTGCCCACGGGCGCCTTGCCCACGATCGTCGCGCCGCCCTCGGCCAGCGCCGCGATCCGCCGCAACGTCGCCAGCGTCATCCGGTCGCTCGACCCGCCCAGATACAACAATCGATACCGCGCCCCGCCCGGCGCAACCAATTCGGCGCCGTCGTTCTTCAGCGCGTCAGCCACGATGTCGGCATTGACGAAATCATAGGCGCTGGTCCGGGGCGCATCCCCCACCACCTTGTCACCATAAAGGCCGGTCAGCGGCGCTTCCTCGCCATAGAAATAGGCGACGTCCGCGACATTGCGCCCCTGTTGCAGCATCAGCGAATTGCGGCTGATATAATCCACCCATGGCTTAGCCATCTCCGCCCAGCTTTCGTGCCGGTTGAAATATTGGCCGAAGATGAAGAGGGACAGGCCCGGCACCTTGTCATCCACCGGCTGATGGACGGAGGTGTGGATGACCGGGCGATTGACGCCCGTCACGAATTCCAGATCGATCACCCGCTTCAGGCTGTTCGGCGCATGTTGCCAATAGCTGAGCGAGGAGGTCAGCGATTCCGCCGCCACCAGATTCTGGCCATAGACATGGGCGACGGAAGCCGCGCCCTTGATATCGGCCAGATAGGTGAGCTTCGGCCCCTTGTCCGTGGTATAGGTCCACATCGCGGCCATCGGCACATCGGTGTAGCGGCGCATGGCCATGTCATCGCCCAGCGAGGGACGGTGATCCTCCAGCGCCTCGCCATAAACCTTCAGCCCGTTTTCATGCGCGACGGCGGCGACGGTGCCATAATGCTGCGACGCCATCAGGTCGGCCAATGTGCGGCGATAGTCGTAGAGGAAGCGGTCGCTGTCTGCGCGCGATCCCACCACAACGCCGGTCAGCGTAGGCAGCCATGGCAGGGGATCATAGCCACGCAGCGTCTTGAACTGTTCGATCATGCGCGGGGTCCAGTTGGCGGCCCCGACCTCGATACTGTCCGTCAATATGGCGCGGACGCCCTTGGCGCCGACCATGTCCTTGCCCGCCGCGTCACGGTACATGCCGATATAATGGTCGAGGTAGCGGCGCACGGCCGCCCCGTCGAACTTGTCGACCTCCAGCCCCGTCGCCTCCGGCGGCGCCGGGTGGTTCTCCGTGCCGAGCAGCGAATAACCGAGACGCAGCACACGCCATTTGCCCTTGGGCGGGGTCCAGTCCAGTGTGCCGTCGGGCCGCAGCTTGGCAGTCAGGTCGATCATCTTACCCGGAGCAACGCCAGCTACTTCCGGCAGGTTCGAGCTGAGGCTGTAATAATCCTGCTCGATATGATTGCCCGCCTTGGCCTCATAACGGTCGATGCGGGCATCGGCGGACAGGCGCAGGTCGCCGATTTTCAGGCCGTTGTTCGCCGGACTTGCCATCGCTTTGCCCATATCGGCCAGAGCGGCCAGATCGATGCCGCTGGATGCGCTTAGATAACTGGCGGCCAGATCGCTTTTGGCAGGGGCTATCGCTATGCGGAAATAGCGGGCGGTGACGGGGGCAAAGCTGACCGTCGTCGGCACCATGGCGGCGGGCACCTCAACCACCTTGCGCCACGCCTTGCCATCGTCGCTCGCCTCCAGCCGGGGGCTTACATTCGCACCGAAGAAGATCATCGAGGAGCCGGGCAGGAACAGGCTGGCGGACCGGATCGTCTGCGGCTTGCCATAATCCAGCGACACCGTGGCTGGGGCCGACGAAGTGCCCTTCCTGATCTCCACCGCGCTCGACAGATCGCCGTCGGTCAGCAGGCCGACGTCCAGCATCTGCCCGTCCTGCGACACGGCTTTGGGAATGGGCAACGTGGCCGCCGTGTCGACCGGATAGGCCAACACCGCCACGTCGGCATAATAGGTGGGGCTCGGGACCGGCTTTTCACCAGGGTTCATCATGCTTCCGATACCGGCCTCCTTCGCGACGGTCTGAAACGGCCCCGTCACGGACGGCGGTGCGGCCAGCTTGCCTGCAAAGGCCTTGCCACCCGCCACCTCCGTCTCGCTCCACACCAGTTTCTTGAGGCCATCTTCGGCGGGCACCCACGGCCCGCCTGTCTCCGACCAGCCCGGCGATGCGGCGATGGCAAGTTCCAACCCCTGCCGTTCCGCCTCTGTCGCCGCAAAGCGGAATGCGTCCTTCCACTCCGGCGTCATATAGACGATGCGCTTGTCCACCACCTGCGGCGTGCTGAGGTTCGCATCGAAATTCTGCAGGCCGCCGATGCCGACCCGCTTCATCCACGCCATGTCCTTGGCGATGCCGTCCTTGCTGATATTGCCGTTCATCCAGTGCCACCAGACGCGCGGGCGGGCGCTGTTCGGAGGATCGCGGAACTGGCCTTCAAGGTTTGCCGAGGGAGCAGGCGTATCGGCAAGCGCCGGGGCCACCACCGGAAAGGCGGTCAGCGCCGTCGCGGCGACCAGTGCCAGGCGCAATCGGGTTCCAAACATCATCTTCTCCCTGCTATTCGGTATTTCATTCAACTTATGAATTAATGGCGCGAGCAAAGCCATATGGCCCGCCCCGGTACATCGTCAAACGATGCCCGCACCCAGCCCCACCGCCTTGCGCTCCTGTGCCTTGCGGTCGCGCCATTTGCTCTGCCGATAGGTGGCCAGCACGTCGATCGCGCCGCCTGCTTCCGCCCGTGCCTTGGCGAGGATCGGCGCAACGTCGACATTATACGCGCGGCGCAGCGCCTGAAACGCCATCATCACGTCATTATCCGCCTGCGCCCCGTGCAGCGCCTCGCGGTCCACCAGCAGCGCACGGGCGAAACAGCCGGTGATCGCTTCGGCGGAGGACAGCATGGACTCGATCGGGTCGGTCACATTGTGCGACTGGTCGATCATGTAGCTGGGGTTGAACCCGCCCTCGTTACCGCCCCGCGGATGCAGTTCCGCCTCGACCAGTTCATTGAACACCAGGAACAACTGGTGCGGGTTGATCGACCCGCTGTCGAGATCGTCGTCGCCATACTTGCTGTCGTTGAAATGGAACCCACCCAGCTTGCCGAAGCGGTGGAGGCGCGCCACGATCTGCTCGATGTTCACATTGGGCGCGTGATGGCCGAGATCGACCAGGCACTTCGCCTTCGGCCCCAGTTCCTGCGCCGCGAGTATCGACGAGCCCCAGTCGGAAATAACGGAGGAATAGAAAGCCGGCTCGAACATCTTGTGCTCCAGCAGCATCCGCCAGTCGTCGGGCAGCGCCGCATAGACTTCCGCCGCCGCCTCCAGATAGCGGTCGAGCGAACGCGCGAAATCCTGCTGGCCGGGGAAGTTGGTGCCGTCGCCGACCCAGACGGTCAGATCGCGCGATCCCAGCTTCCGGCCAATCTCGATACATTCGATGTTATGTTCCACAGCCTGCGCGCGCGTTTCCGCTACCGTCGATGACAGCGATCCTGTCGAATAGCTGTGCGCCTGCCCCGGCTGATCCTGAAACGTATTGCTGTTGACCGCATCGAAGCCGAGGCCGAGGTCCGCCGCTTCCTGACGCAGAGCGGCGTAGTCCGACACCTTGTCCCACGGAAAATGCGGGGACACGCGCGGCGTGACGCGGGACAGCTGGTTGATGACCGCGCAATCCTCCAGCTTTTCGTGGATATTCGTCGGCTCGCCCGCAATCGGGAACTTCGCAAAGCGCGTGCCGCCCCGGCCCGCACCCCAACTCGGCACCGCGAGGGAGAAGTTCGCCACCCGGTCCTTGATCGCGTCGATGGCGATACCGCGCCGTTCGAGCTGGCGTCCGAGCGCCGCATAATCCTCGTCCAGCGCGTCCGCCTCGCGGGCATTGGCGTCTGCGATCAGTTCGGCGGAAAGAGGAAGGGAGGCCATCGGATCATCTCTCACTATTCATATCGTTGTAAAAGCACCGGACCGACCGGCTGGGAGGATAGCCGGTCCGGCGAAGCCAGTTCTCAGCGCGTGAACGCCTGCGCATTACCCGCATCGACATTTATCATATTGCCGGTCGATTTGGCCGACATGTCGGAGGCGAGGAAATAGACAGCCTCCGCAATATCCTCCGGCAGCACGTCGCGCTTCAGCATGGAACGGGCGCGATAATGCTCTTCCAGTTCCTTGCCCGGATCGATGCCGTGCGCGCCCGCGCGCTCCTGCCGCCAGTCGCCGTCCCAGATCCTGGACCCGCGAATGACCGCATCGGGGTTCACCACATTGACGCGGATACCCGACGGTGCACCTTCCAGCGCGAGGCAACGGGCGAGGTGGTTCGCCGCCGCCTTGGCGCTGGCATAGGCGCTGGCGTTGGTCGCTGCCGCCACGCCGTTCTTCGACCCGATGAACACGATGGACGCGCCGCCCTGCGCCGTCATCCGCTTCATCAGCGGGAAAGCGGAGCGGGCGGTGAGGAAATAGCCCTCGGCCAGCACGTCGTAATTCTTGCGCCACAGGGCGACGGTCGTCTGCTCAATGGGCGCCGACGAGGCGATGCCCGCATTGGCGACGAGAATGTCGAGGCCGCCGAATTCCCGCGCGCACGCGTCGAACGCGGCCTGAACCTGCGCTTCGTCGGTCACGTCGCAGACGGCGGCGCGAACGACGTCCTTGCCATATTTCTTCGCAAAACCGGCGCGCACCTCTTCGACGGCATTGGCATCGCGGTCGGCCAGCATCACGCAGGCCCCGTCCGCCATCAGCCGCGCCGCGGTCGCCGCGCCGATGCCGCCAGCGCCGCCGGTGACGAGCGCGATGCGGCCGACCAGCGGCTTGGGCGCGGGCATGCGCTGGAGCTTCGCTTCCTCCAGCAACCAATATTCGATGTCGAACGCTTCCTGCTCGTCGAGGCCGATGTAGCCACCGATGGCTTCCGCGCCGCGCATCACGTTGATGGCGTTGCCGTAGAACTCGCCCGCCAGTCGCGCGGTGGTCTTGTCCGTGGCGAAGGTGATCCGGCCAACGCCGGGGACCAGCACTACCACCGGATTGGGGTCGCGCATCGCCGGGCTGTTGCCGCGCTTGCACCGCTCATAATAGGCGCCGTACATCTGGCGATAGGCGTCCAGCTTCTCCGCCAGATAGGCCTCGTCGTCCAGCTTCGCCGGGTCGAGGGTCAGCGGCGCGATCTTGGTGCGCAGGAAATGATCGGGGCAGGAGGTGCCGACAGCGGCCAGCCGCTCGAAATCCACGCTGCCGACGAATTCCATCGTCTCCGCATCGTCCGAATAATGGCCCAGCTTGCGCCGCGCGCCCGTCATCAGCCCGCGCAGACGCGGCATCAGGGCAGAGGCGATGGCGGCGCGATCCGGGAGAGGAGGATGGACCGCGCCACCAAAGGCCGGTTTCCCGGCAAGCCTGGCGTTCAGATATTCGGCGGCATCGGTGATCAGTTCGACCGTATGCTCGTAACAGGCCTTCGCGCTGTCGGCCCAGCAGATGATGCCATGACCAGCCAGCATCACACCCTCGACACCGGGATGCGCCGCGACATAGTCGCGCAATTGCACGCCGAGCGTGTAACCCGGCCGCTTCCACGGCAGCCAGCCGATGCGCCCACCCCAGATCGCTTGTGTCGCTTCTTCGCCGCCTGCCGACGCCGCCAGCGCGATGATCGAATCTGGATGAACATGATCGACATGGGCAAAGGGCAGCAGCGAATGCAGCGGCGTGTCGATGGATGCCGCGCGGCCGTTCAGGTTGAACGTGCAATGGGGCAAATAGCCGACCATCTTGTCGTCATCATCCGGCCCGGCATAATGGGCTTCCAGTCCCAGCAGCTTGTCCTGATAAAGCGTCGCGAACCCGTCGAGCTTCATCGATCCGATGTCGCCGCCCGATCCCTTGACCCAGAGGACCTCGACCGGATTTCCCGTCAACGGGTCGGTTTCGCTCAACTTGGCGGAGGTGTTGCCGCCCCCGAAATTCGTCACCGTCAGGTCAGACCCCAACAGGTTCGACCGATAGAGCAGCAGCTCCGCCGGGGACAACGTGGCCGCCACCGAGTCGTCCCAGCGACTGGCGGGAATGGCGAAAGCGATCGCGTCGCGCGAAAGAGTGTCTTGTGTCGTCATGGTATCAGCACCTAACATTCCGGCTTTCCTTTATCAATCCTATTCGATACTAAACGATCATATTCGTTCATTTACATCAGGAGAGAGCACTGACCGCCGCCCGCACCATCGTCGTCGATATCGGCAAGACAATGAGCAAGATTTCGCTCTGGTCGGCGGACGGGCACATGCTCGACCGGCAGGTGCGGCCCAATGAATCGGTGGAGCAGGACGGCATCCGGCGTCTCGACGTGGATGGCATCACGCCCTGGATGGTCGATGCCCTCTCGCACTATCGCGGCGAGCCGGTGCAGCGAATCGTGCCCGTCGGGCATGGCGCGGGCGTCGTGGCGCTGGTGGACGGCAGGCCTGCCTTCGCGCCCCTCGACTATGAACAGCCGATCCCCGCCGATGTGATGGCCGCCTATCGCGCGGAGCGGGACGGGTTCGCCATTACTGGCTCCCCTGCCCTGCCCGACGGCCTCAATATCGGCAGTCAGCTTTACTGGCTCGACCGGCTCTATCCGCAGGCTATGCAGGACGCGACCCTGATCCCATGGGCGCAATATTGGGCCTGGTTTCTGTCCGGCGCGGCGGTGAGCGAAGTCACCAGCCTCGGTTGCCATAGCGACCTGTGGGATCCCTCTGCCGGGCGCTTCGCGCCGATGGCGGAGTGCATGGGCTGGGCGGCGCGTTTCGCCCCCCTCGCCCGCGCGGGCGACAGCGTCGGCGCGCTGCGCCCCGACCTCGCCGCACAAACCGGCCTGCCCACAACGACGCAGGTTCTGGCGGGTCTCCACGACTCCAACGCCGCCCTGCTCGCCGCGCGCGGTTTTCCGCAGATCGCCGCGCAGGACGCGACGATCCTCTCTACCGGCACATGGTTCATCGCCATGCGCCTCGCGGGCGATGGCGCCGCCGTCCCCACCCTGTCCGAAGCCCGCGACTGTCTCATCAACGTCGATGCCTATGGCCGCGCCGTCCCCTCCGCCCGTTTCATGGGCGGGCGCGAGATCGAGACGGTGATCCAGCTCGACACCCGCCGCGTCGATATAAAGCCCGACCAGCCCGCCCTGCTCGCCGCCGTGCCCGCGCTGGTGGAGAGCGGCGCAATGCTGCTCCCTACGCTCGCGCCCGGTTGCGGTCCTTTCCCGGCGGGACCGGGGCAATGGATCGACCGCCCGGACGACTGGTACGCCCGCCGCGCCGCAGCCTGTCTCTACGCTGCGCTGGTCGCCACAACCTCGCTCGACCTCATCGGATCGCAGGACTGCCTGCTGGTCGAGGGTCGCTTTGCCGAGGCGGAGGTATTCGTACGCGCGCTCGCCAGCCTGCGCCCCGACATGACGGTCTATACCGCCAACGCGCATAATGACGTGTCCTTCGGCGCGCTCCGCCTCTCCGATCCCGACCTCCACCCACAAGGAGAACTGGTGCGCGTGGC
>DASVNT010000108.1:0-13733 GCA_036383715.1 Sphingobium sp. | reverse complement strand
TTCGGGATTGGTGATCCGAAAAGGTACGGCATCGAGCGCGGCGTTAGTGTCGGTCATCTGCCTCGGTCCCATGTACTTAAACTATAGCTATGGCAATGGTTCGTTGCATTATGATTGTGTGGGCCCGATGCTAACCTGCCCTGCGCGGTGCCGCAACCGACTGCGGCCAACACTCCGTACCGGCGATATCGATGACATCCGGTCGCCATGGCGCGACACGGGCGCTAAAAGAATGACATGACATGAATTCATTATTATCGGGGTGCCGGGCGGGCAGCGCCGACAAGAGGGAACGGGACGGAATGACGCAGAGACTCGAAGGGCGCACCTGCCTCATTACCGGGGCATCGTCCGGCTTTGGCGCGCATTTTGCGCGGCTGGCGGCGGGCGAGGGCGCGCGGGTCGTGGTCGCGGCGCGCCGCCGCGATCGGGTTCAAAGCCTGGCGGACGAGATCGCGGCTGCGGGCGGGCGGGCGCTGGCCGTCGCCATGGACGTGACCGACGAAACCTCCGTCATTGCGGCCTATGATGCAGCGTATGAAAAATATGGCACGATCGACACGATCATCGCCAATGCAGGTGTCTCGGCGCCGGGCCGTTCAACCGAGGTGACGGTGGAGGCGATTCGCGGCGTACTCGACACCAATCTGCTCGGCGTTTTGCTGACCGCGCGGGAAGGGGCGAAGCGGCTGATCGCGGCGGGCAGCGCGAAAGAGGGGCCGCAGGGCCGCATCCTGCTGATCGGTTCGATCACCGCGCATATGACCGGGCAGGGCGAGACGATCTATAGCGCCAGCAAGGCGGGCGTCGCCCATCTGGGCCGCAATCTGGCGCGCGAATGGGTCCGGCAGGGGATCAACGTCAATGTCATCCAGCCCGGCTATATTCAGACGGAGCTGGCGGGCGACTGGTTCGACAGCGAAGGCGGCAAAGCGCAGGTAGCGGGCTTCAACCGTCGCCGGCTCCAGCCGATCGCGGCGCTGGACGAACCGGTGCTCTATTTTTGTTCCGATGCCTCGCTCCATACGACGGGCGCGATCCTCACCCTTGATGATGGACAATCCATATGACGCTCAGTCCTGAAATTCTCGCTCTGGCTGACCGGGTGGAAGCCTTTGTTCGTGAGACGATCATCCCCTATGAGACCGATGCGCGCCGCGACCATCATGGCGCACCGACCGACGAACTGGTCATGGCAATGCGTGGGCTTGCGCGGGAGGCAGGCGTGCTCACCCCGCATATCCGCCCGGACGGCAGCCATCTGACCCAGCGCGAAACAGCTGCGGTGTTGATCCGGTCCGGCCTGTCGCCGCTCGGCCCGCTGGCGTGCAACACCATGGCCCCGGACGAGGGCAATATGTATCTGCTCGGCAAGGTAGGCAGTCGGGAGTTGAAGGACCGCTTCCTGGAACCGCTGGTGCGCGGGGAGGGCCGCTCTGCCTTCTTCATGACCGAACCGGCGGAGGATGATGGCGCCGGCTCCGACCCATCGATGATGAAAACGCTATGTCGGCCGGACGGCAACCACTGGGTCGTCAACGGGCGCAAGACCTTCATCACCGGCGCACAGGGCGCAAAGGTTGGCATCGTCATGGCCAAGGCGCCGGATATGGAGGGCTCAGGGGCCTGCATGTTCCTCGTCGATCTGCCTGATCCTGCGATCCGCATCGAGCATGTGCCCAACACCATCGACAATTCGATGCCCGGAGGTCATGCGACCATTGTGATCGACAATCTGCGCATTCCCGCCGACCAGATGCTGGGGCAGGCGGGCGAGGGTTTCAAATATGCGCAGATCCGGCTCGCGCCTGCGCGTCTATCCCACTGCATGCGCTGGCTTGGCTGCTGCATCCGAGCACAGGAGATCGCGACCGACTATGCCAACCGCCGCAACGCCTTTGGCAAGACGCTGATCGACCATGAGGGCGTGGGCTTCATGCTGGCCGAGAATATGATCGAGCTGAAGCAGGCCGAACTGATGATCGACTGGTGCGCCGACGTGCTGGACACGGGCGCGCCCGGCACGGTCGAAAGCTCCATCGCCAAGGTCGCGGTGTCCGAGGCGCTGATGCGGATCGCCGACCGCTGCGTTCAGGTTATGGGCGGCACCGGCGTCACAGATCGTACCGTGGTTGAGCAGATTTTTCGCGAAGTCCGTGCTTTCCGTATCTACGACGGCCCGACCGAGGTGCATAAATGGTCGCTGGCCAAGAAGATCAAGCGCGACTGGAAGGCGGCGCAGGCATGAGCGGGGGCGCCGATGCCGCCGCCAATGAAGGTACGGGCGCCGTCCGCACCGCCATCGACGAAACCGCGCTGCTACGCTGGTTCGAGGCTAATGTGGAGGGCTTCGCTGGGCCGCTGACTGTCGAGCAGTTCAATGGCGGCCAGTCCAACCCGACCTACAAGCTGACCACGCCGACGACCAGCTATGTACTGCGCCGCAAGCCACCGGGCGAGATATTAAAGGGCGCGCATGACGTTCTGCGCGAGGCGACGGTGCTGCGCGCGCTCGGAACGACCGACGTTCCGGTCGCGCGGTTACTGGGCAGTTGCGACGACCCCGCCGTACTGGGCAGCGACTTCTATGTCATGGAGATGGTCGAAGGCCGCGTCTTTTGGGATGCCACCTTCCCGCAGGTGCCCAAGGAGGAGAGGGCAGCCTATTATGATGCGATGAACGCCGTCATCGCGGCGATGCACGCGCTGGAACCGGACGCCATCGGCCTGGGCGATTACGGCCGGGCCGGTAATTATTTTGAGCGGCAGATCGGCCGTTGGTCGAAGCAATATCTGGCGGATGAACTGGCGGGCCGCGATCCTGATATGGATGCGGTGGTCGAATGGCTGCCCACCGCCATCCCGGCAGGCGACGAGACACGCCTCGTCCATGGCGATTTTCGTTGCGACAATATGATCTTTCATCCCACCGAGCCGCGCATCCTGGCTGTGCTCGACTGGGAATTATCCACACTGGGGCATCCGCTGGCCGATTTCGCCTATCATGCGATGATGTATCGCATGCCGCCCGACATCGTCGCAGGACTGGGCGGAACCGATCCCGTTCCGCTCGGCCTGCCGACAGAAGCGGACTATATCGCGGCCTATTGTGAACGCACGGGACGTGATGAGATTGCGGACTGGAATTTCTATCTGGCGTTCAATTTCTTCCGGTTGGCCGCGATCTTCCACGGCATCAAGGGGCGGCTACTGCGCGGTAATGCCTCCTCCGCCAGTGCCAAGGAGCGCGCCGCATCCTTTCCGCGCCTCGCCCGACTGGCGCGTGAGGCCATGGAGCGATGCAACGCGGAATGACGCTATTTGCGCAACAGGCGCTCGACGATGGCAGCTAAGTTGTTCGGCCCCATCGTCGGTGCGTGGCTGGGCCGTTCACATCCGCCCTGTCGAACATCGGGAAGGGCCGACTGATCAATCCCGTGCCGCAATGAGGCGCCCGGCGATCTGGATCATGCCGCCCTTGTCCAGCGTGTCAGTGCCAGGCATGGCCTCCGACCCGGAAGCGGCCTTGATGGCGTCGATGGTCGCCTCCGGATCCTCGCAGTCCAGCTCATAGATGGTCATCAACTGGTATTGCGGGGCGTCGAGATCATACACGCGCTGGAATTCCAGATTGAACAGCCGGGCGCTGAGGACGCCCGGCATCTTTATCACGTCATCGACATGACGGTCCCTGTACCAGGCCTCATATTCCGCTTCCTGTCCCGGCTTCGACCGGGAGAGGATGGTATAGGTATAGCGTGCCATATCTGCCCTTTTATCATTGCAATCGCTGCTCAGGCGATCACGCCGCCTGCCTTCAGTTCCTCGATACGATCCCATTCCACGCCCAGCTCCATCAGGAACAATTCGGTATGCTCCGACGCCTGTGGCGCGCGCGTGTTCTCGACGGGCGCATGGTTGAACTGTACCGGGTTGCGCACGAGCTTCAACGGCTTGCCGCCGTCCAGTGCCTCGACCTCAAACAGCATGTCGTTCGCCAAGGCCTGCGTATCGGTGACGAGATCGAGGAAGCTCTGCACCGGCGCCCATTGCCCCGTATAGGTTTTCAGCGTCTCGCGCCAATATTCAAAAGGCTTTGCCAGGATAGCGGCGGCGATTAGGTCGCTGCACTCCTTTGAATTGGTCATCAGGCCCTCGGCGCTATTGAAACGGGGATCCTCGATCAGGTTGGGCAGGCCCAGATGCGTGAAAAGGCTTTTTGCATAAACGCCCGGCGTCAGCGTGCACAGGTTAATGATCCCGCCATCCGATGTCGTGAAATTGCCAAGGAACGGATTGTTCGGCACGGCGCCCGATATCGGCAGGGACTGGCGCGAGACATGGCCTGACTCGATGGACTGGTCGATGGCGGAACCGCAGGCCCACCAACTGCTGCTGAGCAGCGACACATCGACCTCGATCGCTTCGCCGGTACGCTCGCGGTGGAGGAGGGCCGCGGCGATGCCCCCTGCGATATTCATGCCGCCGATGGAATCGCCGAACGCGCCGATGGGTTGCATGAAGGCGCCACCCAATTCCTCCGGCGTCATGGTGTAGGCGATACCACCGCGCGTCCAGAAGGCGGTATTGTCGAAGCCGCCCGCTTCACGCTCCGGTCCCTTGTCGCCAAATGCGCTGCCGCGCGCATAGATGATGTTTGGGTTGGCGGCGCGGATATGCTCCAGATCGATCTTCAGCTTCTGCCGGGCGGCGGGGAGGTAGTTGGTCAAGAACACGTCCGCGGTTTTGGCGATCTCGTAGATGAGCGCCTGTCCTTCAGGCTTGGATACATCGACGCCGACGCTGCGCTTGCCGCGATTGGGATGTTCGATCATCCCATTGCGCAGCGGGTCGATCTTCTGGCCGAAGCTGTTGATGAAGCCGCGCTGCGTGTCGCCGCGCACGGGATGCTCGATCTTGATGACGTCCGCACCCCAGTCGGTCAGCACGCCGCCCGCTGCCGGAACGAAGGTGAACTGGGCGACTTCCAGTACCCGGATGCCCTTCATGACCTGTGTCATCGCAATCTTCCCTCAGTCCTATGGTTTGTGCATGGCAGGCCAGCGCGGGCCGATGCGGGTGAATGGCGCGCACGCTATCGCCGCGCCCTTCACCCGCCTAGATCAAGGGGGTGAGGTATCGTGGCCACGATTATGCAATGGGTGGATATCATTCCGTTCTGGCGACCGTCGGGCGCGCCTGTACTATAGAATATAATAGTCGCCAGTGGCGCGAACAGTGACATCGCTCAGCGTGACGCCATGCGGTTGGTCGATGACGTGGACGATGGCCTCCGCTATGTCGTCGGCATTCAGGGAGAAATAGCCGCTATTTTCCCGGTCCGCCAATTCGGGCGGCAAGGTGCCTTGCATGGATTGCAACGCAGACGGCAGAAACTCCTGCATATATTGGCCGAGGATGCCCGCGCTGCCTGCCTTGTTGACGACCGTCTCGCCGAGGCCCGTGGTTGGAACCCCGGTCGGCTTGACCACCGTCACCTTGATTTTGCCCCGGCTTTCCACCCGGACAGCGTTGGAGAAATAGTTCACCGCCGCCTTGGTCGCGCCATATACCGCCGCGCCCGTCACCGGATGGTTGCCATAGATGGACGAGAGATTGACGATATGGCCATGGCCCTGCGCCATCATCTGGTCGTGGACCGCGATAGTGCCGTTCATCACGCCCCGGAAGTTGATATCGATGCAGCGGTTCCACGCGTCGAGCGCGGTGGCGTGGTCGGACAGGAAGGCAAGCGGCATGATGCCCGCGTTGTTGACCATCACGTCGATGACGCCATGCGCATCAAGCGCGGCCTGCGCCAGATTCTGCATATCCTCGATCCGGGTGACGTCGGCGGTGATCGCCAGCGCCTCTCCACCGGTAGCGCGGATGTCCTTTGCCACAGCCTCGGCTGCCGCACTGTTGATGTCGGCGCACAGAAGGCGCGCGCCACGTGCGGCCGTTCTCTCCGCCACCCGCCTGCCAAAACCGCTGCCTGCCCCGGTGACGATGATGACCTTGCCCGCGATATGATCTGTCATGCCGATCTTCCTTCAAGCCATGGTGTAGCGGATGGGGACATGCTTTGGGCCGCCGACGAATGTCGCGGCGCTCAGCATGGCGGTGTCGGCCAGTTCCAGGCTGGAGAGACGCGGTAGCAATTCCTCCCAGAAGATGCGCATTTCCATGCGGCCAAGATGCTGACCGATACAGACGTGCGGGCCATAGCCAAAGGCGATATGTTTGTTGGCGGGCCGACGCACGTCATAGGTGAAGGGGTCCGTGAACACGCTCTCGTCGCGGTTGGCCGACAGATAGCTGAGCATCACCCAGTCGCCCTTGGCGATCTGCGTGCCGCCTAGCTGGACGTCGGCGGTCGCGCCGCGCATGAAGTGACGAACGCTGCTCGCCCAGCGCACGGACTCATCGACATGGCCGGGGATCAGCGAGGGATCCGCCTTCAGCTCCGCCAGCAACTCGGGTCGCTCGGCCAGCGCCCAGAGGCCCCCCGCCGTGGTATTGGACGTGGTATCATGGCCCGCCGTGGCAGTTATGATATAATAGCCAATGGCTTCCGCCATACCGATGGGCGAGCCATTGACCTCGCCATTGGCGATGATGCTGGCCAGATCGTCGCGCGGATTGGCCTTGCGGTCTTCGATCATCGCTATGAAATAGGGCATCTGCGCAATGACTGCGGCCCGGATGCCCGCACGGATCGCCGCCGCGTCACCCTGCGCGCCGTCTCGGCTCAGGTCCTTGTCCTCACCGCCGAACATCTCTTGCGTCATCTTCATCATCAGCCCCTCATCCTCTTCGGGGATGCCGAGAATTTCCATGATGACCCGCAGGGGAAAGTCGAGGGCGACCTCCTTTACAAAATCGCATTCCCCGCCCAGCGACGCCATATGATCGACGGATCGGCGCGCCAGTTGACGGATACGGCCCTCCAGCTTGCGCAGGTTCTGGGGCATGAAATAGCCTTGCGCGAGCTTGCGGAAGGCGCGGTGTTCCGCGCCATCCATGTTGACCAGGGTGCGCGCGACCGGCACCGTACTCTCGCCCTTCGCCATGGCTGCGTCGTCGCTGGGCAGAGTGACGGGCTTATCGCCACTGCTGAAATCGGCGGCACGCAGTTCCGCCTCCATCACGTCGGCATGGCGCGTGACGATCCAGAACGGGGAGTAGGCATCGGACACGATCTTCGCCACCGGCGCTTCCTTGCGCAACCAGGCAAGGGCATCATGGATGCGCCCGTCCTGATACGCGGTCGGGTCCACAATGGTTTTCGCGATGTCGGCTGGCGCTTGCAAGATAGCCTCCCCATTTGCAATTCACCATTGGCATTACTCCTTGATCAAGTTAATGGTCAATCAACAAATAAGTTGAGGCGGCATGGGCGTGGACATTGCGCGGCGAACACAGACGGAGCGGCGACGGGAGTCCGAACTGGGCCTGTTGCGTGCGGCGGTCGAGGTGATCGCGCGGCAAGGCGTAGGTGCGGTGACATTCGAGGTGCTGGGTCGGGCAAGCGGTTTCAGCCGGGGCCTCGTCACCCAGCGATTCGGGTCAAAGCAGCGGCTGATCGAAGCACTGCTGTTGCATCTGCATGAGGACCGGCAAAAGGCGCTGGCAGCGCAGGGGTTCGAGGCAATGCCGGGGCTGGAAGCCGTGCTGGCGTATGTCGACCAATGCCTGAGCCAGTTGGCGGAGCGTCTGGAGGCGCGTGCCTATTTCATTCTGCTGTCCTCTTCCGTGGCGGAAGGAAGCGACCTGCGCTCCGTGTTTCGGCGGACCCATGCGGAGGTGGAGGGGCAATTGGGCCGATGGATTCGCAAGGGGCAGGCGGAAGGCGGCATCCGGGGCGAGGTCGATCCCCGTTCCGCCGCATTGATGATCGGCTGCATGTTGTTCGGCACATCGATGCAGATGCTGGTCGATCCGCAGATGGACATAGCACCGGTTCGCGACCTCAGCCTCATAGCCCTGAAGCTGAGCCTCGGCGCCTGAAGCCATCTTATCGCTCCGACGAAATGATATTTGGGATATTCATTATCGGGACGAAGCGGGTATAGCATGCGCTTCGGAGATGGAGACACAGCGCAATGTCGCACGGTTCGGAGCAAAAGGTTCTGGAAAGCACGCAATACCGGCCGAATATCCGTGACCCGCTGGTCGAACGGCTGATCGGACCAGGCAAGCCGTTCGCGCTGGAAACGGTGCTGGTCAACGGCCACCCACGGCAGCAATTCGTTGGTGCGGCGCGCAACCTTGCCGGGCTGTACCGGCAGGCGATGGCCTATCCAAACCGGCTGATGGTCGTGCAGGACGCACTTCGCCTTACCTATGCAGAGGGTTTTGCCCGCGCCGCCGCGCTGGCCGCGGCGCTGACGGCTGATTTCGCCGTCACGCCCGGCACGCCGGTCGCAGTGGTGATGAGCAATCGCGCCGAATGGTTGATCGCAACCCTTGCCATTACGGCGGTCGGCGGGGTTCCCGCGCTCGTGAACAGCCGAGGGACGGCGGAGGAAATGCTGCGCGCGATCGCCACGGTTGATTGCAGGCTTGCCATATTGGACGCGGAACGGGCCGACTGCATCGCGGCGGAAAATCCCGATCCCGCATGGTCGCGTATCGTCATTGCGGGCGGCACGACGCCTTTACGAAGCGACCGGGACGGCGATTTCGCGGAGTTATCCGCGCCGCGCTCCGACATCGCCTTCGATCCTGTGGACCTCGACCCGGAGGCAGGCGGGGTCATTCTGTTCACGTCCGGCACGACAGGCTTCCCCAAGGGCGCGCTATTGAGCCAGCGCGCGTTGGCGCATTCGGTTGCCATCTCCTGCTTCATGGGAACATTGCAGGATTTGCGATATGAGGAGGAGAATGGCGAGGCCGTGCCGGAAGACCGGCAGTCGATGCGGACGCCCGCCGTCATCCTCGGCCCGTTATTCCATCTGGCGGGGATCATGCCCGCGTTTCGCGCGATCAGCCTCGGCACCACGATCCACATCATGACCAAGTGGAATGTCGATATCGCCTTCGACATGATCGAGAAGGTTGGCATGACGCGCCTGTCGTTCGTGCCTGCGATGTTGTGGGACATGCTGCGCTCGCCCCGTGCGACGCCGGACCTGCTGGGGCAGGTGCGCTATATGGCGAATGGCGCTGCGGCGCTGAACCCCACGCTGCTGGCCGAGGTGCAGGAGCGCATGCCCCAGTGCATCATCTCCAATACCTATGGTCAGACCGAGACGACAAGCTGGACCTGCTCGATCAGCGGACAATCTTATCTCGACCATAGCGCGTCTTGCGGCTGGGCCGCGCCCACCGTCGACGTCAGCGTGCGGCGCGACGACGGAAGCGAGGCGGATATCGGAGAACCGGGCGAGTTGTGGGTGTCCAGCGCGGGCCTGCTGACCGAATATGTTGGCGATGCAAAGGCAACGGGCGAAGCGTTGCAACAGGGCTGGCTGGCGTCGGGGGATATCGGTATCGTGAATGAAGAGGGGATATTCACGATCGTCGACCGCAAGAAGAACATGGTCATTTCCGGTGGTGAGAACATCTATTGTGCGGAGATCGAGCGGGTGCTGGCGGATCATTCGGATGTGTCCGACTGCATCGCCTATGGGCTGCCCGACGAGCGCCTGGGTGAGCGGCTGGCGGTCACCATCGTCGTGCCTCCCGATACGGGGCTGACCAGCGACGCGGTAAAATCCTACTGCAAGGAACGGCTGGCCATCTACAAGGTGCCGCGTGAGGTAATATTGGTGAATGAGCCACTGCCGCGTACGGCATCGGGCAAGGTGGACCGGGGCGCGTTTCTGCGCCGGCTGCGAGATGGGGGCTGATCGGGCGGCTTTTCGGCAATCGCAGGCGGCACCTGTCTTCACGAATGCATTGAGACAGGTGCAAAAACATATATCGCCCGTACGATCAGATGTTTGACGCGCTTGTGCCCGCATGGGGCAAGGGCGAGTGAATGCCGATGAACGAAGAGAGGACAGCCCGATGAGCGATGTCGGTTTCGATGAAGTGTTCGATTTTGTCGTGGTCGGCAGCGGCGGTGGCTCGATGAGTTCCGCCTTGTTCATGCGTTCGGTCGGAAAGACCGTGGTCATTCTCGAAAAAGCGCCGAAGATCGGCGGCACTACCTCGCGTTCCGGCGGTGTCATGTGGATCCCGAACAACCGCTTCATGAAGGAAGAGGGGGTCGAGGACAGCTACGAAAATTCCATGTTGTACATGGAGGCCACGGCGGGGCAGTCCATCGACGCGCCGGGCACGAGCCATGAGAAGCGCAGCGCCTACGTTACCGAGGGCGCGAAGATGGTCGACTTTCTGCTCGAACAGGGCATCAAGCTGCGCCGTTGCCCTTGGTGGCCCGATTATTATGACGAACGACCGGGCGGATCGGTGCCGGGGCGGACCATTATCGCCGACCTGTTCGACACCAACGAACTGGGCGAATGGCGCGAAAAGCTGGAGCCGAATTTCATGGGCGCGCTCCCGGCCTATCATTATGAAGCATTTGAGCTGGGCCTGGCGAAGCATTCGCTGAAAGGCAAGGTCCAGATGGTCAAGGTCGGTCTGCGCATGGCGGCGGCCAAGATTAGGGGCAGGCACTGGACCACTGCGGGCGGCGCATTGCAGGGGCGTATGCTGCAAGCCAGCCTGAAGGCGGGCGTCGATGTCCGTCCGGGCAATGGGGTCAAGAGCTTCGTGACGGACAACAGCGGCGCTGTGACGGGCGTGGTTGTCGAGAAGAAGGGAAAGCCCTGGCGCATTGGTGCAAGGCAGGGTGTGCTGGTGAATGCGGGAGGCTTTAGCCACAACCAGGAAATGCGCGACAAATACCAGCCGGGCACCTCCGCGAAATGGACTGCGGCTACTGGCGGCAACACCGGTGAGATGATCCAGGAGATGATGAAGATCGGTGCGGCCATCGGCCAGATGGAGGAGATGGTGGGCAACCAGATGTCCATCGCGCCGGGCAAGGAAAACAGTGGCGACGGCGTTGCCCTGATGGAACTGGTCGGCAGCCAGATGAGCTTCACCAAGCCGCATTCCATCGTCGTGGACCAGTCTGGCGTTCGTTACATGAACGAAGGGGGATCCTATATGGCGTTCTGCAAGAATATGCTGGAACGCGACAAAACGGTGTCCGCCGTGCCAAGCTGGTGGATCGTCAGCCAGCAATATCTCGACAATTATATGTTCGCAGGAGCGATGCCTGGCACCAAGCCACGGCAGGACTGGATCGATTCCGGCTTCCTGAAGCGGGCCGACACGATCGAGGGACTGGCGGCGCAACTGACGATGGACCCTGCCGTGCTGCGTCGGACGGTCGACACGTTCAACGATAGTGCGCGAAACGGCGTCGATTCCGAATTTGGCCGGGGCAATCGCGCCTATGACAATTGGCTCGGCAATTTCCATCGCAAGGACGGTTCGCCCACGCTGGGCGTGATCGACAAGGGACCATTTTATGCCGCGCCGGTCGTACCCGGTGATGTCGGCACCTATGGCGGCGTCGTGACGGATGCCAATGCCCGTGTACTGCGCGAGGATGGGTCGCCGATCGAGGGCCTGTATGCCACGGGCATCAGCACTGCCTCGGTCATGGGGCGCATCTATCCCGGCGCGGGGTCGAGCGTCGGCCCGTCCTTCGTGTTTGGTTATATCGCGGCGAAGCATGCCGCCCATGCGGGCAATTATGCGGGTGCGGGCGTAACGGCGGCGGAGACGCTGGCGCAGGGCTGACCGAGGGCGCGACGGCGCTGAAGAATTGTCGGCAGGGTACGCCGAATTGTGGGGATGGCGAGGCCGTTGCCGAAGCACTCGATCGGCTCCGTGCGGTGCGACGCATTGCCTGAGTTCCCGCGCCGCGGTCAGCGGACTCTATGGAGAAGACAAGGATGGCAACGGACTACATTGTCACCCCGCGGGCGGGACATGCCAGCATTCGCGTGGATGCCGGCGGTAATGCGTGGATCGAAAGCTATCGGTGTGTCGATTGTTCTGCAGTGCTGTCTTCCCGCGCGATGGCGTGCCGCAGTTGCGGAAGCCGTACGCCAATGCAGACCTTTCGCGTAGCTGAAAGCGGTATGGTCTATAGCTGGACGGTGGTCCATCGCAGTTATCCCGGCATCGCGGTGCCCTTCGTCTCGGCCATCGTTGACCTTGAAGGCGGACCGACGCTGAAGGGCAATTTGCGTATCGATGATCCCGATGCAGTGCGACAGGGCGTGCGTGTCCGGCTCGTTTTTGACGATGCTGGCGGTGCGCATGACAAGGATGGCGCGCCATATGTAGGATTCCACTTTGTGCCGGAAGGGACAGGGGCATGAGCGATACGTATATCATCGGCGCGGGCATCATAAAGTTTGGCCGCCACCCGGATCGCACCCCCTTTCAACTTGCGGCGGAAGCGTCGCTGCTGGCACTCGACGATGCGGGCCTCACGATCCGCGATATCGATGCCATCTATGCCGGGTCGACGTTCAATTCAGCGTCGATGGTCGCCCAGCGCATGCTGCATCTGATCGGCCAGACGGGCGCGGCGTGCGTCAATGTCTCCAATGCCTGCGCCGCTGGCGCGACGGCGGTGCGGCAGGCAGTCCTCGCTGTGAAAAGCGGCGAATATGACATCGTGCTGGCGGTCGGCGCGGAGAAAAATCCCAAGGGACTGATGGGCGGGCCATTGGCCGAAGGGCCGCCGCCGGAGGGGCTGTTCGGCTCGTACGCCCCGCCGTCGATCTTTGCGGAGGCGGGCATGGTGCATGCCGCCCGCTATGGTACGACCATTGAGCAGTTCGCACAGGTATCCGTAAAGAACCATCATCATGGCACCCTCAACCCCAAGGCAGCCTATCAACTGGAAACGCCGATGGAAGATGTGCTGGCGAGCGAGATGATCTCCTGGCCGCTCACCAAGCTCATGTGTTCGCCCAATGTCGATGGGGCGGCGGCGGTGATCGTGGTGTCGGAGAAAAAGGCGCGCGAACTGGGGCTGGGCCGCGCGGTGCGGATCAGGGGATCGGCCCTCGTCTCGGACCCTTATGAACCGCGCAGCCCCGACATGTTCGATCCCAACAGCGTCACACGGCTGGGGGTGGGCAAGGCTTATGCGATGGCCGGTCTTGGTCCGGAGGACCTCGATCTGGTCGAACTTCACGACTGCTTCGCCACGGCGGAGCTGTTGCATTATGAGAATCTGGGCCTTTGCGCCGATGGTGAGGCCGGACGGCTGATCGACAGCGGCGATACGGAACTGGGCGGACGGATTCCGGTCAATGTGTCGGGTGGCCTGCTGGCCAAGGGGCATCCCATCGGTGCGACGGGCGTGGCCAACATCGTGGAGATCGTCGAGCATCTGCGCGGTGAGGCCGGCGCACGGCAAGTAGCCGGAGCGAAAATCGGGCTGGCCCATGTGCTGGGCTTTGCAGGGGTCGCCGCCTGCGGTGTGCATATTCTCGAAAAGGCCGGATGAGAGGTCCACTGATGACGGGCTGATTCAGTGAGGCGGCGTATCCTTTGCGGAATACGCCGCCTGCCATTATCAACCCTTGAGGACTTCGACCAGCGTTTCACCGAGCAGGCTGGGCGAGGGGGAGACGCGGATGCCCGCCTCTTCCATCGCCGCGATCTTGCTCTCGGCATCGCCCTTGCCGCCCGACACGATGGCGCCGGCATGGCCCATGCGGCGGCCCGGAGGCGCCGTGCGGCCC
>DASVNT010000107.1:0-36739 GCA_036383715.1 Sphingobium sp. | reverse complement strand
GCCGAGGACGGCCTCGCCCTCTCCTCCCGCAACGCCTATCTGTCGGCGGAGGAACGGGTCGCCGCCCTTGCCCTGCCCCGCGCGTTGAAAGCCGCCGCAGCACAGATATGCGCGGGCGCTGACGTCGCGGAGATACTTGCCGAAACAATAGCGACAATAAAGGCCGCCGGCTTTTCTTCGGTGGACTATGTTGCCCTGTGCGATTCGGTCACGCTGGAACCGCTGAAATTGCTCGATCGTCCGGCGCGGCTGCTCGCCGCGGCCCGAATCGGGTTAAGTCGCAGCGACGGTTTCACGACGCGCCTCATCGACAATATTTCTGTTAATCGTGAAGAGGCGCAGTAAAGTGCGGATCGTGACAGTCACGTCACCTTTTTCAACATTTGGCGTTAACCATTTTTTTAATCGGACATGATGTTGTCCCTCTCAAGACGAACCGTTTGAGGGAAATATCATGGGTAACAGTATCCAGAGTGCTCTCTTCCTGATCGAGAGCCGACTACGCGACGCAGCACGGGGGGACTCGCAGGCCCTGTACGATCTGGGCGTGACCTATAGCTGCGGGATCAATGGGGTCGATATCGACCTGATCGAAGCGCATAAATGGTTCAACCTCGCCGCCCTCGCCGGGTCGGAAGAAGGTCAGGCCTGCCGCGCCGAAATCGCCGAGGAAATGACCGCGCGCGAAATCGCCGAGGCTCAGCGTCAGGCTCGTGCATGGCTGGGCATGACGCGCCGCCACGCCGCCTGATTTTCAGTCGGACCCCGCATTGCCCTTTTTGAAGGGGGCGTGGGTATCGAGATAGAGGCGGTCCCGTTCGACCGCCGCGCTTTCCTGCCTCAGGAAATCGGCGACCGCGCGCCGGAACCCCGCATCGGGGATGTAATGCGCGGACCATGTCGGCACCGGCCTGTAGCCGCGAGCCAGCTTGTGCGACCCTTGCGCACCCGCTTCGACCCGGTCGAGGCCCAGAGCGATCGCCGCATCGATCGCCTGATAATAGCAGAGTTCGAAATGCAGGAACGGCACCTCCTCGGTTGCGCCCCAATAGCGCCCGTAGAGCGTATCGGACCCGATCAGGTTCAGCGCGCCTGCTATCGGCGCGCCATCGCGCAGTGCGAACATCAACAGCACCCGTTCGCCCATCGTCTCGCCCAATAGCGAGAAGAACTCCCGCGTCAGATAGGGCTGCCCCCATTTGCGCGCGCCCGTATCCTGATAGAATATCCAGAAGGCGTCCCAATGCGCCTCCGTTATGTCCGCCCCGCTGAGGTGGACGATCTCCAGCCCTTCGCGCGCGCGCTCCCGCTCCTTGCGGATGTCCTTGCGCTTGCGGCTGGACAGGGCGCCCAGAAAATCGTCGAACGAACCATAGCCGTCGTTGGTCCAGTGGAACTGGCTGTCCTGCCGGATGAGCCAGCCCGCGCCCCGGAAATGCGCGAGCTGCGCCTCCTCGACAAAGGTCGCATGGGCCGAGGACAGGCCATTGCTGCGCACCAGCGATTCTATCCCCGCGATCAGTGGTTCCGCCGCATCGGGATCGCGCAGCAGCAGGCGCGGGCCGGGCACGGGGGAGAAGGGCGCGGCGATCTGGATCTTGGGATAATAGCGTCCGCCCGCCCCCTCCCACGCCTGCGCCCAGCCATGGTCGAACACATATTCGCCCTGGCTATGCGACTTGGCGTAAAGGGGCGCGGCTGCGACGATGGTGCCGTCGGACGCCTCCACCACCAGCGGCAGCGGTTGCCATCCCGTTCCCTCGCCCACGCTGCCCGACTGTTCGAGCGCGGAGAGGAAGGCATGGGCCACGAACGGATTGCCCGGACCCGCGCACGCATCCCACGCCGCCGCGTCGATGGCGCGCACGCTGTCGTACAGCCGCAATGCCGTGCAGTCGCCGCTCATGGCGACACAGATGGGCATGGAGGCCGCCGATTGCCAGTGCGGGCTGTCGGCGGCGTCATGGGATCAATCCCGGATCGCGACGATGGCGTCGACTTCGACCACCACCCCCAATGGCAGCACCGGAACGCCGACCGCGGACCGGGCGTGCTTGCCCGCCTCGCCAAAGACGCGGACCATCAGGTCCGAAGCGCCGTTGGCGACCTTTGGCTGGTCGGTGAAGTCGGGTGCGCTCGATATGAACACGCCCAGCTTCACGATACGCTCCACCCGGTCGAGGCTGCCCAGCGCGGCCTTGAGCTGCGCCAGGATCATCAGGCCGCAACGTTCCGCCGCGCGCTGACCGAAAGCGGTGTCGACATGCTCCCCCATGCGGCCCAGCATCAGCGCCCCGTCGGCGTTGAACGGGATCTGGCCACTGACATGCGCCAGCCCGCCATGGATCACCACGGGCACATAGGACGCCACCGGGGCCGCCGGTTCGGGCAGCACGATGCCGCTGTCGATCAGATGCTGTTCAATGCTCATGCGCCTCTGTCACCACGGTCGCGCGCGCCGGTCAAGCCCGCCATTGCCGATTGCCTCATGCCGCATCTGCGATCCGGTCCGCGATCCACCGCTCGGCCCCTGCCCAGTCGTCGATCCGCGTATGAGCGGCGGCGGCGGTCGGGATGAAGGGCGACAATTCCGCCTCACCCACCATATGCAGCCGCCAGACCTGCGGCACATGCTCCGCGACGCTGGCGTGATTATGCTCCAGATCGTCCACGAACAGGGTAACGCTGGGCCGATAGCTGTCGACGATCCGCGCCACCGCCGGTCCCTTGCCTCCGCGATTGGTATAGACGGGCACATGGACACCATATTGCGCGAGCTGGTGGATGCGCCCGTCGCGATGATGATCGCCCAGATTGGTCAGCACCACGATGTCGGCCAGCGCGGACAGGCGACCCAGCGCCTCCAGCGCGCCGGTGATCGGATATTGCCGGTGCATCTCCGTATCGAAGAAGCTGCCGAGCAGCGACCAGACCACGCTGCGCTCGACCGGATCGCTGCTGTCCTTGCGCCGGAACGCCTCCTCGAACGGCGTGCCGAAGGTGAAGTGGATGCCCTGCGCCTCGTCCAGCCAGGCGCGGAACGGCACCATCATGTGCAGCAGAACCTCGTCGCAGTCGCTGATGATCAGGGGGCGCGCCATCAGCCGATCTCCCCGCGTGCCGCGACGATGGCTTCGGGCGTCAGCCCCGTCGCCTCGGCGCAGGCGATCAGGTCCGGCTCATGGCCCATCAGGAAGTCCAGCACCGCCCCCAAAATGCCCGGATCGTCCAGCCCGGCGCGGAGTTGGTCGGTATCGAGTCCGGTAAGTGTCAGGAATCTCTCGCTTCGGCTCGGCTCTGCAACGATCCAGCCGACCACCATTAGGGCTATGGTTTGTCCATCCGGCCGATTATTGTACAACGGTGTCACGCGATATCCTCGCCAAAGTCGCTAAAAAACCGGGCCATAGGAACATGCCCGTGCTATGGAGATGTGGTGGCAAAACGGATATTCGTTGTCGAGGATAATGCCCTCAACCTGCGCCTTTTCTGCGACCTGCTCGCCGCGCATGGGCACGACACCTGCGCCGTGCGGGATGGGCGGGAGGCGTTCGAGAAGGCGCTGGAGTATCGGCCCGACCTCATCATCACCGACATCCAGTTGCCGCATGTGTCGGGAATCGACCTGATCCGGCAGTTTCGGGAGA
This sequence comes from Sphingobium sp., assembly GCA_036383715.1. Taxonomy (GTDB): domain Bacteria; phylum Pseudomonadota; class Alphaproteobacteria; order Sphingomonadales; family Sphingomonadaceae; genus Sphingobium. The sequence goes on along the minus strand of DASVNT010000107.1, from coordinate 33,092 downwards.
ACCCCTCGCTGGCGCTGGTGCCGATCATGGCGGTGACCGCCTATGCCGGTCCCGGCGACGAGGACCGCATCCGCGCGGCAGGCGCCAACATCTATGTCTCCAAGCCGATTTCCGTGGTGAAATTCATGGCGGTGGTGAACGAACTGTTTGCGCTGGCGGACGGGGGAGAACCCAACGGGTCGGCTTCTGGGCTGGCTTGAGTTTGGCGACAGCTTGCTGTTGGGGCGTCAGTGCCATTGCCTTGGCTCGGCCGTAAGATGCCGTTAGTCCGCTAAGACCATTTTTGGTCGTTTATGTCCTGCAATCGTTGCTCGTATAGCGGACATAATCACTGAGGTTGCCTTCCTTGCCGAACGCAACTCGAATGGCTGGCTGCCCGTCAACAAAGAGCACTCTGTAAAAGTGATCGTCGGACCTCTGAAAGCTACGTTTCCTGCCGACCATCTCTGCGGCAACAGGCATTTTCAGAACTGCACCGATTTTATGCATTTCATAGCGATATGGTATCGCCGCTCCCGCGCCAGCGATCTTCACACCTGTAGCTTCGACAGCGAGTGATGGAGAGCCAGCCGCAGCATAACATCCATATAAAGGCGCAGCGTCCAATGCTTCCGGTTCGGGGAAGTCCGAACACGCTGCCACAGCAGCTATAATCGCCAGCGCAAAAAAGGAATGCCTCCGCATGAGCGCAACTCTATGCGGCTGCGGCTTAAGGTCAACGCCAGCTTACGCTAATAACTTCTAGCGAAGCAGACTGCTCCCTATCCACTCTTTCCACCGCAGGCATCGAACCACCCGCAACCGAAACAAAAAGGGCGGACCCGCAGGCCCGCCCTCTTCTCGATACTCATGCCGTCCGTAGACGGCGAACCATTCAGTGCTTCTTGCCCGCCCAGATCGTCTGGTAGGACAGATAGGCCAGCACGGTCGCCACCAGCAGGAAGAACACGACGGCCAGACCGGCGCTCTTGCGGGCTTCCATCTTCGGCTCGGCGGTCCAGGTCAGGAACGCGGCGACGTCCTGCGCCATCTGGTCGACGGTCGGCTTGGGCTGCCCCGGACCGTAGGTCACCTGGCCTTCGGCTGCCAGCGGCGGGGCCATGGCGAGGTTCAGGTTGGCGAAGTACGGGTTGTAATGCAGGCCTTCCGGCGTCTTCGCATCCGGGAATTCCTCCAGCAGCTTCTTGGGCTGCGGCTGGAAGCCGGTGAGCAGCGAGTGGACATAGTTGCTGCCGTCATGACGCGCCTTGGTCATGAGCGAGAGGTCCGGCGGGATCGCATTGTTGTTCGCCGCGCGCGCCGCCACGTCATTGGCGAAGGGCATCGGGAACTTGTCGGCCGGAACCGGCGGACGCGTCGAGGCCTCACCCGTCTTGGGATCGACGTCGGGCGTCTTGATCGCCCAGTTCTTGGCGATCGCCTTCACCTCGGCCTCGTTATAGCCGAGATCCTTCAGGTCGCGGAAAGCGACGAGACGGAGCGAGTGGCAGGCCGAGCAGACTTCCTTGTAAACCTGGAAGCCGCGCTGGAGCTGCTGCTTATCATAATGGCCGAAGGGGCCATCGAAGCTCCACGCGATCTGGCGCGGATGTTCGTGGAATTCATGCTCCACCGTCGGCAGGGGCGGTTCGCTGATATAAGCGACCGCACCCGACCCGAAGGAATAGAGGAGCATGCCGGAGAAGAATATGCCGACCAATGCGGCGATAAGACGAACCATTGTTCCAAGCCCCCTTATTCGGCCGCAATCGCAGCATCATGCCCCAGCACCGATTCCGTGATGGAGCTCGGCAGCGGCTTCGGACGCTCGATACGCGACACGAGCGGCAGGATGATGAGGAAATGTGCGAAGTAATAGGCCGCAGCGACCTGGCTGATCATCACATAGGGTTCAGCAGCCGGCGCACCGCCGCAATAGCCCAGGATGAGAACATCGATGATCAAGATCAGGTAGAACTTCTTGAACAGCGGACGATAACGACCCGAACGGATCGGCGAGGTGTCGAGCCACGGCATGAAGAACCACACCAGAATGGCGGCGAACATCGCGAGCACGCCCAGCAGCTTCGCCGGAACGAAGAAGAAGTCGAACGTGAAGGCGCGCAGGATCGCGTAGAATGGCCAGAAATACCATTCGGGAACGATGTGCGCCGGCGTCGACATCGGATTTGCCGGGATATAGTTGTCCGGATGGCCCAGCATATTGGGGGCGTAGAACACCGCCAGCGCAAAGATCACCAGGAACACGCCGAGGCCGAAACCGTCCTTCGCCGTGTAATAGGGGTGGAACGGCACGGTATCCTGCGGACCCTGAACCTCGACGCCGGTCGGGTTCGACGAACCCGGAATGTGCAGCGCCCAGATGTGCAGGATGATGACCGCCGCAATCACGAACGGCAGCAGATAGTGCAGCGAGAAGAAGCGGTTCAACGAGGCGTTACCGGGAGCGAAGCCGCCCAGCAGCCAGGTCTGGATCGGCTCGCCCACTACGGGGATCGCGCCGAACAGGCCGGTGATCACCTTCGCGCCCCAGAAGCTCATCTGGCCCCACGGAAGCACATAGCCCATGAAGGCGGTCGCCATCATGAGAAGGAAGATCACGACGCCCAGCAGCCAGACCATCTCTCGCGGCGCCTTGTAGGAGCCGAAGTAGAAGCCGCGCAGAATGTGGGTGTAGACCACGATGAAGAAGAAGCTCGCACCATTGGCATGAGCGTAGCGCAGCAGCCATCCGCCGTTCACGTCGCGCATGATATGCTCGACGCTGTCGAAAGCCACGCCTGCGTTTGCTGCATAGTGCATGGCCAGGATGATGCCGGTGACGATCTGGATGGTCAGCGCGAAGCCCGAAAGCACGCCGAAGTTCCAGAAGTAATTGAGGTTGCGCGGCACCGGATAGCCGGCGCCGACAGCGTTATAGACAAAACGCGGAAGCGGCAGACGGTCGTCGACCCACTTGGTCAGCGGATGCTTCGGCGTGTAATGCTCAGCCCAGGGAAAACTCATCTTTTCTTCCTCAGCCTACGAGAATTGCGGTGTCGGAGGTGAACTTGTACGCGGGCACCTCCAGGTTCCTCGGCGCCGGACCCTTACGGATGCGGGCGGCCGTGTCGTAGGACGAACCGTGACACGGGCAGAAATAGCCGCCAAATTCGCCACGAACCTCACCCTCGCCCGCGCCCAGCGGCACGCAGCCGAGATGGGTGCAGACGCCCATGGTGATCAGCCACTGCTTCTTGCCCGGCTGGGTGCGCTGCTCCAGCGACTGCGGATCGCGCAGGGAGGTGACGGGGACCGCATCGGCCTCCGAAATCTCCTTCGGCGTCAGCTGGCGCACGAACAGCGGCTGCGAGCGGAAGATCGCCTTGATCGCCTGCCCCGGCTGGATCGCCGACAGGTCCACCTCGGTGGTTGCCGCCGCGAGCACGTCCGCGCTCGGGTTCATCTGGTTGATGAGGGTCGGCAATGTGGCGACAGCGCCCACGCCTGCAAAGGCTACAGCAGCGACATTGATGAAGTCGCGGCGACGAACGCCCTCGGCTTCTGTCGCGGGCGCGCCAGTTTCACTCGTTTCGACCGTTGCCATGTACCTGCCCTTGTCTCGTCCCGTACATATATCTCTCGCGAATAGAGGCACTTGTCCCTGCTTTTTCGCAATTCCCCCCGGAAAGGCGGCGCTGCGCTGCGCAGTGGATGCGACTATCCGCCCGCGCATGGTCCCCCGGCGCGGTTCGGGGGCCTGATAGCGCCGTTATGCGCCATTTGCCAACAGCAATTTGGGCGCTCTTTGACAAAGGCGCGAACCGCACTATGCGCGTCCTCATGCGGCTCGCCCTTTTTCAACCGGACATCGCAGGCAATGTCGGCGCCATCATGCGCCTCGCCGCCTGCTGGGACACCCCCCTCCACATCATCCTGCCCTGCGGTTTCGCGTGGTCGGACAAACAATTGAAGCGCGCCGCCATGGACTATGGCGCGTCCGCCGACGTGCAGAGGCACGCGGATTTCGCCAGCTTCGCGGATGCGATATTGACGGATGCGACCCGCCTGATCGCGCTGACCGCCAAAGGCGACACCCGGCTGCACGACGTCGGCTTTGCGCCGGGCGACGTGCTGATGCTGGGGCAGGAGAGCGCGGGCCTGCCCGATTTCATTCTCGACCGGGCGGAGATTCGGGCGCGCATCCCCATGGCTACGGGATTTCGCTCATTGAACCTGGGCATGGCCGCTGGCATCGCGCTGGGCGAGGCCCTGAGACAGACAGAAGGTTTTCCATAAGATGCTCGTTCCCGACACACAGCAGCAGGCGGCGCGCGCGTGGTTCGAATCGCTGCGCGACCGGATCTGCGCCGAGTTCGAGGCGATCGAACGCGAGGCGGGGAGCGACGCAACGTTCGGCTACACCGCGTGGAACCGCGAGAACGATCCCGAGGCGCGCGGCGGCGGCGGCGTGCAGGGCGTGATGAAGGGCAAGGTGTTCGAGAAGGTCGGCGTCAATGTCTCCACCGTCGGCGGCGAATTGTCGGGCGAGTTCGCCAAGACTATCCACGGCGCGGCGGAAAAGCCGGAGTTCTTTGCGACCGGCATCAGCCTCGTCGCGCATATGGCCAATCCCCATGTGCCCGCCGTCCATATGAACACCCGCTTCCTCGCCACGACGAAACGCTGGTTCGGCGGCGGCGCAGACCTCAACCCGCCTGTCCCCTATGCGGAGGACACAGAGGCGTTCCACGCGGCGTTCAAGGCGGCCTGCGACGCGCATGACCCGGCGCACCATCCCCGGTTCAAGGCATGGGCCGACGACTATTTCTACATCCCCCATCGCGGCGTGCATCGCGGCGTGGGCGGCATATTCTACGACCATCTGGAGGGGGATTTCGACGCGAACTTCGCCTTCACCCGCGCGGTGGGCGAAGCGTTCCTCGCCGCCTACCCGCCCATCGTGCGGCGGCGGATGAACCAGGATTTCACGCCAGCGGACGAGGCGCAGATGCTGGAGTGGCGGGGCCGCTATGCCGAGTTCAACCTCGTCCACGACCGGGGCACACTCTTCGGCCTCAAGACCGGCGGCAATATCGACGCGATCCTGATGAGCCTGCCGCCCCGCGCGACGTGGAGCTAAAGGCGGATCACACCGTCTGGCGGTAGATGGAGGCGCTGACCAGCGTCACCGACACCGCCAGCGCGGTTTCCACCGCCGACCCGACGAAGATGCCAAGGAAGCGCCCGATATCGGGCGGCAGCAACAGGCTGCTCGCGATGGCCACGATCAGGCTCACCGCCGTCGAGATGACGACCGCGACGAACAGGATCACCAGCAGCAACAGGATGATTCGCCAGCCATTGCCGCGCGTCAGCTGAAAACTGCGCGCGGCGATGGCGAGCGGGCCGTGGCGCCCCTCCACCACCGAAACCGGCGCGATGCACAGGAAGCGCGCGACGAGATAAACGCCGGGCAGGATGAACAGGATCAGCCCGCTCATCACCACCAGCGTCTGCAATATGCTGGCGAGCATGTAGAAGGGCAGCACCGACAGGCCGATACGCATCGCCCCCGCCACCGTCGGGCGCGACGCATGCAGCAGCAGCGCGAGCAAGGTCAGCGACCCGAAGGCGACCAGCAGCGCGTTCAGCGTCACCACCGGCCAATGCGCCGACATATAATCGGAATTGGCGTTGAGGATGTCCGTCAGCGTCGCCTTCTCGCTAGGCGGCGCGCGGTCCGGCAATATCCACGCGGACACAATGCCGGGCAGCAGGATGAACATGCCCGCAATCGCGGAAATGGCGTCGATATTCGCGCGCATCATCGCACTGGCGTCCGCCCACGCCCGTCCCAGATCCAACCGTATTACCGCCACTTTTTTTACCATTCCCTGATCAGGCGTCCCGTCTCGTCCTGCGCGGTCCCCTTGTCAATTGCGCGTGACGGCACCATCGAGGGGACATGAGTCTCATCTGCACATCCTCCGCCGACCGTCCCGCCCTGCCCGCGCCGGAGTGGCGGATCGACACAACCCAGGTGGACTATGCCGACGCGCTGGCCGACATGGAGGCACGCACCGCCGCCATCGCTGCCGGAGAAGCCGGGGAAAGGCTGTGGCTGCTGGAGCATCCGCCCGTCTATACCGCCGGGACCAGCGCCGATCCGGCGGAGATGCTGGACGCGCGCTTTCCCGTGCATGTCGCCGGGCGCGGCGGGCGTTATACCTATCATGGCCCCGGCCAGCGCATCCTCTACTGCAACATCGACCTCGGCCAGCGCGGCAAGGATGTGCGCAATTTCGTGCACCGGCTGGAAGGCTGGGTGATCGCGGCGCTGGGCGAGCTGGGCGTCGACTGTTTCCGCGCGGAGGGCCGCATCGGCATCTGGACCCTCGACCAACATGGTCGCGAGGCCAAGATCGGCGCGATCGGCGTGCGCGTGCGCCGCTGGGTCACGCTGCATGGCGCGGCGATCAACGTCGACCCCGATCTCAGCCATTTCACCGGCATCGTACCCTGCGGGATCAGCGACTATGGCGTCGCGAGTCTCGCCAGCCTGGGCAATCCGGCGCGCATGGCGGAACTGGACGCGGCGCTGGAAAAGCATCGCGATGGCTTTCTGGATGCGATCAGCCGCTGCCCCGCCCCTTGAGGTGCGGGGACTCCCGTTCTAAACCCCCCGCATGACCCGGTCCCCTGCTTCGTCCTTGCTCCCCCTTGCCGCCCTGCTGATGCTCGGCGCATGCGGCGGCTCCAAACCTGCCGGGAGCGGCAATGTCACCATGCGCGACATGGAGGTGGTGGACGGCACAGCGAATGATTCGATGGCCGATCTCGACAATGCCACGACGGACGGCACTGCGTTGTCCAACGCCGGTGGCTTGCCCGGCGCGGTGCCGATGACCGGCAGCAGCGAAAGCACCAACGCCTCGACCGCTGCTGCGCCTGCCGCCAACAGCAGCGAGGCCGCACCCAAGGAGAAAAGCGGCAACGCCAGCGCGTCCGAATAGGCCGGACAGTCGTTGTTCAGCTTCCCCCTGCCAGAAATAGTCCCATTGGAGAGTTTAGGTTCATGACGCCCCCCAGCCTGCATCGCTCAATTTTGGGCCGTATCCCTGCCCTCCTCGCCAGCGCCGTCATGCTCGCGGCGGTCCCGGCCAATGCGCAGCTTTTCTGGCAGCCGCCGGATGTGTCGACCCCGCCGCTGACCGGTGCTGAACCGGGCTTTGGTTCCTCCCTGCCCGGCGCGACCCCCGTCGAACTGCAGGCCGGGCTGGTCTGGCACCTGCGCGCCGCCCTGAACGTCGCGGCGCTCCAGTGCGATTTCGAGCCGACGCTGCTGACCACCACCAATTACAACAGCATGATCGCCCATCACCGGGCGGAACTGGCCGGGTCGTTCAAGACGCTGGCCGATTATTTCAAGCGGACCAATGGCGCGGGTCCGGGGCAGAAGCTGTTCGACCAATATGGCACGCGCACCTATTCCGCCTATTCGGCGGTGCAGGGGCAGATCGATTTCTGTCAGGTCGCAGGCAAGGTGGGCCGCGAAGCGATCTTTGCGCCGCGCGGATCGCTGTACAAGGTTGCGGAGAAGCGCCTCGGCGAAATGCGCGGGGCGCTCGTCGCGCGCGGCGACATGGTCTTTGGCAACCCCGCTTATGGCTTCACCGCCACGCTGCCGCCGCTCGACAAGAAATGCTGGAAGAAGGGCGAACTGGTCAAAAAATGCGTGCCGCAGTGGGAAAAGACGCGCGGCTGACGCCTTAACGCAGGCCCAGATATTTGTGCGTCTGTAGTGACAGGCGCCAGGCGGGCCGCTCCATGACCAGATCGATACAGGCCGCCATCGTATCGCGATTGGCGGCCTCTGCCTGCATATCCATCGGCTGGACGAGGCGGTTCGCGAAGGACCAGCCCTCCAGCACCACGGGGTCGAGGCCCGCCTGCGGCCAGACCAGCTTGAGCTCGTCGCCCTGTGTCTGCACCACGTCGCTGCCTGCCTTTGGGCTGATGCAAACCCAGTCGATGGCGGGATGGGCCGCGATGGTGCCGTTGCTCTCCATGGCGACGATGAAGCCCGCGGCATGGAGCGCGTCGAGCAGCGCGCCATCGATCTGGAGCATCGGCTCGCCGCCGGTCAGCACGACGAAGCGGCCCGCCGCTCCCTCGCCCCAATGGGCCATCACCGCCTGCACTAGCGCATCGGCATCCGCGAAACGGCCGCCGCCATCGCCGTCGATGCCGACGAAATCGGTGTCGCAGAACTGGCAGATCGCCGTCGCGCGGTCCTGTTCGCGGCCCGACCACAGGTTGCAGCCCGCAAAGCGCACGAACACCGCGCGGCGTCCGCTGTTCACGCCCTCCCCCTGCAGGGTCAGGAACATCTCCTTGACGGCGTAGCTCATCGGATCAGCGCGACGTGTCGGGCGTCACGGCATATTGGGTCGGATCGACCAGCCCCGCCTCGACAAAGCCGCGCGCGCGCAGGCGGCAGCTATCACATTCGCCGCAGTGAAAGAGCACGGGGGACATATAGCCCGCCGGGGTCGGATCGTAGCAAGACCAGCTCATCCCCGCGTCGAGGCCGAGGCGCGCAGCCTCCGCCGCGATGTCCGCCTTGGTCATGTGCTGGAGCGGCGTGCGGATATGGATGCGGCGCCCCTCCACCCCTTCGCGCGTGGCAAGCGCGGCCATCGCCTCGAACGCGGCGATGAATTCGGGGCGACAGTCGGGATAGCCCGAATAATCGAGCGCGTTGACGCCGATATAGATGTCGCGCGCGCCGCTGGCCTCCGCCAGGCCCAGCGTCAGCGCCAGGAAGATGGTGTTGCGCGCGGGCACATAGGTGACAGGAATGCCCTCCACCGGCACGCCATCCTTGGGCACGTCGATGTCGGCGGTGAGGGCGGAACCGCCAAAGGCGCTCAGGTCGAGCGGCAGCACGATATGCCGCTTTGCGCCCAGCATCGCGGCGATGTCGCGCGCCCGGTCCAGTTCGACCCGGTGCCGCTGGTTATAGTCGATCGTCAGCGCGACGATCTCCTGCCCCGCCTCACGGGCAAGGGCGCCCGCCACCATCGAATCGAGGCCGCCCGAAATCAGGACGACGGCGGTGGTGCGGGACGGATCGGATGCGGGTTCAGACATGGCGCGACTCATCCGCGCCCCAAATCATGATCGGCGCGCCCTGTCCAGTACGGTAGTTGCGGGGAAACCGGGACAGGAGCGGTTCAGGCATGCTCCAGCGTCAGTTGCAGCGGATGCTGGTTCTGACGGGCAAAATCCATCACCTGATTGACCTTCGTCTCGGCGACTTCATAGCTGAACACACCGCAAATGCCCACGCCGCGCTGGTGCACGTGGAGCATGACGCGCGTCGCCTCCTCCATGTCCATGCGGAAAAACCGCTGCAGGACATGCACGACGAATTCCATCGGCGTGTAGTCGTCATTCAGCATCAGCACCTTGTAGGGCGTGGGCTTCTTTGTCCGTGTGCGGGCACGCGTGGCTACTCCGAGGCCCGGAGAACCGGGGCCTTCTTCGCCGTCTCGGCCCGCCATGGACAGGATATTGTTGGTCGCTGGGTCGCTGATCATGGTGCCGCAGAATATGGCATTGGACGATGCCAAAGCAAGGGGGTGTTCCGACCCATAAGCGCGATCCGTCACAGGGACCGGGCGACAGGCCATGAAAAAGGGGGCGGAAAAACCCCGCCCCCTTTTGTCGATACTGTCATTCCGCAGGGCCTGCCGAGGCGCGCCCCTTTGGAAAATCAGGCTGCGAGCGACTTCAGCTTGTCCGACACAACCGAATAACGGTTGCTGAGCGGCTGCGCGATCTCGCCGGCGAGCTTCAGCACGGCTTCGCTCGTCTTGGCCGTTTCCGATGCCAGCGTGTCGAAGGTGGACGTCAGCAGCGTGCTCTGCAGCTGGAAGAACTCTGCGGGCGACTTGACCGATGCGAAGCTCTTGAGCGTGGCGCTGGTCTTCTCGAAGGACGAGCGGCCATATTCGGCAGCACTCTGGCCCAGCGTCTCGAAACCCTTGGCCGCGATCTTGGACGACTCGACCAAGGCTTCCAGATTGCCCTTGGCGATGTCGCTCAGTTCTTCGGCGGTCTTGGACGACTTCTCGGCGGCAACCTTGGCCTTCTCGTTGAAGTCGGTCACGATGGTCTGCAGGCGGGCCTTGGCGTCTTCGGCAAACTTCTTTCCGGTTTCGATCGCTTCGTTCATGATATGATGTCCTTCCAGTGCGTTCGGTGCCTGCCATGGAGCAGGCTTGTCCACCGCAGCGACATTGTTTTCCGCGACGGCCGGCTGCGGGGGCGGCGACGCTTTAATCTCGGCAACGGGGGCTTCCTCCACCGGAGGGGCTTCGACCGGAGCCGCCGTTGCGACGGGCTCAGGCGTTTTTACCGGCTCTGCCGCGACGGGCGGCGCTACCGGCTTGCTCTCAACAGGAGGCGCTGGCTTGGCCTGAACGGGCTTTGCCGCCGGTGCCGACACCGCTGCCGCTGGCTTCACCTCGGTCGTCCGCTTCGGAGCGGCGTGAGTGGAAGGCAGGGTGGCATCGCTATGGTCCACGAAGGACGACAGATTGCCTGCATCAATGACGAACGGCGTCGCTTTTTCCGACCCCGCTACCGGTTTGGCCGGTGAAGCCACTTTTTTCACGACCGCCTTACGCGGCGGGGACTTGGGTGGTGGTGTTGCCATGACGACGCCTCTTCCCGTTTGTTGCGTTGCACAATACCCTGATCCGCAACAAAATCCAACAGGTTTTTTTGCACTGCAACAAAACAATAATATAAGGAAATCTTATCTTATAAATCAGCGTCTTGCAAAATATTACACGCCTACGATAATACGGAAAATGGGTATTTTACCGCATACGCACATAACGTCCGGGTGCATCCTCGATCGCGGGGAGTCGACCGCCGCCCGGCTTTCGCGCCTTGGTCGCGGGAACTTTATCGGGCGCCAGCGAATCGATCCACACCGCCCAGTCCGGCCACCAGCTCCCCTTCGTCTCCGTGGCGACGGAACGGAACTCGTCCAGCGATCCGGTTTTCCGGTCCGTGGACCAGAACTGATATTTGCGCTTTTCGGGCGGGTTGACGACGCCCGCGATATGGCCCGACCCGGCCAGGATGAAGCGATAGGGGCCGGAGAGGTGATTCGTCAGCTTCCACACGCTGCGCGCAGGCGCGATATGGTCCTCGACCCCCGCCTGGATATAGCATGGCACGGTGATGCGCCGCAGGTCGATGGGCGTGCCGTCCACGCTCAGGCTGTCGGCCTGCACCAGCCGGTTGTCGCGGTATAGATCCTCCAGATAGCTGCGCAGCCATTTGGCGGGCAGGTTGGTGGTGTCGCCGTTCCAGAACAACAGGTCGAACGGCGCATAATCGTCCGCCATCAGATAATTGTTCACGACATAGGACCAGATGAGGTCGTTGCCGCGCAGCAGGTTGAAGGTCGCGGCCAGATAGCGCCCGTCGAGATAGCCGTCGGTCACGAGCTGCTCGATCATGCGGATCTGCTTGCTGTTGACGAAGATGCCGAGGTCACCCGATTCGCTGAAATCGACCTGCGCGGTGAAGAAGGTCGCGCTCTTGACGATATCCTGCCGCCCCTGCGCGTCGAGCCACGAAAGCGTCGCCGCCAGCGTCGTGCCCGCCACGCAATAGCCGATGGTATGCACCGATTCGACGTTGAGGAGGCCCCGCACCGTGTCGATCGCATCGACCTGCGCGCCCACATAATCGTCCCACATCGTATCGCCGAGAGACGCATCCGCTGACTTCCATGACACCATGAACACGGTCAGCCCCTGCTCCGTCGCCCAGCGCACGAAGCTTTTCTCCGGCGACAGGTCGAGGATGTAGAAGCGGTTGATCCACGGCGGAAAGATGATCAGCGGCGTCTCATACACCTGCTTCGTGGTCGGGCTGTACTGGATCAACTGGTACAGCGGCGTCTCGTGCACGACCTTGCCGGGCGTGACGGCGATATTGACCCCGACGGAGAAAGCGTCAGTGTCGGTCTGTCGCAGCTGCCCTTTTTCAAGGTCCGCCATCATCCGTTCCAACCCGACCAGCAGGTTCTCGCCATTGGTTTCGATGGTCCGCTGGACCACCTGCGGATTGGTGAAGGGATAGTTGGCCGGGCTGGCCGCGTCGATCAGGCTGCGGACGGCAAAGCGCGCCTGCTCCTTCTCATGCGAATCGAGGTCGTCGATGCTGTCGACCGCGCGCAGGAGGGATTCGGACAGCAGCAGATAGGATTGGCGCAGCAGCGAATAGACGGGATGATCCGACCACGCGCTGTCACCGAAACGGCGGTCCTTGGCATTGGCCACGGCTTCCGCCGCAACGCCCTGCACACCGCCACTGGCGGCAAGGCCGGTCATCAGGTTCTGCCAGAGCTGCATCCCCTTTTCCGTGCTTTCCGCCTGAATACCGGCGATCTTCTCGATGGTGGCGTTGAGCGATCCGGCACCCGCGCCCTGCCCGCTGGACAGTTTTGACGCGCGCTCCAATATTGTCTGCTGCGCCAGTCCCATGATGCGGGTCCAGTGCTGCAACTGCCCCAATGAGGGCATCACGCCATCCAGAACCGTGCTCGTGGCCGGGTCCGCCTTGCCTTCATGTGCGATGGCTCATCTCCTTTGCGGCTTCGCTTTCGCTGGAACGCCTTGGCATGCCGGTATATAGCCATAGGGACCGCTGCCCGCGCAACGCCTTTCATCCTGCGTTCAAACCGGCGGCGGCATAGTGGGCGCTCAGCGCCCGTCCATGGAAGCAATAGCTTCGGTAAGTGAAAGCATGAGGTCAATGTCCGAGGAATTCTACCGCATCAAGCGTCTCCCCCCATATGTCATCTCCGAGGTGAACAACATGCGGGCAGCGGCGCGAGCGGCGGGCGAGGACATCATCGACCTGGGCATGGGCAATCCCGACCTGCCCCCGCCCGATCATGTGATCGCCAAACTGCTCGAAGTGGCTCAGAAGCCGGGCGCGCACGGTTATTCCCAATCCAAGGGGATTCCCGGCCTGCGCCGCGCGCAGGCCAATTATTACGCCCGCCGCTTTGGCGTCGACCTCGACCCGGAGACGGAAGTGGTCGTCACCATGGGATCGAAGGAGGGGCTGTCGAGCCTCGCCACCGCGATCACCGCACCGGGCGACGTCGTGCTGGCCCCCAACCCCAGCTATCCGATCCACACCTTCGGTTTCATCATCGCGGGCGCGACCATCCGCTCCGTGCCGACGACGCCGGACGAGAATTATTTCCACGCGCTCGACCGGGCGATGGCGTTCACCGTGCCGCGCCCGTCGATCCTGATCGTCAACTATCCGTCCAACCCGACGGCGGAGACGGTCGATCTGGCCTTTTACGAGCGGCTGGTGGCATGGGCGAAGGAGAACAAGGTCTGGATTCTGTCCGACCTTGCCTATTCAGAGCTCTATTATGACGGCAACCCGACGCCCTCCATCCTGCAGGTGCCGGGCGCAAAGGATGTCGCCATCGAGTTCACGTCCATGTCCAAGACGTACAGTATGGCGGGCTGGCGCATGGGCTTTGCGGTCGGCAATCAAAAGCTGATCGCGGCGCTGACCCGCGTGAAGTCGTACCTCGACTATGGCGCGTTCACGCCGATTCAGGCCGCTGCCTGTGCCGCGCTCAACGGGCCGCAGGACATCGTCGAAAAGAACCGCGAACTCTACCAGAAGCGCCGCGACGTTTTGGTCGAGAGCTTCGGTCGCGCGGGCTGGGACATTCCCCCGGCCAAGGCGTCGATGTTCTGCTGGGCGCCGCTGCCGCCCGCGCTGAAGGAGATGGGGAGCCTCGAATTCTCCAAGCAACTGCTGACGCAGGCCAAGGTCGCGGTCGCGCCGGGCGTCGGCTATGGCGAAGATGGCGAGGGCTTCGTGCGCATCGCCATGGTGGAGAATGAACAGCGCCTCCGCCAGGCCGCGCGCAACATCAAGCGCTATCTGCAGAGCATGGGCGTCAACGCGGCCTCGACCAAGGGCGCGGCCTGATCCTCTCACGAACAGCCTGACCGTTTCCAGGGGGAACGGTCAGGCCCCATGCGGGACTATGTGATCCATGGCCGATGCCCTGCCGATACCCGCTGTGTCGGACGTCGCCCATATCATCCAACTGGCGCTGGCGCCGGTCTTTTTGCTGACCGGCGTCGGCGCGTTTCTCAACGTCTGCACCGGGCGGCTGGCTCGGATCATCGACCGGGCGCGCGTCATCACGCCGCAGATCGAGAAGCTGGTCGGGTCGAAACATGATGAACTGGTCGAGGAACTGCGCATCCTCGACCGGCGCATGGGTGTGGTCGATACCGCGATCCTGCTGAGCGTCGTCAGCGCCTGCCTCGTCTGCCTCGTCGTCGTCATGCTGTTCGCGTCGGAGGTGGTGGGACGCGGTTTCGGACGGACCATCGCGCTGTTGTTCATAGGCTCGATGCTGTGTCAGGCGGGCGCCTTTGCGACTTTCATCGTGGAGATCCGGCTGTCGGCCCGGTCGATCCGCGTCAAACAGGAATGGCTGTTCCACAAGGCGGACGAGGGATAAAGCTCCTCCGCATCATGTGTGACCCGGCGCGATGACGCCCTTGCCGTCGATGCACCATGTTCCCGACCGGGTTTCGGCCTCTTTCCCGTCCTGCCTCTTCAATATCGCCACCGAGCGGCAGTTGCGCCCCTCGCCATCGCTGTTTTCGAGGATTTCGCCGGGCACCACGACGCCGAAAGCGGGCGCGTCGTTCCAGTCCTGCACCTCTCCTCTGGCGAGCGCCGCGCCCAGTGCCGTCTGAACCGACGGCCAGGCGGTGAAGTCGGCGGGGCGGGGGTGCGCCAGTCCCTGTTCGGAGCGAAGCCCCGTGTCCGCTGTCGCGACGGCAACCGGCCTCGCCCGATCCGGCACGGGCGCTGCGGGCGGGATCACGACCGTTATCCGGGGTGAGAAAATGGGGACTTGCGAAGGCGGCGCTTCGCGGACGATGCGAAGCACCGGCGCGGGCGGCGTGGACGCTGGCGACTTCCATGCCATGCCCGCGACCGCTCCCACCATGGCGACCGGGACAAGCGCGAGTGCCCATGGCAGGGACGTCCGCTTTCCAGTGTCATCGGGACGCCGCCGGGCATAGCGCAGGGCAAGCGAGCCCCAGCGCATTTCGAAAAGGGTGAGGCCGCCATTTGCCTCCACCGGCCAGCCCGGCCCGGCGCCGTGCACACGCTCCGCCATTCGAACCGTTGGATCGACATCCTGCATAGGCCAGCCTCCCCTGTCGGGCTGGAGCCTATCATCGGTCTTTCAAGCGGGACATGGGGGAAAACCCCCGTATGGACCGGGCCGGTTCAACCGCGAACCGACAGCCGCATGCTGTACCGCCCCTCGGTCACGTCATAGCTGAGTGGCGCGCGCAACTGCCGCGACAGGCCGGTCAACACGCGACCGAAACGCTCCTCCAGCAAGCGTTCGATCTCATCATTGGGCCGCAAGTCCGCCGACGAAATGGACAATTCGGCCACCCCTTCCTCCACCTCGTCCCGGCGCAGCGAGATGATCACCGGACTGCCATGCCCGCCCAATATGGCGAGTTCGACCAGCTCGGTTATGAGGAATGCCGTCGGCACCGCGACATCCTGGCTGAGATAGACATGGTCCGCGGCGACCCGGATGGACAGGTGAGCGCCCGGCGAACTGCCCCGCAGACCGCTCGCAAGTTCGCTGATCAGCGCCTGCGCATCGATCCCCTGATTATATTCCGCAGAGGCATAATGGTTGCGATGGACGACCGACAGCGCATCGACGCGCCGCTGGATGGAAGCATAGGCGTCCGCAGCGTCCGGCGTGGCACTCGCCCGGCTGTGCAGGTTGATGAGGCTGGCGATGATCTGCAGGTTGTTCTTGACGCGGTGATGCACTTCCCGCGTCAGCGCGCGCTGGTGAACGAGCGCGTCGGCCAGTTGCGCCTCATGCTCCACCACATCCTCCGCAATCTCGCGGAACGTCTCGCCCAGCGTGGTGATCTCCCGCGCCAGCGTAGCGTCCGGGGGCAACGGCCCCAGCATCGTGCCGGGCTGGTAGGCCGCGACATAGCGGTTCAATTCGATCAGGGGCCGGATGAGATAATGATTGACCACCCACCAGCCGACCGCCGCCGCGGCGAACCACATGAAGATCGGCAGGATCGTCGCCGCGAAACGCAGCACGTCGACCGGCGGGCGTTCGGTCGACATGACGAACTGCAATCCGCCCAGATTGACCGGCGCGGTAGCCTTGTCGACATCATCCGCGTCCGGCGCGCGCCCCGAATGGCTGAGGCTCAATCTCTCGTCGCCGCGATGCAGGGCGAGGCTGAGATACCCCGTGCTGCGACTGCGCAGGCCGGTACGTTCCGCCAGTTCCTCCGGCGCATAGCTGATGATGCCGCGCACATGACCGCGCATGCTGTTGATGCGAACGAGCAGCCGGTGCGTGTCGGGCAGGATCGTCGCCTGCTGATCGAACAGGGTCGAACCGCCCGGATGATAGACGTCGGAAACCTCTCCCGACCGGCAGAGCAGACGCCCCGTGTCGTCGAACATGGCAAAACCGAAATCCCGGTCATGGCCGCGCAATTGCGCATTGGCCCGGCGGCATATGTCCGTCCGACCCGGCTGCGCTTCCAGATAATTGGCGACGAGGCGCATGGTCGAACGGTCGCTGTTGATCTCGCCCAGCAACTGGCTGGCGCCCTCTGCCGCGGCGAGGTTCAGCCCCGAAACGCGCTCCATCTCCACCGTGCGGATCGTCTGGATCGTGCCGATCACGGCGACCACGCCCAGCGGAAGGAGCGCGAGCATCAGGACGAAAAACATCTTCAGGCCGGTCGCGGAACTCCACGCACCCAACCGTCCTGCACCGATAAGTCTGGAGGCTTTGCGAGCCCGCGCAAGACGCAATCTCGCGCTTCGTGACGCCATTATTCCAACCTGTTGAGGAGATCCATCAGATCGCCGGGAATGGCCTCATCCACTGTCTGACGATAGGCACCGCGCAACATCTGGCCCACGTCGCCCGACGCGCCCTTACCGCTCTTGTTCACAGCCTTGCCGCCTGATGGCTTTTTCTGCCGCGCGGGTTTCGTTTCCTGCGGGCCATCGCCAGAACCTGATCGCACCGCACTATCTCCACCCGCCATCTGCGCCTCGCAATGCGTATCGTCAATCGGGGAACCCTGAGTGGCTGCAACCCTGCGATTCAAAGCCTTGCCCCCGTCATAACTACCTTCTGGATCACATGGTTCTCATGATGCAACGAATTTGCCTTACTGATCCCGATTAAGAGCACAAAGCAGAAAAACACTGTTTTCGCGCCCGTTATGAAACCATTATGCCCGGAGTTGGTTCCATAGCTTGTCCGACTGGTGCATCGTGCCAGCAGGTTTTGGTCAATCGGGTGGGGTGAGTTCGGTGGGGATGTTCAGCGATATTCCCGAACCCTTCGATCCCGACGGGAGAAAGTAAGAGAATGTCGCTTGGTCAACAGCTTCAGCCCCATCTGCCCTTCCTTCGCCGTTATGCGCGCGCCCTGACCGGCACGCAGACGGATGGCGATGCGTTCGTGCGAGCGACGCTGGAAGCCATTATCGCCGCGCCCAAGGAGTTTCCGACCGACGTCGGGCCGCGCCTCGGCCTTTATCGCACCTTCCACGCGATTTGGGACAGCACCGGCAAGCAGCTGGAGGGCCATCATTCGGGCGCCGGCGATCAGGAAGCCATCGCCAACGCCCGCCTTGCCGTCATTCCGCCGCTGTCGCGTCAGGCCCTGCTCCTCTCCGCCATGGAGGGCTTTGCGCATAATGAGGTCGCCTATCTGATCAACGCCGACGAGGACCGCGTGGAAGCGTTGGTCAACGAAGCCATGGCCGAGATCGAGGCGCAGACCCGCACCCGCGTCCTCATCATCGAGGACGAGCCGATCATCGCCATGGATATCGAGACGATCGTGCGCGACCTCGGCCATGAAGTGACCGGCATCGCCGTTACCCGTGACGAGGCGGTGCGCGACGCCATGGCCGACCGTCCGGGCCTCGTCCTCGCCGACATTCAGTTGGCCGACGATAGCAGCGGCATCGACGCGGTGCGCGACATCCTCGCGGAATTCCCCGTGCCAGTCATCTTCATCACCGCCTTCCCCGAACGCCTGCTGACCGGCGAGCGCCCGGAGCCGACGTTCCTGATCACCAAGCCGTTCCAGCGGTCCACGGTGAAGGCCGCGATCTCG
The DNA here is from genome assembly GCA_036383715.1 of Sphingobium sp. Classification (GTDB taxonomy): domain Bacteria; phylum Pseudomonadota; class Alphaproteobacteria; order Sphingomonadales; family Sphingomonadaceae; genus Sphingobium. The sequence continues at coordinate 14,812 of DASVNT010000107.1, read as the reverse complement.
CAGGCACTGTTCTTCAACAGCGAGACTGCGCCCGTCTGAAACCGGGCTACCCTTGCTGACGCTTTTTGAAATGGCCGCCGGACTCCTCCGGCGGCCATTTTTTCAGTCTTTCGGGCGAACCCAGCTCTCACAGCAGCATGGACCCCGCCCCGCTGCCTGCCTATGACCGCGCCATGACCGAAGCTGAAGACCGCATCCTTCCCCTCGACATCGTGCGCGGCACCGCGATCATCGGCGTTGTCCTGATGAATGTCGCCGCCATCGCCCTGCCCCGCGCACTCGCCATATCGCCATCCCTCGCGGGGGGCGGATGGGCGGACGCGCTGACATGGCTGGCGCAATATGTCTTTGTGGATGGCAAGGCGCGGGCGCTGCTCGCCATGTTGTTCGGCGCGTCGACACTGCTGGTGATCGACCGGGCGGAGATGGACGGGCGCGACGGCGTGGCCGCACAGCGCCGCCGCCTCCTGTGGTTGCTGCCGCTGGGACTGGCGCATTATGCGCTGCTATGGTCCGGCGATATTCTCGTCCTGCTGGCCGTGGGCGGGCTGATCTCCTTGCGTTTTGCCGCTGGTGAGCCGCTGGACCTCGTCAAGGCGGCGTTCCTGTTCTTTGGCGCGCAGTTGCTGATCGTCCTGTTGTTCGGCACGCTGACCTTCGTCGGCACCACGCCCGCCTCCTATCAGGAGCTGCTCCAGCGGGAGATGGTGCTGGACATCGGCCTCCACCGCGACGGCTATGGCGCGCTCCTGCTCCAGCGGATCATGGACCTGCCCCATGCCACCGCCATGATGGCGCTCCACGCCCTGCCGGAGACAATGGGGTTCATGATGCTGGGCATGGCCATGGCCAAGGGCGGCTTCTTCACCGGCCAGTGGGCGGCGGAGCAATATGCCCGCACCGCCCGGCATGCCCTGATCGTCGGCCTGTTGCCTTTGCTCGCCCTCGGCCTGTGGGCGATAACGACCAGCGATCCGCGGACCGTCGACGTGATCGGCTATGCCGCCGCCTTCCCGTTCCGCATCCCTCTCGCCATCGGCTATGCCGCGCTGCTCGTCATGCTGGCGGAGCGGTGCGGGTCGGCGCGCATCGTGGCGCAGGTGGCGGCGGTGGGACGCACGGCGCTGTCCAATTACCTGCTCTGCACGCTGGTGATGACGACGATGGCCTATGGCTATGGCTTCGGCCTCTACGCCCATCTGGACCGCGTATCGCTCCTCGCCATCGCCGCTGCGCTGATCTGCGTCATGCTGCTCTGGCCGCCGCTGTGGCTGGCGCGCTCTGGACGAGGCCCGGCAGAGCGGCTGTGGCATGCGCTGCAACAGGTCGGGCAGAAGGACTGACCCCTACCAGATCTTCACCCGGTCCTGCGGCGCGAGATAGAGTTTCGCGCCGGGCTGCACGGTAAAGGCGGGATACCAGGGTTCCAGGTTGCGTACCGTCGCCACCCGCTGCTCCGACGGGGAGTGCGGGTCGGTCAGCAGCCGCTGGCGCAGGTTCGCCTCGCGATAGCTGCGCCGCCATACTTGCGCCCAGCCGAGATAGAAACGCTGGTCGCCGCTCGTCCCATCGATCTCCGGTGCTGGCTTGCCGTCCAGCGAGGCCAGATAGGCGTCGTGCGCCACGGTCAGGCCGGCAAGGTCCGCGATATTCTCGCCCAACGTCAACTGCCCCTTCACATGCTCGCCCGGCAGCGGCTGATAGGCGTCATATTGCTTCACCAGTCGGTCGGTCAGCCCCTTGAACCGCGCGACATCGGCATCGGTCCACCACTGCACCAGCTTGCCGGTCGCATCGTACTTCGCGCCCTGATCGTCGAAATGATGGCTCAGCTCATGGCCGATGACCGCGCCGATGCCGCCATAGTTGACCGCCGGATCGGCATGGGGATCGAAGAAGGGCGGCTGTAATATGCCCGCGGGAAAGACGATCTCCACCATGCCGAAATTGGCATAGGCGTTGATCTCCATCGGGGTCATGCCCCATTCCCAGCGATAGATGGGCTTGCCCAGCTTGCCGATCTCATAATCATGGTCGAACTGGTTGGAACGCAGCGCATTGCCGAACAGGTCGTCGCGGCGGATGTCCAGCGCGGCATAATCGCGCCAGCGGTCGGGATAGCCGATTTTCGGCGTAAAGGCGGCCAGCTTCTGATGCGCCTTCGCCTTGGCCTCTACGCTCATCCAGTCGAGGCCGTCGATGCGGCGGCCCATGGCGGCGATGATGTTGCGGACCAGCTCGTCCGCCGCCGCCTTCGTCTCCGGCGGGAAATATTTCGCGACATAGGCCTTGCCCAGTTCCTCGCCCAGCGTGCCCGTGACGAAGGTGACGCCCCGCTTCCACCGCGGCTCGCGCTCCGGCGTGCCGGACAGGGTGGTGCCGTAGAAGGCGAAACTTTCATTGGCGATGGCGTCGGGCAGTTCGTTGGAGAAGCCGTCGAGGCTGCGGACCAGCAATATGTCCTTAAGCAGCGCAACCGGCGCGCGGGCGATCAGGCGCGCCTCGCCCGTCACCGCGCTCGGCTGCGCCACCAGCAGTTCCTTCACCTGCCCCAGCCCCTGCGCGGCCAACCAGGCGGAGAAATCGAAGCCGGGGGCGCGCGCCTTCAACTGCGCCACGGTCATCTTGTTATAGACCTTGTCCGCGTCGCGGCTGTCCTCGCGCGTCCAGTGGACTTTCGCCACCGCCGTCTCGAACGCCAGGATCGCCGCCGCACGCTTCGCCCCATCCGGCTCGCCCGCAAGGTCGAACAGCTTGGTAAGATGCGCGGCATAGGCGGCGCGCGTCGCCTTCATCTTGTCGGTATCGAGCAGATAATAGTCGCGGTCGGGCATGCCGATGCCGCTCTGGACCATGCCGAAGATATAGCTCTCGGGGGCCTTGTCGTCCTGTCCGACATAGCCCGCGAACGGACCCTCCACCCCGTTGCGGGATGCCTCGCCGAGCAGCCGGGCATAATCACCCTTGGTGCGGACGGCCTTGATCCTGTCGAGCCATGGCCGGATCGGGGCGAGGCCCTTTGCCTCCACACCCGACAGGTCGAGATAGGAAGCGTACGCATTGCCGATCTTGCTGGCCGTATCGTCCTTCGACGCGTCGAGGATTTCGCGCGTGCGCTGCTTGGACAGGTCGTCGAGAACGGTGAACAGGCCGTAGTTGGACTTGTCGGCGGGGATCGCCGTCGTCTTCGCCCAGGTACCATTGGCATAGCCGTAGAAGTCATCGCCCGGCGACGCCGTGCGGTCCATGCCCGCCGTATCGAAGCCAAAGCTGCCATATTGGGGCTTTGGTACGGCGGAGGCGGAGGTCGCAGCGGGCGGAGGGGCATTGTCCGCGATTGTCTGCTGCGTGGCGCATCCGGCCAGAGCTGTGGACGCGAGGATGGCAAACAGGATCGAACGACGCATGGACATCTCCGGACTAGGCCCCGCACCTGTCTAGCCGCTGGTCCGGAAGGCGTCGAGCGCATTGCCCATAGAAAAAGGCCGGAGGATTTCTCCCCCGGCCCCATTCTTGTCGTCATGAACGCAGGACTTAGAAGTCCATGCCGCCCATGCCGCCCATTCCACCCATGCCGCCGGGCATGGCGGGCGCGCCCTTGTCTTCGGGCAGCTCGGCGATCGTGGCTTCCGTCGTGATCAGGAGGCCAGCAACCGAAGCTGCGTCCTGCAGGGCCGCACGAACGACCTTGGTCGGGTCGATCACGCCAGCAGCCTTCAGGTTCTCATAGGTGTCGGTCGCGGCGTTGAAGCCCTGATCGACGTCACCGACGCGCAGCAGATTGCCAGCGACAACCGCGCCGTCATGACCGGCGTTCTGCGCGATCTGCTTGACGGGGGCGGTGATCGCCTTGCGGATGATGTCGATGCCGCGAGTCTGGTCCTCGTTCGCACCCTTCAGGCCCTCAAGAGCCTTGGTCGCGTAGAGGAGAGCCGTACCGCCGCCGGGGACGATGCCTTCCTCGACCGCAGCGCGCGTGGCGTGGAGAGCGTCGTCGACGCGATCCTTGCGCTCCTTGACCTCGACTTCGGACGCACCGCCGACCTTGATAACGGCAACGCCGCCAGCGAGCTTGGCGAGACGCTCCTGCAGCTTCTCACGATCATAGTCCGAGGTGGTGTTCTCGATCTGCGAACGGATCTGCTCGACGCGGCCCTTGATGCCGTCCTGGTCGCCAGCGCCATCGACGATGATGGTGTTGTCCTTGTCGATGGTGACGCGCTTGGCCTGGCCCAGCATGCCCAGCGTGACGTTCTCGAGCTTGATGCCGAGGTCTTCCGAGATCGTCTGGCCGTTGGTCAGGATCGCGATGTCTTCCAGCATCGCCTTGCGACGGTCGCCGAAGCCGGGAGCCTTGACGGCCGCGACCTTCAGGCCGCCACGCAGGCGGTTGACGACGAGGGTCGCCAGAGCCTCACCCTCGATGTCCTCTGCGATGATCAGCAGGGGACGACCCGACTGAACAACGGCTTCGAGGATCGGAAGGATCGACTGCAGGTTCGACAGCTTCTTCTCGTGGATCAGGATGTACGGGTCGGCAAGCTCGACCTGCATCTTTTCCGGGTTCGTCACGAAGTAGGGCGACAGGTAGCCGCGGTCGAACTGCATGCCTTCGACGACGTCCAGTTCGAAGTCGAGACCCTTGGCCTCTTCCACGGTGATAACGCCTTCCTTGCCGACGCGCTCCATGGCTTCGGCGATCTTCTTGCCGACGATTTCATCGCCATTGGCCGAGATGATGCCGACCTGTGCGATTTCCTGCGTACCGGCGACGGGGGTCGAACGCGACTTGAGGTCGGCGACGACCTTCTCGACGGCGAGGTCGATACCGCGCTTGAGGTCCATCGGGTTGATGCCGGCGGCAACCGACTTCAGGCCTTCGCGGACGATCGCCTGCGCCAGAACGGTCGCAGTGGTCGTGCCGTCACCGGCGATGTCGTTGGTCTTGGAAGCGACTTCACGAACCAGCTGCGCACCGATGTTCTCGAACTTGTCCTTCAGTTCGATTTCCTTGGCGACGGAAACGCCGTCCTTGGTGATGCGGGGAGCGCCGAAGCTCTTGTCGATGACGACGTTGCGGCCCTTGGGGCCCAGCGTGACCTTCACCGCGTCGGCGAGGATGTCGACGCCGCGCATGATGCGCTCACGCGCGTCGCGCGAAAATTTTACTTCTTTCGCTGCCATGGTATTTTACCTTTATGTCTGGAGAAATCTGAAAGAGAAAAGTCAGTCCGGGTCGTCGGCAATCAGCCGATGACGCCCAGAATGTCGCTTTCCTTCATGATCAGCAGGTCTTCACCATCGACCTTGACCTCGGTGCCGGACCACTTGCCGAACAGCACGCGATCGCCGGTCATGACGTCCAGCGGCGTGACCTTGCCGTCTTCGGCCTTGGAGCCGGTGCCGACGGAGACGATCTCGCCCTCTTGCGGCTTTTCCTTGGCGGTGTCGGGGATGATGATGCCGCCGGCGGTCTTTTCGTTAGCCTCGATGCGGCGAACGAGCACGCGGTCGTGCAGCGGACGGAATGCCATAGATGTTCCCTTTCCAAACTGGCGCCGCGCCCTTGCCCCCCCTCGTCCAGCCCCATGGAAGGACCGGAAAAACGGGCAGGAGACAGATTGAGCGCGCACGCAAAAGTCTATTGTTAGCACTCACCGATGTCGAGTGCTAACGGGGCGCAATATGGGCCGCCCGATCCATGGGTCAAGTCGCTATACCAGAATTTTTTCAGCTTTGCGTCAGCCCGTCCATGGGCCGTGCCGCGATTGCGGCGATGCACGGCATGATCTAGGCTCGCCGCGCGTTAACATCCAGTGACAGCGTAAGGACAAGTGCGTGGGTTTTATCAAAAGTGCGTGGCGCGTCCTGATGGTGGTGAAGGATGCGCTTGTCCTGCTGTTCCTGATCGGTTTCTTCGCCCTGCTCTATGCGGCCATTTCCGCTGTGCGCCCCACGCCCGCCCCGACACGCGGTGCGCTCTATATCAGCCTCGACGGCACGGTGTCGGAGCAGCCGTCGGAACAGGATCCGCTGGCACTCGTCGGCGAAACCCGGTCGGTGCAGGAATATCGGCTGCGCGACGTGGTTCACGCGATAGAGACGGCATCGACGGATGCGGGGATCAAGGCGATCGTCATCGACCTGTCGCGCTTCACGGGCACGGGTCAGGTCGCGGGACAGCGGCTGGGTGCGGCCATCGACAAGGCGAAGAAGGCGGGCAAGCCCGTGCTCGTCTATTCGCAGCAATATGAGGATTCGGCCTATCAAATCGCCGCGCATGGCAGCGAAGTGTGGCTCTCCCCCTTCGGCATGGTCGCGCTGTCCGGGCCGGGCGGCAGCCAGCTCTATTACAAGGGCCTGATCGACAAGCTGGGCGTCACCACGCACATCTACCGCGTCGGCACCTACAAGAGCTTCGTCGAACCCTATATCCGCGCCGACCAGTCCGAACCGGCGAAGGAGGCCAGCCAGGCGCTGGCGTCCGCGCTCTGGAGCAACTGGCTGGCCGATGTGCGCCGCGCCCGGCCCAAGGCGCAGGCCGCCGCCTATGCCGCCGACCCGATGATGGTCGCGCGCGACTTTCAGGGCGACACCGCGAAGGCTGCGCTGTCCCGCGGCCTGATCGACAAGCTGGGCGACGATTATGCCTTCAACGATCGGATGATCGCAGTGGCGGGCGAAGACCCGGATGAGAGCGGCACCTATGCCGCCGTCAGCATGGAGGATTATCTGCGCCGCCATCCGGCGAACAAGGCGGAGGGCAAGGTCGGCGTGCTGACTGTCGCGGGCGACATCGTGGATGGCGAGGCCGGCCCCGGCACGGCGGGCGGCGACAGCATCTCCGCCCTGATCGACGATGCGCTGTCCGACGACAAGATCAAGGCGCTGGTGGTACGGGTCGATTCGCCCGGCGGATCGGTGACGGCGGCGGAGGAAATCCGGCAGGCCGTGCTGCATGCGCGCGAGTCGGGCCTGCCCGTCGTCATCTCCATGGGCAATGTCGCGGCCAGCGGAGGATACTGGATCAGCATGGCGGGGCAGAAGATCTACGCCGAACCCTCCACCATCACCGGCTCCATCGGCGTATTCGGCATCCTGCCCAGTTTCGAGGGCACGCTGGCCAAGATCGGCGTGACCAGCGACGGCGTGCGGACCACACCGCTGTCCGGCGAACCCAATGTCACCGGCGGGGTCAGCCCGGAGTTCGACAGCATCGCGCAATCCACGGTGGAGCATGTCTATCGCCGCTTCGTCGGTCTGGTCGCCACCGCGCGCAAGCTGCCCGGCGAGCAGGCGGAGAAGATCGCGGAGGGCCGCGTCTGGGACGGCGGCACGGCGCATCAATTGCGTCTGGTCGATGCCTTTGGCGGCCTGGACGATGCGGTCGCCGACGCCGCGCGCCGTGCCAAGCTGACCGGCGGCGACGCGCGCCCATTGTATCTCGACCCCAAGCCGGAAGGCTTTGCGCAGGTTATCGCCTCGCTCGGCGCGCGGATCGGCATGGGCGCACGGGCGCAGGCGCGCGCTCCCGCCTATGACTGGCTGACCCTGCAATCCCGGCGGCGGGAGCAGGCGGCGGCGGGCGCACTGGCGCAAGCACGCGCCATGCTCTCCGGCTCCGCCATCCGTGCCGACTGCCTCGAATGCCGGGGCTATGGTGCGCCCGCAGCCCCGGCCCGGACGACGCGCGACGGCGGCTGGACGTGGCTGGCGGCATGGCTGACGCGCTGATCCTGCGCCGGGCGTCTCCGGCGGACGGAGACGCCATCGCCGCCCTCTACGCGCCCTATGTGCGGGACAGCGTGGTCACGTTCGAGACGGAAGCACCCGGCAGCAGCGCGATGGCCAGCCGGATCGCGGGCAGGCTGGACGAGGGCCTGCCCTGGATCGTCGCGCAGCAGGCGGACGGCACCGTGGTCGGCTACGCCTATGCGGCGCGCTTCCACCCCCGCCACGCCTATCGCTTCACCGTGGAGCCGAGCGTCTATCTGGCGCAGTCCGTTCAGGGCCGGGGCATTGGCGGGCGTCTCTACGAACGGCTGTTCTCAATCCTGACGGAGCTGGGCTATCGTCAGGCCGTGGCGCTGATCGCCCTCCCCAACCCGGCGAGCATCGCGCTGCACCAGCACTTCGGCTTCCGCCATACGGGAACGCATGAACAGGTCGGGCACAAGCTGGGTGCGTGGATCGATGTCGGGCTGTGGCAGCGGTCCATCGGTGCCGGGCATGCGCCGCTGGGGCTGGATGATCCGCTGCCTCTGGTGGACAGTGAGAGTTGGGCGGCGATTTAGTGTGCGGGGCTACGAGCATCCGTTCGTTTCGAGCAAGGTTCGAGCGTAGTCGAGAACCGGTGTCGAGAAATCAGCGTTGTGCCAGCGTTCTCGATACGCCTTCTCGACGAGTTCGAAGTCTACTCGAATCGAACGGGGAGGGTTTAACGGAGCGTCCTCACCCCCGCGCCGATGCCAGCCTATCCGGCGCAACTGTGCCATGGGCCGGTGCCGGATGCTGCGTCTTGGGTGAACGCAGCTTTGCCGCGTCGGACTCCGCAGCCGCCCCTTGGCCGGGAAAGCCGGAGGACAGGACGGCGGACGCGGCAGCCACCGTGACCAGCACGCCGATAGTGAATTTGTTCATGCCGGGGAAAATCCTGATCCGCTCTGTCACAGCGCAGTAACAGAGGGGCACGCTCAGGAGAACCGGCGCAAAATACACAATAACCGGCTCTTATCCCAAAGGGGGACAAGGCCGGTTACTATATTTTACACAGCGCGATGAGGACGCGATCTCACATATGGATGGGCTTGCCGGTGACGGCCATCGCCGCTTCCTTGATCGCTTCATTATGCGTGGGGTGCGCGTTGCAGGTGTAGGCGATGTCCTCGCTGGAGGCACCGAATTCCATGGCCTGCGCCGCCTGACCGATCATCGTGCCCGCAGGGGCCGCGACGATCCACACGCCCAGCACCTTGTCGGTGTCGGCATCTGCGATGATCTTGACGAAGCCATCGGTGTCGCTGATCGCCTTGGCACGGCTGTTGGCCATCATCGGGAACTTGCCGACCTTGACAGTACCGCGCGCCTTGGCGGCTTCCTCGGTCAGGCCGACGCCCGCGATTTCGGGGTGGGTGTAGACGACCGACGGGATCACGTCGTGGTTCACTATCCCAGTCAGGCCCGCGATATTCTCCGCAACCGCAATACCCTCGTCCTCGGCCTTGTGCGCCAGCATCGGGCCGGGGATGACGTCGCCAATGGCCCACACGCCCGGCGCCTTGGTCGCGAAGTCGTGATCCGTCTCGATCTGCCCGCGCTGGTTGAGTTCGAGGCCGATGGCGTCGAGGCCCAGCCCATCCGTGTGCGGACGGCGACCGATGGCGACCAGCACCGCGTCGGCTTCCAGCGTCTGCGCTTCGCCGCCTGCGGCCGGTTCGATGGTGACGGTGGCGGTCTTGCCGTTCACCGATACGCCCGTGACCTTGGACCCGGTCCTGATGTCGAAGCCCTGCTTCTTGAAGATCTTGGCGGCTTCGACGCGCACGTCATTGTCCATGCCGGGCAGGATCTGGTCGAGGAACTCGACGACCGTGACCTTCGCGCCCAGACGACCCCAGACCGAACCCAGTTCCAGACCGATGACACCGCCACCGATCACGACGAAATTCTTGGGCACCGCAGGCAAGGCCAGCGCGCCGGTGGAGTCCACCACGATGCCGCCGGCATTGTCGACCGCGACGCCGGGCAGCGGGGTGACGCTGGAACCGGTGGCGATGACGATGTTCTTCGCCGTCACGGCCTTGCCCGCAACGTCCACCATATTCTTGCCGGTGAATTTCGCATGGCCCTTGAGCCAGTCGACCTTGTTCTTCTTGAACAGATATTCGATGCCGCCGGTCAGGCCCTTGACCGCGTCGTCCTTGTCCTTGAGCAGCGCGGGCAGGTCGAGTTCGACCGAACCCAGCTTGATGCCATGCTTGGCGAGGACACCGGACGCGGCCTCATGGAATTTCTCGGAAGCGTTGAGCAGCGCCTTGGACGGAATGCAGCCGACGTTGAGGCAGGTGCCGCCCAGCGTCTCGCGGCTTTCCGCGCAGGCGGTCTTGAGGCCAAGCTGCGCCGCCCGGATGGCGGCCACATAACCGCCGGGGCCTGCACCGATCACGAGGACGTCATAGTCGAACTCAGCCATGTCTTACTCCGCTCGCCCTGAATTTTTCTGTGGGCCGATAGACAGATAGATATGCCCGGACCTGACCGTATCAGGTCCGGGCCGTCAATTTCAAAGATCGATGAGAAGGCGCGTCGGGTCCTCGATCGCATTCTTCACCGCGACGAGGAAGGTCACGGCCTCGCGCCCGTCGATCAGGCGGTGATCGTAGCTGAGCGCCAGATACATCATCGGGCGGATCACGATCTGGCCGTCGCGGACGACCGGGCGGTCCTCGATACGGTGGAGGCCCAGCACGGCGGACTGCGGCGGGTTGATGATCGGCGTGGACATCAGGCTGCCGAAGACGCCGCCGTTGGAGATGGTGAAGGTGCCGCCCTTCATATCTTCCATCGTCAACTGGCCTTCCTTGGCCTTCTTGCCGAAATCGCCGATCGTCTTTTCGATCGTGGCGACGCTCATGCTCTCCGCATTGCGGATGACCGGCACGACCAGACCGTTCGGGGCCGAGACGGCGACCGAGATGTCGGCGAAGTTGTTATAGACGATCTCGTCGCCCTCGATCTGCGCGTTGACGCCCGGCAGATCCTTGAGCGCCATGCACACGGCCTTGGTGAAGAAACCCATGAAGCCCAGACGGACGCCATGCTTCTTCTCGAACAGATCCTTGTACTTCGCGCGCGCCTCAATGACGGCGGTCATGTCGACGTCGTTAAAGGTGGTCAGCAGCGCGGCGGTGTTCTGCGCTTCCTTCAGGCGCTTGGCGACGGTCTGGCGCAGGCGGGTCATCTTGACGCGCTCCTGCGTGCGGCCCGGCCCTGCGGAAATCACGGCAGCGGGCGCGGCAGCAACCGGCGCAGCGGCGGCGGCAACCGCCGAACCGTCCGCGATGGCGGCCATCACGTCGTCCTTGGTCAGGCGGCCGTCCTTGCCGGTGCCCTTGATGCGGCTGGGGTCGAGGCCATGTTCCAGCACCAGACGGCGCACGGCGGGCGACAGGGTGACATTGCCGTCACCCTCAACCACGGGCGCCGAAGCGGCGGGTGCAGGCGCGGCGGCCTCCGCCTTGGCGGGAGCAGCAGCAGCCGGAGCGGCGGCGGGCTTGGCGCCGGCGGCGCCTTCCTCGATCGTCGCGAGGGCGGTGCCGACATTGACGGTGTCGCCTTCCTTGACGAGCTGCGCGCCCATCACGCCCGCGACCGGCGAGGGCACGTCGACCGCGACCTTGTCCGTCTCCAGACTGACAATGGGCTCATCGACGGCGACGACGTCTCCGGGCTTCTTCAGCCACTGGCCGACGGTCGCTTCGGTAACGGATTCGCCCAGAACGGGAACTTTGACTTCGATTGCCATGATTGGTCTCTATCCTTCAGGTCAGCCGCTGGCGCGGTTCAGGCCTTCTTCTGGCGTTTGATTTCTTCGCGGACACTGTGGCCCAGCGCATCGGCGATGAGCGCGCCCTGCTCCGCAAGGTGGCGCTTGGCGAGGCCGGTGGCGGGCGATGCCGAGGCCTTGCGACCCGCATAACGGGCGCGCATCGGCGCCCTGCCAGCCGCATCGAGCGCCTGCTCGATATACGGCTCGACAAAGAACCACGCGCCGTTGTTGCGCGGCTCCTCCTGGCACCAGATCACTTCCTCCAGGTTGGTCATGCGCGACAGGCGCACGGCCAAAGCCTCGGTCGGGAAGGGATAGAGCTGCTCGATGCGCACGATCTGGGTGTTCTTGTCACCCGCCGCATCGCGCGCCTCGATCAGGTCATAGGCGACCTTGCCCGAGCACAGCACCAGACGCTTCGTCTCCGCATCCGGCGCCGGATTGGTGTCCGACAGGATGCGGCGGAAGTGCGAGGTGCCGGTGAAGTCCTCGGTCTTGCTGACGGCCAGCTTGTGCCGCAGCAGCGACTTGGGCGTCATCATGATGAGCGGCTTACGGAACGGACGCAGCATCTGGCGGCGCAGGATGTGGAAATAATTCGCAGGCGTCGTGCAGTTGGCGACCTGGATATTGCCCTCTGCGCACAGTTGCAGGAAGCGTTCCAGACGCGCCGAGCTATGCTCCGGCCCCTGCCCTTCATAGCCGTGCGGCAGCAGGACGACGAGGCCGTTGGCGCGCAGCCACTTGCTCTCCGACGAAGCGATATACTGGTCGAAGATGATCTGCGCACCATTGGCGAAATCGCCGAACTGCGCTTCCCACAGCACCAGCGACTTGGGATCGGCCATGGCATAGCCATATTCGAAACCGAGCACGCCATATTCGCTGAGCGGGCTGTCCAGCACCTCGAAACTGCCATGCGGCACGGTCGAGAGCGGAATATATTTATTCTCGGTTTGCTGATCGACCCAGACCGCGTGCCGCTGGCTGAACGTGCCGCGACCCGAATCCTGACCCGACAGGCGAACGCCATAGCCTTCCGACAGCAGCGATCCAAAGGCCAGAGCCTCGCCGGTCGCCCAGTCGAAATTCGCGCCGGAGGAGAACATCTCCGCCTTGGCGTCGAGGATGCGCTTGAGCGTCTTGTGGACGTTCACGCCCTCCGGCACCGTGGTCAGCGTCTTGCCGAGGCTGTCGAACAGCTTGGGGGCGAGCGCCGTCTCGACGTTCTGGCGCGCGGTTTCCGCGTTGGCGGGCTGATGCAGGCCCGACCAGCGACCGGCGAACCAGTCGGCCTTGTTCGCCTTGTAGCTCTTGGCCGCGTCGAACTCGTCCTCCAGCTGCGACACGAAAGCGTCGGTGACGCCCTGCGCATAGCCTGCGTCGATCACGCCCTCTGCCTGCAGGCGAGCGCCATAGACTTCGGACACCGGCGGATGCTGGCGGATCTTCTGATACATCAGCGGCTGGGTGAAGCCCGGCTCGTCGCCCTCATTATGACCGAAGCGGCGATAGCACCACATGTCGATCACGATGTCGCGGTGGAAGGTCTGGCGATATTCGATCGCGAGCTTGCATGCGAAGGTCACGGCTTCGGGATCATCGCCGTTGACGTGGATGATCGGCGCCTGCACGCCCTTCGCCACGTCCGACGGATAGGGCGAGCCGCGCGAGAATTGCGGGCTGGTCGTGAAGCCGATCTGGTTGTTGATGATGAAGTGGATGCAGCCGCCGGTGTTATAGCCCGACACGCCGGAGAAGCCGAGGCACTCCCACACGATGCCCTGACCCGCGAAGGCCGCGTCGCCGTGGATCAGCACGGGCAGAACCTGCTCATGCTTGCCGATGTCGCCGCGGAACACCTGCTGCGCGCGCACCTTGCCCAGAACGATGGGGTCCACCGTCTCCAGATGCGACGGGTTGGGGACGAGGCTCATGTGAACCTTGTGCCCGTCGAACTCGCGGTCGGTGGAGGTGCCGAGGTGATATTTCACGTCGCCCGAACCGCCCACGTCTTCCGGATTGGCGGTGCCGCCGGAAAATTCGTGGAAGATCACGCGAAAGCCCTTGGCCATCACATTGGCGAGGACGTTCAGGCGGCCACGGTGCGCCATGCCGTACACGATCTCGCGCACGCCCTGCTGGCCGCCATATTTGATGACCGCTTCGAGCGCGGGAATCATGGACTCGCCGCCGTCGAGGCCGAAACGCTTGGTGCCGACATATTTGCGGCCCAGGAATTTCTCGTACTGCTCGCCGTGGATCACCTTGGACAGGATCGCCTTCTTGCCTTCCGGCGTGAAGTCGATCGACTTGTCAGCGCCTTCCATCCGGTCCTGAAGGAAGCGGCGCTCCTCCACGTCCGCGATGTGCATATATTCGAGGCCGACATTGCCGCAGTAATTCGCGCGCAGGATGTTCACGACCTCGCGGATCGTGCCCCATTCCAGACCGAGCTGGCCGCCGAGATAGACGCGGCGGTCGATGTCGGCGCCGGAAAAGCCATGATATTCGGGCGTCAGGTCGGCAGGCAGGTCGCGCTGCGACAGGCCGAGCGGGTCGAGGTTCGCCGCGAGATGGCCGCGCACGCGATAGGTGCGGATCAGCATCATCGCCTGGATCGCCAGCTTCGCCGCCTGCACGACATCGGCGTCGTTCAGCGTCGCGCCAGCCTTTTTGGCGGCAGCCTTGACCGCGACCTGCATCTGCGTCGGGTCGAGTGCCGCCGTCAGGTCATCGGTCGTGTCGAGGGGCCATCCACGCCGTTCCCAGCTGGGCCGCTGCTCGACTTCGGAGCTATCAAGCCCGTCGCCTATCTGACCTTCATATCCCATTGCCGTTTCCCATCACCTGCGTTAGGGCCGAAAGAGTGGTAACCCTGTTTACCAGCTCCTGACCGCCGGGTCCGCCCCCGTTCATCAGAACATGCGCGAGGCAAGGCCAATCCCCTTCACAGGGGAGGGGCAGATGTGCCTGCCCGTTAGCGCCATCACCTCATTCTCATCGCAAGGAACGGACTGATTTCCCTTGCGAGCCATGGATTGTTCCGTAGCCGGAACCTGCACATCGCGCGCAGGTTCCGGCCCGGATGATATTCAGCCCTTGAGGACTTCGACGAGCGTCTCACCGAGCAGGCTGGGCGAGGGGGAGACGCGGATGCCCGCCTCTTCCATCGCCGCGATCTTGCTCTCGGCATCGCCCTTGCCGCCCGACACGATGGCGCCGGCATGGCCCATGCGGCGGCCCGGAGGCGCCGTGCGGCCC
>DASVNT010000106.1:0-17079 GCA_036383715.1 Sphingobium sp. | reverse complement strand
TGCTCGCTGTGCGTCGCGATGAACGACGACCGCCTGCCTGCCGGCTCCCGCTGCGCCTCCACCTCCAACCGCAATTTCGAGGGGCGGCAGGGCATTGGCGCGCGCACCCACCTGATGAGCCCCGCCATGGTCGCCGCTGCCGCCATCGCGGGCCATATCGTCGATGTGCGAGGAGTGCTGGCATGAGGGAACTCGTTACCGTCTCCGGTCAGGCCGTCTCCTTTCCCGACGCCGACATCGACACGGACATCATCTATCCCGCCCGCTTCCTCCTGATCACGGAGAAAAAGGGTCTGGGCGCCTATGCCTTTGCCGACCGCCGCGACGCAGCGGACTTCCCGTTCAAGGGGGACGAAGACCGCCCGATCCTGATCGCCGGGCCGAATTTCGGCTGCGGGTCGAGCCGGGAGCAAGCGCCCTGGGCGATCGGCGACATGGGTATCCGCGTCATCATCGCGGAAAGCTTTGGCGAGATCTTCTATTCCAACTGCTTCCGCAACGGGATGCTGCCGATACGTCTGCCCGCCGATCAGGTCGCCGCATTGCGCACCCGCGCGGAGGCGGGCGGCATCATCACCGTCGATCTGGAGAGCCGCAGCATCACCGGTGCGGGCACGCCCATAGAGTTCGCCGTGCCCGACGACCGGCGCGAGGCCCTGCTCAAGGGCTGGAACGACACCACCCGCATTCTCGCGCTGCATGGCGCGGACATCACCGCTTTCGAGAAGGCGCAGAAAAGCGCCGCCCCATGGCTCTGGACAGCAAGGAAATAAACGATGGTCGATACCCGTCTGCGCGACAAGCTCGCCACCAAGGAATTTTTCGTGGTGCCCGGCATCCACGACATGATCACGGCGGTCATCGCCGACCGCGTCGGTTTCGACATCGTCTATGGCACCGGCTACTGGCTGACCGCCTCCGCCTATGGCATGCCCGACGCGGGCCTCGTCTCCTATACCCAGATGCTGGACCGTCACCAGACGATCCTCAAGACCAGCAAAGCCGCGCTGATCGCGGATGCGGACACCGGCTTCGGCGGCCTGCTCAACGTGCAGCATACCGTGCGCGGCTATGAAGCGGCGGGCGTATCCGCGATCCAGATCGAGGATCAGGAATTCCCCAAGAAATGCGGCCACACGCCGGGCCGCAAGGTGATCCCGGTCGAGGACATGGTCGAGAAGATCAAGGTTGCCGCCGAAACGCGCGAGAATATGTTGATCGTCGCCCGCACCGACGCGCGTCAGGCGCACGGCATGGACGAAGTGATGCGCCGCATGGAAGCCTATGCCAAGGCGGGCGCCGACATCCTGTTCCCCGAAGCGATGGAGAGCGAGGAGGAAATGCGCCTCGCCTGCTCCACCTTCGACAAGCCGGTGATGGCGAACATGGCCAATGGCGGTTCGACCCCGATCCTGAAAGGCGATGTGCTGAAAGACATCGGCTATGCCTTCGCCATCTATCCCTCGCTGTCCAGCCTGATCGCCGCCTCCGCCATCGAGACGGCGTTCGTCAAGCTGCGCGACCAGGGCGACGGCGAGCCTGCCGACATGGACATGTTCAACTTCAAGGAATTCTGCGGCCTGATCGGCTTCCAGGAAGTCTGGGACTTTGAAAAGCAGTGGGCGAAATGAGGGCCTTCGACAACTACGCGCGCTCCCTGCCGGAGCGCGCACCCGCACCGCGCCAGCGGCAGGCCGTGCGCGACACCCGCCGCGCCGCCGCTCCGGTGTCGCGGGACTGGCGGCAATCACATTTCGTGCTGATCGGATAAGCAGACATGGAAATCACGGCAGCGGTGCTGGAACGCACCGGCGACAATCCCCGCCCCTATGCCGAGAGCGGCCCGCTGAAGCTCGCGAAGCTGACGCTCGACCCGCCCCGGCCCGGCGAACTCCTCATCCGCATCGATGCGGCGGGCCTGTGCCATTCGGACCTCTCGGTGGTGAACGGCGACCGTCCCCGCCCCATGCCGATGGCGCTGGGTCACGAGGCGACGGGCATTGTCGAGGCGCTGGGATCGGACGATGACAAGGGCTTTGCCATTGGCGACCGGGTCATCCTGGCCTTTCTCCCCTCCTGCGGGGAATGCGTCCGCTGCAAGGACGGCGAGCCCTATATGTGTTCCGAAGGCGCCGCCGCGAACGGCGAAGGCCGCTTGCTCAATGGCGGACGCCGCCTGCACGATGGTTGCGGCCATGATGTCCACCACCACCTCGGCGTCTCGGCTTTCGCGACCCATGTGGTCGTGGACCGCCGCTCCGCCGTGAAGGTGGACCGGGATATTCCGGCCCATATCGCCGCGCTGTTCGGTTGCGCAGTGCTGACCGGCGCGGGTGCGGTGGTGAACAGCGCCGGCGTGCGTCCGGGCGAAAACGTCCTGATCTATGGTCTTGGCGGCGTCGGCCTGTCCGCATTGCTCGCCGCGCGAGCCTCCGGCGCGGGCGTGCTCGTCGCCATCGACCCGTCGGCGGAAAAGCGCGCCATCGCGACGGAGCTGGGCGCCCTCGCCTTTGCCCCCGACGAGACGGATGCCATCAAGGCAGCCTTCCCGGACGGCGGCGCGGACGTGGTGATCGAGACGGTGGGCAAGGCGTTCGTGCTGAAGGCAGCCTATGCCGCCGCACGGCGCGGCGGGCGCATCGTGACCGTCGGCCTGCCCAATCCGGCAGAAGTGTTCGACATTCCGGCGGTGTCACTGGTGGCAGAGGGCAAGAGCCTGATCGGTTCCTACATGGGGTCCGCGATCCCGGCGCGCGACATTCCGCGCTACATCGCCATGTGGCGTGCGGGCCGCCTGCCGGTGGAGAAGTTGCTGACCTCGATCAGCCCGATGTCGGAAATCAACAGCCTGCTCGACGGTCTGGCCGATGGCAGCGCGATCCGGCAGGTGATGGTGCCGGACATGGCCTGAACTTTTCAGGCCAGCGTGAACTTATCGAAGGGCGCGTCTCCTGCGGGGCGTGCCCTTTTTCTGTCGGGACGATTGCCCGAAACCACCTGCCCCTGTCCTGCTGCCCGGCGAATGCGCCATGCTGCGTGGCACGGCTCTTTCTCATCCTCATCGGACACAGGGGACTGCGGAGTGGTTCAGACGCGCTCCTGCGCCTCCAGCGTGTCGAGACGCGCTTCCAGCCGGGTCAACAGCGACGCGCGCACCGGCTGGCCCGCGATCAGCTTGCGCCATGTATTGTAGCTGATGCCGAAGCGGGCATTGAGAGCCTCGTCAGTGCGATGCGTCACCATCGCCTTGACCCGGTCGACCAGAAGGGGATCGACATCCCGGCATCCCTTGGTGCCGGGTCTCATCATCATAGTCATCTGATTTTGCATGTTTGCGCCCTTGTGCTTTGCGGGTGAAAGTCCGTCACCGGATCGCCCTGCAATCCGGTCCAGCCTTCCATCCTCCATCCCGAGGTGCGCGGCATCGTCATGCCAAGGCCCTGCAAGGGCCGGGTGCCGACCATGACCGCGCTTATACCGGAGCCTCTTGCGCAGCTCCGTTACGCGAATGTTACACAACGCCGGGATTCTCATACCCAAACGCTGTCCGGGCCTATTTGGTATATGAGCAATACAATTAGTCAAGCACATCCTGCGGTCTGTCCCAACGTCGTATTACGGTATGGGACAGACCGTTGAGACGGTCAGATCACGGCGCAAACCGTCTTCCACTCCAGATAATTGTCGAGGGCGGCAATGCCGCTGTCACGGCCATAGCCCGACATCTTCACCCCGCCGATGGGCAGGCTGGCATCGTACATGCTGTGGCAGTTGATCCAGACGGTGCCTGCCTGGATCGCGCGCGAAAGGCGATGCGCGCTGGACAGCGATTCGGTCCAGATACTCGCGGCGAGGCCATAGTCGCTGTCGTTCGCCTGCGCGACGACGGCATCGAGATCGTCATAACGCTGCACCGCCAGCACGGGACCGAACACCTCATCCCGCACGATCGACATGTCGGGGCTGACGTCGGCGATGACCGTCGGGCTGATGAAAGTGCCGTTGGGACCGATTCGCTCACCGCCCGCGACGATGGAGCCTCCCTGCCCGCGCGCAGCCTCGATAAAGCCATGGACCCGCTCCGCCTGCACCTGCGACACCACCGGCCCCATATGCGATCCTGCGTTGAGGCCATGGCCGAGCTGGATCGCATCCGCCTGCGCCGCCAGCCCTTCGAGCACGCGGTCATAGATGGACGAGTGGACATAGGCGCGCGATCCCGCGACGCACACCTGCCCCGCGTTGAAGAAGATCGCATTGGCCACGCCGGGAATGGCGAGATCGAGGTCGGCATCGGGAAGGACCAGTACCGGCGACTTGCCGCCCAGTTCCAGCGTGACGCGCTTCAGATTGCCCTTCGACGCATCGACGATGGCCCGGCCGGTGGCGGTGGAGCCGGTGAACGCCACCTTGTCCACGCCGCGATGCTCCGCCAGCGCCTTGCCGCACACGGCACCCCGGCCCGTGACGATGTTCAGGACGCCCGCGGGCAAACCGGCTTCCACCATCAGTTCGCCCAGACGCAGGGCGGTGAGCGATGTGTCCTCGGCAGGCTTGAGCACCAATGTACAACCGGCGGCCAGCGCGGGGGCCAGCTTCATCGCGGTCAGTACCAGTGGGGAGTTCCACGGCACGATGGCCGCGACGACGCCCACCGGCTCGCGCGTGGTCCACGCCGCCATCTGCTTGCCCTGCGGCTGATAGTTGATCGACGGGGTCATGGTGCGCCCCTCGATCGACTGCGCCTGCCCGGCAAAGAAACGGAATTGCCCGACCGCGCCAGGAATCTCGGCCCAGCGCCCGACATAGAGCGGCTTGCCCTGATCCAGTGTTTCAAGCTCGGACAGCTCGTCGATATTCGCTTCGATCAGGTCCGCGATCTTCCACAACAGGCGCGCGCGCTCGGCGGGGAGCGTGGCGGACCAGCCGGGCAATGCGTCGCGGGCGGCGCGGACGGCGGCGTCCACTTCCTGTGCACTGGCGTCCGCGATCTGGCCGAGGACGCGGCCCGTCGCCGGATCGGTGGTGGGGATATGCGCGCCCGCCTCCACCCATTCGCCGCCGATCAGCAGGCCATGATGCGCCGGCTTCTCCCACAGTGCCTGCCCACGCGCGGAAGACGGCGCGACCGCTTCCAAAATCTGCCTGCTCATCGTCAAACTCCTTGTCACGAGCGCCATGCGACCCGGCGCGCAGCCGGATAATGACGCGATCACTGGCCCCTTGCCTAGCCTCTCCCGCAATGATTTCCGGGGCTTCACCACGGGGATGCTCGCACGTCGGATAAACCGGGCGGGGATGCTGACTGGGGTGTCGATCCATTTAATCTGAGCGGCATAGCGCAGCGTTCCAGCGCCCGCCCCTTCCGACCGACGGCCTGATTTCAGGACCGGGATTTCTGTGATCCCGCGCCGGATGGGGCGCGCCGGGCGACCGGGCAGCGGGAGGGGAGCGTGGGCGGACGATATGGGTGGTTAAAGGACGATAAGTTGATGGATGCGCAGCGCAGCGAGGTTCTGATCGCGGGGGGTGGCCCGACCGGCATGGTTCTGGCCTATGCGCTGGCCCTGCGGGGAGTGTCGGTCCGGCTGATCGAGGAGACGACGGACTGCGCGGAGGATATGCGCGCCTCCACCATCCACCCGCCGACGCAAGCGATGCTGGCTGAGCTCGGCCTGATGGACGAGTTGCTGCCGATGGGCATCAAGGCGCCGCTCTACCAATATTACAACACCTCCACCGATGTCGGGTTCGAGCTCGACCTGACCGAGATCGCGGACGTCACCCCCTTTCCGTGGCGGCTGCAGTGCGAGCAGTTCAAGCTGGTGCGGGTGATCCGCGCCAAACTGGACGCCATGCCCAATGTCGAGGCGATCTTTGGCGCGCGCGTCCTTGCCTTCGATCAGGGCGCCGACGGCGTCACCGTCCATTGCGAGACGCCGATGGAGGTCAAAAGCTACTCCGCCCAATATCTCGTCGGCGCGGACGGGGCGAGTTCGACGGTGCGCAAATGGCTGCGCTCGGAGTTCGACGGCTTCACCTATCCCGAATATTTCCTGACGCTCTCGACCGAATATCCGATCGAGGACTATCTGCCCTGGCTGAAGGGCGTCAACTATATCGCCAGCCCGCCGGCCTGGGGCGTGATCCTGCGCGTGCCGCAATTCTGGCGCGTGCTGGTGCCCGTCTCGCCAGACACGCCGGAGGCCGACCTGCTCAGCGACGCGCGCAAGGATGCGGTGTTCGCGCAGTTGCTGGGCCCCCACGCGCCGCCGATGGTGACGCACCACCGCACCGTCTACCGGGTGCACCAGCGGGTGGCGAAGACCTTTCGCCATGGCCGGGTGCTGCTGGCGGGCGATGCCGCGCATCTCAACAACCCGCTGGGCGGTTTCGGTATGAACTCCGGCATCCATGACGCGTGGAACCTGAAGGACAAGCTGATCGCGATCCTGCGGGACGGCGGCGACGCCGATGCGCTGCTGGGCCGCTACGAGCGCCAGCGCCGCACCATCAACCGCGAGTTCGTGCAGACCCAGACCATCGCCAACAAGAAGGCGCTGGAGGGCGAGGACGGCTTCCGCGAGCGCGAGGCCCTGCTCGACCGGCTGACAAAAGACGCCGATGCGCGCAGAGCCTATCTCCTCGAACAGGGCATGTTCGGGTGCCTCGAACGAGAGAAGCAGATCGAATGACGGCGAGCAAACCCCGGCGCGGCTATGCCGACGGTCCCTTCGGACAGGTGCATTACCGGATGCTGGGCGATGGCGCCCCGCTGGTGCTGC
Organism: Sphingobium sp.; assembly: GCA_036383715.1. Classification (GTDB taxonomy): domain Bacteria; phylum Pseudomonadota; class Alphaproteobacteria; order Sphingomonadales; family Sphingomonadaceae; genus Sphingobium. The sequence goes on along the minus strand of DASVNT010000106.1, from coordinate 10,294 downwards.
TGCATCAGGCGCCGATGACGTCGAACCAGTTCGATAACGTCTATGCGCCGCTCGCCGCACGCGGTTTTACCGCCATCGGTATCGACATGCCCGGCTTTGGGCTGTCCGACACACCCGACTTCGTGCCCGGCGTCAGGGATTATGCGCAGGCAGTGCCGCCGGTGCTCGACCAACTGGGTATCGCGCGGGCATCCATCGTCGGTCATCACACCGGCGCGCTGGCCGCGACCGAGGCCGCCGTGCAATTCTCCGACCGCATCGACGCCCTCGTCATCAACGGCCCGCTGTTAGTATCGGACGAGGATTTCGCGGATTTCCGGTCCGGCCTGCACCAGTGGGAACTGGGCTATGCCGCGCGGCCGGGCGCCGCGCATATGGTGGAACTCTTCGACATTCGCGACAAACTGGCCAACGGCGCGATCCCGCCCGCGCGGCTCAGCGACTATGTGGTGCAGGCGCTGATCGGGGACGGGCCGTTCTGGTACGGCCATCACGCCGCCTTCACCTATCGCCAGCAGGAGGTGCTGCCCCGCATCACCCAGCCCACGCTGATCCTGACCAACACCGGCGACATGATCTATCCGCACGCGCGGGCAGCGCATGCGCTTTGTCCGCATTTCGCCTATGCGGAGTTGCAGGGCGGCGGAGTGGACATTGTCGATGAGCAGCCGGAACAATGGGCCGACGCGGTGGCGGGGTTCCTGAAGGGGCTGTAACAGCCTTCCCTCAAACCTCCACCGTGCCAGCATCATAGGAAAACAGGCCCAGCGTCTCCTCGTTCACCAGTTTCGTCATGCCGTACATATCGGTGTCGTCGCCCTGCATGCGGTCGGCATTGGCGTTGGATTCCGACTGGATCATCGCGGTGCGGTGGATGCGCGCCGCCTCATAACGGGCCAGCGCCTCCGGCAGATCGTCCGCCGCCTCCAACACGCGCGCCAACACCACCGCATCCTCGATCGCGGAGGACGCGCCCTGCCCCATGAACGGCGTCATGGCGTGCGCCGCGTCGCCCAGCAGCGTGATGCGGTTGCCGATGGTCCATGTGGGCAGCGCAGAGCGCGCATTGATCGCCCATTTGAACAATTGCCCATCGACCGACTCCTCGATCATCGTCTGCACTGGCTGGCACCAGTCGCGGAAGATCGCGCCCAGTTCCGCCTTGGTTGCCGGGATCGTCCAGCCTTCCTCCACCCAGCCCGCCTGCCGCGCAAAAAAGACGATGTTGAGCAGCGATCCCTCGCGCAGCGGATAGAAGACCACCATCCGCCCCGGCCCCAGCACGCTGCCCGGCGAGATCGCATATTCGCGCAGGGCGTCGTTGACGGGCACGACCGACCGGAAAGCGATATGGCCCGTGAAATGCGGCGCGGCGGTTTCCAGCAGGCGGCGGATGTTGGACTTCACCCCGTCCGCCGCGACTACCAGATCGCCCTCGAACACGCGCCCGTCGGCCAGCGTGACCGATGCGCTGCCCTCGCCCGCCGCTGCGTCCGTCACCACCGCATCCATATGGATGGTGCCACCCGCCGCCTTGACCGCATCCACGAGGATTTCGTGAAGGTCGCCGCGATGCGTGTAGAGATAGGGCGCGCCATAGGTTTCGCGCATCCGGTTGCCGCGCTCCATGGTGATGAGTGCGCGCCCGTCGCTCCAGTGGCGGACGATCTGGCGCACCGGCTCCATGGAGCGCGCGGTGATTGTGTCGCCAATGCCGAGATATTGATAGGCCGTCATCGCATTGGGGGCGAGCGTCACGCCCGCGCCGATATTGGCGAACGCCTTCGTCGCCTCGAACACATCCACCGAAAAGCCCGTGCGCAGCAACGCCAGAGCCGCGGTGAGTCCGCCGATGCCGCCGCCCGCGACCAATATCCTTGCGTTCTGCATGTTCGTCCCGATTATCGTGCGTGAATGAGAAAGTCTGCCGCATCTTTTCGGACGGCAGCGCCTCTACCGAAATGGATGACAGGCCATGTGCCCGTCTGGCGATCATTGCCGGGCGCGAAGATTGTCCGCTGCTCGCCCCGCACCGAAGCTGCGCCGGTCCACGGGAGAAAAACCATGCAGACCGCCGACGTCTCCGCCCTGATCCGGGCCACTATTTTTGTGCGCGACCTCGATCGGGCCACGCATTTCTATCGCACGCTGGGGCTGTCGGACGTCTATTATGAAGGCGTTCTGCTCAATCTGGTGGAGACGGACCCGGCGCAGCAGGAGCGGACGCGGCCTGAGGTGGAGTATGCGGGGGAAGGGTAAGCCTCCTCACCGTCAATCCAGCCCCAATGCCCCCGGCGCCATCCGTCCGCGCGGGTCGAGCGCGGCCTTCAACGCCTTCACCAGCGACAGCGCGGGTGCGGACAGGCGGCTGGCGTAGGGATAGGCCTTGCCCAATTGGAAGTTGGTCGCGCCATGCTCCACGAACAGCGCGATCAGGGCCGATTTGAAGTGGTGGACATAGGCGCGCGCGTCCGGGTTGTCGGGATATTTGGGCAGGCTGCCCAGATAGTCCGCCGGGACCACCGTCTCATGATAGGCGGTCGTGGCGTCGGGCCAGTAGATCGCAATTTCGTAGAGGAAACCGGAGGTGCCGACCGTCGCGAACATGCCGCCGGTCCAGACGCCCAGCCGCTCCATCTCCGCCTTGCGCGCTGCGTAGAAAGCTTCCAACGCGACATGGAAACCCGCGACATTGGCGTGCGGCAGGATACCGTGCAGCGGCACCCAGCGTTCGCCCGCCGGACCCAGTACATTGTAAAAGGGCGCGAAGGGCATCGCGCGCACCACGGCGGGTACGGTCGGGCTGATCTCGCTGGCAAGGTCGGCCATGAGTTCACGCAGGCGGTGGAGCTTTGCGTTTACCTCCGCCTGATTGAAACCCTCCACGATATAATGGGTCATATAGGCGGACCGCGCGATCTCACCCTTGGCGAACAGGCCCGCGCGCATCACCGACTTCACGCCTGCGAGGATCGACGGCGAGGTTTTGATGATGCCCAGTGCCATGGACAGCGCCGCGCCCGCCCGCTCCTGCCGCGCGATCTGGCCCTGCGACAGGGCGGCGTCGAGCGCGAAGTGCGACTCCTCGATCCGCTCCTGCGCGATGCGGCGCATGCCCTCATGCGCGGAGACGAAATCGGGGAAAGCGAACGACACTGCGCCATGGGCGGGAAGCTGTTTCAGCACCGGCAGCGTGATCCGCGCCTTGATGCCCAGCGCGCCGCTGTCGCCGGTAAACAGGCCGGTGAGGTCGGGGCCGAAATGCCGGACGAAAGGCGCGACGCCCTCCGCCGCAGCAGATCCCGTGCGGATCAACTCGCCCTCTGTCGTTACAACGTCGAGCGACAGCAGCGACTCCGCCGAAATGCCATAGGTGCCGGAGCCATGGCTGATCGCATTTTGCGACACGGCCCCGCCCACGGTCGAATGGAGGCCGGAAAACGGCCCACGAAACGGCGTGCGCAGGCCCTGCTTCGCCAATTCTTCGCCCAGCGCGGCCCATGTCACGCCCGCCTCGACCGTCACATAGCCGCCGTGCGCATTGATCTCGACAATGCGGTTCAGGCGGCTGAGGTCGATCATCACCTGCCCGGCATCGCGCGGCAGATAGCCATCGGTGTAGGAGGCACCGCCGCCACGCACGATGAACGGCCTGTCTTCACCCGCCAGTACAGTCACGACGCCCTGAAGCGCCTCGACACTCTCCGGGCGGACAACCGCCACCGGATCGGCAAGACGGCGATAAACGTCGTCGGAATAGGGCGCCATCGCATCGCCGGTCAGGACGTTGGCGGTCCCTGCCGCCTCTGCGAGGAGGGCGAGAAGTGTGCTGGACTGGAGGACGTCGCTCATCACGGCAGCGCGATCTCGTCGATGACGCCCATATAGCCGGGAGCCGTCTCGCCCGCCTGTGCCTCCGATGCTTCCTTGCGCATCAGGTAGAAGACGCGCTCCAGCAGCGCCTGCCGCTTGGCCTCGCGGGCCTCCAACGCGTCCTGATCGAGCATCAGGCCCGCCATGCCGCCCGCCACGTCGATGCCATTGGCCGCGATCACCCGCTCCAGCGAGTCCACATGATCGGTCAGCACCGACACTTCGCTGGTCAGCACCATGATCATCGACATCATCTGGTCGAGCGCCGGATGGTCGTAGAAAGCGGGACGCTTGCCCCGTGAATCGCGCCTCATCTCAATCTCTTTCCTGAAAGCAGTTACTTGCGGGCGATCAGCACTTCCCAGCCGCCGCCGGGCGCGAATTCGCCTGCCGTGAACTCGCGGTCCGCGACCGCTTCGGAGGCATCCTGGCTGTATCCCGCCGCTTCCGCCGCAAATTCCATCACCGCCATGGGAGCCGTGTCGAAGCGGATGGTATCGCGCTCGAAGCCCGCCTTCACCGCCAGTTCGACCTGATCCAGATCGCGCATCGCGCCCCAGAAAGGCTCGTTGTTATAATAAGTTTCGTTGTCGAGGATGAACTGGGTGAACGGGTCCATCAGGTCGAAGGGCGGCAGGTCGGCATGGATCATCAGGCCGCCCGGCTTGAGCAGGCGGTGACACTCCTTGAAGATCTGCGGCATCGCCTTGCCGCTCGTCTCGTGCAGCATGATGTGGCTGACGATCAGGTCGAAGCTCTCATCCTCGAAACTGGTCTTCTCCGCATTCATTTGCGCGAAATTGACGTCGAGGCCCATGGCGCCAGCGCGGGCGTGGGCATAGCGCAGCATCGGCGCGCCGACGTCGATGCCCCACAGCTCCGCCTCCGGGAACAACTCCTTGTAGGGCAGCGTCGAGTGACCGACGGTGCAGCCCATGTCGAGGATGCGCTTGGGCTGGAAATCCGGCAGGTTGCGCTTGATGTAATTGCAGACCGACCGGCCCATGTCGTCGTTATTGGGGCCGGTATAGCCCATGGAATAGAGATAGACGCCCCGGTCGTAGAGCACGCCGAGGTCCACGTCCGTCTCGCCCCCCGTCCCCGCATAGCCGCCGGGCATGCAGTGAATGTCGAGTGCGGCGACATAGCGCGGCACGGTGAAATCGGGGTCGAGGACCAGCTTGCCCGCATTACGCGCGGCGCTGGCGTCGGCATCGGCGCGGACGGCAGTGATGTCGCGGTCGATCGTGTCGATCACGCTGTCCCAGAGCAGTTCCTGACTGATCCGGTTGGTCGCGGCATAATGCTGGAAATAAAGGTCGGGGACCATCGCCTTGCGAATGTCGTGGCGGTCGGCGGGCGCGCGTCCGGCATCCTTCTCGAACCGCTTGGCCGCGCGCGTCTGGTACACCGGGCCGAGGCCGGGGAGCAGCCCCTGCTGGATGAACTGCTTCAGGCTTTTCGCGAACTCCTGCCGCGAGGATTCATCGACCGTGGGACGCGGCAGGGCGCCGTGCCACTGCTGCTGGAACGTATTGAGCATGGACCCGCCTCTCTATGCTGAAAAGCCGGGCGGCACGGGGCCGCCATTTGTCCTATCAATATGATGTTATTCGCCGGGACTGGCAAGCAACCCGGAGAGTATCCGCAGGGTGGATAAGTGCCGTTCCGGGCCAGCACTCACTCGATGCTACGGCCCATCTCACGGTTCAGCCACAGCGCCGCCAGCGTCATGACCGCGCCCGACAACAGATAGGCACCGGACGACAACAGCCCGAACAGGCTGGACAGCAGCAATGCCGCAAAGGGTGCGAAGCCCGCGCCGAACATCCACGCAAGGTCGGACGTCAGCGCGGAGCCGGTCAGGCGATGCCGCCGCTGGAAACTGGCCGACAGCGCGCCCGACGACTGGCCGAAGCCGATGCCGAGCAGCACGAAACCGACGAGCATGAAGGCGATCTCACCCCCCTGCCCCGCATCGAGCAACTGCGGCGCGAAGCCGCTGAACACTGCCGTCGCCGCAGCCGAAGCGGCCAGCACCGTGCGCCGCCCGAACTTGTTGGCGAGAATGCCCGACGCGATGATCGCGCCGATGCCGACCACCGCCGCCACCGTCTCGATCGCGAGGAAGCGCACGGGGCTTTCCTGCGTGAACAGGAACACCCAACACAGCGGGAACACCGTGACCATGTGGAACATCGCGAAGCTGCACAGCGGCGCGAAGGAACCCGCCCAGATGACCTTCCACTCTGCCTTCACCGTCTCGACCACTGGCGACGGTTCCAGTTCGCCGCTCTCGAACAACTCCGCATATTCGGGCGTCACCACGATGCGCAGGCGCGCGAACAGCGCGACCACGTTGATCGCAAAGGCCACGAAGAAAGGATAGCGCCAGCCCCATTCGAGGAAATCCTGCGCGGACAGCATCGAAATCAGGAAGATGAACAACAGGCTGGCGATGATGAGGCCGATGGGCGCGCTGATCTGCGGAATCATCGCATACCAGCCGCGCTTTTGCTCCGGCGCGTTGACTGCGAGGAGCGAGGCGAGGCCATCCCACGATCCGCCGAGCGCCACACCCTGTCCCATGCGCAGCAGCGCCAGCAATGCGGCGGACCAGATGCCGATGCTCTCATAGCCCGGCAGGAAGGCGATGGCGGCGGTCGATCCGCCGAGCAGGAACAGCGCCGTCGTCAGCTTGACCCCGCGCCCATAGGCCCGGTCGACGGCGGTGAAGATCACCGTGCCCACCGGCCGCATGACGAACGCCAGCGCGAACACCACGAAAGACATCAATGTCGCGGTCAGCGGGTCCGCAAAGGGAAAGACCAGTTGCGGGAAGACCAGCACCGACGCGATGGCATAGACGAAGAAGTCGAAGAATTCCGACGCACGGCCGATCATCACGCCGATGGCGATTTCGCCCGGCCCGATCTTGCGCCCCGTTTCGTGGAGCTGCCGGGCGTCCCGTTCGACCGTCGTGCTGCCAGTCATTTTCCCGTCTTTCCGTCCTGTGCCGGGGGTGCCGGCACGACCATAGTAAACCACGAAAGCGCAGCGCGCGCGATCATACCTTCGTCCGGGTAGAATCCTGCCCGGAACTAACGCACCCTATTCGCTATTGATCCGCCTCAAGGGGATTGGACAAAATGTCCTATGTCCGGCGAACGACCTCAGGCCTAGAGGCGCGACATGGTTGCTACTGTCCATCGGATGACGCGGCGTGCGATGCCGGCGTTCCTGTCCAGCCCGCTGTTGCTGCTGCTTGGCGGCTGCAACATGGTCGTCCTCGATCCCGCAGGCGATGTCGCGCGGCAGCAGGGCAATCTCGTCCTGATGTCCACCGGCCTCATGCTGTTGATCATCGTGCCGGTCATGGCGCTGACCATCCTGTTCGCATGGCGGTATCGCGCGCAGAACCGGGAGGCGACCTACACGCCCGACTGGGACCATTCGACGCAACTCGAACTGGTCATCTGGGCCGCGCCGCTGGCGATCATCATCTGCCTCGGTGCGCTGACATGGGTCGGCACCCACCTCCTCGACCCCTATCGCCCGCTGGAACGCACCGCGCCCGGCAAGGCGGTGGCGGCGGACGTGAAGCCGCTGGAGGTTCAGGTCGTCGCGCTAGACTGGAAATGGCTGTTCATCTATCCTGAGCAGGGCATTGCGACGGTCAACGACTTCGCCGCCCCGCTCGACCGGCCCGTGCATTTCCGGATCAGCGCATCGTCGGTGATGAACAGCTTCTACATTCCCGCGCTCGCCGGGCAGATTTACGCCATGCCCGGCATGGAGACGACGATGCACGCGGTGTTCAACCGGCCCGGCACGTTCGATGGCTTTTCCGCCAATTACAGCGGCGCGGGCTTCACCCATATGCGGTTCAAGGCGCACAGCCTGAGCCAGGCGGACTTCGCCAAATGGGTGGATGCGGCGAAAGCGGGCAAGGCTGCGCTCGACCGCGCGACCTATCTCAAGCTCGAACAGCCGAGCGAGAAAGTCCCCGTCCTGCGCTTTGCGTCCATCGACGGCGGCCTGTTCGACGCGATCACCAACCTGTGCGTCGAGCCGGGCAAGATGTGCATGAACGACATGATGAAGATCGACGCAAAGGGCGGTCTGGGCATGGCGGGCGTGCATAATGTGCAGAAGCTGTCCTACGACAAGTTCGCCGCGCGCGGCACCGGGCTTTCCACGCCGACACAACGCCTGATGGTGGCCGCCCTCTGCGCACCGAAGACGCCGCATAAGGTCGGCACCGTCGCCGCCGCGCCGAAGGACATGACGCCGCTGACCGGCGCGGGCCTGTCCCGTCCCGATCGACGCTCCTCCCCCCTCTTCGTCGCATGGGAGTCGGCCATGTCCGACACGCCCGCACGCCCCGAAAGCTGACAGGTAAGGCACGTTTCATGTCATCCTATACCGCCATGCCGATCAGCCCGATCTTCGGGCGCCTCTCCCTCGAAGCCTTTCCGATCCACGAACCGATCCTCGTCGCGACCTTTGCGGCGGTGGTGATCGGTGGCATCGGCGTGCTCGCCCTCATCACCAAATTCCGCCTGTGGGGCCTATTGTGGCGCGACTGGTTCACCAGCGTGGATCACAAGAAGATCGGCATCATGTACATGGTGCTGGGCCTCATCATGTTCCTGCGCGGTTTTGCCGATGCGATCATGATGCGCATCCAGCAGGCGATCGCCTTCAACGGGTCGGAGGGGTATCTCAACGCCCATCACTATGATCAGGTGTTTACCGCGCACGGCGTCATCATGATTTTCTTCGTGGCGATGCCGTTCGTCACCGGCCTGATGAACTATATCGTCCCGTTGCAGATCGGCGCGCGCGACGTGTCCTTCCCGTTCCTCAATAATTTCAGCTTCTGGATGACGACGTCCGGCGCGGTGCTGGTCATGATGTCGCTGTTCGTGGGCGAGTTCGCGCAGACCGGCTGGCTGGCCTATCCGCCGCTGTCGGGCATCGCCTACAGCCCCGCGACGGGCGTCGATTATTATATCTGGGCGCTCCAGATCGCGGGCGTCGGCACCACCCTGTCGGGCATCAACCTGGTCTGCACCATCCTCAAGATGCGCGCGCCGGGCATGACGCTCATGAAGATGCCGGTGTTCACCTGGACGTCGCTCTGCACCAACGTGCTGATCGTCGCCTCCTTCCCGGTGCTGACCGCCGTGCTCGCGCTGCTCAGCCTCGACCGCTATGTCGGCACGAACTTCTTCACGAACGACTTTGGCGGATCGCCGATGATGTACGTGAACCTGATCTGGATCTGGGGCCACCCGGAGGTGTACATCCTGATTCTGCCGCTGTTCGGCGTCTTCTCCGAAGTCACCTCGACCTTCAGCGGCAAGCGCCTCTTTGGCTATACGTCGATGGTCTATGCGACGATCGTCATCACGATCCTGTCCTATCTCGTCTGGCTCCACCACTTCTTCACCATGGGGTCGGGGGCGAGCGTCAACAGCTTCTTCGGCATCACGACGATGGTCATCTCCATCCCGACGGGCGCCAAGCTGTTCAACTGGCTGTTCACCATGTACCGGGGCCGCATCCGCTTTGAACTGCCGATGATGTGGACGGTCGCCTTCATGCTGACCTTCGTCATCGGCGGCATGACGGGCGTGCTGCTGGCCGTGCCGCCTGCCGATTTCGTCCTCCACAACTCGCTGTTCCTGATCGCGCATTTCCATAACGTCATCATCGGCGGCGTGCTCTTCGGCCTGTTCGCGGCGATCAACTTCTGGTGGCCCAAGGCCTTCGGGTTCAAGCTGGACGTGTTCTGGGGCAAGGTCAGCTTCTGGTGCTGGGTCGTGGGGTTCTGGCTGGCGTTCATGCCGCTCTATGTCCTCGGCCTGATGGGCGTGACGCGGCGCATGCGGGTGTTCGACGATCCAAGCCTGCAAATCTGGTTCGTCATCGCGGGCATCGGCGCAGCGGTCATCGCGGTCGGCATCGCCGCCATGCTGATCCAGTTCGCGGTCAGCATCCTGCGCCGCGACCAGTTGCGCGACGTGGATGGCGATCCCTGGGGCGGGCGCACGCTGGAATGGGCGACCTCCTCGCCCCCGCCAGACTATAATTTCGCTTTCACGCCCGTCGTCCACTCGCTCGACGCCTGGTACGACATGAAGGAGCGCCAGCATCAGCGCCCCGTGGACGGCTTCAAGCCCATCCACATGCCCAGCAACACGGGTACGGGCGTCATCCTGTCGGGCCTCAGCCTCGTCATGGGTTTTGCGCTGATCTGGTATATCTGGTGGCTGGCGGCAGCCGCTTTCCTCGGCCTGCTCGCGACCGCCATCGGTCACACCTTCAACTACAAGCGCGACTTCCACATCCCGGCGGAGACGGTGACCACCACCGAGGCCGAGCGGACGCGCCAGCTCGCGGCGGGGGCCTGACA
>DASVNT010000105.1:0-19821 GCA_036383715.1 Sphingobium sp. | reverse complement strand
GGAGGTGGTCGACCTCACGCTCGATTTCTACAAGCGCAATTATATCGAGGGGCTGTTCCTCTCGTCCGGCATCGTGCGCAGCCCCGACTACACGATGGAACAGATTGTCGAGGTCGCCCGCTCGCTGCGGGAGGATCATGGTTTTCGCGGCTATATCCACCTCAAAACCATACCGGAGGGCGATGCCGATCTGATCGCGCAGGCGGGGCGCTATGCCGACCGATTGTCGATCAACATCGAATTGCCGAGTGACGAGGGGATCGCTGCGCTCGCCCCGGAAAAGGACGGCGCGCGCATTCGCCGCACTATGGCCGACCTGGGGCAGCGCATCGGCGACGCAAAGGCGGAGCGCAAGCTGAGCCGCAAGGCGCCCGTCTTCGCGCCCGCCGGGCAAAGCACGCAGATGATCGTGGGCGCGGACGGGTCGGGTGACGACAAACTGCTCGCGACCAGCACTGCGCTCTATGGCCGCTATGGGTTGCGGCGGGTCTATTATTCGGCATTCTCGCCCATCCCCGATGCCAGCCGGAGCCTGCCCGCACAGCCGCCGCCGTTGATGCGGGAGCATAGGCTGTATCAGGCGGACTGGCTGCTGCGTTTCTATGGTTTTTCGCTGGGCGAGATCGGGGCGACGATGCGGGACGGGCATCTGCCGCTCGACATGGATCCCAAGCTGGCGTGGGCGATCGAGCGGCGCGAGATATTTCCCGTGGACGTCAATCGCGCGCCGAGGGAGAGCCTGCTGCGCGTGCCGGGGCTGGGCGTGCGAGTCGTGGACCGGCTGATCGCGGCGCGGCGGCATCGCCGGTTGCGGCTGGAGGATGTGGGGCGGCTATGCCGTTCGCTGCGACAAATACGGCCCTTCATCGAGGCCGTCGACTGGCGGCCCGTGGCGCTGCTCGACCGCTCCGACCTCAAGGCGCGGATCATGCCCCCACCGCCGCCGCGCCAATTGACGCTGTTCCCGGCATGACGGCGCGATTCTCGCCGCCGCTGCATGGCGTCATCCTGAAAGCGCAGGATGATTTCGACGAGTGGCGGGCGGCGGTGCGGACGTTGCTGACCGCCGACATTGCCCCGGAGAGGGTAAGCTGGACCGTCGAGGGCGCGGCGACAGCCGATCTGTTCGCCTGCGACCTGCCGGCGCTGACTGGCGATTCCGGCCAGCGCATATCACGCGAACTGCTCACCCTCTTGCGCGCAGCATTGCTGCACAGCGACCCGGCTCGATTCGGGCTGGCCTATCGCATCGTCTGGCGTTTGCGGAGCCGCCCATCGCTGGCGAGCGACCCCGCCGACCCGGATATGATCGCGCTCCACGCGCTGGCGAAATCGGTACGGCGTGACCTGCACAAGATGCACGCCTTCGTCCGCTTCCGTAAAACCGGGGAGGTGGACGGGCGGGAGCAGTTCGCGGCGTGGTTCGAGCCGGATCATCATATCGGCCGGGCGGTCGCGGGATTCTTCCGCGACCGTTTCGCCGGAATGGACTGGCTGATCGTCATGCCGCAGGTCAGCATCGGCTGGGACGGCAAGGTGTTGCGCGAGGGGCCTGGCGGCACGCGCGCCGATGTGCCGCCGGACGATGCGGTCGAGGCGGAATGGCGGGCCTATTACACCAGCATCTTCAACCCCGCCCGCGTCAAGGTGGCGGCGATGAAGAAGGAGATGCCGGTCCGCTACTGGCGGAACCTTCCCGAAGCCGCGCTCATTTCCGGTCTGGTCAGGCAAGCGGAAGGGCGGGTTGACGCCATGGTGAAGGACGTGCGGGCAGCGCCCGATCTGTTTGCACAAACGCAGGAGGACAGGCCGCAATTCCCGTCGCTCGACGCGCTCTACGCCGCGCTGCGCCGGGAGGACGTGCCACCGTCCCCGGACTTCTCCGACCAGATCGTGCCGGGCGAAGGGCCGGCGCGGGCGTCCATCCTGCTGGTCGGCGAACAGCCGGGCGATCAGGAGGATGTGCAGGGACGCCCCTTTGTCGGACCGGCAGGGCAGTTGCTGGACGATTGCCTCGCGGAGGCAGGGCTGGACCGCAGCCGGGCGTTCCTGACCAACGCAGTCAAACGCTTCAAATTCACCCCGCGCGGCAAGCGGCGGCTGCACTCGACGCCTGATGCGGGCGACATCGCCCATTATCGCTGGTGGCTGCAGGAGGAGATTCGGCTGGTCGACCCGGCCATCGTCGTCGCGCTGGGATCGACCGCTCTGCATGCCCTGTCGGGCCGTAAGCAGGCACTGGGGCCGGTTCGCGGATCGCTGGAACCCTGGGGGGAGCGGCGTCTGCTCGTGACGATCCACCCCAGTTTCCTCCTGCGGCTGCCCGACGAACAGGCGCGCGTCATCGAGCGCGGGCGGTTCGTGCGGGAGTTGCGCAAGGCGGCTGAGAGTGTCTGAATGCGTTGTTGTTTTCCGTTCATGCAACCATGCACGGGTGCGAAACATTCTGCCATCCGAACGATAAGGAGAACGACGATGTTGCACTTCGGGAAAAAGGCGCTGATCGCCCTCAGTCTGGGCGCGATGACGCTGACTGGCACAATGGTGTCGGCACAGCCGGGGCAGGATTGGAACCGAAGGGACGACCGGGGTCGTCGCGATGATCGTCGTGATGACAGGGGTCGTCATGATGGTTGGGACAAGGGCGATAATCGCGGCAAGGGCGATAATTGGGCCAAGGGCGACAACTGGCGCTCCAAGGATCGCAACTGGCGCAACTGGCGCAATTATGACTACAATCGCTATGAGCGCGGCGGTGGTGGCTATTATGCCGAAAACTATTATCGCGGCGGCTATCGTCCCGTTCGCGTGGATCGCAACACCCGCATCTATCGCGGCAACAACGGCAATTATTATTGCCGCCGCAATGATGGCACGACAGGCCTGATCGTGGGCGCGGCGCTCGGCGGCGTGATCGGCAACCAGCTTGATCGGGGCGGCAGCAACCTGCTCGGCACGCTGCTCGGCGCGGGTGCCGGTGGCCTGCTCGGTCGCGAAGTCGATCGTGGCGGCGTGAGCTGCCGTTGATGATCGGGGGCGGGGTTTCGGCACCGCCCCTTCCGTCTGAGCGGGCGAGGCGCCATGGCCGCTGACGGACCCTCCTCCCACTGGATCGCGGCGGATCGCACGGGCATCCATGTGCGGCCCGCCGACCTGTGGATCGACCCATCCGTGCCTCGCGCGGGGGCGCTCGTCACCCATGGCCACGCCGATCATGCGCGCGGCGGCCATGGCGAGACGATCGCGACGCGCGAGACGCTGGCGATCATGGGCCTGCGCTATGGTACGTCGGCGGGCATGCCGCTGGCCTATGGCGAGAGCATCGAGCGGGGCGGAGTTCGGATCAGCCTGCATCCTGCCGGTCATGTGCTGGGATCGGCGCAGATATTGCTCGAACATGGCGGAGAGCGCGTCGTCGTGACCGGCGACTATAAACGCCGCCCCGACCCCACCTGCGCCCCGTTCGAACTCGTCCCCTGCGACATCTTCGTGACCGAGGCGACATTCGGCCTGCCGGTCTTTCGCCATCCGCCGATAGAGCAGGAGATCGCCAAGCTCCTCAACGCCCGCGCCGCTAATCCCGACCGCTGCGTGCTGGTCGGCGCCTATGCGCTGGGCAAGGCGCAGCGGGTGATCGCGGAGTTGCGCCGCGCAAGTCACGCCGATCCCATCTACCTCCACGGCGCGCTGGAGAAGATGTGCCGCCTCTATGAGGAACTCGGCGTCGATCTGGGCGACCTCCGGCTGGTGGGCGAGACGGAGAAGGAGGATCTGCGCGGTCGCATCATTCTGTGCCCCCCGTCCGCGCTGACCGACCGATGGAGCCGCCGCCTGCCCGACCCGATCACGGCCATGGCGTCCGGCTGGATGCGGATGCGCCAGCGCGCGCGGGCGCGGCAGGTCGAACTGCCGCTGATCATCTCCGACCATGCCGATTGGGACGAACTGACCCAGACCATCGCTGCCCTTCGTCCCGCTGAGACATGGGTGACGCATGGCGCGGAGGAAGCCCTCGTCCACTGGTGCACCAGCCGGCAGATGCGGGCGCGGGCGCTCGCCGTCGCGGGCTATGAGGATGAGGACGACTGATGCGGGCCTTTGCACGCCTGATCGACGCCCTGGTCTATACCCGGTCACGCAACGCCAAGATCGCGCTGATCGTGGATTATCTGCGCGTCACGCCCGACCCGGATCGCGGCTGGGCGCTGGCTGCGCTGACCGACGCCATCGACCTCTCCGCCGTCAAATCGGCGACGCTGCGCACCATGGCGGAACAACGCATCGACCCGGAACTGGTGGCGATGAGCCGTGCCTATGTCGGCGACACGGCAGAGACGGTGGCATTGATCTGGGAGACGCCGGATGCCGGGCCGGGCGAGGATATTCCCTTGTCGGAGGTGATCGCGATCCTTTCCGCGCTGGGCCGGGTGGAGGCGCCGATGGTGTTGGCCGGGATGCTGGACCGGATCGAGCCGGAAAGCCGCTATGCCCTGCTCAAGCTGGCCACGGGCGGGATGCGCGTGGGCGTGTCGGCGCGGCTGGCCAAGGTCGCCTTCGCCACCGCCTTTGGCGTGTCCGTCGATGAGGTGGACGAATATTGGCACGCGCTGGCCCCGCCCTATGCGGTGCTGTTCGGCTGGGCCGAGGGGACGGGGGACATGCCCGACCTCTCCGAAACCGCCTGGTTCCGCCCGTTCATGCTCGCCCATCCGCTGGAGGAGGCGAGCGTCTCGCTCGACGATTTCGTGGCGGAGTGGAAATGGGACGGCATTCGCATCGAACTCGTCGGCGCGGCGTCGGAACGCCGCCTGTTCAGCCGCGGCGGCGACGAGATCAGCCGCGCCTTTCCGGAGATTGTGGAGGCGTTCGACTTCATCGGCGTGCTGGACGGCGAACTGATGATCCGGGGCGAGGCGCAAGGTAATACTCTGGTGGGTGGGGAGGCAGGCTCCTTCAACGCGCTCCAGCAAAGACTGGGCCGCAAGACCGTCACGAAGAAGATGATGGCGGACTATCCGCCGTTCGTCCGTCTCTATGATGTGCTGGAGGCGGGCGGGCGCGACCTGCGCGCGTTGCCATGGACGGAGCGGCGGGCTGCGCTGGAGAGTATCGCCGCGTCATTGCCCGCCGACCGTTTCGACATCTCCAGCCTGATTGCCGCGCCGGATTTCGCTGCGCTCTCCGCCATTCGCGATTCCGCGCGGGATGCCGCGATCGAGGGCGTGATGCTGAAACGGCGCGACAGCCCCTATGTCGCGGGCCGCAAAACCGGCCTGTGGTATAAATGGAAGCGCGACCCGCTGACCGCCGATTGCGTGATGATGTATGCGCAGCGCGGCAATGGCCGCCGGGCATCTTATTACTCCGACTATACATTCGGCTGCTGGACGGCGGAGGGCGAACTGCTACCCGTGGGCAAGGCCTATTCGGGCTTTTCGGACGAGGAACTGAAATGGCTCGACCGTTTCGTGCGGACCCACACGCTCAATCGCTTCGGACCCGTGTGCGAGGTCGAAAAATCGCTGGTGCTGGAGGTGGCGTTCGATTCCATCCATGCCAGCAAACGGCATAAATCGGGTCTCGCCATGCGCTTCCCCCGTATCAAGCGCATCCGCCACGACAAGCCCGCCGGGGAGGCGGACCAGATCGCGGCGTTGCAGGCGCTGGTGACGTGATACCCTGCGTGCCATTGCCCTCCGGTTCATCCGAAATGGTACAATGACAGCATCGTAACGAGTTGCTCGCCTCGATCCCGGTCGGCGGCTATGGATAGACAGATTATGGAGGACAGGATGGCAAGAGCCACCATCGGGGCTGCACTTTTTACCGACCGGGCGATCAGCCGCAATCTCTTCCTCTGGTCGAGCCTGTTGCTGACGATCGTCATTGCCGTGGTCGCGGCCTATCATCCCCATCTGCTGTGGGGACTGCTGGTGACCATCCCCGTGCTGACCGTATCGCTGGTCGATATTTCTCAGCGAGAACACAGCCTGCGCCGCAATTTCCCTGCGTCCGCGCGTTTTCGCTGGTTTTTCGAGTGGATGCGCCCGTTCCTGCGCGCCTATATCGTGGAGAGCGACCTCGACGGGCGACCATTCAGCCATGACGAGCGCTCGCTGGTCTATGCGCGGGCCAAGGGTGACGTGGACTCCCATCCGTTCGGGACGGAACTGGACGTTTATTCGGGCGAATATGAATGGCTCGCCCATTCGATGATGCCCAACCCCGCCGCGCCGCGCACCAGCCGGGTCCATGTCGGCTCCGATCAATGCGCGCAGCCCTATCAGGCGTCGCGGCTCAATATTTCCGCGATGAGTTTCGGGTCGCTGGGCGCGAACGCGATCGAGGCGCTGAACTTGGGCGCAAAGATCGGCGGTTTCTATCACGACACGGGCGAGGGTGGCCTGTCGCCCTATCATCTGAAACATGGCGGCGATGTCGTGTGGGAAATAGGCTCCGGCTATTTCGGGTGCCGGGACAAGGATGGCCGGTTCGATCCGGCTCGCTTCCGCGACCGCGCCGCCGCCGATCAGGTGCGCATGACCGAAATCAAGCTGAGCCAAGGGGCCAAGCCCGGCCATGGCGGCATATTGCCCGGCGCGAAGGTCACGGCGGAGATCGCTGCCGTCCGCGATGTCGAGCAGGGCAAGGATTGCGTCTCCCCGCCCGGCCACAGCGCCTTTTCCAATCCCAAGCAACTGGTCGAGTTCGCCGCACAGATGCGCGAGCTATCCGGCGGCAAGCCGGTCGGCATCAAGCTGTGTGTCGGCTTCCCCCATGAACTGTTCGCCGTGGTCAAGGCGATGCTGGCGACGGGCATCACCCTCGACTTCATCGTGATCGACGGGGCGGAGGGCGGCACGGGCGCCGCGCCCACGGAATTGTCCGACCGGGTCGGCATGCCCCTGCGGGAGGGGCTGGTGATCGCGCGCAACGCGCTGGTCGGCACGAATCTCAAAGGACAGGTCAAGCTGGCGGCGTCGGGCAAGGTGTCATCCGGCGCGGCGCTGGCGATGAATGCGGCGCTGGGTGCGGACTGGTGCAATGCCGCGCGCCCGTTCATGTTCGCGTTGGGCTGCGTCCAGTCGATGAACTGCCACAAGGATACCTGCCCGACCGGCGTCGCCACTCAGTCCCCGGCCCGCCAGCGCGCCCTCGTCATCCCCGACAAGGCGGAACGGGTGGCGCGCTTTCACCGCGCGACGGTCGACGCGCTGCACGACATCGTCGTCGCGGCGGGCCTCGATACTCCCGACGAGTTCAGGCCGGGCCATTTGCGGCAGCGGATCAATGTCGCGGAGATGCGGCAGATGAACGAAATCTATCCGTTCGTGGAACCGGGCGAGCTGCTGGCGGGGACGGAGCATGAGACGCTACGCCGCTGGTGGGCGCTGGCGGATGCGGATACCTTCAAGCCGCAGTTCGACGAGGCCGAACCGCTGCGTTTTCATCCGCGCTGACAGGATAGGGGATCGACCGGGCGCATCGTCCCGGCCGATCCAGAGGACTCAGACGTCGAGGTTGGCGACGTTCAGGGCATTGTCCTGAATGAATTCGCGGCGCGGTTCGACCACGTCGCCCATCAACCGGGTGAAGATCTCGTCCGCGACGTCCGCCTGATCGATCTCCACACGCAGCATCGATCGGTTGTTCGGATCGAGCGTGGTTTCCCATAGCTGATCGGCGTTCATCTCGCCCAGCCCCTTGTAGCGTTGGATGGACAGGCCCTTGCGGCCCGCCGCCAGCACCGCGTCGAGCAATTCGCTGGGACGGCTGACGGGCGTGCCCTTTGCGGGGATCGCGGCGCTCTCCTCCACCTCTTCGCCTTCGGCCGCATCGGCCTGATCCTGCGCCTTTGCAGCGCCCTTGCTGCTGATCAGGCGACTGGTCTGGGCATAGGCTTCCGCCTGTTCCTGCGCGAGCGCGTGCAGCTTGCGGGCCTCGGCCGAATAGAGGAAGCCGGCTTCCAATATATGATGATCGGTGACGCCGCGCAGCAGGCGTTCGATATGATAGCCACCCTCGTCGGAGACAGTGGCGGTCCATGTCCCGTCGGGGTCGGCGGCGCTCAGCCAATGGACCGACGCGGCCAAGGCGGCTTCGCGTTCGGCGCGCTCCATTTCGGGATCGAGCGCCCTGGATAGCGCCAGAGCCTCGACAATGGCGGGGTCATAGCGGCGCGGGACGTAGCGCATGAGGGTCCGCATGCGGCGGGCATGCTCGATCAGCGAGCGCAGGTCGTCGCCGAAACGCTGGCCCTCGACCGTTTCCAGCACGAGCGCGTCGATGCCATTGTCGACCAGATATTGATCGAGCGCGGCGTCGTCCTTCAGATACACCTCCGATCGGCCCCGGCTCGCTTTGTAGAGCGGCGGCTGCGCGATGTAGAGATGACCATTCTCGATGATCTGCGGCATCTGGCGATAGAAGAAGGTGAGCAGCAGCGTGCGGATATGCGCGCCGTCCACGTCGGCGTCGGTCATGATGACGACCTTGTGGTAGCGCAGCTTCTCGACAGTGAAGTCGTCGCGGATGCCGGTGCCCATCGCCTGGATCAGCGTGCCGATTTCCTTGGACGACAGCATGCGGTCGAACCGCGCACGCTCGACGTTCAGGATCTTGCCGCGCAGGGGAAGGATCGCCTGGAAATGGCGGTCGCGGCCCTGCTTGGCGGAACCGCCTGCCGAATCGCCCTCGACCAGGAACAGTTCGGACTTGGCCGGATCGCGCTCCTGACAGTCGGCCAGCTTGCCGGGGAGGGAGGCGATGTCCATCGCGCCCTTGCGCCGGGTCAACTCGCGCGCCTTCTTCGCGGCTTCGCGCGCGGCGGCGGCGTCGATCACCTTCTGGATGATCGACTTGGCGGTGGTGGGATTTTCCTCCAGCCACTCTGCCAGCTTGTCGGCCATCAGGCTTTCCAGCGGCTGGCGGACTTCGGACGAAACGAGCTTGTCCTTGGTCTGGCTGCTGAACTTGGGATCGGGCAGCTTGACCGAGACGATGGCGGTCAGGCCTTCGCGCATGTCCTCGCCGGTGAGGGCGATCTTCTCCTTCTTGAGGATGCCGGACTTGTCGCCATAGGCGTTGAGCGTGCGGGTCAGCGCCGCGCGGAACGCCGCGAGGTGGGTGCCGCCGTCACGCTGCGGGATGTTGTTCGTGAAGCAGAGGACGTTCTCGTAATACGAGTCGTTCCACTCCAGTGCGACGTCGATGGTCACATCGTCGCGCGTGCCCGCGATCGCCACAGGGTCAGGCATCAGCGCGGTCTTGTTCCGGTCGAGATATTTCACGAAGGCCGCGATGCCGCCCTCATAATAGAGCTCGACCGTCTTCTTCTCCTCATGCCGCCCGTCGGTGAGGAACAGGCGCACGCCGGAGTTGAGGAACGCCAGCTCGCGATAGCGATGTTCCAGCTTGTCGAAATCGAACTCGGTGATCTTGAACGTGGCGGGGCTGGGCAGGAAGGTGACGCGCGTCCCCTTTTGCCCGTTCGACGGACCCACGACCTTCAGCGGGGCGACAGCGTCGCCATGGGCGAAGCGCATATAATGCTCCTCGCCGTCGCGCCAGATGGTGAGGTCGAGGAACTCCGACAGGGCGTTGACGACGGAGACGCCGACGCCGTGCAGGCCGCCCGAAACCTTGTACGCATTGTCGTCCGACGTATTCTCGAACTTACCGCCCGCGTGCAGCTGGGTCATGATGACCTCTGCGGCGGACACGCCCTCTTCCTTGTGGATGCCGGTCGGGATGCCGCGACCATTGTCCGTTACGGAAACGGAACCATCGGGATTGAGCGTGATGTCGATGCGGTCGCAATGACCCGCCAGAGCTTCGTCGATCGCGTTATCCGACACCTCGAACACCATATGGTGGAGGCCGGAGCCGTCGTCGGTGTCGCCGATATACATGCCGGGCCGCTTGCGCACGGCGTCCAGGCCCTTGAGCACCTTGATGCTGTCGGCGCCATAATCGTTCTGGTTCGGGGTGTTTTCGGGTTCTTCTGCCATGAAAAGCCTATAGGCAAAGCGATGGCAGGGGGGAAGGGAAAAGGGGCTGAGGATGCACCTATAACGGTATTGAGATACCGTATTTCGGGCTATCGCAGGACAGTCTGCCCTTTCAGCCGGTCAGGGTCGGGAGGGAGTGCATCGGACGGCTGCCCTCTCCACGAAAAAGGGGCGGCAACGCCGCTGCGCCACCGCCCCGTCCATTCGTTCAGATCAGGGCCTCAGGCGGCCTTGCTCTTCTTGTCGTCCTCATAACGCTGGACCGCTTCGAGCAGCAGGCGCTTGGCTTCGGCGGCATCGCCCCAGATGCCGACGCGGACCCACTTGTCCTTCTCCAGATCCTTGTAGTGGGTAAAGAAATGCTCGATCTGCGCGAACACGATGTCGGGCAGGTCGTCCTTTTCCTTCACGTTGGAATAATAGGGGAAGGTCTTGTCGTCGGGGACGCAGACCAGCTTCTCGTCGCCGCCATGCTCGTCTTCCAGGTTCAGGACGGCGATGGGGCGAGCGCGCACGACGCAGCCCGGTACGAAGGGCGAGCGCGCGACGACCAGCGCGTCGATCGGATCGCCATCGGGCGACAGCGTGTGGGGCACAAAGCCGTAATTGGCGGGATAGCGCATCGGCGTGTGCAGGATGCGGTCCACGAACAGGGCGCCGGACGCCTTGTCGAACTCATATTTCACGGGCTCGCCGCCGGTCGGCACTTCGATGATGACATTGAGGCTTTCGGGCGGATTGTCGCCCACCGGGATCATGTCGATACGCATCTGTCTCTTCGCCTGTTCAATTTCATGGGGCAATCGCACACGGATGGCCGTGCGCGGCAATGCCCGCAAGGGGTTGCGGAAATATTGCTCTCGTTGGACCCGATATTATCTTACTCAGGCCCCGACCATGATCGTTTCAGGCTGAATCAGCCTGACCTTAAATCATGGTCACGACTTTGAACCAGAGCCTGATTCACGCCTTTGGCTGGTTTCCATCCCAAGACGATCAGGCTCTAGGCTTGAGCAGCCTGTCCAGGCTTCCCTCACCCTCTCCAGTATTTTGCAGGCGCGGATAGCGAATGCCGTCGGAATAAGCGAGTGCAATTGTCCGCACTGCCTTGCCTTCCCGGACGATCAACTCGATTCGGCCTCCGTTCACCGCTGAACGGAGCATATCGAGGAAACGCTGGCGACTATATTCGACGCCGTTCACGGATACGATGCGGTCGCCGATGCGAAAACCGCCCTTGAAGGCGGCGCTGTCCCACCGCACGGTCGTCACGGTGCCGTCGTCGCGCACGACCAGTCCCACGCCAAAGCTCTGGTCGACCAGGCGGCTGTCCGATTCGCGCTGGCGCACTGCGGGACCGGGGCTGTCTCCCCAGCCGAGGGTATAGCCGCCCATGTCGAGGCCCGCCTTCGTCACCTCCGGCTGGATGCTGTCCACGCGGGCGGCGAAGAATCCCGCCCAGTCATAGGGGAATATCTGGTTCAGCGCGGTGATTGCATCTGCGCGGCTATAGGGCGAGACGGCCCAGTCCCCCTCCCGGCCCGCAAAGAAGGCGCGCGCGAAATCGTCGAGGCCGCGCTTGCCGTCGGTGCCGCGCTGGATGATCGCGTCTGCTTCCAGCCAGATCATCAGCCCTTCATTGTAATAATCCTCGCTGCGCTGCCAGTCGGGCCAGGCCTTGGGACGGCGCGCGGCGATGATGGGATCGCCCGTCGTGTCGGCGAGTGGCCGCCATTGCCGCCCCTCTCCCGCATCCAGCCGCGCCGCGATGGTCGCGATGGCGTCGAGTGCCTGATCCTTGGTATAAAGCCCGGATCGCGCGGCCAGCACATAGCCCCATAATTGGGTCTGCCCCTCATAAAGCCACAGCAATTGCCCCCGCATCGGCGTCGCATAATCGGGCGTCACGAGGCCCGCCGGGCGGCGATATTTGCCGTTCCAGCTATGCACCAGTTCATGTGGCAACAGGCTGCGGTCGCCCGGCCCGTCGTTCCAGCGCGTGAAATAGCCCAGCCCGACCGCATTCTCGCTCGACCGATGATGCTCCAGGCCGATGCGGCCCATCTCGTCGCTGATCGCGAACAGGAAATCATAATGGTCGAACGGGTGGAAGCCGAAGAGGGCGGACGCCTCGCTCGCCAGCTTGCGGTGCCTGTCGATCTGGTCCCTGCTGGCCTTCAGTTCGGCGGCGCTGTCCGCGACGATGTTGAGGCGGATATTCTGGCCGAGATCATAGGAGGCTGCGAACGGTCCGGCAAAGACCGGCGAATCCATCAGCGTCTCATAATCCGTAGCGGCATAGGTGACGCTGTCGTCGGAGCGGGTTCCGCGCAGGGCGGTCGCGTCCCTCCACCGCGCGGGATAAGTCACATGCGCCTGCACTGCGATCCGGCGCGCGGCATAGCCCGCCGGATACAGCGACAGATTGTCCCATTGCAGGTTCATGACCGCCGCGCCGATCTTGACCCGGCCCTGATCCGGCTGGGTCGCGGCGAGATACTGGAACTCCGCGACGACGCTCTTTGCACCATCCGGCACGGTCAGGTGAAAGGCATAGACGTTGACCGGGTCGCGCCGCCAGCCGAGCACCCGCTCGTCCGCCGTGAAGCGCAGGCCCGCCATCTTCTCGATCTCGCCGCGTGGGGCGTGGTGGCCGGGTATCCATTGCGGCGCCATGAGGACCAGCGGTCCCGGCCGCATAACCGGGATGGTTTCCCGGACGCGTACGATCCGGCGCACCGTGTCGGTCGCATCGACGTCGATCATGATGGTGCCGCCCGGCCATGGCTTGTCCTGCGTGGCGGGGATGGCCGGAAAGCTGTCAGGATCGGTGAGGGCGGCGGTGGCGGGCGAGACTGCGGCGCTCTGCCCGAGCGCGGGTTGCAGGGTGCCAAGGATCAGCAGGGACGGCAGGACCAGCCGCAGGTTTCTCCAAAACATCGTCTTTTTCATCTGGAGACCAGAATGGCGAGTCGTCCGCCCCTCGTCCAGAGAATCAGCCGCTGCAGCGCAATAAAATGGCTGATTTTGGGTCATATCCGGCAGATTGCTCCACCGGCGTTAAAGAGTGCCTATCCGGGATAGCGCTCGAACTGGGGCAGGTCGCCCAGATGCGCCATCCAGCCGATGCGCTCCGCCGTCTGGATATGGGCTTGCGGCGGCAGGGCATCGGGATCGTCCAGCGTCGCGGACTGGATATCGACGATGCCGGGCAGATAGTCGGCATTGCGGAAGAAGAGGCCGGTGCCGCAGTCGGGGCAGAAACTGCGCAGGCTGTTGCCGGAGGAGTTGAACGTGCGCGGATCGCCCTGCGTGACGGCGAAATCCTCCTCGGCAAAGGCGGCCCAGCTCACCACCGGCGCACCGCTGCTCTTGCGACAATCGGCGCAGTGGCACAGCGCGACATGCTTGGGTTCGCCGCTCGCGCGATAGCGTATCGCGCCGCATTGGCATCCGCCGACATGGTCCGTCATCGAATCGATCTCCTCTAAAAAGGAACGTATCGGGAACAATCGCCGCCCGCAAGCCTGTTTCCATATCCGACGAATCCCGCTAGAGCGCGGCGCCATGGCCGAGAAGAACAAAGACCGCATCGAAACGCCCCGCCCGATCCGGGGCACGCAGGACATGCTGGGCGACATGGCGGATCGCTTCGCCCATGTGGTCGACACATTTGACCGGGTGCGCAGGCTCTATGGCTTCAAGCGCATAGAGGTGCCGGTGTTCGAGGCGACGGCGGTGTTCGCCCGCTCGCTGGGTGAGAGCACGGATGTCGTTTCCAAGGAGATGTACACGTTCGAGGATCGCGGCGGCGACAGCGTCACCCTGCGCCCCGAATTCACCGCGGGCATCGCGCGCGCCTATATCACCGAGGGTTGGCAGCAGTTCGCGCCGCTCAAGGTTGCGACCCACGGCCCGCTGTTCCGCTACGAGCGCCCGCAAAAGGGCCGCTATCGCCAGTTCCACCAGCTCGACGCCGAAATCCTCGGCGCGGCGGAACCGCTGGCCGATGCGGAACTGCTGGTGTTCGCCGATCACCTGCTCCGCGAACTGGGGATCAGCGAGGGCGTGACCCTCACCCTCAACACGCTGGGCGATGCGGCGAGCCGGGACGCCTGGCGCGCGGCGCTGGTCGCGCATTTCGAGGGGCACCGGGACCAGCTTTCCGAGGACAGCATCGACCGGCTGGCCCGCAACCCGCTGCGCATCCTCGACAGCAAGGATCCGCGCGATCAGGCGGTGGTCGCGACCGCCCCCGATATAGATGCCTATCTGACCGACGAGGCGCAGGCCTTTTTCGGCAAGGTGACGGACGGCCTCGCGGCGGCGGGCGTGGCGTGGACGCGCAACGCACGGCTGGTGCGCGGCCTCGACTATTATCGCCACACCGCCTTTGAGTTCGTCACCGACCGGCTGGGCGCACAGGGCACCGTGCTGGGCGGCGGGCGCTATGATGGCCTGATCGAGAATATGGGCGGGCCGAGCACCCCGGCTGTCGGCTGGGCGGCGGGGATTGAGCGGCTGGCGATGTTGCTGGATGCGCCCAAGGATGCGTCGATCGACGTGGTGGTCGTGCCGATGGGCGATGCGGCGGCTGAGCGCGCTATCGGCATTCTGGCCGACCTGCGTCGCGCCGGCGTTTCTGCGGACATGGCGTTTCGTGGAAATGTGAAGAAGCGGATGCAAAAGGCGGATGCGCTTGGTGCCCGTTATGTCCTGCTTTTGGGCGAGGACGAACTGGCCCGTGGCGAAGTGACCGTCAAATCGCTCAAGACGGGTGAGCAGGCGCCGATGCCATTGAGCTGGATTCCGCAGGGGGTGTTCGATCTCCTCTTTGAGGATACTAATATGGAGCATAACGGCAAAAGCCCGCCTTCACTGGCTGAGCGACTGACGCCTGCATGACCACCATATCCCCCGACCGCATCGCGCAAATCCTTGCGCGGCGGGACGAGGTGCAGGCGGCGATGGCGCGGCCGGACCTTGAACCGTCCGAATTCGTGCGCCTGTCCAAGGATTATGCCGAACTGGACCCGGTCGCCCGCGCGGCGGCGGAGGTCGAAGGGCTGCGCCGGGAATCGAGCGATCTGGAGTCGATGCTCGCCGACCCGGAGATGAAGGCGATGGCGGAGGAGGAGCTTGCCTCCATCCGCGACCGCCTGCCGGATGCGGAGCGGGCGCTGGCGCTCTCCCTGCTGCCGCGCGACGCCGCCGATGCGCGGCCCGCGCTGCTGGAAATCCGCGCCGGGACGGGCGGTGACGAGGCGGCGCTGTTCGCGGGCGACCTGCTGCGCATGTACCAACGCTATGCCGAGACTCAGGGCTGGCGGGTGGAGATCGTGTCGGCCAGCGCCTCCGAAATCGGTGGGTTCAAGGAAGTCATCGCCTCCGTCACCGGCACGGGCGTCTTTGCCCGGCTCAAGTTCGAGAGCGGCGTCCACCGTGTCCAGCGCGTCCCCGCGACGGAGAGCGGCGGGCGCATCCACACCAGCGCTGCGACCGTCGCCGTCCTGCCCGAAGCGGAGGAGGTGGATGTGCAGATCAACGAATCGACCGACCTGCGCATCGACGTCTATCGCGCCTCCGGTTCCGGCGGGCAGCATGTGAACACCACCGACAGCGCCGTCCGCATCACCCACCTGCCCACCGGCCTCGTCGTCACGCAACAGGACGAGAAGTCGCAGCATAAGAACAAGGCCAAGGCGCTGAAGGTGCTGCGCACCCGCCTTTATGAAGCAGAGAGGGAACGGACGCAGAGCGAGCAGGCGGGCGCGCGCAAGGCGATGGTGGGGTCGGGCGACCGGTCCGAACGCATCCGCACCTATAATTTCCCGCAGGGGCGCGTGACCGACCACCGCATCAACCTGACCCTCCACCGCCTGCCGGAGATATTGGAGGGGCCGGGGCTGGACGAGGTGATCGCCGCCCTGATCGCAGAGGATGAGGCAGCGCGGCTCGCGCAGCTCGACGCGGTTGCATAACATAGAGTCTCTGGCCCCATGGCTGCGCGATACCGCGGCGCGGCTGGAGGCGGTGAGCGATACCGCGCGCCTCGATGCAGAACTGATCGCGGCGCATGCGCTGGGCATCGAGCGGCAGGAGATGCTGCTCAAGCTGCGCGACCTCCATGTGCCCGACGCGGCGGAGCGGCTGGTCGCCCGGCGGCTGCGTCATGAGCCGGTGGCGCACATCGTCGGCACGCGCGATTTCTGGACGCTGACGCTGAACGTCACCGCCGACACGCTCATCCCCCGGCCGGACAGTGAGACGTTGATCGAGGCCGCCGTCGCCCATTTCGCCGGAACCGCCGGGCCGAAGCGGGTGATCGACCTCGGCACCGGATCGGGTGCGCTGCTGCTCGCGGCGCTGGACCAATGGCCAGAGGCGACCGGCATCGGCATCGACATCTCCCCGCGCGCGCTGTCCGTGGCGCATGGCAATGCGGCGCGGCTGGGCATGGGCGATCGCACACGCTTCCGGCAGGGGGACTGGGGCATGGCGGTGGAGGATCGCTTCGACCTGCTCCTCTGCAACCCGCCCTATATTTCCACGCGTGAGCGGCTGTCGCCCGAAGTGGCGGATCATGAGCCCTATGGCGCGCTGTTCGCGGGGACCGACGGGCTCGATTGCTATCGCCTGCTGGCGCCCCAGACGGCGCGTTTGCTGGTCCCCGGCGGGCTGGCGCTGTTCGAGATCGGGCATGATCAGGGGGACAGCGTGCCGCCCCTGTTCGCGGACGCCGGATTTGCCCCCGTGGTGCTGCCCGATCTGGGTGGACGGGCGCGCTGCGTGAAGCTGATTGCGGGGCACGATGGGGAACTTCACGCAAGCTAACGCTTTTTTAGGTGTGTCAATGTGATTTCTCTTGGTTTGAAGCCGCGGAATCGCTATCTGGCGGATAGGACCGCGTGGCCATGGGTTCGATAGGGACTCGCATGGCAGAACGCGAACCGCTCCCACAGTCATGACGGTACCTCTGTCCGGGTGCCGTTGGCGCACAGGATCGCGGAAGCTGAGACTTCCGCCAGCCGGGGCGCTGCGTTGAGCGCGGCGGAATGAAGCGGGCGCAGGGGATTGATTGCACACGCCTACATAAGGACCGAAGGACTTGATCAACAATCGTCAGGCCGGTCGCCGTCGCGGCCGGAATAACCCGCGCCAGAATGGCGGCGGTGGTAATCGCGGTAACGGTGGTGATTCAGGCAACAGGATCGACAACCGCGCGCGGGGCAATGCGGCCCAGTTGCTCGAAAAATATCGCAACATGGCGCGCGATGCGCAGCTCGTGGGCGACCGCGTGAACATGGAATATTATCTGCAGTTCGCGGACCATTATTTCCGCGTGCTGGCAGACAACCGCGCACGGCAGGAAGAAGGCCAGCAGCGGTTCCGCAAGTTCGACGACAATGAACAGGACGAGGATTTCAACGAGGAAGACGACGTCTTCAACATCGGTGACATCCCCCCGCCCTATGCGGCGCGCCAATATGAGCAGCGTCCGTCCGAAGAGGGGCGCCGTGATCGTGGCGATCGCGAAGAGGGTCGCACCCGCGACGACTCGCGTGGTCGTGAAGACGGTCGGAGCCGTGAAGAAGGTCGTGGCCGCGAGGATGGTCGCACTCGCGACGATAACCGCAACCGTGACGACAACCGGAATCGCGAAGACGGTCGCGGTCGCGACGAGAATCGCAACCGTGAAGAAGGTCGGCCCCGCGAAGAAGGTCGGACCCGTGACGAGGGTCGCGTCCGTGACAATCGCCGCCCGCCGCGCGAACGCGCACCGCAGCCGGTGGAAGCGCAGGACGCCCCCGTCGCTCCGGTCGTTGCCGCTCCGGCCAATGATGTGGTGAACGAGGCTCCGGCGGAGGAGGCGCGTCCCCGCGCCACTCGTGCCCGCAAGCCGCGCCGCGAGGTAGAGGCTGAACCGACGCTGGGTCTGGACGCATCCGCGCTGCCGCCCGCCATCGGCCGTCCTGCCGAACCGGCACCGGAAGCCGAGGAAGCGCCCGCCGCACCGCGCCGCACGCGCCGTCCGCGCAGCACCCCGGCGCAGGCTGCCGAATGATGCTGTAACGGGCGAATAGTATCGCCCGGCTTGGCTGACAGGCTACCGGCCCGTTCCCGAAAGGGGGCGGGCCGGTGTCGTTTGGGGCTGGGCGATCAGGCTTCGGCGGGCAGAAGGCGGGGCCGCGCATCCTCGCCGATGGCGACGAAGGTGAAGATGGCGCTGGTCAGCGCAATGGGCTCGGCGCTTCCGTGCCGCTCTGCCACCACGTCGATGCTGATTGCGACGGACGTGCGACCGCGCCGCTCGACCTCCGCATAGATGGACACCAGGTCGCGGACCAATATGGGCGCGATGAACTTCATCGTCTCGATGGCGACGGTCGCCACCGGTCCGTTGGCGACGCGCCCCGCGACGATACCGCCCGCTATGTCCATCTGCGACAAGACCCAGCCGCCAAAGATATGGCCGTTGCTGTTGATGTCGGACGGCATCGGGACCACCCGCAATATGGGTTCGCGTGTGCGGGCGGCGTCAGTCATCGGGATGTGCTCCTTGTAGCGGGTCGATCACCTGCTCGTCGTGCCCCGTCCCGTTGGACAGGAACATCAGGCCCATGAGCGCGGCGGCGAGCAGGACCGTGGCATAGATGCCCACGAATGTCAGGGCGGCAAAAATCCAGGGCACGCCGCCGCTCGACCACCACAGGATCGCGACGGCGCCCGCACCGCAGGCCAGCGACACCAGATTCATATACCAGAGGATGCGCCGGAATCGGGCCCAGGCAAAGCGGGCGTCATCGGGATCGGAAAGGCCGGTGTGGGGTTCCATCCTGAGTCAGCTAGGGGGGGAGGCGGTCCTGTTCAACAGGCTTTGACCATAGGCCCCTTCGCGCGCATACTGACTGTCCAAGAAGGGCGGGAAGCCGCGCCGACGTGTCATAAGCACGCGGCGCTTTCTAGGGAGAGATGTATATGACCGTGGCAAGGTTTCTCAATGATGCGCGTGGCTCCGTGATCGCGGCCCACCGGACCGACTCCGTGGCCGATGTCGTGAAGCTGCTGGCGGGACGACGCATCGGCTGCGTACCCGTCGTCGACGAACAGGACAGGGTCGTCGGCATATTCTCCGAACGTGACGTTATATACGGCCTGTCGACGCGCGGCGCGGTGATGCTCGACCTGCCGGTGGGCGAGGTGATGACCAGCCCGGCGGAGACGATCGACAAGGACGTGCCCATCCTGTCCGCGCTGTCGCTGATGACGCGGCGCCGCATCCGTCATCTCCCGATCGTGGAGGACGGGCGCATGATCGGCTTCATCAGCATCGGCGATCTCGTGAAGTCCCGGATCGACCGGATCGAGGCCGAGGCGGATGCGATGCGCGAGTATATCCAGAGCGCCTGACAGCAGGGGTCGCGGGCGGAGCTGCGATCCTCGCCAAAAGCGGGGCGAAGAATCGCACAATGGCGGATTCGCGCCAATTTCGAATCATTCTGGGCGGTGATTCGGCCGATTCGGGCGGCAGATGCGAGGGTGAGAGGGAGTCGTCGGCCGGAAGAGGGGCGGGCCGAATTTCCAGAAACCCCGATGCCATCGGGCTTTTGAAGAGGTGGCTGTTGGAGGCTGCAATAAAAATGCAAAAACCGTTTGACGGTTCCATCGCCCCCCCTTAGAGGAGCTCTCACCGCAGCGGTGCAGCGGCCTTCGGGTCGCCGGTTCTGCTCCGGTCGCCAACATAGACGGACACTGATCCCCCGGTAGCGATAGCGGGGAGTGTTAAGTGTCCGCCTAATAATTGTTGGAT
>DASVNT010000104.1:0-41464 GCA_036383715.1 Sphingobium sp. | reverse complement strand
TATGGCGCGACGGGCGTCATCAGCGGCAATGAAATGGTGCAGGGCAAGGACAAGGAGAATTACTCCGCCTTCATCGCGCTGGGCGCGGAGGGGAAGGAGAACAGTTCCGCCGGTCTGTCGATCACCGGCAACGGCGCGCGTTTCGTGCCTGGCCTGTCGCGCAGTTCTACGCTGCTGGCGGACTGGACCGGCGAGCGCGTGGCGCTCGGCACTAATGACATTGCCGCCGGGATAAAGCCGCTCGACCGCCGTTAAGCCGCACCAGTATTGCATTATCGTTGCAGCGCACCCCATTTTCCCCCAAAGGCTGTTCCTGTATGACAGAGGTACGGAAAAGACGCGCGCGCGACCCACAGGCGACACGGGAAGTCATCCTGGAGGCGGCTCGCACGCTGCTCGCCAAATATGGGCCGGAGGCGCTGAGCCTCTCCGAAGTCGCGCATCTGGCCGGGGTCAATCGCGGGACCGCCTACCAGCATTTCGAGACGCGCGAGAAACTGATCCAGGCGACCGCCGACTGGGTCGCCGACAAGCTGTTTCAGGAGGTTTTCGGCGACGCCAAGACCGTCGAGGAACGTCAGGTGGAGCAGGTGGACGTCGCGGGCCTGTCCGATCGGCTTGCCGATTTCGCCATGCGCAACCCGGAACTGTGCCGCATCTGGCTCCTGCAACTCCTGTCTTCGCCCGAACCGGAAAAGGACCCTTTCTGGCGCGAATATCAGGGGTCGCTGGAGCGGTTTGCGCAAACCGACCACGCCAAGCCGGGCATCGATTCGGAAGTCCTGTCGATCATCATGCTCGCCGGGGCGTTCCTCTGGCCTGTCTGGGCGCAGTCCCATGCAAAGGATCAGGGCGAGCAGGAAACCCTGCGCCACCGTTTCGCGCGTGAATGCCTCCGCATTTCGATGCACGGCACGCTGCAGGGCGAAAAATATCCCGCGATCGCAGCGCGCCTTGCGGAGGATGATCCCAAGCCCGGTTCCACGCGCGCGGCCTGACGCCGCCCTGAGCTGCGTGCGTCCCGCCGGTTGACCGGACGGGCGATATTGAACAGTGCTGTACATGAAAACGCTTGCGCGGCGATTTTCGCTTCTTCACAGACCGAACGGCGTTCGGCCTCTGCATCATGGGCCGTTCAACCCATTGAAGAGAGGGAAACAGCATGTCGTTTTCAGCAATCGTGATCGACAAGGGCGACGCCGGCCAGACGGTCACCCTGAGCCAGGTCGACGAAGCGCAGCTTCCCGAAGGCGACGTCACCATCGACGTTGAATATTCGACCCTGAACTACAAGGATGGCCTCGCCATCACCGGCAGTTCGCCGGTCGTCCGCAAATTCCCCATGGTCCCCGGCATCGACCTCGCCGGCACCGTGCGCGAGAGCAGCAACAGCGAATATAAGGCTGGCGACAAGGTCGTGCTGAACGGCTGGGGCGTGGGCGAAGGCCATTGGGGCGGTCTGTCGCAGGTGGCCCGCCTGAAGGGTGAGTGGCTGATCCCACTGCCGTCAGCATTCTCGGCCAAGCAGGCCGTGTCGATCGGCACCGCCGGTTACACTGCCGCGCTGTGCGTCGATGCGCTGGTCAACTTCGGTGTGACGCCGGACCAGGGCGAAATCCTCGTCACCGGCGCGACCGGCGGCGTGGGCTCGGTCGCCATCGCTCTGCTCAAGAAGGCGGGCTTCACCGTTGCTGCCTCCTCCGGCAAGGCGTCGGAGCATGAGTATCTGACCAAGCTGGGCGCGACCACCATCATCGACCGCGCGGAACTGTCCGAAAAGGGCAAGCCGCTCCAGAAGGAGCGTTGGGCCGGTGTCGTGGACAGCGTGGGCAGCTTCACGCTCGCCAACGCCGTCGCGCAGACCAAGTATCGCGGCGCCGTCGCCGCCTGTGGTCTGGCGCAGGGCCCCGATTTCCCCGCGACCGTCATGCCGTTCATCCTGCGCGGCGTCACGCTGCTCGGCATCGACAGCGTGAACGCGCCCAAGGCTCCGCGCCTCGCCGCATGGGACCGTCTGGCCAAGGATCTCGACGCCTCCGCGCTGGAACTGATCGCCGCGACCGAAATCGGCCTCAGTGATGCGATCCAGGCCGGTTCGGACATCCTCGCCGGTACGGTGCGTGGCCGCATCGTGGTCGACGTGAACCGCTGATCGTCAACAGGCGGAATAGGTCAAGACAGAACCGGTGGCCGGCGACACAATCGTCGGCCAACGGATAATGAGGAACGGGGAAGTCTGGGAATGACGAGCAAGGTGCAGGTGGTTGACGGGATGTCGCTGGTGCGCGGTATTCCCCTGTCCGAGGAAGAGGGCATCGGCGCGCTGACGCTGGGCGGTTATGTGCGCGAGATCAAGGAGCGCTATGGCCCTCGCGACGCGGCGGTATTCCGGGTGGGCGACAGCGTCGAGACATGGACCTACAACGACCTGTGGGACCGTTCGGTGGAGGTCGCGCGCGCGCTGATCGCCAGCGGCGTCGTCAAGGGCGCGCGGGTCGGTATCATCGCGACCAATCGCCTCGAATTTCTCTCCTGCGTCTTCGGCACCGGCCTTGCGGGTGGCATTGCGACGCCGATCAGCACCTTCTTCACCCCGACCGAGATGGAGGCCGTGCTGAAAATGGCCGCGCCCGTCGTGGTGCTAGCGGAACGTCATGTCCTCAAGAAGGACTTCCCCAACATGCTGGCGGAGCTGGAGCCGACGCTCACCACCGCTGAGCCGGGGAAGATTGCGTCCACCAAATTCCCCTTCCTGCGCCACGTCGCGATCATCCGGGGCGAGGATGGCTTTGGCGCGGTCGAGGGATGGAGCGACTGGCTGGCCCGTGGACAGGCGATCTCGCCCGACCTGGTGGATGCGACCGCTGCCGCCGTGGCGCCTGCCGACCCCGGCGTCCTGCTGTTCTCCTCCGGCTCGACCGGCAAGGCCAAGGGCATCCTGTCCGCCAATCGCGGCGTCTGCCTTCAGATGTGGCGCTGGGCGCGCTGGTACAACACCGACCCGGCGGAGCCGCCGCGCACATGGTCGGCCAATGGCTTCTTCTGGTCGGGCAATTTCGCCTCCGCCATGGGGGCGACCCTGTCGGCGGGCGGCACTCTCGTCCTGCAACGCTGGTTCGACGCGAAGGAAGCCCTGTGGCTGATGGAAGCCGAAAAGGCGTCCATGCCCATCGCATGGCCGCACCAGTGGGCGCAGCTGACCGGCGAGCCAAGCTATGCGACGCGCGACCTGTCCTCGTTCAAATATGTCGATCATACGACGCCGCTCGCCGCGCATCCGACCGTCAACAGCAGTTGGGAGGAGCCGCGCGCGGCCTATGGCAATACCGAGACGTTCACGCTGATCACCGTCTATGCGTCCGGCACGCCGCAGGACGACATCAACAAGAGCCACGGCCTGCCCACCGCCGGATCGACCGTCAAGATCGTCGATCCGCTGACTGGCCATATCGTGCCCGTGGGTGAGCGCGGCGAAATCGCGGTCAAGGGGCCGTCGGTGATGCTGAACTATATCGGCATCCCGGCCGATGACTCGCTCGACGGCGAGGGTTTCCTGCGGACCAATGACGGCGGCTATGTCGATGCGGAGGGCCGCCTGTACTGGGAGGGCCGCCTCAACGACATCATCAAGACGGGCGGCGCGAACGTCTCCCCCCTCGAAATCGACGAGGTCATTCGCGCCTATGAGGGCGTGAAGGTCGCGCAGACTGTCGGCGTGCCCGATGAACTGCTGGGCGAACTGGTCGTGACGTGCATCGTGCCGCAGGAAGGGGCGACGCTGACCGAGGAGGGCATTCGCGCCTTCGCCAAGGAAAAGCTGGCCAGTTACAAGCTGCCGCGCCGCGTATTGTTCTTCGCCGAGGACGAGGTCGCGCTGACCGGCACCGCCAAGATCAAGACGGCGGACCTGCGCAAGCTCGCCACCGAAAAGCTGGAGGCGGAGGCGCAGACGGCCTGAGGATAACCGGCAGCCCCGTCAACAGGAGAGGATGCCCATGCCCCGCATCGCGATCAACGGGATCGATATCGCCTATGACGTCATAGGCGATGGGCCGCGCACCGCCGCGATCACGCCCGGCGGACGTTTCTCGCGGGATGCGGGCGGAGTGCGCGAACTGGCCGATGCGCTGGCCGAGGGCGGCCTTCGCGTGCTCATCTGGGACCGGCCCAATACCGGCGAGTCCGATATCGCCTTCACCGGCGCGGGTGAGACGTTCCAGAATGCGGACACGCTGGCGGGACTGCTGAGGGCGCTCGATTTCGGGCCGACGCTTCTGATCGGCGGTTCAGGTGGTGGACGCGAGCAGATCGTGACTGCGATCCGTCATCCCGATGTGGTGAGCCGCGTTTTTGTCCTGTGGCTCAGCGGCGGGGCAATCGGCATCGCCACGCTGCCCATCTTCTACTGTGCAGACGCATTGATGACCGCCTATGCCGGGGGGATGGAGGCGGTGGCGGCGCTGCCCGGCTGGCAGGAACCGCTGACCCGCAATCCCGGCAATCGGACGCGGATGCTGGCGCTCGACACCTCTATGTTCGTCGCAAAGATGCGCGAATGGGCGGAGGCGTTCATGCCCGCGCCCAGCGTTCCGATCCCCTGTGTCACGGCAGAAGAACTGGCCGCGATCGCCGTGCCCGTCACCATCCTGCGCAGCGGCCTGTCGGACCCCCATCACACGCGGGCAACCAGCGAGGCCGTCGCGGCGATGATCCCCGGCGCGACGCTGGCCGAGCCGCCATGGGGCGACAGCGAATGGATGGACCAGCTGACCACCAGCATGAAGGGGGAGGGCGCTCTGTTCGGTCACTGGCCACTGCTGGCGCCGCAGATACTGGCCTTTGCGGCTCAGGGAGTCGTCTGAATCAGCCCCGAAGGTGAGGCGGTTTCATCCTGCCACGCATCCCGCTTGGCCTTCGCCGTTTCCGCCGCTCGTGCCCAGAAGGCCGGGTTGGCCGCCAATGTCCTGATATCGAACCGTTCGGTGGTGCGAAATTCCAGCACCTCCACACCCTGATCGCCGGGGGTGTAGGTATAGGGAACGTCGCTGCCGACGAAGAAGCCGTCGCCCACGGTCAGTTCCTCCGTTCCCAGCCGCAGCGACCCGCCGACGATATAATAGAGGCAGTCGCTGTTATGGCTGTGGCGGGGCAGGGGAAAACCGCTTTTGAACCAGGCGTAGGCCAGGCTCATTCCGCCCTGCGAAAACAGGACACGGGTGAAATGGCCCT
The DNA here is from genome assembly GCA_036383715.1 of Sphingobium sp. GTDB lineage: Bacteria > Pseudomonadota > Alphaproteobacteria > Sphingomonadales > Sphingomonadaceae > Sphingobium. The sequence goes on along the minus strand of DASVNT010000104.1, from coordinate 36,235 downwards.
TGTCCATGCCGGCGTCGATGACCTGCATCATGCCCGCCAGCACGGCCTCCGATGGCGGGATGCTGTCCATCACGCCACTTTCCTCAAGGCTGGGGGCATTCTTGCCCCGGAAAACGGCGAAACGCGGTGCGTCCTGTTCCATGCGTGTCTCTCCTGCGATCTTTGCACCGATTATGCGGCTTAGTTCCCACAACGACAATAATAGACTTGACTATAATAAACCAGGATAGCATTTTTGCGGCCATGGAGAGAAACAAGGTCGGTTCCATGCTGGGGGATGTCGCGAGACGGATGCGACGCGCGTTCGATGAGCGTGCGCGAAGCATCGGCGTCACGCGCCCGCAATGGGTATTGCTGTCGGCCCTCAGCCATCATGAAGGGATACATCAGGGCGGTCTGGCCGACCTGCTGGAGGTGGAGCCGATCACGCTGTGCCGGATGATCGACCGCTTGCAGGATGCCGACCTGATCGAGCGTCGCCGCCACCCCACCGACCGCCGTGCATGGTGCCTCTACCTCACCGACAAGGCGCGTTTGCAGATCGACAAGCTGCGCCCCCTCGCGGACGAGGTGATGGAAGTCGCGATGGGCGGCATATCGGCAGAGGATTACGCCGCCTTCGAGCGTATCCTGGAAACCATACGCCAGAATATGATGCAGCGCCCCGCAGAGGCCGCAGCGTCCAATGGCTGAGAGCGACCCGCATATCTCCCTCGAAACGATGACGGCGCAAACGCCGGTGAAGGCCCCCAATCGCGCGGCGCGGCTGGCGCTCATGGCGTCCGTACCGTTGTTGATAGCGGCGGCGGCAGGGGCCTATTATGTCGCGACCGACCATTATGTCTCGACCGACAACGCCTATATCCATCAGGACAAGGTATCGGTCAGCGCCGAGATCGGCGGACGTATCGTCGAGGTGAAGGCGCATGAGAACCAGCATGTGAAGCCGGGCGATCTGCTGTTCCGCATCGACCCCGAACCCTTTCGCATCGCCGCCGATCAGGCCACGGCCACCATCGCCGATGCGCAGGTGAAGGTCGGCAGCCTGCGCGCCGATTATGAAGGCGCTCAGGCGGAGATCGACGCGGCGCGGGAAGCGGTGGCCTTCAACGAAAAGGCACAGGCGCGGCAGGCGGAGCTCATGGGGACCGGCTTTGCGACGCGCGCCAGCATGGAGAAGGTGGAGAATGATCTGGCGCAGGCGCGCGGCCGCCTCGCCGATGCCCTTGCCACGCAGGCGAAGCGGCGTGCGGACCTCGCCACCGGGGCTGCCGCTCCCGGCATTAATCCGGCCATCCTCGCGGGGCGGGTCCAGCGGGAGCAGGCGCTGCTCAACCTTCGCCGGACGACCGTTCGCGCTCCGGTCGGCGGCGTCGTCAGTCAGGCGGAACGGCTGCAGATCGGGCAGATGCTGCCGCAGAACCTGCCCGCGCTCAGCATCGTCGTCGACGGTAACAGCTGGGTCGAGGCGAATTTCAAGGAAACCGACCTGCGCAACATGCGCGTGGGCCAGCCGGTCGAGATCAGCGTCGATGCCTATCCCGACATGGCCCTGCACGGCCATGTGTCGAGCATCGGGGCGGGCACCGGCTCCGAATTCTCCGTGCTCCCGGCGCAGAACGCCAATGGCAACTGGGTCAAGGTGACGCAGCGCGTGCCGGTGCGGATCATGATCGACGGGCGGCCGGACAGGCCCCTGATCGCGGGCTTCTCGACGCATGTCCGCATCGACACCAGCCGCTAAGCCGGTGAGGCGATGAGCGACATGCGTGCAGCAGAGGCGGGCGACCGCGCCGTACTGGAAAGCCGTCATCCCGAAATGCTGACATGGGCGGTGATGGCGATCACCATCTGCCAGTTCATCGACGCGACCATCGCGAACGTCGCCCTGCCGCATATGCAGACGAGCCTCGATGCGTCGCTGGACAGCGTCAGCTGGGTGCTGACCAGTTTCATCATCGCGGGCGCTATCGCCACCCCGATCACCGGCTGGCTGTCGGACCAGATCGGATCGCGCAACCTGTTCCTGCTGTCCTGCGGGGGCTTCCTCCTCGCCTCCGGCCTGTGCGGCATGGCGACCAGCCTGCCGCAGATGGTGGCCTTTCGCGTGCTTCAGGGCATAGCCGCCGCCTTCATGGGGCCGATGTCGCAAACGATCATGTACGACATCAACAAGCCCAGTCGTCAGCCGCGCGCGGTCGCCATCTGGGGCGTCGTCGTGATGATCGCACCGATCAGCGGGCCGTTTCTCGGCGGCTTCCTGACGGATGTGCTGAACTGGCGGTGGGTCTTCTTCGTCAACCTGCCCATCGGGATTCCGGCGATGATCGTCGTATGGTGGCTGTTGCCCTCACGGCCCATCGAGCGGCGGCGGCTCGACCTCTTCGGCTTTGCGATGCTGGCGCTGGGGCTGGGTGCGTTGCAACTGGTGCTGGACCGGGGGCATACGAAGGACTGGCTGCAAAGCTGGGAGATCATCGCGGAATTGTGCGTGGCATTATCCTGCATCTGGATGTTCCTGATCCACAGCCGCACTGTCCGCCAGCCGCTGTTCAGCGGGTCGCTGTTCGCGGACGGGAATTTCAACGCATCGCTGGTGCTGATGATGGCATTGGGCCTGTCCAATGTCGGGTTGTCCGCGATGCTGCCGAGCATGTACCAGAATGTGTATGGCTATAGCGTGATGGATACCGGCCTGCTGATGGCGCCGCGCGGTGTCGGCGTGGTCATCACGATGATCCTCACCAACCATCTGATGAAGCGGATGGACTATCGCTACATCGCGGTTTTCGGCTTCTGCATCACGGCGCTCTCCATGTGGACGATGACCCAATGGTCGCTGGATCAGGCGTGGGACATGATTGCCATGTCCAGCTTCATCCAGGGCATCGGCCTGGGCTTTGTCTTCGTGCCGATGAACATGATCGGCTTTTCCCGCCTGCCGGTCGCGCACCGCATGGAGGGATCGGCGATCATGGCGCTGGCCCGTAACCTCGGCGGGTCGTTCGGCATTTCGATCATGGTCACGATGCTGGCGCGCAATACGCAGATCAGCCATGCGGACCTCACCAGCGGGATCACGGCGTTCAGCCTGCCGTCCATCGACCTGCCCGCGCTGACCGAACGGCTGGGCAGTACGGGTGCGGCAGTGATGGGGATGATCGACGGGCTGGTCAGTCGGCAGGCGTTGATGATCGCCTATCTCGACAATTTCATGATGATGTTCTGGGTGCTGCTGGTGATCGCGCCGCTGCCCCTGATCGCGCGGCGTCCGGCGCGCATCGGTGACGCGCCGGAGCCGCATATGGTGATGGAATGAGGGTTTGTTGCCGGGCGGGACATAAAGGATCGCTATGGCGATGGCCGTGGGCATGGCCGAAAATGGTGCGAGCCGCTAAATCGTGCGCAAGAATGAATTGGGAGGCTTGATTGGCTAGGAACATCGTGATCACAGGCGCTGGCAAGGGGCTGGGCCGCGCCATCGCGCGTCGGCTGGCCGCGGATGGCGAAACGTTGATCCTGCTGGGCCGCACCCTGTCGAAGGTGGAGGCTGTCGCCGCCGAACTGGGCAATGGCTCCTATGCCCTCGAATGCGACATCAGCTCGCCGGAGTCCGTCCGCGCCGCTTTCGCTGCGATCAAGGAGCGTTCGGGCAAGGTCGATGTGCTGATCAACAATGCCGCCGTCTATCAACCCTATTCCGTGGCCGAAGTGCCGGACGATGAAATCGCCACGTCGCTCGCCACCAACCTCGGCGGCGTGATGTACTGTTGCCGCGACGTCCTGCCCCTGCTGGAGCGGGGCGGGCAGATCATCAACATCAGCAGCGAGTCCGTTGCCGTGCCCTTTGCCATGCTGACCTTCTATCAGGCGAGCAAGGCGGGCATGGAGCGTTATACGCAAGCCTTGCACGATGAAGTCGCTGGCGACGGCATCCGCGTCACGCTGCTCCGCGCGGGGCAGATGATGGACGAGGATTCGACATGGAACGTCGACCCGGATCGTGCGCGCCGCTTCTTCGAAGGCAATATGAAGCGCGGCATCAACCAGCGGGAGCGTCCGCTCAGCCATTTCAATTCGGTCGCGGAAGTTTTTCACAGCATCGTGAATTTGCCCGCCGACGTGAATATATCGCACCTCAATCTCGAAGGCTGGCGCAACTGATCGCCGCTGTCCGTTCGACCATCTACTTGCGTGTCAGTAAGGAACGAAACCATGTCAACATTGCCTGAAGCAAAGCTGTACATCGACGGCGAACTGCGTCGCGCGTCCGGCGAAAAGACCTATGATATCGTCGGTCCCTGGACCGGTGAGCCCGTCGGCAAGGCCGCCGATGCGACCGAAGCGGACGTCGATGCCGCCATCGCCGCCGCGCGCACGGCCTTCGATACGACCGACTGGGCGACCAACCACCAGAAGCGTTTCGAACTGGTATCGAAGCTGTTTGAAATGCTGGTGGCAGACCGCGATCGCGTCTCCGACCTCGCTCGTCACGAAGCGGGTGCCGCCATCGGCGCCGTGTCGCGCGCGCATGTCGACATGGCGGTCGCCTGCTATAAGGATCTGCTCGACCTCTTCCCGCAGGTGAAGTGGGAGAAGGACTATGGTCGCAAGGGGCCGGAAGGCTACAAGAGCGACCGCAAGGTGATATATGAGGCCGTCGGCGTCGTCGGCGCGATCACGCCGTGGAACGTGCCGCTCTATGTGAACGTGGGCAAGGTCGTCTCCGCGCTGCTCGCGGGCTGCACCGTGATCCTCAAGCCCGCCCCGAACACGCCCGGCATGGGCGCGATCTTTGGCGAGTGGGCCGAGAAGGCCGGTTTCCCCAAGGGCGTGCTGAACGTCGTCTTCGGTCAGGACCCCGCGCTGGCGGGTGAGCGTATGGTGCAGGATCCGCGCGTCGACCTGATCAGCTTCACCGGCTCGACCGGCGTGGGCAAGCGCATCATGGAGCAGGGGGCCAAGACACTGAAGCGCGTGTTCCTGGAACTGGGCGGCAAGTCGGCCAAGATCGTCCTCGACGACGCGCCGAACTTCGCGATGGACATCGCATCGTCGATGCTGGTGTTCCATGCGGGTCAGGGCTGCGCCGTGCAGTCGCGCCTGCTGGTCCCGCGCAGCCGCTATGCCGAGGCAGTCGAGATCCTCAGAAAGTCCTATGCCGGTTTCGGCGACAATTGGGGCGAGTTCGACAATCCCGGCCACATGATGGGTCCGGTGATTTCACAGCGCCAGATGGAGCGGGTGAAGTCCTATATCGACCTGGGCGTCGAAGAGGGCGCGACCCTGATCGCCGGTGGCAAACTGCGCCCCGACAAGGGCGGCGGTTTCTTCGTGGAGCCGACGGCGTTTGCGGACGTCACAAACGAGATGCGGATCGCGCGCGAGGAAATCTTCGGTCCCGTGCTGGTCGTGATCCCGTTCGAGGACGACGATGACGCCGTTCGCATCGCAAACGACAGCGAATATGGCCTGTCGGGCGGTGTCGTTTCGGCGAGCGTCGATCGCGCCCTGAACGTCGCCAAGCGCATCCGCAGTGGTTCGATCAGCGTCAACAACGGCATGTGCATCGCGGGCGACCTGCCCTTCGGTGGCTACAAGGCCAGCGGTATCGGCCGCGAATGGGGCGTAGAGGGCATCGAGGAGTTCCTCGAAAGCAAGGTGATCGCCATCGGCGTGCCTGCGTAAAGTCTCTCTGCGAGGGTATATTTCCCGGCGGGCATCGCTATAGATGCCCGCCGGATTACCTGGAAGGCATGGAATGGGATCAGCGAAGGGGGAACAGACGACCGTCGCCAAGTCGTCCAGGCGCAAGACCGTCACGCCGCCGACCACCGCGGCATTGGCTGACGCGCCAGTCACGGTGAGCGAGGAAAATCTCAGCCATAACCTCTATGGCCAACGCCTCGGTCGCAAGGGGCGCGACACGCGGGACAAGATCATCGCAGCCGCACAGACTTTGCTGGCGCGACCGGATGCGGGGCCGATCACCCTGAGCGCGGTGGCGCGCGAGGTGCCGCTGGGCATGACGACCCTTTACCTCTATTTCAGCGACCTGACCGAATTGCTGCTGGCCGTGCTGGAGCCGGTGATGGCAACGGCGGAGGACGCCTATCTGGGGGCCATACGCACGCGCTGGGACGACGACCGTCTGGCGGAGGAATGCTATGCCTTCATGCTGCGCTATCATGAGTTCTGGGCACGCCATACGCAGGTGCTGCATCTGCGTAACGCGATGGCCGATCAGCATGACAGGCGGATGTTGCTCCACCGCGTCCAGGCTGCGACGGATCTCATCAACCTCGTCGTGCGGCAGATGGACGGCGATCCCGCCGAAACGCAATCGCGCACCTTCGACATGGCGACGGTGCTGATGACGGGAGTCGAGCGTGTCGTGACCATGGCGACGAGCACGGATGTGCATGACGTCATCGTTCGCAGCCGTCCGATCCCCGGTCAGCGTATGGAGGCCGTCGCACGGTTGATGGAACTTGCCATCCGTGAGCACAGGCCCGGCGGTCCTGCTTGCGTCGCGCGCTGATCGCGCGCCATTCCGAACAAGCAAAAGGGCCTCCCTTCCACATGGAAAGGAGGCCTTTTTTTCGATCCGGGCAGAAGGCGTAGAGGCTATGCCTTGCCCTTGCCGCCGACCTTCTGGACGTAGGCCGCCATTTTTTCCTGATATTCCGGGTTCAGCATCAGGGCGCTGTTGGCCATGCGCTCGACATGGCGGCCCATGTTCGGGCCGAGTTCGGCGCACAGTTCGATCGCGACCTTGGCCGCACCCATCTGCTCGCCATTCTGCTTGGCGAGATGCGCGCAGAAGTCCATCACCTCCGCCTCGAACACATCGTCCTCATAGACCTGATGGACCAGTCCCATGGTAAAGGCCATGTCGGCAGGGGCGGGCTTGTTCGCCATGATCAGCCAGCGTGCCCAATGCGGTCCGCACTGGCGCGTCAGGCGGCTGACCCCGTTGGAGGCGGGGAGAACGCCGAACAATCCCTCGGGGAAAGCATAGCCCGCGCTTTTGGAGGCGAGACGAAAGTCGCAGGACAGCGACATTTCGAGGCCGCCGCCCACGCACATGCCATGATGGGCCACGACGATGGGCTTTTCGATATGCTCCATCTCGTCCCACAACTGCTGCATGTTGTTGAGGTTGAGGCGATGATTCTCGCGGATGCCGCGCGCCGTGTGGCCGGTGGGCGAAATCTTCTTCTGGTTGCCGGCTTTGAGGTCGGCACCCGAACAGAAATAGCGCCCGGTGGAGCGGATCAGCAGCACCTTCAGCGCATCCGTATCCCGGAAATGCAGCACCGCGTCGGTCAGCAATTCCATCATCTCGCGGGTGATGGCGTTGAGCTTGTCCGGGCGGTTCAGCGTCGCGATCAATATGCCGTCCCGCTCCTCGGTCAGGAGATGCGGGGCTTCGACGGTTTCGGTGGTCATCTGTCTATCCCTCCGATCAACCGCGGGTGCGCGGCATGCCGAGCGCCTTTTCGGCGACCATGGAGCGATGCACCTCGCTGGTGCCGCCATAGATGGTCGTGCCCTGCGCGTGGCGATAGCACTGGTTGAGGAAGCCCGCGGGCCCGTCACGCTTCGACAGGGACAAGGGCGCGGTCAGGTCGAGCAGGTCGCGGCTGTCCTCCTGGAAACATTCGGACGTGAACATCTTGGCCATCGGCCCGACGCCCTGCAGGCCCTTCTTGTTCACGCTGCCCCAGATCGAGCGGAAGCTGAGCAGGTCGGAGACGAGCAGATTGGCATAGGATTTGGCGAGACGCTGTTGCACGCCGGGTTCCACGATCAGCGCATGATTGCCGTGGTGGATGGTGTGGCACAGTTCCTCGGCTGCGGCGAGCATCGCGCGCTGCACCTTGCCGAAACCGCCGCCATGCTCCAGTTCGAGGCCCGCCGACATGGTCCGCGCGCCCTCGTTGACCGGGCCGAGGCGATAGTTGTCGGGGATCGGCACATTGTCGTAGAAGGTGATATTGGTGCGCTCGTCCATGAAGGTGTGGACAGCCTGCACGGTCACGCCCTCCGTCTTCAACGGCACGATGAACATCGTCAGGCCCTTGTGCTTGGTCGCTTCCGGGTCGGAGCGGGTCAGCATGAAGACATAATCGGTGATGTTCGCGCCGGACGTCCACATCTTGGTGCCGTTGATCCGCCACGAGCCATCCGGCTCCTGATGCGAACGACATTGCGCGGCGAACACGTCGGACCCCGAACCCGGCTCCGAATAGCCGAGGCTGGTGATGGCCTCGCCGCTCATCATCTTGGCGAGGATATTCTCCTTCACCTCGTCGCTGCCGAAGCGATAGAGGATCGCGCCGACCATGGCGGTGACATTATGGGCGGGGTTGTTGTAGCCGACCTCCTCGAACGCCTCCATCGCGGCGATCTTGGCATAGGGGGTGATGCCGCGACCGCCCATTTCCTTGGGCCAGCCGAGAAAGAGCAGGCCGGCGTCCGCCAGCGCCTTGTTGATGTGCGGATTATAGCCGTCCCAGCTATAGTGGAACTGCGCCTTTTCTTCCTCGGTCACCTGCGTCGCGAAGAAATCGTGGATTTCCTTCTGGATTGCGCGCGCATCGTCGCCAAGATCGAACTCGATCGGCGTCTCGCCGACTTCGGGCAACACGGCGGTCGCGCCGGCGTACCGACGACGGCCCGCGTCATCGAGATGGCGGTTGGGATCGCCCCAGACCAGCGGCCATGCCTTGGCGCGCAGGTTGAAGAGATGAATGTCATATTCGGTGCTGAGGCCGTAGCCGCCAAAGGTGTGGAGGGCACGCGCCACGGCGGTCCCGGCAGCGCGGGCGTTCCACCACGCTGTCACCGACACGATGGCGCCTGCATCGGCATCGCCATCCGCAATCGAGCGGATCGCTTTCCACACCAGCAATTTGCCGCTGTCGACATAGCAGAGCTGATCGGCGAGGGGATGGGAGACGCCCTGGAACTGCCCGATGAACTGGCCGAACTGCTTGCGCTCGCCCGAATAGTCGGCGGCGAGCTGGAGCGCCTGACGACCGAGGCCCGCAAGCGCGGCGGAGATCAGCAGCTTCCACTCCTCAACCGCCTGTTCCCAGGCAGTGATGGCATTGGGGCCGGAGCCGAGCACGACCCGCGAATACGCCTTGAGGTCGATTTCCGCGAGCGGGGTGGAGGCGAGAGTGTTCTCGCCCAGCTTGGCATCCTCCGGAATGGAGACGAGGACGATGTCATTGCCGTCACGGGCCACCACGGCCTCCGCGACGGAGCCGCCCGCGAGCCACTGCTTCGGCTGGTGTGCGATGTCGTGCAGCGCGATGGTGGCGACGGCTTCGCCGGTGCTGACGCGGGCGAGCAGCGCCTCGCTGTCCGCGCCGTTCAACTGCGCGAGCAGGCGCGCCGTCACCAGCGTTTCGGCCAGCGGACCCGATACCAATGTGCGGCCCGCTTCTTCCATCAGCAGGACAGCCTCGAACGTGCCCATGCCGAGGCCGCCGGACGCCTCCGGCACGCGGATCGAGAATGCGCCCAGTTCGCCAAGGCCCTGCCACAGCGCCGCGTCGAAACCGGACGGTTCAGCCGCGCGGACGCGCGCCGTGCTGCTGTTCTCGTCCAGAAAGCGCGCGAACATATCGCGCATCATTTCCTGGTCGTCGGTCAGATCGAAATTCATGATGGCATCCCCGGTCTATAAATCGGTTTGGGCCGGGATATATCCCTTGGCCCCTCCGTGGCATCATGAATCTGCGTTCCGGCCAACCGCTGCCGCGATATCTGCGGATCGGTTCGAGGTCATGAAAAAGGGCGGCCACATCGCTGCGACCACCCCCCTTTGTCCCATGCTGCCGGCTTAGCTTCCGAAACGATATTTCAGGCGGAAGCCGTACATGCGGGGTTCGCCCAGAAGGCCGCTGCGGAAGCCGCGCGACGTATTGTCGTTCAGGCTGACATAATAGACTTCGTTCGTGACGTTGGTCATGAAGAAGCCGAGGTCAACCGGCTCACCGCCAACACCTTCCCAGTTCACACTCAGGTTGATGACGTTGGACGCCGGAATCCGGCCGCTCTCCGGATTGACGTTGACGACGCCCGCGGCAGGGTTTGGTTGGCCGTTAAGGAGCAGGGCCTGGTTATTGCGTGAGTCATAGCACCCGACGTTGACCAGCAAACCGTTTGGCGTCGTTTGCTGAATGTCCGGGCATGAGGCGGCCACGCTCTTATAGGACGCAGTGTAGATGTACGTGGCACCGAAGGTGATTTTTCCGACCGATTCCGGCAGCGGCAGCGTGTAGCTGCCGGACAGGTTCAGCTTGTGCGGCTGGGTGTTGGGGATGGGTTCGCCGACCAGTGGCGGCGTTAGCTGCACGTCTGGCCCGAGGTTGACCGGGATGAACTGTTGAAGCTTCGTATTCAGATAGGAATAGGAGGCGTTGAGCACGAGGCCCTCGATCGGACGAAGCGAAAGGTCTGCCTCGACGCCATAGAGGCGCGACTTACCCGCATTGGCGACCAGCGCATTCGCCTGCCCGTTCAGGATAGCGCCCAGAAGGAGCTGCTGATCGGAGAACGAGTTGTAGAAGCCGGAGATATTGAACAGGCCGGGCACCGGGCCACGCCAGCTCGTCTTTGCGCCGATTTCGTAGCTGTCCACTTTTTCCTTGCGATAGGGTTGCAGGTTGGTGGAGGACTGCGGGGTGCTGTCCGGACCGAACAGGGACAGGCCAGCCGCACGGTAGCCACGCGAATATTTCGCATAGAGCAGCGCGTCCTCGATCGGCTTGTAATCAAGGCCGATGGTCCAGGTGGGAGCCTCTGACGAGACGCGCAAATCCTGAACGCAGCGTCCAAAACGTTCGCCGATGGGGAAGGCACCAGCGGATGCACCCGGCGCGGTGGGATTGAGGCAGCTCGATGTGCCGGTGAGCGGGCTGGGCCGCTGGAGATTGACCTGCGAAATCTGCTTGTCCCAGGTGTAGCGGGCGCCGGCGGTCAGCTTGAGCGTGTCGGTGAGGCTATAGGTCGCCTGACCGTAAACCGCATAGTCGCGCCATTTCGTCTTCGACAGGCTGTAGCTGAGGCTGGGCAAGGAGAAGCCCGGCACGCGGCCGCAACTGAAAGTGGTGATGTCCACACAGGAGGTCGCCGTCGCCGTCTGCACGCCGGACCAACCGAGCGGATCGCTCAATTCTGCATAGAGGCCAGCCTGCCAGATCAGCTTTCCGTCGCCGGGGCGGCCCTGCAACTGGAGTTCCTCGACGAAGGTGGACTGTGCGTTGGTCAGGTTCGTATTGGCATTGGCATGGGTAAAGGCAAAGCCGGTAACCTGGGCACCGGATGTCACGAGAGCGGGATCCTGCCCGGTCTGCAAGTAATAATTGCCGAACAGATCCTGGTTCTGGCGATTGCGATATTCGGCATAGGAGGTGATGTTCTTGACCGTCAGGCTGTCGGATGCCTGCCAGGTCGTGGTGTTGATCATCTGCCACTGCTGGATGTAGGATTCTGCGTCGCCCAGCCGGTTCTCGACGGTCCAGGGGCTTTGTCCGGATTCACGCGCCAACTGTGCCTGGCAACTGGCCTGGTTCAGGACGCCGAACAAACTGACGCCGCCCGTCGCGGTGATTGTCGGGTCGACCTGATTGCAACTCAGAAGCTTCGGCACGACGCCGTTGTTGCGCGACCGGGTGTACGAAGCGATAAAGTAATTTTCGAGGTTGGGCGTGAGGTCCGCGACCGCGCTGAAACGCGCGGCGACGTAGTTGACGTTGCCCATGCCGATATTGCCATCGACCCCATCACCCAGCCGACCGATATTGTTAAGATAGCCGTTGCGGGTCATGCGATCGACACCGACGCGGATGCGCAGCGTGTCCATGACGGGAATGTTGATGACCCCCTGAATGCGCCGCAACGAATAGTCGCCGATGCTTCCCTCGACATAGCCTTCAAGCTTGCCGGTGGGTTTGCGCGGAACGAAGAGGACGGCGCCGCCCGTGACATTGCGTCCCTGCAGCGTGCCCTGAGGGCCTTTCAGCACCTGCACATTCTGGAGGTCGAACAAGGCGCCCGGACCGGCGCCGTCACCGCCGAAGGATGCGCCCGACCCACGTGGGGCCACCACGTCGGCGAAAAAGACGCCCACCGTTGCCTGCGTGCGCTGTTCCTGCGTGAAACCTCGGATGGAGAAATTGGTGGCGTCCGAACCGTTGCGGCTATTCGCATTCAGGCCCGGCGTGAAGGTCGCCAGATCCTTTGCGTTGGTGATGTTGTTGTCGCTGATCTGGTTCTGGTTGAGCACCGTGATGGAAATCGGCACGTCCTGCAGTCGTTCCTCGACGCGGCGGGCGGTCACGATGATGTCTTCCTGAGCCATGGCCGAAGTCGTTGCGCCGAAACCGATGGCAGTGGACGCAAGCAGCACGGCTTTGCGCAATGTGGATTGTGGCATATCTCTCTCCCAGATTTTTTCGGCGCAACGGTTGGTGGTTTTGGGGACCAGCCGTCTCTTCTCTCTATGTTCGTCTTATTGGAGGCCGCCCCTGTTGCCGGGTGCTGGCCTCTGGGAGATATGTCTCGACCAAGGTGCATACGAAATCAATGCCGATTTTTATGTTGGATGAAATTTCCTATATGCGAATGATGTTTCGCGATGACCTGTTGCTTCCATGCAACAATTTCGCCCGGAATCGCAAAATTCCGGGCGAAGTCAATAAATTAGCCTATAAAATCTGTCGCGCGCCGATCACTCGGCGGGAGCGGCCTTGCGCATCATCTTGCTGAGATCGACCTGACCCGTTGCCACGCCGCCCATGAAGCCACCGTCCACGGGCAGGACGACGCCGTTGACGATGCTCGCCAGTGCGCTGTTGATCAGCACGATGCCGCCCGCCTGCTCTGCGGCAGTGGAGTAGCGGCCCATGGGTTCGGCGGCGGCGTCCACGACATCCTTGCCGGACGTGGCGTGGAACGTCGCCATCATCGGCGTCTGGGTGGGCGAAGGCAGGGTGCAGTTGATGCGGATGCCCTTCTTGATGAGGTGCGCGCCGGAGAATTGCGTCCAGACGATGATCGCTTCCTTGGAGAAGGCATAGCCTTCCGCGACCTGATCCAGATTCGCTTCGCACCAGTCGAGCGCGCCCTGAAATCCCTTGGTCTGCAGCAGGCCGATGTGCACGGGCACGCGGCGGCTCCAGCCGAGGCCGCCGGTGGATGCGATGGACGCGATGGCGCTGCCTTCGTCCATCAGGGGCAGGATCGTCTCGGTCAGGTGACGTGTGCCGATGAAGTTGACCTTCATCGTGTCGAGCGGCGGGAAACCGCCGCCGCCGGGCAGGCCGGCACAGTTGAACAGGGCGTCGATGCGGCCGCCGCCCAGACCGGCAACGCCAGCCTCGATGGATGCGGGGTCGCGCAGGTCGACCTGCGTGAAGGACGCGAGGGGGAGGGTGCTGTCCTTATAGTCGAAGCCATGCACTTCGGCGCCGAGTTCGAGCAGCAGCTTCGCCGTCGCCTCGCCCATGCCGGAAAAGCAGCCGCTGACGACTACGCGCTTACCCTTATACCCCAGAACATCGCTCATTTTGGCCTCCTTGCAATCGCTCTCCGGCACCCTCGGTCTGACGGCCGGGCGGACTAAGCGCCCTGTTTAGCCGTCGTCGTCGCCGCCGTCTTGCCCGTCGCGGCATATCGGTTTGCTGATCGCCACCGCGATACGATGCGGCGCAATCGCCATGGCGTTATCATGGTCCATCGCGTTGCGTTGACAGGATAGGGGGACCAGACAGAATGGGAAAGGCCATTGAGAGCCACCCGTCAGGAGACTGAATTCATGACCGCGCCCAGCCCGCCAAAGCGTCCGCGCCCCCGCCTCGACGCGGCCAATCGTCCCTATTGGACGGGCGGCGCCGAAGGCCGGCTCAACATCACCCATTGCCACGATTGCGGCCAGTTCACCCATCCGCCGCGCGAGTTCTGCCGCCATTGCCAGTCGGAAAACGTCACGCCCGATGCCGTGGCCGGGACCGGCGTCATCGACACGATGACGGTCAATCACCAGCCGTGGATGCCGGGGCTGGAGGTTCCCTTCGTGATCGCGCGCGTCCGTCTGGACGATGCGCCGGGCGTCTATCTCACCACCAACATCGTCGGGTCGCCGGTCGATCAGGTCGATATCGACGACAAGGTCCGCGTTACGTTCGAGGAACAGGACGGCATCTGGTTCCCGCTTTTCGAGAAGGTTGCCTGATATGGGTCTGAAGAACGAAGCCTATATCACGGGCGTTGGCCAGTCGGAGGTCGGCGTGCGCGTCTCCCGGTCTGCGCTCGGCCTCACCATGGATGCGATCAGGCAGGCGCTGGACGACGCGGGCCTGACCTTCGACCAGATCGACGGCGTGGCGACCTATCCGGGGCGCATGCCGAGTTTCCTCGGCTTTTCACCCATCGGCACGGATGAGATTATCGAGGTCTGCGGGATCAAGGCGCGCTGGCACATGGGCGGCGGCGAGTTGCCCGCGCAATTATCCGCCATTGCGGAGGCGGCCAATGCGGTGAAGACCGGACAGGCCCGCCATGTCCTGTGCTTCCGCACGGTCTATGAGGCGGCGGCCATTTCGCGGCCCGAAGAGTTCCCGCCGCTGCGGCGTGAGACGGTGGACGGCGCGTCGCAATGGACCGCGCCCTATTTTGCCACGTCCGCCGCCTGCTGGGTCGCGCAATATGCGTCGCGCCACATGAAGCGTTACGGCATGACGCGCGAGCAACTGGCGCAGATCGCGCTCAACGCGAACCGCAACGCGCTGCTCAACCCCAATGCGCGGGCCATCACCAGGAAGCCGCTGACGCTTGACGAGTATATGGATGCTCGCCTCATCACGACGCCGTTCTGCCTGTATGACTGCGACCGTTTTACTGACTGCTCGACGGTGGTGATCGTGTCGGCGGGCGACGCGCTGGACGAGGTGACTGCGACGCCGATCCGCATCGCCGCAACGGCGGGCAAGGTCGACCGTTATAGCTGGGATCAGGCGGAATGGGTCGCGGCCTATGCCACCGGACCCGACCTGTGGGCCAAGACGGATTACGGTCCCAAGGATGTGGACACGGTCCAGTTCTACGACGGCTTCGCCTTCTTCCCGATCACCTGGCTCGAAGGCCTCGGCTTCTGCGAAGTGGGTGAGGGGCACAGGTTCATCGAGGGCGGCCATCGCATCGCCCGTGATGGCGAACTGCCGCTCAACACGGCGGGCGGACAGCTGGGCGCGGGACGGCTGCACGGCTTCGGTTTTGCGCATGAGGCGGTGACGCAGCTGCGTCAGGCGGCGGGCGAGCGGCAGATTCCCGGCGATCCGCGCGTCGCCGTGGCGACCTCCGGCGGCGGGCCTCTTGCGGCTGCGCTGTTGCTGGCGAAGGACTGACGGCCATGGGACAGGAAACGCCGCGGCTGGAGGATGTTCCGGGCTATCGTCGGCGTTTCCTCGTCACCCCTGCGGCGGGCCGGGTCACGGCGGCGCTGGAGGATGATTATCACTGCATGGCGGTGACGCTGGTCCATGACGGCCAGAATATCACCGCTGTCGAGCCCGTGATGGAGCGGGCGCCGTGGACGACCTGTCCCGGCGCACCGCTGCAACTGATCGACACGTTTACCGGGGTCGCGCGGGCCGATGTGGCGGCGCGGGGCGAGAAGCAGGCGAACTGCACGCACCTCCATGACCTTGCCGTGCTGGCGGCGGCGCATTGGGCGGACCTTGAGCCGACTCGCTATGATATTTTCGTCAGCGACCATCGGGATGGCGACAATGCCTCGGAAATCCGGCGCAACGGCGTGCTCGTCCATCATTGGGAGATGGCGGGCGGCTTTTCGATGATCGTGCCGGAGGCGGTCGCCGGACTGAATCTCATGAAACTGCGCGGCTGGATCGAGACGCTCGAACCGGCGGAGAAGGAGGCGGCAAAGCTCCTCCAATGGGGCAGCATCGTCGCTCATGGCCGCGCCCGTCCGCTCGATCAGCAATCGGACGCCAGCAAGATGCCGCCGAGTTGCTATACCTTCCAGCCGGAGATGGCGAAGAAGGCCAGCCGCGTCGGCCTCATCATCGATTTCAGCCTGGGGGACAGTCGCGATCTGCTCGACCATTTCGATGGAGCGCATTTCACGACCGTCTGAACCCCATGGACCGTTTCGCGAAAATATAAGATAGTAAATACTATCAATTCACCCAAGGAGAGAATGCCATGGAAATGAACGACATGGTCATCATCAGCGTGGATGACCACATCAGCGAACCGCCGGACCTGTTCAAAAACCATTTGTCGGGCGAACTGCTCGCCTCCGCACCCCGGCTGGTGCAGGACATCAACGGCAAGGATTACTGGACCTATCAGGGGATCAATTTCCCGTCGGTCGGCCTGAACGCCGTCGTGGGCAAACCCTTTGAGGAATATGGCATGGAGCCGTCCTCGATGGATCAGCTCCGCAAGGGCGTCTATGACGTCCACGCCCGCATCGACGACATGGATGTGAACGGCATCGCTGCCTCCATGAACTTCGGCAGCGTGTTCGATTTCGCGGGCGGTCGTCTGCACAAGGCGCCGGACAAGGCACTCGCGACCCGGCATATGCAGGCCTATAACGACTGGCATGTAGACGAGTGGTGCGCGGCCTATCCGGGGCGCTTCATCCCCTGCGGCATCCTGCCCACCTACGACATGGACGCGACGATAGCGGAGTTGAAGCGCCTGTCGGACAAGGGCTGCTACACCGTCTCGATCAACGAGAACCCGACGGTGCAGGGCCTGCCGAGCATCCATAATGAGTATTGGAAGCCCTTCTACAAGGCGATCAACGATCTCGACATGACGATCGCGCTCCATATCGGTGGCGGCAATCCGGCGCCGCATGCGTCGATGGAGACGCCGATCGAGGCGTGGATCACGACCATGCCCATGTCCATTTCCCAGGGCGCATCGGACTGGCTGCAACTGGAGGCGCTTCACGAATATCCCGGCATGCGCATCGCCCTGTCGGAAGGGGGCATCGGCTGGGTGCCCTATTTCATGGAACGGGCCGACTTCTCCAACTCGCGGCACAAGGCGTGGACCAATAGCCGCTTTCCGGGAAGCATGAAGCCGAGTGATATGTTCAAGCGGCATTTCCTCAATTGCTTCATCGACGACGCCTTCGGCCTGCAGAACATCGACTATATCGGGGAGGACATGATCTCCTACGAATGCGATTATCCGCATAGCGATACGCTCTGGCCCGAAGTGCCGGAACGGCTGTGGCCGACGATCAACCACCTGACCGATGTGCAGATCGACAAGATCACGCACCTGAACGGCATGCGCTTCTTCCGCTTCGATCCGTTCCAGCATCACAGGAAGGACGAACTGACGGTGGGCGCGTTGCGCGCGAAGGCGGCGGCCAAGGGCGTGGATACGACGCCGCATTCGACCGGCGGCGCGCGGCCTGTGGAGGAGGGGACGACACGCCCCGTTACCTCCGGTGACCTCATGAAGATGTTCAAGCAGCATGAGGAGAATTTCGCGAAGCAGAAAGAGGGCGCCTGATCGCGAAGCCTTCGGACAAACAAAACGCCGCGCGGAGAGCCTTCCGCGCGGCGTTTCCTATGGGGTTTCCTGAACGGGTTCTTTAGCCGCCCTGCTGCCGGATCGTCGCCAGAACCTGTTGATAGACGTCCACCGGAATCGGCGCGGGGAACCAGCCACCGCAGCATCCGGTCAGCGCCCAGGCGATCTGCCCCTCGACCTCACCGACGATGGGCAGCATGATTTTCAGCTTCTGGTCGCGCTCGAACTCGACCTTGCCGCGCGCGTGGAATCCCATGGGGGAGATGTTGAGCAGGCGCACGTCGAACCGCTCCGTCCAGCGGCGCGTCGCGACCGTCGGGAAATCCACGTCGTCGCGCTGTGCGCGGCGTCGTTCATCATGCAATTGCGTCATGCGCTTTAAACGCTCGGCTGACATTCACCACCCCCTGGCTCGTTTCACGCGGGCGCAAGGCAGCGACAGGCCATGGCGTCATGCCATGGCAAATCTTCTTCCATATGGGCCGGTGCGAGTAATGGTCGCTTTCCAGCCCTTTGCGATCCCGTGAGTCGAAACGTGCGCCAGGCGGGTTAAGAAATCCTCCACGCCCGTGGTTAATTCATTGCAACATAAGCCAAAAGCGCGACGAACGGATGCCGATCAGGCCGGGACCAATATGGCGTGCTTCTTCTTGCCGAGGCTGAGCTTGGTTTCCGGGCCGTCCAGCACGATCTCGTGACCGGGGTCGGTGATGGCGACGTCGTTCACCCGCACGGCACCCTCGCCGATCTTGCGCTTGGCCTCGCCATTGGACGCGGTGAGGCCGGCGGCGGTCAGCGCAGCGGTCAGCGCGATGCGGCCATCGGCGACGGGGATGCGGGGCAGGGCATCCCCGCTCGCGCCTTCCTCGAACGTCCGGCGCGCTGTCTCGGCGGCGCGGGCGGAGGCGTCCACGCCGCGGCACAGCGCGGTCGCTTCATTGGCCAGCACCTTCTTCGCCTCGTTGATGCCAGCGCCCTCCAGCGCCTCCAGCCGGGCGATCTCGTCCAGCGGCAGGTCGGTGAACAGACGCAGGCGCATGCCGACGTCACGGTCGTCCGTGTTGCGCCAGAACTGCCAGTAGTCGAAGTCGGACAACTGGTCCTCGTTCAGCCAGACCGCGCCGCCGACCGTCTTGCCCATCTTGGTGCCGTCGGCGTTGGTGAGGAGCGGGGTGGTCAGGCCAAAGACCTGTTTGCCGTCGACACGGCGGGCCAGTTCCACGCCGTTGACGATATTGCCCCACTGATCCGATCCGCCCATCTGCAACCGGCAGCCGACGCGGCGCGACAGCTCCAGAAAGTCGTAGGCCTGCAGGATCATATAGTTGAATTCGAGGAAACTGAGCGACTGTTCGCGGTCGAGGCGCAGCTTGACCGAGTCGAAACTCAGCATCCGATTGACCGAGAAATGCTGGCCGATGTCGCGCAGGAACGGGATATACTCCAGCCTGTCCAGCCACTCGGCATTGTCCACCATGATGGCGTCCGTGGGGCCATCGCCAAAGGTCAGGAACCGTTCGAACACGCGACGGATCGACGCGACATTCTGCGCGATCAGATCGTCGGTCAGCAGTTTGCGCGCTTCGTCCTTGAAACTGGGGTCGCCGATCTTGCCGGTGCCGCCACCCATGACCACGATGGGCTTGTGC
This sequence comes from Sphingobium sp., assembly GCA_036383715.1. Classification (GTDB taxonomy): domain Bacteria; phylum Pseudomonadota; class Alphaproteobacteria; order Sphingomonadales; family Sphingomonadaceae; genus Sphingobium. The sequence goes on along the minus strand of DASVNT010000104.1, from coordinate 16,988 downwards.
CCCGCCTTCTGAAGCTGGCGCAGCATCATGATCGAGACGAGATGACCGACATGCAGCGATGGCGCAGTCGGGTCAAAACCGATATAACCGGGCACGACCTCAGTCGTCGCCAGAGCGTCCAGCGCGTCTGCATCCGTCAGCTGATGGATATAGCCGCGGGAATAAAGCAGGTTAAGCAGTTCGGAACGATAATGGGTCATAGCGGCGGCGCGCGTAGCACGCCAACGCGCGATTTGACAGCCTTTTGCCACATCGGATCGGGGAGGAATGCCATGGAGGTCGAACTTGTGCGTCACCCGGCGTCGCCTGTCCCGCCGATCGATCGCATCCGCGTGGACTTTTCCCGCCCGACCGATGCGCGTCTGGTTTTCCGATATCGGATAGAGGGCGACATATCCGCCCTGGTCATCGCGCCGCAGATTCCGACGGGGGGACGCGCGGACGATCTGTGGCAGACCACCTGTTTCGAAGCCTTTGTGAAACGGCCTGAGGGGCCGCGCTATCTGGAGTTCAACTTCTCGCCGTCGAGCCAGTGGGCGACCTATTTGTTCGACGATTATCGCGAGGGGCGCCGGGATTTCGAATGGGCGGGCCTGCCCCGGTTCGACATACGCGCCGGGCACGACAGTTTCGAATTGGAGGTGGCCGTGGACCTGTCCCAGACGCAGCAGGGGTGGCGGACACTCGATCTGGCGCTGGGACTGTCGACAGTGATCGAAACGCGCGGGGACCGGCAGAAAAGCTATTGGGCGCTGGCGCACCCGCCGGGCGACCCGGATTTCCATCACGGGGATTGCTTCGCGGCGGTTTTGCGGGCACCCGGAGCGGCATGAAATTCGGTATTGATCGCTTCCTCGCCGACCATTCCCTGCGCGCGCCGCTGAACGGTCGCCGGGTCGCTCTCCTTGCCCATCCGGCGTCGCTGACGGAGGGGCTTGTCCATTCGCTCGACGCCATCGCCGCGCTGGACGACGTGACGCTCAGTGCCGCCTTTGGGCCGCAGCACGGGCTGCGCGGCGACAAGCAGGATAATATGGTCGAATCGCCCGATTTCAGCGATCCGGTCCACGCTATTCCGACCTTCTCCCTCTATGGCGAAGTCCGCCGTCCCACCGATGCGATGCTCGACAGTTTCGACGTGCTGCTGGTCGACCTGCAGGACGTCGGCACGCGTATCTATACCTTCATCACCACGCTGCTTTATGTGATCGAGGGCGCGGCTAAGTCCGGCAAGGCGGTGTGGGTGCTGGATCGTCCCAATCCCGTCGGTCGCCCTGTCGAGGGCCTGACCCTGCGCGCGGGGTGGGAGAGTTTCGTGGGTGCCGGGCCGATGCCGATGCGGCATGGGCTGACGCTGGGCGAACTGGGCCACTGGTTCATCGATCATTTCAAGCTGGACGTGGACTATCGCGTCATCACCATGGAGGGCTGGGAGCCGGACGTCGCGCCCGGTTTCGGCTGGCCGCTCGACAGCCGGTTGTGGATCAACCCCAGCCCCAATGCTCCTAATCTCCCCATGGCGCGCGCCTATCCCGGCACGGTGATGCTGGAGGGCACGACGCTGTCGGAGGGGCGCGGCACCACGCGCCCGCTGGAGATATTCGGCGCGCCGGACATCGATGCGCGGGCGGTGATCGCAAAGATGCAGGCGCTTGCCCCCCAGTGGCTCGACGGATGCGCGCTGCGCGATATCTGGTTCGAGCCGACGTTCCATAAACATGTCGGGCAATTGTGCGCGGGCGTGCATATTCATCCCGAAGGGCGCTTCTACGACCATGCTGCCTTCCGCCCGTGGCGGTTGCAGTCGCTGGCGTTCAAGGCGATCCGCGCGCTCCATCCCGATTATGACCTCTGGCGCGACTTCCCCTATGAATATGCGTTCGGCAAGCTGCCCATCGACGTCATCAATGGCGGTCCCGCACTGCGCGAATGGGTGGATGATGCGGGCGCGGAGCCGGGCGATCTCGACGCGCTGACCCTGCCGGACGAGGCGGCATGGGTGGAGGAGCGCCGCCCCTATCTTCTCTATTGAGGTACGGTCCATGATCCTTCCAACAGTGTCGGTTTCTACGGTCGCGATCGTCGGAAGCGAGGCGCGTTTTCCCGTCCGGCGGATTTTCTGCGTGGGTCAGAATTATGCCGATCATGCCCGCGAAATGGGCGGCGACCCGGACCGCGCGCCGCCGTTCTTTTTCTCCAAGCCAGCGGATGCCGTGGTGGAGAGCGGGGCGCGATTGCCGTTTCCGGTCCGGACCGGCAATCTGCATCATGAGGTCGAACTGGTCGTCGCGCTGGGGGCGGGGGGAGCGGATATCTCTCCCGATGATGCCGCCGCGAGGATTTTCGGCTGGGCAGTCGGCATCGACCTGACGCGCCGCGATCTTCAGGCGGAGGCCAAGGCAGCAGGCCGCCCCTGGGACATGGCAAAGGGGTTCGATCAGTCCGCGCCTGTGGGGGCTTTCCTGCCGGGTGTGCCGCCATCGACGGGGGCGATCAGCTTGCGGATCGATGGCGAAGTGCGCCAGTCGGGCGATCTGGCAGAGATGATCTGGACCGTGCCGGAAATCATCGCGAACCTGTCCACCTATGTGACGCTTGGCGCCGGTGACCTGATCTTTACCGGCACCCCTGCGGGCGTCGGGCCGATTGTGCGCGGACAATCGCTGCGCGGAGAGATCGACGGGGCAGGGCCGGTGGAGATTTCCTACCTGCCCTGATTCCGCCGTTCAAAGCTTCCGGCTCAACTCCCGCGTCGCCTCTTCGATGCCGGCCAAGGTCAACGGGTACATGCGGTCGTGCATCAGTTCGCGCACGATATGGTTGGACTGGTCATAGCCCCAGCGTTCGCGCGGCGCGGGGTTGAGCCATGCCGCCGCCGGATAGGTGTTGACCAGCCGTTGCAGCCAGACGGCGCCCGCTTCCTCGTTGAAATGCTCTACGGAGCCGCCCGGCTGCGACAGTTCATAGGGGCTCATCGCCGCGTCCCCGACCAGGATCAGCTTATAGTCGTGGCCATATTTGTGGAGGATGTCCCACGTCGGCGTCTGCTCCGCCCAGCGGCGGCGATTATCCTTCCACAACCCTTCATACGGGCAATTGTGAAAGTAGAAGAATTCCATGTTCTTGAACTCGGCCTTGGCGGCGGAGAACAGCTCCTCGCAAATCTTGATATGCGGGTCCATCGATCCGCCGACGTCGAACAGGATCAGCAGCTTGACGGCGTTGTGCCGTTCCTTGCGCATGTGGATGTCCAGCCACCCCTGCCGCGCCGTGCCCGCGATGGTGGCGTCGATGTCCAGTTCCTCCGTCGCGCCCGCGCGCGCGAAACGGCGCAGGCGTTTCAGGGCCACCTTGATATTGCGCGTGCCCAGTTCGCGGTTGGAATCGAGGTTGGCGAAGTCGCGCTGCTCCCACACCTTTACCGCGCGCTTGTGTTTGGACTCGCCGCCGATCCGCACGCCTGCCGGATTGTAGCCGGAATGGCCGAAGGGCGACGTGCCGCCCGTGCCGACCCATTTACTGCCGCCCTGATGGCGTTTTTCCTGCTCCTCCAGACGCTTTTTGAGCGTGTCCATGATCTCGTCCCAGGAGCCGAGCGCCTTGATCTTCTCCATCTCTTCCGGCGACAGGAATTTCTCGCCGATGGCCTTTAGCCATTCCTCCGGAATTTCGCGGCCGGCCTGTCCATAGTCGCTCTCCAGTCCCTTGAAGACCTTGGCGAAGACCTGATCGAAGCGGTCGTAGAGCGTCTCGTCCTTCACATAGACGGCGCGGGAGAGATAATAGAATTCGTCCGGGGTGGAGGCGATGACCTCCGCATCCAGCGCCTCCAGCAACAGGAGATGCTCCTTCACGGATACCGGAATGCCTGCGCTACGCAGTTCGTCGAGGAGGTTCAGCAGCATGGTGCGATCCTAGCCAAAGGCGGTGCCGGACGCCAGCGGCGACGATGGGCCTGATCGCACTGGCCAGCCCCGCCGCGCACCCGACGGTCCCCTCAGTCGAAAATCGACCGGCGTTTGCGATAGGATTTCAGCCAGATCCATTTTCCGTCCCGCATTCTCTTGGGCACTAAGGCGAAATGCCGCTTGTACAGAACGTCGTTCGACTGGTCGCTTTCGTGAGTATTGCCGCCATTCATACCATGTCCCCGCGCCAATGATGCACTGCTTGAGACTATCGTATTTTGGCGACACTGTTACTTGCAAAATTTGCATTAGTACTTGGAAAAGTTCAATATTATCCAGAATCCGCCATTTTTGGTGGTCTTTATGACGGTTGGCGCTGCACCTGCGGCAGGTCAGGATCGAGTTTAGACCATTTCGGAGCCGAATCGGTCCATATGATCGCCTGCGGAGACACCGAATCCGCATCGTTCAGCACTCCGGCGCGAACGATGGTGAGGTGCGGGCGGACCTCCGCGATGCTGAAAACGGATGTGCCGCAGGTCGGGCAAAATCCGCGCCGCATCGCATTGCCACTGTCCGCCACGCTCTCGTACCAGCGTACCTCTCCGGTCGTGGCGACGGCCTCGGTCGGGAAGACGACATTCACCGCCGCATTGCCGGCTGCAAGGCTCTGGCACACGCGGCACCAGCACAGGCGGGCCGTGATCGGCTCCGCGTCGATGGCAAGGCTGACGGAGCCGCAGAGGCATTTGCCGGTGATGCTCATCTGACCCGCGCCTCAGCCGTTGCGCCGCGCCATGAAGGCCAACCGCTCGAACAGCATGATATCCTGCTCGTTCTTCAGCAGCGCGCCATGCAGCGGCGGGATGGCCTTGGTCGGGTCTTTCGACTGCAACACGTCCAGCGGCATGTCCTCGGCCAGCAGCAGTTTCAGCCAGTCGAGCAGTTCGGACGTGGACGGCTTCTTCTTGAGGCCCGGCACTTCGCGGACTTCGTAGAAGATTTCCAGCGCGCGGCTGACCAGGATTTTCTGGATGCCGGGGAAATGCACGTCGATGATCGCGCGCATCGTGTCGGCGTCGGGAAACTTGATATAGTGGAAGAAGCAGCGGCGCAGGAAGGCGTCGGGCAGTTCCTTCTCGTTGTTCGACGTGATGACGACCACGGGGCGTTCGACGGCGGCGACCGTCTCGCCCGTCTCGTAGACATGGAAGGCCATGCGGTCGAGTTCCTGCAACAGGTCGTTGGGAAACTCGATGTCGGCCTTGTCGATCTCGTCGATCAGGAGGACGGGCAGGCGTTCGGAGGTGAAGGCCTCCCACAGCTTGCCCTTCTTGATGTAATTGCCGATGTCGTGGACACGCTCGTCGCCGAGCTGGCCGTCGCGCAGGCGCGCCACCGCGTCATATTCATACAGGCCCTGCTGCGCCTTGGTCGTGGACTTGACGTTCCATTCGATCAGCGGGGCGTTGAGAGCCTTGGCGATCTCCTGCGCCAGCACGGTCTTGCCGGTGCCGGGTTCGCCCTTGACGAGCAAGGGGCGGCGCAGCAGCACCGCAGCGTTCACCGCGACCTTCAGATCGTCCGTGGCAACGTAATTTTCCGTACCCTGAAAGCGCATGATCAGCCTGTCTCCGGTCTTGGTCCCGACCGGATTAGAAACACTGACCCTGTTGTGCAAGTGCGAGGAAGAGTGCTGGCCCGCTCCGCCTCCTGCAAATGTCAGACGAGCGCCGCGCGGCGGACCTGCGAGCGGGCCTGCAGCAAGTCCCACACGCCGCGATGCTGGCCCAGGAGCTGGCCCGCTCCGAACTGCACCGCGCGACCGATGGGATGATCTTCTTCGAGGGCGGTCAGCACCTCCAGCGTTTCCGCCCAGTCGGGAAGGTGGGAGTCGCGCGGGTCGATGCCGAGGCGGGCCGCCCCGCCGTCGAGCAGCGATCGGATCGCTTTCCAGTCCATGACCAGCGCCATGGCGGCGCCGATGGCGCACCCCCGGCGGTCCGACTGGGCGAGCATGTCGAGGGCGCGGCACTGCTGCGCGATGATGGTCGTGACCTGATCCTGCCCGGCGGTGCTGGGCAGCGGTCCGGCAGCAACGACGATCGCGTTGAGATATAGGCGCTCACGGGCGAAGCCGTCCACCGACTTCAGCAGCCAGATGCGCGCGCCATTGTCCGCGATGCGGGTGGCGGCATGGTCGATCACGCCCGGAATATGGCCGTGAAGCAGGCTGAGATGATGGGCGGTGTCCGCGAAATCGGCGCTGTTGCGGACGAAACCGTCCGGCGAACGCGCGATGGATGGCGCGCAATAGCTATGGCTCGCAGTGCCCTCATGAGCGACAAGACCCGCGAGCAGGTCTGCGGTGGAAGTGGGCACCAGGGAATGGGACTGCATGTCCATTACGAACCTCATCTATGCTTGGCCGCTTACAAAGCGACCTCAGCCCGTCCCCGCACTTGGTATAGCCCTGACAATGTAAACGCCGAGTTTATGAAAACGTCCGAAGATGGGGCACAGGGCGTTTGCCTGTGGACGAAATGCCCAATTCGTAAGACTTTAGTACCAGATAGGTTGCAGGACGTTCCATTGTGGGCGTCCAGCCATGGCGCGGTGCCTACCAGTCGCGCACGCGCAGATTCTCCTGCATCATCCGCCGCCGTTCGAACCGGCCCGCGAGGAAGCGGTAGAAGAACCAATCCTTCATCGCGAAGGGCGTCGCATGATAGAGGATGCGCTCCCACAGCGACCAGCGCACATGGGCATTCGCGTCGCGCCGGGGGGAGGGGAGGCACCACAGGTCGGTGGAGCCTGTGCCGCGCCCCTGTTTGTAGATGCGGTGCATCAGTTCATGATCGTAGAGGACGTAGCGCCACTCGTCGCTCATCGGCCCGCCCGCCGCGCGCAGGGCGTCGGTGCGGAAGCATTGACCATAGGAGCCGACATGCCCCTGCCGCGACAGGAGAGCCTGCGTCGCCTTCATCCGGCTGCGGCGCAGCTTGCCTTCCGGGGATTCGGGGTCGCAATAGACGTCGATGGCCTGCGCGACGACATGGCGGCCATCTTCCAGCAGCGCCTCCGCCTCGCTCAGATAATGCGGGGGATAGACGGTGTCGGCATCCCAGAAGCAGACATAGGGGGTGGTGGTCGCGGCGAAGCCCTTGTCCAGCGCAAACAGGTGGCCGGGCCGGTCCTCGTACAGATAGAGGACGTCCACGTCCGGTGCTTCGGACAAGAGGCGACGGCACAGATCCTCCGTGCCGTCGCTGGATACATTGTCGACGAGGATCAGGCGGAAGCTCGTACCGACCTGCGCGATGGCGGACCGGATCGTCCCTTCAATGAAATCCCGTTCATTATAATAGGGGACGATGACCGACCAGGCCGGTGGAGTTTCCGTCATAATTCTCGGATCAGTTCTGCTTTTCGAAGGCGGCGGTCAGGTCGAGCTGGATCGGGTCGGGGACCAGCGCCAGGCCAAAGCCCATGCCATAGTCGCCGCGATTGACCTTGCCCGTGGCGTGGAAGCCGACGGTTTCCTTGCCGCCCGCCTGCGGCATGCCCTTGCCCGCGCCGACGAAGGTCGCCCACAGGGTGATGGGCTTGGTGATGCCCTTGATGGTCAGGTTGCCCGCGATCTCGGCCTTGGTTCCCGTCACCTTGACGGCGGTGGAGACGAATCGCGCCTCCGGGAATTTGGCGACGTCGAAGAAGTCGGGGCCGGACATATGCTTGGTCAGGCCCGCGCTGGCGGTCGACAGCGATGCGATGGGAATGGTCACGTCCAGCTTCGCCTTGTCGGGCGCGGCGGGATCGAGGAGGAGCGTGCCCTTCACGTCACCGAATTGCCCGAAATAATCGTTGAAGCCCATGTGGTTGACGCGCCAGCCGACCAGCGTGTGATGGGGATCGGTGGTATAGGTGCCTGCCACTACCCGCTTGGGATCAGGCTTGCCGGGCGCCTCGGTCGGCATTTGCGCGATGATCGGCGCAGCGGCTGCGGCCATCAGGGCCAGTGCAATCAGGCTGTTGGTCTTGCGCATGTCAGTCTCCCTTCCCCCCGGATGCGGGACCGTAACGGGTGTGGGGTGGGGAGGGAAGCGGCAATCATTCCCCCTCCCGCGGACGGGAGGGGGGAAGATCGGTTGGGATCAGTTCTTTTCCTGGTCCACCAGCTTGTTCGCGCCGATCCAGGGCATCATGGCGCGCAGCTTGGAGCCGGTTTCCTCGATCGGGTGGCGCTTGGCCGCGATGCGGCTGGCCTTCAGCTCCGGCTGGCCGGCGCGGTTGTCGAGGACGAAGTCCTTCACGAAGCGGCCCGACTGGATGTCGGCCAGAACGCGCTTCATTTCCTTCTTCGTCTCTTCGGTGATGATGCGCGGGCCGGTCTTGATATCGCCATATTCGGCGGTGTTCGAGATCGAGTAGCGCATGTTGGCGATGCCGCCCTCATACATCAGGTCGACGATCAGCTTCAGTTCGTGCAGGCACTCGAAATAGGCCATTTCGGGAGCGTAGCCCGCCTCGACCAGCGTTTCGAAGCCAGCCTGCACCAGCGCGGTCGCGCCGCCGCACAGCACGGCCTGCTCACCGAACAGGTCGGTTTCGCATTCCTCGCGGAAGTTCGTTTCGATGATGCCCGAACGGCCGCCGCCGACGCCGCTTGCATAAGCGAGCGCGAGGTCATGCGCGTTGCCGCTGGCATCCTGATGGATGGCGATCAGACAAGGCACGCCGCCGCCCTTCACATATTCGCCGCGCACGGTGTGGCCCGGCCCCTTGGGCGCGATCATGATGACGTCGACGTCGGAGCCGACTTCGATCAGGCCGAAGTGGATGTTGAGGCCATGCGCGAACGCCAGAGCGGCGCCGGGACGCAGATTGCCCTTGATGTCGTCGGCATAGATGGCGGCCTGATGCTCGTCGGGGGCCAGGATCATCAGGATGTCGGCCCACTTGGCCGCTTCCTTGTTCTCCAGCACCTTGAAACCGGCGCCTTCGGCCTTCTTGGCCGATGCGGAACCGGGGCGGAGCGCAATGGCGACTTCGGCCACGCCGCTGTCGCGCAGGTTCTGGGCATGGGCGTGGCCCTGGCTGCCGTAACCGAGGATGGCGATCTTCTTGCCCTTGATGAGGCCGAGGTCGGCATCGCGATCGTAATAAACACGCATGATAGGTATTCCCTTTCAGGTTTTGCGGCCCCCCATAGGGAGCCACGCTATGCTGTCAATCTTGTATGTGGTCCCGGATCAGGCGGGGCTGCCCCCGCGCACCAGCCCGACGACGCCCGTGCGACCGACTTCGACCAGACCGATCTGCCGCATCAAATCGATGAAGCTGTCGATCTTGTCGGTCGGCCCGGTGATCTCGAAAATGAAGCTGTCGATGGTGGTGTCGACGACCTTCGCGCGGAACACGTCGCAGATGCGCAGCGCCTCGATACGGTTCTCGCCCGTGCCTGCGACCTTCACCAGCGCCAGTTCGCGTTCCACGAAGGGGCCGACTTCGGTCAGGTCGATGACGCGGTGGACGGGCACCAGACGGTCGAGCTGCGCGATGATCTGGTCGATCACCTTGGGTGGGCCATTGGTCACGATGGTGATGCGGCTGATCCGGTGATCCGTACCGATGTCGGCCACGGTCAGGCTTTCGATATTATAGCCGCGTGCGGAAAAGAGGCCCGCGATGCGCGCCAATATGCCCGACTCATTGGTGACGGTGAGCGACAGGACGTGCCGTTCGCTCAGTTCCTCACTTATGTGCATTGGATCAGCTTCCTGTTAAATCATCATTCTGACCCGGCGAGGCCGGGCCGTCATCCTGTTCGTCCGCCGGGGGAGGCGTGGGCGGAGGTGGCGGCGCCAGACCGAGCATGCCGGTCATCGCGAAATGCCATCCCTCGCCATCGACGGCAGAGTGCGTGCGGTGCGCGATGCGAACCGGCACGCCGAGCAGGGCGTCATGCACCTTGTCCAGATGTTCGCCCACATAACGGGGGCCGATCAGGACGCGGTCATACTCAATCTTGTGGAAGGTAAAGACGCCTTCCAGTTCGATTTCCCACTCGTCGCTTTCGCCGTCGTCGTCCATCGTCGAACCAAAAAGTTCGTTCGACTCATTCTCCCGCTCGAAATCGAACGGTTCGCTGACATGGACCCGCAGGCGAAGCGCCTCAGCCATTACCTATTCCCTTACACCAGAGCCTTTGCCTCGTCGGACATGCTGCCCTTCACCTGGCTGGGGTCAAGCAGCATGTCGGTATGCGCCGCGCCCGACGGGATCATCGGGAAGCAGTTGGACAGCTTTGCAACGCGGCAGTCCACCAGAACCGGGCCGGGCGTCTCGATCATCTGCCGAATGCCCGCCGCCAGTTCCTGCGGCCCCTCGATACGGATGCCGGTCCAGCCATAGGCCTCGGCCAGCTTCACGAAGTCGGGAAGGCTGTCCGAATAGCTGTTGGAGTAGCGGCTTTCATAGGTCAGCTCCTGCCACTGGCGGACCATGCCCATATATTCATTGTTCAGGATGAATATCTTCACCGGCAGACGGTACTGCGTGGCGGTGCCCAGTTCCTGAATGTTCATCTGGACCGAAGCGTCGCCTGCGATGCAGATGACGAGGCTGTCCGGGTTGGCGACCTGCGCACCGATGGCGGCGGGAAAGCCGTAGCCCATGGTGCCGAGCCCGCCGGAGGTCAGCCATTTATTCGGCGCCTCGAACCCGAAATGCTGGGCCGCCCACATCTGATGCTGGCCGACTTCGGTCGTGATGATCGTGTCCTTGCCGGTCGCAACGGTCGCGGCATAGAGGTCCGCGATCGCGCGTTGCGGCATGATTTCGGTCGTGCCGTCCTCATAGCCGAGGCTGTTCTTCGCCCGCCAGCCTTCGATGCGCGCCCACCATTCGGACAGGTCGCGCTTCTCCGGCTTGCGCGCGTCGATCTCCGCGAGGATCGCGGCGAGGGCGCGGCCCACGTCGGCGATGACCGGCAGGTCGACATGCACCGTCTTGTTGACGGAGCTGCGGTCGATATCGACGTGGATCTTCTTGCTGTCGGGCGAGAAGGCGTCGAGGCGGCCCGTCACGCGGTCATCGAAGCGCGAACCCAGCGCGACGATGACGTCCGCCTTGTTCATCGCCAGATTGGCCTCATAGGTGCCGTGCATGCCCAACATGCCCAGCCACTTGTCGTCGGACGCCGGGAACGCGCCGAGGCCCATGAGCGTGGAGGTGACAGGCGCGTTCAGCCGCTCCGCCAACTGGCGCACCAGGGTGCTGGCATGCGGGCCGCTGTTGATGACGCCGCCGCCGGTGTAGAGGATCGGACGTTCCGCCGCGAGGATCAGGTCGACCGCCGCCTTGATGTCCTTGTCCGCGGGTTCCGTGACCGGACGATAGCTTTCATGCTCGAAGCCCGACGGCCGGACATAGGGCGCGGTCGCGATCTGGACGTTCTTTGGAATGTCCACGACGACCGGGCCGGGGCGGCCGGTGGTGGCGATATGGAACGCCTCGTGAATGACGCCCGCCAGCTTTGCGGGGTCTTTCACCAGATAATTATGCTTGGTGCAGTGGCGCGTGATGCCGACCGTGTCCGCTTCCTGAAAAGCGTCGGTGCCGATCAACTGCGTGGGAACCTGCCCGGTGATGACGATCATCGGGATGCTGTCCATCAGCGCGTCGGTGATGCCGGTGACGGCATTGGTCGCGCCGGGGCCGGAGGTGACGAGCACGACGCCGGGCTTGCCGGTCGAGCGGGCATAGCCCTCCGCCATGTGGGTCGCGCCCTGCTCATGCCGGACGAGGATGTGCTTGATCGTCGGATGGTTGTAGATGGCATCATAGATGGGCAGCACCGCGCCGCCCGGATAGCCGAACACCGTATCGACACCGAGGTCGACCAGGCACTGAACCAAAATATCCGCGCCGCTGCGTTCGGCCACGACTAATCTCCTGATGGGGGGCGGGACGGATGAAACCTGTCGCCCGGAACAAGGTGGGGCTGCTACCGGACAGAAAATGACCTGTCAATCAGTTTATGTGTAATTTTATTACAAGATTGTCGATTTGAGTGTCATATTCCGTCTCGTTTGCGCGGGGCCAATTGGCGGGCGGTTGGTGCGCGAACCATGTGTACTGGCGCTTGGCGTATCGGCGCGTATCGGTCTTGGCGCGCGCTGCCGCCTCTGCCTTGTCGATATGGCCCGCGAGCCATTCTGCAATCGGCGGAACCCCGATGGCGCGCATCACTGGCAGGTCCGGCGAGAGGTTGCGGGCGAGCAGTGCCTCGACTTCCTCCACGCCGCCGTCCGCGATCATCGCGTCCAAACGCCGGTCGCACCGTTCCATCAGCCAGGCCCGATCTGGCAGGAGGAGCAGGGGATGCAGCGTGATGCTGTCCCCGATGCCGCCCTGCTTATGCGCCTGCCAGTCTTTCAGCGCGCGCCCGGTGGAGCGTATCACCTCCAGCGCGCGAGCGACGCGGGTGGTGTCGCCTGCGTTGAGGCGCGCGGCGGCCTCCGGGTCTTCATGGGAGAGGGCTGCATGATTGTCCGCGACCGGCGCGGCGCGGATGGACGCGCGTATCGCCGGGTCGATGTCCGGCACCGGTGCGATGCCGTCGAGCAGGGTGCGGATATAGAGGCCGGTGCCGCCGACGAGGATGGGCAGCTTGCCCGCCGCATGTGTCTCCGCCACCGCCATCTTCGCCTCTTCTGCCCAGCGGGCGGCGGAGCAGGCCTCGGCCCCGTCGATATGGCCGAAGAGGCGATGGGGCGCGCGGGCCGCTTCCGCCGCGTCGGGCCGGGCGGACAGGATGCGCAGGTCGGCATAGACCTGGCTCGCATCGGCGTTGATCAGGACGCCGTTGCACTTCTCGGCGAGTTGCAACGCAAGTGCGCTCTTGCCGCTGGCGGTCGGCCCGGCAATAAGCGCGACATTTCTGTCGCCCATTGAAGAAAGTTGTCCTGCCATGTTCGTCGCGACCCTTATCGCCCCCGGCGCTCTCCGTCATGAGCATATTGCCAGCGCGCGCGATGCCATTGCGGGAACCGGCGCGGTTCCGGGCGAAACCCGCTGGCTGGACGAGGGCGCGGCGGCGGACATTCTCTTTACGGGCGACATGGCGCCGGTGCGGGCCGCCATTGCGGCGCTCGGCCTGCCGGTCGACTTCGCGGTTCAGAATGCGGCGCACCGGGCCAAGAAATTGCTGGTAGCGGACATGGATTCGACCATGATCACCATCGAGTGCATCGACGAACTGGCCGACTATGCGGGCATCAAGCCGCAGATCGCGGAGGTGACGGAACGCGCGATGCGCGGCGAGCTGGATTTCTCCTCCGCGCTGACGGAGCGTGTTGCGCTGCTCAAGGGACTGGACGACAGCGTCATCGATATCTGCCGGGCGGAGCGGGTGAAGCTGACGCCGGGCGCGAAGACGCTGATCCGGACGCTCAAGGCGCGGGGCGCGCAGACGGTTCTGGTGTCAGGCGGCTTCACGCGCTTTGCGGAGCCGGTGGGACAGGAGATCGGTTTCGACGTCGCCATCGCCAATGTGCTGGGCATTGCCGACGGCAAGCTGACCGGCACCGTGGAGTTTCCGATCGTTGATGCGGAGCGCAAGCGGACCGAACTGATCGGCCATGCGGAGCGGCTGGGTATCGACCTGCACGACACGCTGGCGATCGGTGACGGGGCCAATGATATTCCGATGATCGTGGAATCGGGCCTCGGCATCGCGTTCCATGCCAAGGAAAAGGCGCGCGCCGCCGCCGATGCGGCGATCAGCCACGGCGACCTGACGGCTGTGCTTTATATGCTGGGGATAGCGAAGGCGGAGTGGGTGGAGGGCTGAGCGCGCACAGCCCTGCCGCGCCGCCGTTTCGCGAATGAGGGCGATCATATTGGGAATACCCTGCGTCCGGTTGGACGATAGCTGGTTCTTGAGATCGAACGGGGCCAGCACGCCCTCGATGTCCGCCTTTGCGACCTCCGATGCGGGCCTGTCCTGCACGGTCAGCAGGACGAGGGCAATGATCCCCTTGGTGATCGCGGCATTGCTGTCCGCAAGGAAATGCAGCACGCCGTCCTGCCCCTGGGTGGGATAGACCCACACCGCCGCCGAACAGCCGCGCACCAGCGTCGCGTCGGTCTTGAGCGCATCCGGCATGGGTTCCAGCGCACGGCCAAGGTCAATGAGGAGGCGATATCGCTCGTCGGCGTCGAGGAACTCATATTCCTCTAGGATGTCGGTGATGGAGGACATGGGCGCGCTATAAGCGGCTTTGCGATCCTGCCTAGCCAGAATTTTACAGATCGACCCCGGCGGCAATCGCCTCCAGCTTGCGGATGCGTTCCTTCAGGTCGGCCATTTCGATCCGTTCGGCGGCGGGCAGGCGGTCGGGATCGGCGCTCGCCGGAGCCAGGCCGAAGCGGTCCAGTTCCGCGCGCTTCAGGTCCAGCCAGCCCCGCCAGCCGTGTAGCGCAGCCACCGTCAGAATGGCCAGCGCCGCCAGCGTGGTGAGGGCGATGGACAGGGTGAAGAGATGATCGTGAAGGGGCATGATGCTAATCCTCCCTCGGAAGCAGGCCGCGTCAGTCCTGCTGGCGCAGTTTCTCGAATTCGCGCTCCAGCGCGCTGCTGCTGTTGCTGTCGGTGGCGAGGCGTTCGAGCACCGCCACGCGGTCCTTCAACGTGCGGATTTCCGCGCGCAGGGCTTCGGTGTCGGCATCGGGGGCATGGAGGAACTGCGGGCCGCGATGGTGGCGTTCGCGGCGCAGGCCGAAACGGGCGCGCAGGATGCTGGCGACCGACACGATGAAGACGATGGCGACGACCATGGAGAAAGGGTTGTTGAACATGGCGGGCTTCTCCCTGAAATATGCGTTCAGCGCAGCGAGTCAATCTCGTCGGCGAGGCGCTTGTTGCGGCTAGTATAATAGAGCTCGATGTCGGCGAGGCGGCGGTCGATGTCGCGGAATTTCGACCGCACATCTCGGGTCGAGCGCGCGGGATTGCTCCGCACCCCCTGCCAGAAACGCGTATCCTCGTCGCTGCCATAGAGTTCCAGCGGCTTGTTCTCCGCGAACCACGCCGCCAGCAGATAGGCGATCAACGTCCACGGAAATGCGCCCATCAGCGTGACGATGACGGTGCCGATGCGGACCCACAGCGGGTCGATGCCGGTATAGTCGGCGATGCCGGAGCAGACGCCGAGCCATTTGCCATTCTGCTTGTCGAGGTAGAATTTGGTGCGGCGAGCGGCCATGTCAGTTCCTCCGATCGAGGGTGGGGCGGTCGAGGGTGGGACGGTCGAGATCGTCGGGCAGGCGCGGGGATGCTGCGCTGTCCCTGTAGTTCGGATTGTCGGCGGCGATGATCCGTTCGATGGTGGTCAGCCGCTCCTCCAGCCGCCGGGCGGTGTCGTGGAGCTGATCGAGCAGCGCCTCGTCCTCGCCGGTCAGCGTGGCGGCGGTCTTCCAGCGGGTGACATAGTGGAGCACCAGCCAGGGCAGGCCGATGAACAGCATGCCGACGATGGCGATGGGAATGATGGCCATGCCGAACATGGATCAGCCCTCCGTCGAACGCGCGGCCTTCATCGCGGCGAGTTCCGCCTCGACCTCGTCGCTGGCGCGCAGTTCGGCGATTTCCTCCTCCAGCGACTTGCCCTCGCTGCCCAGCGTCAGCGCATCGGCGCGGCTTTCGGTGAGGTCGACGCGGCGTTCCAGCATCTCGAAACGGGCAAAGGCGTCCTGCGTCCGCTCACCGGCATAAAGGTCGCGCATGCGCAGGCGGTTGCGTGCGCTTTCCATGCGCGCCTGAATGCTGTTCTGGCGCGTGCGGGCCTCGCGCAGCTTGGCCTGCAACTTGGCGATATCCTCCTCCGAGGCGGAAAGGGCGTCGTCGAGGACGGTGATCTCGCTCTTGAGTTCGTCGGCCATGCCGACTGCCTTCTGCTTCTCCACCAGCGCGGCCTTGGCGAGATCCTCGCGGTTCTTGGAGAGGGCCAGCCCGGCTTTTTCGGTCCAGCTTTCCTGCAACTGTTCGAGGCGGGTGATGTGGCGGCGCATTTCCTTCTGATCCGCGATGGTCCGTGCGGCAGAGGCGCGCACCTCCACCAAAGTCTCCTCCATTTCGATGATGATCATGCGGATCATCTTGGCGGGATCTTCGGCCCGGTCGAGCAGGTCGGTGACATTGGCGGCGACGATGTCGCGGGTGCGGGAAAAGATGCTCATGTCCAAACTCCGTGGGCGAGGCGGGTGTCCGCCGGTCCATGCAGGCGGACTTTGCAGGGACCGTGCCAGATGCAACGATCCCGGTTTTCCGCCAGTTTTGCCGTCGCCAGACAAAGGGGTAAGTGAAACGATTGCCGATATGTGGTGAAATACGCTAATAGTTGGGAATGAAGGAAACGCAGCTTGTCGGGCAGTCGCTGCCCTTTCTGGAAGCGGTCGAGAAAGCCAGCCGTGCGAGCGGGGTCAACCGCCCCGTGCTGGTCGTCGGCGAACGCGGCACCGGGAAGGAGCTGATCGCGGAACGGCTCCATCATCTCAGCCCGCGCTGGCGCGGACCACTGGTGACGATGAACTGTGCCGCGCTCCCCGAAACGCTGATCGAGGCGGAACTGTTCGGCCATGAGGCGGGCGCCTTCACTGGCGCGGTCAAGGCGCGGGCGGGGCGGTTCGAGGAGGCGGACGGGGGCACATTGTTCCTCGACGAACTGGGCACCCTGTCCATGGCGGCGCAGGAGCGGCTGCTGCGCGCGGTGGAATATGGTGAGGTGGCGCGGATCGGCGCGTCCCGTCCGGTCAGGGTCGATGTGCGGATCATCGGGGCGACCAATGCCGACCTGCCGGGCGCGGCGGCGGATGGACGGTTCCGGGCCGACCTGCTCGACCGATTGTCGTTCGAGGTCATCACCCTGCCGCCATTGCGGGCGCGGGTGGACGATATTCCGCTGCTCGCGGACCATTATGCCCGGCGCATGGCGCGCGAATGCGGCTGGGCGGACTGGCCCGGCTTTGCGGAGGATGCGCTGGCCGCGCTCGTCGCATATGACTGGCCGGGCAATG
>DASVNT010000103.1:0-20134 GCA_036383715.1 Sphingobium sp. | reverse complement strand
CCGCCCGCATCGGCGACGACGCCGCGCAGACGCTCGATCATGGCGATCAGCGCATGACCCAGACGATCCTTGTCCGACAGCGCAACATGCTCGACGGTCAGGTCGCCGCCCGCGATCCGGTCGGCGAGGTCGGCGGTCTTGCGCAGATTGGCGGTCATGGCGTTGACGGTCGTCACCAGATCGCGGATTTCGTCGTTGGTCGTGACCAGGATCTCCTGATCGAGGTCGCCGACGGCCACTGCGTCAACCGCAGCGCCAACGCGCTTCAGGCCGCGCGAGACGGTCAGCGAGATCCAGATGGCGCTACCGATCGCCATCAACAGGGCCAGCACCGCCACGCCTACCACGGTGTTGCGGGCTGCCGCATACATGGCGTCGGTGTCGCTATCGGTCTTCTTCATCTCCGCCTGGGCGAGCGAGATAAGCTGCGTGGCATTATCTTCCATCTCGCCGGAGATGCGGCTGCTCTCGCTAAGCGACAGGTCGCGCGCCTGATCGATCTGATGGTCCATAGCGAAGGCGCGGACGCGCTCGTTCACCGGACGATATTCGTTGAAGGATTCGCGCAGGTTCGCCCAATAGACCTTGGTATCGTCCGTCGCGATCTTCTGGCCATCGTCGATGACCTGCTCTGCGAGCTTCAGATTGCCCCGGCTTTCCTCGTTGAACTTCGCGACCCGCTTGGGATCGGTCGCAATCATCATGTTGCGCTCCATGCGCATCAACGTGCCGATGCCGTTGTTCGCACGCAGCGCCAGTTCCATGCGCTTCGCAGGACCGTAGATCACATTGGTGATCGCCGTGTTCAGCGTGGACATGCGGGAAATCGACAGGACGCCGACGATCAGCAGCATGATAATAATGAGGGCGAACGCCGCCCCCAGTTTCAACTTGATAGTAGCACGCATATGGTTGGACCCCTTGTATTTCGTTTGTGCGTTTGTCTGGTGGATCAGGCCGCGCGACCGAAGTCGGCGTCATCCTCGTCCGCACCGCCACTGGTGAGGTCGAGGGCGAAGCCCTTCACGCGGGCCTGCTGGTCGACAACGCTATTGGGTTTGATCTTGCGGGCAGGCTTGACGGCCTTGCTCGTTCTGGATGGTGCGGCGACACGCGCCGGTGCGACCGGAGCGCGGGCCGATGCGGTATCCACGCGGAAGTAGGCGATGCTGTGCTGCAGTTCCTCGGCCTGAGCAGCGAGTTCCTCCGACGTGGCGGAGATTTCCTCCGACGCGCCCGCATTCTGCTGCGTCACCTTGTCGAGCTGCTGGATCGCCTCGTTGATCTGGGCGGCACCAATGTCCTGCTCGCGGCAGGCGGCACTGATTTCCGACACCAGTTCCGCGGTCCGGCGAATGTCCGGCACCAGCTTGGTCAGCATCTCGCCCGCTTCGGCAGCGGCCTTCACCGTACCCGACGAGACGGAGACGATCTCCGCTGCAGCCGCCTGGCTCCGCTCGGCCAGCTTGCGCACTTCGGAGGCAACGACCGCAAAGCCCTTGCCATGCTCGCCCGCACGGGCGGCCTCGACGGCCGCGTTCAGCGCGAGGAGGTCGGTCTGGCGTGCGATTTCCTGCACGATGCCGATCTTCTCCGCGATGGTCCGCATGGCTTCCACGGCCTTGTCCACGGCGACGCCCGAAAGTTCGGCATCCTTGGACGACTGGCGCGCGATCTTTTCCGTCTGTGCCGCATTGTCGGCATTCTGCTTGATGTTCGCGGCCATCTCTTCCATCGAGGCGGAGGCCTCTTCGGCGGAGGCGGCCTGCTCGGTCGCACCCTGCGAGACTTCCTCGCTGCTCGACGCGAGCTGCTGGCTGCCAGCGGACACATTCTCCGCCGCCATATTGGCATCGCCCACGACACCACGCAGGCGCTCAATCATGGTGTTCACATGGCCGAGCAGTTCGCCGATCTCGTCGCGCGAGGTGATGTCCACGCTGCGCGTCAGGTCGCCCTCGGACACCCGGCGCATCGCTTCGCCCGCCTGACGCAGACCGCGCGTGATAAGCGTGGCGAGGTAGAAGGCCGCAATGCCCGTGATCAGGAAAGCCACCACACCGATGACGATCATCGTGCCGCGCGCGCTTTCATAATCCGCCTGCGTCGCATCGTCGGCGGCGTCCATCATCTCATGCTGCGCCTTGACGAGCTTTTCGGTCGTGCCGGTCAGCTCAAACGCCTTTTCCCGGCTCTCACCCATGGTCAGGGCGGAAGCAGCGGCGGTGTTCGTGGCGCTCAGTTCGACGACACGCTGGTTGACCGGCTTGAAGGCATTCCAGTGGTCGCGTAGCTGCGTCCATTGTGCGCGGGTCCGCTCGGAGGGATTGGCGTTCGCCTCCTCGACCAGCGTATCGACCTTGCCGCGCCATGTATCGATGGACGCTTTGAACCCCTGACGCTTTTCCGCGTCGGTGGAGAGCACCATGTTCTTTTCGGCGCGGATCATCATGCTGACGCCGCTGTCGATGGCCCGTGCGCGGTCAAGCTGCGCGGCAGGCCCTTCGACCAGATGGCCGATGGCGTCGTTCAGCGTCGCCAGACGGCTGATGCCCAGTACGATGGTCACGGTCATCACGATCAACAGGATCGCGAAGGTGCCCCACAGTTTCGCCTTGATGGTCAGTTGCATGTCGCGTCCTCGATCAATGATGTGATGGGGGAGCCGAAGCATCGCCCGCGTTGCCGGTCACGGTCTGAAATATCATGGCGAGGTCAGGCAGGACGATCACGCCCTCCGGCTCCCGCACGAATTCGCGTACGAAGTCGCGGCGCCACCGCATGCCCACGGCGGGCGGTTCGGCGCTGGCGTCGCGGCGCAGGGTCGCAACCTCGTGCACCTTGTCGGTGCGGATGCCGACATATTGCGGCTCCCCGCCCAGATCGGTTTCGATCACCACGATACGGCTGTCGACCGTCGGCTCCTCCACCGGCATGCCAAAGGCGAGCCGCAGGTCGGCGATCGGAATGATCTTGCCCCGGAAGTTGACGATGCTGCCGACCAGCGGCGCCGCGCCGGGCACCGTCGTCTCGGGAAGCAGGTCGAGGATCTCGCGGATTATCACGGCTTCGAGCGCCAGTTTCTCCTCGCCGATGTCGAAGGTCAGCACTTCCAGATTGCCCTGGTCGTCCCATTGGGTTTTTGTCGGTTCGAACATGGCTTATCCAGCGGCGCGAAGCCGCTCCTCCCGATGCTGGCCGAGCGCCACGAGCTGCACGACGTCCAGGATCAGCGCGACACCGCCATCCCCAAGGATGGTCGCGCCGGAGAAGCTGGCGACGTCGCGGTGGAGCGACGACATGGATTTGATGACGGTCTGGTGGCTGCCGATGATCTGGTCGACGACAAGGCCGACACGCTCGCCCGCGGTCGCGATGACCACGACTTTCTGATGCGGGTCGGGCCGGGTGCCCGTGTCGAACAATTCGCGCAGGCGCAGGAAGGGGACGAGGTTGTCGCGGATCTGCAGGAAGCTCCTGCCCCGCGAGCGCATATCCTCTTCCAGCGGCAGTTCGATACATTCCTCGACCGCAGCGAGCGGAATGACGTAGCGGCCGGTGCCGATGCGGACCAGCAGCCCCTCGATGATGGCGAGGGTCAGCGGGATGCGCAGGGTGATGGTCGATCCCTTGCCCGCCTCGCTCTTCATGTCGATGCTGCCACGCAGCCCCTCGATGGTGCGCTTGACCACGTCCATGCCGACACCGCGACCGGACAGGTTCGTCACCGCCGCCGCCGTGGAGAAGCCAGGCGCAAAGATCATCTGGAGCAGGTCATGATCGCTCACCGACTGCCCCGGCTGGATCAGGCCGTTGGACTCCGCCTTGGCCCGCACCCGTTCGCGGTCGATGCCGCGCCCGTCGTCCTGAATGGTGATGAGCACTTCGCCGCCCGCCTGCTGCGCCGACAGGCGAACCTGTCCCGCCGCCGGCTTGCCCGCCGCGATCCGCTCCGCCTCGGTTTCGAGGCCATGGTCGCAGCTGTTGCGGACAAGGTGGACGATGGGATCGGCCAGACGCTCCGCAACGGTCTTGTCGACCTCCGTGCTTTCGCCCTCGGTGATCAGGTCGATGCTCTTGCCGGTTTCGCGCGCGAGGTCGTGGACCAGACGGCGGAAGCGACCGAACAGCGATGCGATGGGCACCATGCGCAGCACCATCATCGTATCGCGCAGTTCGCTCGACAGCCGCTCGATCTCCTCGGAGATGGAGCGCAGGGCGAGTTCGCCCGCCGGGCCGTGAATGTCCCCTGCGGCCAATTGCGACAAGCGGCTCTGCACGATGACGAGTTCGCCCACGCGGTCCATCAGCAGGTCGAGACGCTCCGCCGGAACGCGGACGCTCTCGCCCGCAGGCTTGGTGGCGGTGCGGGCTGCGGCTTCGGGAACCGCGTCCGTGGCTTTCGCCACGACCAGCGGCTGCTCCTCGACAACGACCGGAGCCGCCTCGACAGCTTCCGCCGGTTCGGCGTCGAGCGGTTCGATGCGCAGTTCCATGTCGTCCATCACGAAGATGAACACATCGTCGATGTCGTCGCGCGATATGTCGCCGCGCAGTTCGACGTCCCAGCCGAAATGGCATTCGGTGGGGTTGAGGTCGGTCAGCGCCGGGATCGCATCGGTCCTCGCGACCACGCGGCATTCACCCAGATCGCGCAGTTCGTCGAGCAGCACTAGCGGATTGGTGCCATTGGCCATCGCATCGGGCGGCAGGCGGAAGAACAGCCGCCAACCCGCCGAGGCAGGAGCCGCAGCAACCGTCTCCGCTACCGCAGCAGCGACCGGCGCGGCATGGGTCGTATCCGCCGAATCGCCGATGGCGGCTTGCAACCGTCCCAGAATTTCGTCGCCCGTCGCCTCAAGGCCCGTGCCGTCGCCGTCCACCAGCGCGCGCATATGGTCCATGGCCGACAGGATCACCGCGACCAGCTCCTGCGTCGCGGGGGCCAGCCCCTTGCGCACGCGGTCGAACGCCGTCTCGCAATGATGGGTGAAGCCCGCGAGCGCGTCGAAGCCGAACATCGCGCCCGATCCCTTGAGCGTGTGCATGCCCCGGAACACCGCGTCGATCAGGTCGCGGTCATCCAGTCTATGCCCCAAGTCGAGCAGAGCCTCCTCGATCCCGTCCAGCAGGTCCGCCGCCTCCACGCGAAAGGCGGCTACCGGGTCCTGACCGCTCAACGGCCCAATACCTTGCGCGCGATCTTCAGAAGCTGATCGGGCACGAACGGCTTCACCAGCCATCCGGTCGCACCGGCGGCCTTGGCCTGCGCCTTCATCGCATCGTCGGATTCGGTCGTCAGGAAGATGATCGGCGTGCCGGTCTGGATCGGCAGCTTGCGCACTTCCTTGATCATCGACAGCCCGTCCATGTTGGGCATGTTGAGGTCGGTGATGATCAGGTCGAACTTGGACCCTTGCGCTTTGGCCAGCCCTTCCAGGCCATCCGCAGCCTCCGTCACGGCATAGCCGGCGCCCGACAGCGCGATGCGGATCGCCATGCGCAGGCTGGAGGAATCATCGACAGTGAGGATGGAAGCGGTCATTGGGCGAGTTCTCCATGACACCAGAAGGCGATGTCTTCGGCGGTGGGTTCGGATAAGGAACCGGCGCGGCGCAACAGGCCGACGAGAGCGTCGTTGGCGGGCGCGGTGAGGCGGATTGTCTTGTTTTCCTGCGCGGCATAGGCCCGCGCGGATTCGATCAGCTGCACGAGGCTGAGATCGACTTCGGCCACAGCCGAAGCGTCGATGTCCACGATCATGTCCTGCCCAAAGGCGGCGATGATCGACGTGCGCAAAGCGTCAATGGTCCGTACGGTGACGGAACCATCCAGAAGAATAGTCATGCCCAAGCGACCCCTGTTCTATTTGGGTTGACGCCGTGGCTAATGAATAGAAGTGAAAACGAGGTTAACTATGACAATAGATCGCGCATAAAAACGATATTTCATAAGTGCTTGGCACGATCCGCCTGTCTCAGACGCCGGTTCAGGCCGCGAGTGGCGGCATCTTTCCCTCGATGAGGTGGGGGAGCATCGTCTCCCAGTCCGCAAAGCCCCAGGTATCGGGCCGTTCCGGCGCGATGATCTGGTCCGCGGCAAGGCTGTCCCTGATCGTCACCACCTCCGGGTCGAGGAAGCTCTGCTCGCGCGTCGCGTAAAAGGCGCAGACGCGCGGACGCGACGCCCGCTTGGCATTGTCCAGCACCACGCCCAGCCGGTTGCTGCGCAACCGCACCAGCATGCCGGTCGGAAAGACGCCCGTGCTCTGCATGAAGGAAAAGAGGAGACGGCGGTCGAAATGCCCCTTCCAGCTCCACATCGCCTTGATCGCCTCCGGCGGGGTCCAGGCGTCCTTATAGACGCGGTCGGACGTCAGCGCGTCATAGACGTCGCAGATGGCGCCCAGCCGCGCGGCGACGGTGATCGCCTCCCCCGCATGGCCGAAGGGATAGCCGCTGCCATCCATCTTCTCATGATGATGACGGCAGACGTCGAGCGCGATGTCCGTCATGCCCGGCACATCCTTCAACATCATATAGGCATGTTCGGGATGCGCCTTCATCAGCGCGAATTCGTCGTCGGTCAGGCGGCCGGGCTTGTTCAGCACGACTTCCGGCACGCCCATCTTGCCAATGTCGTGCAGCAATCCCGCCTGCCCGAAATCGCGTACGGTGGCGTCGTCCAGCCCGATATGGCGCGCGACATTGACCATCAGGGTGCAGACCGCAACGCTGTGGGCATAGGTATATTCGTCGCGCGATTTCAGGCGGATGACGCTCAACAGGGCATGGGGACTGCGTTCGATGGCCTCCTGCACCTCGTCCACGATGCGCGATACGGCGGCCACACGGACGGCCTTGCCGAGGCGCACGTCGTCGAACACGCCGCGCACCGCGCGCATGGACCGGCGGACCAGCTCCTTCGCGGCCTTCTGCTCGCTCGACCGCTTGCTCTCGCTAATGCTCGTGTCCACGGTGGGGCGCGCCCGCACAATCGGGGCGACGGCAGACGGGGCAAAGGCAGGGGAGGACGCGGCAGGAGCGGCGGGCACGCTCTCCGGCGCCGCGCCCAGTGCATCGTCGATCAGGACATAGGGCACGCTGGACGTGCGGACCTTTTCCACATCTTCGGGTGACGCCAGCAGGAATTTGGAATGCCAGAAGGGATGTTTGAACCACGACCCGCCAAAGCCGTGAATATACATGCCGGCCCTGACCTCATGACAATGGATCTGTCTTATCATCGTCGCTGCAGAGCCCCCTCTACCCCGTCATGGCCGACGTCCGAACGCCCGGCTGGCGTCGGTTTCGAACCGTGGCAGTCTCATTAATTTCTTAAATTACGCTTTAACCAGGCAAGAACGGGGCAGTATTCGCACAATATTATACTGAAAATACGTATGTACCACAGCCCAAACAAAGTGCCGGAACTGCGAGATCAGGCATCTCCATCGAAGCTCGCCCGATTCGCGCGGGTCGAGTCGGGTCGCGGCCTTCAGCGCGCCTTGAGGCCGAGGCTGCCGGGGTGAAGGGGCAGGCGCAGCGCATTCTGATAAAAGGCCACCGCCTGATACTGGCCGATAACGATGGGCAGTTCGATCAGTTGCCGTTCGTCCAGCGTCTCCGCCAGCACCGCCCATGTCGCATCACTGATCATCGCATCGGCGCGCAGTTCCTCGACCGCGCGCAGAACGGCCCGGTCAGCGGCGGACCAGCCGGGCGCATCCGGCCCCGCGATGATCCGCTCGATCTCTTCGCCGGTCACGCCCGCCATCTTCGCAAAGCCGACATGCTCCCCCCATTCATAGGGGGCGCCGCAGAGCCATGCGACGCGCAGGATCGCAATCTCCCGCGTCCGCGCGGGCAGGGCGCCGTCGACCAGCAGTTGAACACCCAGGCTGACCTGCAGACGAAAAAGGTCGGGATGCCGCATCATCAGCGGCAATATGCCCGGTACATCGTCCGATTGCTGCGCATCGGGATCGCGCGTAACCGCCATCTGGTACAGGAAATCGCGGATGCCCCCGCTCTCCTCCTGCGGCAAATCCTCCGGCGCGATCAGGGCGATGCGCGGGCCTTCGCCCAGAATTTGCGCCTCACGCGCCGCTGTCTCCGGCGCGATACCCTTGCCGTGCATGTCTCTCTCCTGCCTCTTTCCCCTATCGTCCCTTATCGAGAGCGGAAAAGCGAGCAGGTGCATATGCTGCAGCGTCTATATGCGCGATCCGCGCGTCCGGCGCATGGCCGGTCAGCAGCCCGGCGGCCAGCAGCGCGGCAGCCGGAGCTGTCTGGATGCCGAAACCGCCCTGCCCCGCGAACCAGAAGAATCCGGGGACGGCAGGATCATAACCATAAACCGGGGCACGGTCGGGCGCGAAGCTGCGCAACCCCGCCCATTTGCGCTCCACCCCGGCGATGCGCCAGCCAACCACCCTCTCGAACCGGGCGATGGCGGTCGCGACCGCCAGTTCGTCGGGCGCGGCGTCGCCGGGCGCCTGCAATTGCTCGTCATGCGGGGTGAGCCAGAGCCGCCCGCCGCCCACGCTCTTGAAATAGACGGTCCCGGCAAGGTCGATGATCAGCGGCAGGTCGGCGGGCGCGGCGGGGTCGGTGCGCACCTGCACCACCGTTCGGCGCAGCGGACTGATGCCGATCGGCGCGACACCGGACAGGCGAGCGATCTCGTCCACCCAAGCCCCGCCCGCATTGACCAGCACCGCGCAGGACACCGCCCCACCCGCCGTCTCCACGCGCCAGCCAGCACCCTCGCGCCGTGCACCGCGAAACCCCTCGCCGCAGCGCAGGACACCGCCCCGGCGCAGCAATTGCCCCCGATAGGCCGTCAGCAGCGTCGCCGCCTCAATATCCTGACACGTCGCTTCCGCCACGCCCGTCGTCCAGCCGGGCAGCAGGCCGGGCACCGCATCGGCCAGCACGTCCCGCCCGACACGGGCCACGTCCACGCCCTGCCCCGCGAACAGCGTGACAAAGGCGTCCGCATCCGCCGCATTCTCCTGCGTGCCGATATGGAAACAGCCGCGCGAGCTGAGGAACGGCGTCTCGCTGAAACCGGGATCGGGATGTGCCAGCAATGGCCCCGACGCGCTCGTCAACGGCTGCACCACCGGCCCGCCATAGGTTTCCGACCAGAAGGCGACGGAGCGGCCCGTGGCGTGATAGCCGGGCGCATCCTCCGCCTCCAGCACCAGCACGCGCGCATCCGCGGCCAGTTCCGCGCCGATGCTCATGCCCGCCATGCCGCCGCCGACGACCACGATGTCGAACGTCTCGCTCATCGCGAAAACCGCTCCACCGCATAGCCTGTCTGGTCGTGCACCCTGCTCATGGGCGGCTGGTTACGATTTGGAAAGGCGCGGGGTCTATAGCTGATATGCGATGCACCAGGATTTTCTGCCCTCTGCCCTTTTGATCCTCCTCGCGACCCTGCTCATCTGGGCCGCGATCACGGACCTGCGCGCGCGCATCATCTCCAATGGGTTGAACGCCGCGATCGCCCTGATCGCTCCCCTCTACTGGTGGAGCCTCGGCCTGTCGTTCTGGCCCGACATGGCATTGCAGCTCGGGCTGTGCGCGGGCGTGTTCGCCGTGTTCGCGACCCTCTTCGCCATGGGCATGATGGGCGGCGGCGATGTGAAGATGCTGGCCGCGCTGGCCCTGTGGCTGCCGGCGGGCGCGCTCATGTCCCTGCTCGTGCTGATGGCGCTGCTGGGCGGCGTGCTGACCGTCGTCACCCTCGTGCATCATAAATGGACGCGCCGCATCGGCGCCGTCGAAGTCCCCTATGGCGTGGCCATCGCGCTCGCCGGACTTTGGGTCATTGGTGAACCCTATTTTAACCCATTTGCCTAATAATGTTTGAAAATAAGGGCGCCTCATGCCCGCAGTGGGAAGGCTCACGTCGTCATGGAACCGAAGAAGATCGCTCTGCTCGCTGGCGCGCTGCTGATCGCCGTCGCTGCGGCGTTTCTGGCGCGCTCGATGTTTGCGGGCGCCCCTACACCGGAAGCGGCAGCCGCCGCCATGCCGGAGTCGCAACTGCCCAAGGTGCTCGTCGCCACCAAGCAATTGCCCGTCGGCACCATCGTCGGCCCTGAGGACTTCCGTTATCAGGCCTGGCCGCAGGAGCTGGTCGAAGACCCCTATTTCATCGAAGGCAAGGCCGATCAGGGTAAGCTGATGGGCTCCGTCGTGCGCACCGCCGTCTCGGCAGGCCAGCCGGTGACGCAGGGCGCGCTGATCCAGCCGGGCGACCGGGGTTTCCTCGCCGCCGCGCTCAGCCCTGGCATGCGCGCCGTGACCGTGCCCGTGCAGATCCAGAACAGCGTCGCGGGCTTCATCTTCCCCGGCGACCGTGTCGACCTGATGCTGACGCAAAGCGTCGAGGGCGGCGGCGACGGCCCGCCGTTGAAGGTCGCGGAAACCGTGCTGCGCAACCTGCGCGTGCTCGCCACCGACCAGCGCACCAACCCGCTGGGCGAAGATGGCAAGCCGGTCGTGCAACCCTATTCCAACGTCACGCTCGAAGTGACGTCGAACATGGCGGAGAAGATCACCGTCGCGCAGACGCTCGGCGCGATCTCCCTGTCGCTGCGCAGCCTCGCGGACAGCTCCTCCGATCTGGAAGCCGCACTGGCCTCCGGCGAAGTCGAAGCACCCAAGGGCAATAACGCCGCCGCCGAAAAGACCATGATGGCCCGTATCGCCGCGCGTCCCACCGACCGGGGCGAGACATTCTCGACAGGCGGCGATGTGTCCAAGTTCCAGCGCCACACGGTGCCCGCCAAGCCGGTCGCGCCGAATGCCGCAACCGTCGTCGGCCCAGTCGTGAATGTCGCACGCGGCGTCAATGTCACGCCGGTTCCTGTGGGGAGCAAGTAAGATGAAGCCGACGACCTCCACCGGGTTCGCGCGCAGGGCCTGCCTCGCGGCCAGCACCGCGCTCGCCCTCGTCGCCGCGCCGGCCTCGATCCACGCCGCCCCCAACGCCTCCACCAATGCACCTGCGTTGCGGGAGGACGGGGTCCAGTCGATGTCCGTCGGCCAGAGCAAGGTCATCGACCTGCCCGCCGTCATGTCGGACGTCATCATCGCCGATCCCAACGTCGTCGATGTGCATGTCCGCTCGTCGCGGCAGCTCTATCTGATCGCCAAGGGACCGGGCCAGTCGAACGTCACCGTCACCACGGCGGGCGGCAAGCCGATCTACCGCGCGATGGTGCGCGTCGGCACAAACCTGACCAGCGTCGACCAGATGCTGAAACTCGCCATGCCCGACGCCGACATCACCGTCAGCACGCTGAACAACACCATCCTGCTGACCGGCACCGTCGCCGCGCCGGAAGACGGCGCGGAGGCCGAGCGCCTGACCGCCGCTTTCGTGGGTGACAAGACCACGGTCATCAGCCGCCTCAAGACCGCCACCCCGCTGACCGTGAACTTGCAGGTTCGCATCGCGGAAGTGAGCAAGAACGTCTCCAAGGAGATCGGGTTCAACCTTGCGACCATGGACACGACCAGCGGATTCAAATTCGGTCTTGGCACGGGCCGCACCACGATCAACGAACAATGGAAGCTCGGTGGCCCATTGGGCGTGGGTAACGGGCTTAAACCTTTGGTAGGAATGACCCCGGATTTGAACAATCCCGGCAAATTCATTGAGAAATCCATAGGCACAGCGATCAATCCCGTTAGTTCTGGTACGACTCTCGGCGCTGACACGTCGATATTCGGCCTCAACATCCTCGCCGCTCTCGACCTTGCCGAGGTCCAGGGTCTATCGACGACGTTGGCCAATCCCAATCTGACGGCTTTGTCGGGCGAAACGGCCAGTTTCCTCGCGGGCGGCGAGTTGCCGATCCCGCTGGCCAGTGGCCTGGGTCAGGTATCGGTCGAGTTCAAGCAATATGGCATCAGCCTCGCCTTCACGCCTACGGTGCTGGCCGATGGCCGCATCTCCATGCGCGTCCGGCCGGAAGTCTCCGACCTGGACTATAGCGCGGGCGTGACGATTTCCGGGACAGCCATTCCGGGCATCAAGAGCCGCCGTGCGGAAACCACGGTCGAACTCGGCTCCGGCCAGAGCTTCATGATCGGCGGCCTGATGAGCAGCAGCTCGGCGAACAGCGTCAACAAGGCGCCCTTCCTCGGCGACCTGCCGATCCTCGGCAATCTGTTCAAGTCGCAGGCGTTCAAGCGCCAGCAGACCGAACTGGTCATTGTCGTGACGCCCTATCTGGTGAAGCCCGTGAACGCGCGCGACATCAAGCTGCCGACCGACGGGTTCCGCAACGCCAATGATGCGCAACGCTATCTCGGCGCGCTCCAGCACGACAGCAATAACGAGCCGCGTCCGGTCCCGTCCGTCGCAGCGCCGGTGACGGTGCCCGCAGGTTCGCCTCGCCCCTCGGCCAAGGGCACTGCCGCCCCCGGCTTCAGCTTCTGACCTGCGGAGAAAGGCAAGTCCCATGACATCGACCAAAACCCTTCTCCGTCCCGCCCTGCTGGCGCTGAGTTCCATTCTGGCGATCACGCTGGTGACGGGTTCGCCCGCGCACGCGCGTCGCTCGGCCCCCACCAATCGCGGTCTGGAAACGGCCCGCCAGCCGGTGGTGCAGCGCACGGACTATGTGTTCGACGCGACTCCCGACGGCTATAACGGCCTGTCCTCCACCGAACGCCGCCGCATCCTCGACTGGTTCGACGCCATCGACCTTGGCTATGGTGACCGGGTGAGCCTGTCCGACGCAGGCGGCGATGCCGGTTCCGGTGTCTCCAACGCGATGTCGGACCTCGTCGCCCATTACGGCCTGCTCCTCGCGGACCGCGCGCCCGCGACCGTGGGTGAGGCTCCGTCGGGCAGCGTCCGCATCGTCGTCAGCCGCGCCTCGGCCAGCGTACCGGGCTGCCCCGGCTGGAGCAATCACGCCGAGCTCGATCTGCAGGGTGGCCTCAGCTACGAATATGGCTGCGGCGTCAACGGCAACCTCGCCGCGATGATCGCCAACCCGGACGATCTGGTGCAGGGCCGCGAAAGCCGCTCCGCCCTGCGCGGCGCCACCGCCAGCCGTGCCATCAAGGCGTATCGCGATGCCGTCCCCACGGGCGGCGGCAACACCGTAAAGTAAGGGCTGGTCATGAACGCTCCCTGGAAACCGCTCGACGCCTCCACCCGCGACCCCTTTCACGCCTATGTGAGCGACCAGCACAGCCTCGAAGTGCTGCGCGTGGTCGCGGGCGAAATGGGCTGGCCGGTCGAGAAGATCTATATGGGCGGCCTGCGCAACGCGGTGCAGTCGCTGTCGATCTCCGCCAGCCCGAACGTGCTGTTCGTGGACCTGTCGGAATCGGGCGATCCGCTGAACGACATCAACAGCCTGGCCGAAGTGTGCGAGCCGGGCACGGTGGTCATCACCAGCGGGCAGGTCAACGACGTGCGCCTGTACCGCGACCTGACCGCCAGCGGCATTCAGGACTATCTGCTCAAGCCCCTCGATCCCGATCATGTCCGCGACAGCGTCGCGGGCGCGCAGGCCGTGTTCCACGCGCCCCGCGCGGAGGCATCGACCGACCGTCCCCATGTCACGATCAGCATCGTCGGCACGCGCGGCGGCGTCGGCGCGAGCACCATCGCGACCTCGCTCGCCTGGTATCTGTCGGAGCGGGAGAAGCGCCTGACCTCGCTGCTCGACCTCGACGTGCATTTCGGCACGGGCGCGCTCGCGCTCGACCTCGAACCGGGTCGCGGCCTGACCGACGCCATCGAGAATCCGGGCCGCATCGACGGCCTGTTCATCGAACGCGCCATGGTCCGCGCATCGGACACGCTGGCCATACTGTCGGCGGAGGCTCCGGTCAGCCAGCCGATCATGACCGATGGCGCGGCCTATCATCATTTGCAGGAGGAACTGCGCGGCGCGTTCGAGTGCAGCATCGTCGACATGCCGCGATCGGTGATGATCACCCATCCCCATCTGCTGCACGACAGCGGCGCGATCGTCCTCGCCACCGAATTCACGCTGGCGGCGGCGCGCGACACCATCCGCCTGCTGGCATGGTTCAAGAGCAATGCGCCGCAGGCCCGCGTGATCGTGGTCGCGAACAAGGTGCAGCCGGGCGTGCAGGAAATCGCGCGCAAGGATTTCGAACAGTCCATCGAACGCAAGATCGACCTGCTCATCCCCTATGACGCCAAGGCGTCGAGCCAGGCCGCGCGTCTGGGCAAGGCGGTCAGCGATGCGGGCCGCTCGACCAAAATGGGTCAGGCGCTGGTGCAGGTCGGCAAGCTGGTGCTGGCCGGGCAGGACGATGTGGCGGAGGAAGCCGCTGCCAAGGGCCGCCCCGCCACCAAGGCGAAAAAACCCGCCAAGGCCGAGGGCGAAGCAGCCAAGGGCACGTCCATCGTCGGACGCCTCGCCGACATCAAGAAGCTGTTGCCCAAACGCGCCGCAAAGCCCGCAAAGGCGGGCAACGCGGAGGCGTGACCATGGCCGCGCGCACATTATCCGCAGTTGAGAAAGGCTAGGCGATGGACACGAACATGCTCCTGCTGACCGGCCTCCTCGTGGCGCTGTGCGTGCTCATGGGCCTCGCCTTCACGGGGCCGAGCGTGTCGCGCAGCAGCGCCCGCCGCCTCACGGACATCCAGACCCGCCACAACGGCTCGATCAACTCGGTCGAGGCGCGGATGCGCCGCGCCATCTCCAACACCACGCCCGAAAAGCATCAGCTTCTCGTCTCGCTGATCCCCAATCCCGAAACGCTGGCCAAGCGCATCCAGATGACGGGCAAGAAATGGACGCTCAGCCAGTATATGACCGCCTCCGTCGGCCTCGCCGTCGTGGTCATGGTGGTGATGATGCTGCGCCAGTTCTCGTTGGTCGCCTCGCTGCTGGTCGGCATCGCGGTCGGTTTTGGCCTGCCCCACAAGATCGTGGGCCGGATGATCAACAAGCGGGTCGCCAATTTCACCAAGAACTTCCCCGATGCGCTCGACCTGCTCGTTCGTGGTCTGCGATCCGGCCTGCCGGTCAGCGACACCATGGGCGTCGTCGCGCGGGAGATCGGGGGGCCGGTGGGCGAGGAATTCCGCCTGATCACCGAACGGGTCAAGATCGGCAAGTCGATGGAACAGTCGATGCTGGAAACCGCCGAACGCCTCGGCACGGCGGAGTTCAAATTCTTCTGCATCACCCTCGCCATCCAGCGTGAGACGGGCGGCAATCTGGCCGAAACGCTCGCCAACCTCGGCGGCGTGCTGCGCCAGCGTGCGCAGATGAAGCTCAAGATCAAGGCGATGTCGTCGGAATCCAAGGCGTCGGCCTATATCATCGGCTGCCTGCCGTTCACCGTCTTCGGCCTGATCAGCTGGATCAACTTCGAGTATATGACGCCGTTCTGGACGCCCGATCCCAATGGCCTGTTCGGCCTCGGCCTGATGCAGCTCGTCGGTATCGGCGGCATGTGCTGGATGGGCATCGGTGCCTTCATCATGGCCCAGATGATCAATTTCGAGATTTGACGATGCAGAGCACTGGCCCAACCTTCCTTGGTCTGACCTCCGCCGACATCGGCACGCTGTTCGCCGCGATGGCGACGCTGGCGGTGCTCGTCGCGCTCTACGCGGCCAGCACGGTGCGCGACCCCATGTCCAAGCGGGTCAAGGCGCTGAACGACCGGCGCGAACAGCTCAAGGCGGGCATCGCCGCGTCCACCGGCAAGCGCCGGACCAAGATCGTCCACCAGAACGACACGACCGACCGGCTGCGCGAAATCCTGAAAACCTTCAAGGTGCTGCAGGACGACCAGCTCAAGCAAGCGCAGATCAGGCTGGCGCAGGCCGGCATCCGGTCGAAGGACTGGGCGCTCGCCGTCATCTTCGCCCGCATGGTCGCGCCGATCGTCTTTGGCGGCGGCTCGGCCATCTACATCTATCTGCTCGACATGACGCCCGACTGGAGCGCGTTCAAGAAATTCGGCGTGTTCGCCGCCTGCCTGCTGGGCGGGTACAAGGCACCGGACGTCTATCTGTCGAACCTTATCTCCAAGCGCGCGACGGAAATCCGCAAGGGCGTGCCGGATGCGCTCGACCTGCTCGTCATCTGCGCCGAGGCGGGCCTGACCGTCGACGCCGCTTTTCAGCGGGTGGCGCGCGAACTGGGCAATGCCTATCCCGAACTGGGCGAGGAATTCCACCTCACCTCCATCGAGCTGAGCTTCCTGACCGAACGCCGCATGGCCTTCGAGAACCTCGCGCAGCGCGTGAAGCTGGACCAGCTCAAGGGCGTGGTCACGACCATGATCCAGACGGAGAAATACGGCACGCCGCTGGCCTCTGCGCTGCGTGTGCTGTCGGCGGAATTCCGGCACGAACGCATGATGCGCGCGGAGGAAAAGGCCGCACGGCTGCCCGCGATCATGACCGTGCCGCTGATCCTGTTCATCCTGCCGACGCTGTTCGTCGTCATTCTCGGCCCGGCCGCCTGCTCGATCAGCAAGGCGTTCTGACGCCGGTCATGGCACTGGCCAAGGCTGGCCCGTGCCATTAGGATCGCCGCACCGGCCACCGAGACGGAGTATATCCATGCGCGGCCTTCCCGCCCCGTACAACTGGTTTGCCGCGCTCGGCCTCATAGTCGCCGCGATGATCGTGGTGCCCGTCTTCGCGACCTTTATCTAAGGACCATGAGGGAGGAACGCCCGCTCACCGCACCGGAACGCGCGCTGGTGGCGGGCATGTTCGGCGCCGCGCTCGACCCCGATCCGGTGCGCATCCGCCGCTGGCGCTGGTGGCCATTCCAGCCCACCCGCGTCGTGATGGCGCCCATGGGCCATCTCCACATCGCCCCCGACAGCGACGCATGGTGCGCCTGTTTTGCGAGCGAGACGATACAGGTTCAGGCCTTCTTCCTGCACGAGATGACGCATGTCCTGCAATCGCAGCAACGCGGGCGCTGGTATCTGCCCCTCATGCGCCACCCCTTTTGCCGTTATGACTATCGCATCGAACCGGGCAGGCCCTTCGACCGCTACGGCCTGGAGCAACAAGCCGAGATCGTGGCGCATACGCATCTGTTGCGAGCCGGCATGGCGGTGGCGGGTAAACCGGAGCTGGCGGTGTATGAGGCACTGTTGCCGTTCACGCCGCACCTCACACTTCCTCCCCCCAAGCGATAAACCGCATCGGCCCTCGCTCGGTCGCGTCGAACGGATAGCATGTCACCAGCCCCAGCAAGGGCCGCGCCGTGTCGCGCGGCACGGCAAAGCGGTCCCAGCGCGCCACCTGAAATCCGGTGATGCGATAGCGGCGCACTTGCCCCTTCACCGGCTCCACCGTCACGACATCCCCGACCCGCGCCCGCGCCAGAAAGGCGAAATGCGTGTCGCGGTGCGCGGCCATGATGGTGACGCGGGCATCCCGCGCGCCCGGCATCTCGGTCGGACCAAAGGCCATCGCCTGCCCCGACCCGCCCGACAGCACGATACGCTCCACGCCCAGCCGAGCGATGCCGATGCGCGCCACCGGCGCCGTATCCGCCCACGGCCATGGCCGCACAGGCCGCCCCGCCGCCCGGCTCTCCGCGAAGGAGCGTTCCAGCAGGACCTGCGCGACTCCCGCCTTGACGGGGATGATCGCCCCCTTCGCCATCAGCGCCAGCCCCATGGCGCAGACCATGAGCAGAAGGACGCGCGTGACCGCGCGCCCTCCGTTCAGCATATCGCCCAACATCCGGGCAAGCATCGCGGTCATGCCCGTGCCTCCCCACGGCGGCGGGTGGCGACGAGGCCGGCGACACCGATCAGCAGCAGCACCGCCCCCTGCCCGATCAGCGCGGCATAGCCCGTCGCCGTCTGCGGCAGGTCCATCGCCTCTGCTTCACCGGCTATCGCATCGGATGCCCTTTCCGCATGGGCCACTTGCCCGGCGAACAGCGTGTCGAAATCCCATCCGGCGGGGAGCAGCAGCGGCAGTTCTTCCTTCGTCAGCGTCGCACCCTCCGGGCGGCTCGGCGTCTCGTCCACCGCGACGAGGCTGGTCTGGCCGGTGACGATGCCATAGGCGAGGCCGAGCTGCGCGACCGCCTCGTCAGCGGTGGCGTCGTCCGTCTCGCCGGAGGAGCGCGCGGCCTCCACATCGGCGATGCGGCGATTGGCCCACAGCTTTGCGACGGCGGGGCTGTCCGTGGCGGACGACAGGTCCACCGTCTGAGTCCACGGCTTGTCCCCGATGATGCCGCTGACCGTCAGCTTGCCCGTCAGCGCCTCGCCCTTGCCTAGCAGCACCAGCGGCTCACCCGCATAGAGGTCCGGCAGGCGGCGCGGCGTGATGTCGAGGGGCGCGCCCTCCACCGTCACCGCGACATCGCGCACGACGGGGGCTTTCAGCCGGTCGAGCAGCGCGGTCGTCTTGGCCGCCACTTCCTCACCCGACCCGATATTGGTGTAGGTGCCGCGACCCGCCTCCGCCATGCGGTGCATGAGATAGCTGTTGGGCGCGGAGCCAATGCCGACCATGAATATCCGGCTGCGACCGCCCTTTGCGGCAATCGCCTGCATCATCTCCTTCTCGTTCGACAGGTCGCCGTCGGTCAGGAAGACGACTTGCCGCACGGTGGAGCGATCCTGCGGCTGCGTGTCTTCGAGGGCAGCGTTGAGAGCGGGCAGCATCTCCGTGCCGCCATCGGCTTTCAGCCCGTCGGTAAAGCGGCGGGCGACCGCGATCTGGTCCGCCGTGGCCCGCACCGGCTGGTCGAACAGCCGCGTCATCGTGTCGTCGAAGCGGATGATGTTGAAGCTGTCCTGCGGGCGCAACGTGCCCAGCGCATAGGTCAGGCTGTCCTTCGCCGCGATCATCGACTGGCCGCCCATGGAACCGCTGTTGTCGATGACGAAGATCATCTCACGCGGGGGCACGGTGCCGATGCGATCCTGCGCCGGCGGGACGATCGACGCCATCAGATAGCTGGACCCGTCCACCACCTGCCGGAACAGACCGATGGTCGGATCGGCGCTTGCGGAGCGCCAGCGCAGTTCGAAATCGCGGTCGGCGGGCACATCGCCATCGGCCAGCCGAATGGTCCGCGCTTCTCCCGCGCCTTCCACAGCGATGCGATGATAGGGGCTGATCAGATTGGCGGGCACGAAGCCGGGGGCGAGATGCACGGTGATCGACACGGGGTTCAGCGTCTTGCCCAGCGCAGGCGCAGCCATCGGAGCCGTAACAGCCTCCGCGTCCACCGCGCCTTTGGCATCCGTGACGCTGTGCGGCGGGACGTAGCGCGGACCGACGACCAGCGGCAAGCGCAGTGCGAACTCGCCGCCCAGTTGCCGCACCGGCGCCTGATAGTCGATGGCGATCAGCACCGTCTCGCCCGGCCCGACATTGGCGACGCTGTTGCGGAACATATTGGGCCGCTCCGCCTCGACCAGCCCCGCCTTTTGCCCGGACGCCCGCGCCTTCTCATAGATTTCGCGCGCCTCCGCGCGGCGCTTGATATGGCCGACGATCACGCGGTTGCCGACCACCATCTTCAGACTGTCCACCGCGCCGTCTTCGGGGAGGGGATAGAGGTAGCTCGCCTCCATCCATTTGGCGCTGGTGTTGCGGAACGCCTGCGTCACGCGCACGCGGGCAATCTGGCCGCTGACCGTCACGTCCATGTCGGTGCCGAGGCGCACAGCGGGCACCTCCTTCGCCACGCCCTTGTCGCGCAACATCAACGTGCCGCTGCCGATGGCGTCGGGATCAGCGCCTTCGGCGTCGGCAGCGATCAGGCGACCGGCGATGAAGCAGCCCGCCAGCACGGCGAGCAACAATGTGATCCCCAGCAGCAAGCGCCGTCGGGAAGGGTTAGGAATGGAGGCAATAGCCATGGCACATCTCCGTCTGGGTGATGTCCCGGCGTAAGGCTGCGCGCCACCGGACAGCCATCGGCAGCTCTTGCCAGTTTCGCCCGGCCCGTCCGGTCTTTTCGCAGTCCCCGCACAAATGCTTGACGAGATGTGCGGTTTTGTGCGGAATTGTCCGCATCACAGAAAGGCAAGCGGCACATGACAATGGGGGAGCAGGCGGACGACACGATTGCGGCGCGCCTGCGCGAGGAACTGGCCCGCCG
>DASVNT010000102.1:0-2209 GCA_036383715.1 Sphingobium sp. | reverse complement strand
GTCAGCTGCCACTTAATGCGCGTGGCCCGATCCTCTTGAGCATGGACGGCTTGAGATCCCGCGGCGTCGCCGCGCCGAGAAGCGCCATCGTGCGCTCATATTCCTCTCGCATGATGTCCAGCGCGCGCGAGACGCCCTGCGCCCCGCCGCCGGCAAGCCCGTAAAGATAGGGACGGCCGATCGAGCAGGCGTCCGCGCCCAGCGCCAGCGCCTTGACGATATGCGAGCCCCGCCGAATCCCGCCGTCGCAGATGATCTTGACCTTGCCCCCGACCGCATCAGCAACCGACGCGATCTGGTCGATCGGCGCCACCGCCGTCTCAAGCTGGCGGCCGCCATGGTTGGAGATCATCACGGTGTCGGCTCCGCATTCGCTCGCCTGCCGGGCATCCTCCGCCCGCAGGATGCCCTTGACCGCCAGCGGTCCCTTCCACCGTGCAGCCAGCCATTCGACATCTTTCCACGTTACGGAGTTGTCGAACTGGCCGGCGACATAGACATGAAGCGGCACCTGCTTGTCCGACATCGTCGCGACGCGGTGCGCGACGTTAACGAAATCAAACTTGCGCCCAAACAAAGCGGGAAGCGACCATCGTGGCTTTGCGGCAAATTGCAGGAAGGTGCGCGCGTTGAGGCGCGGCGGAAGGCTGAGGCCGTTGACGAGATCGCGCTCGCGCTTGCCCGCGACCAGAGTATCGACAGTCAGTACCAGACCATCATATCCGCCTTCCTGGGCGCGAGAGATGAACTCCTCCGTCAGCCCGCGATCCTTGAAGATATAGATCTGAAACAACCGCGGCGCGGTCGTCAAGCGCGCGAACTCCTCCATCGTGGTCGTGCCCAGAGTCGAAAGGCAGTAAGGCAATCCAGCCTTGTTAGCCGCTTCAGCGACCGCAACTTCGGCATCCTTGTGAAACAAGCGGGTCAGGCCAGTCGGCGCCAGCATCAAGGGAAACGGTATGGTGCGCCCGAAAATCTGCGTTTCGTGATTGGACGCCGACAGATCAACCAGCGCCTGCGGAAGCAACTCGATATCATCATATGCGCCGGTCGCACGGCGCAGAACGATTTCATCTTCCGCCCCGCCGTCGAGATAATCGAAGATCGGACGCGGCAGCGCCCGTAAGGCAGCGCGACGCAGGTCCATAATATTATGCTGGCGTTGCATGGATGAGTCCTTCCCCTTTTCAGGAACCTAGCGCCCGCGATGCGCTCTCGCTGTCGCTTTCGCGACACCGCGGAACTTTTGTGGGTTGGTGTCGCCAGATTGACAGCGGAAGGGATGGTCTCTCGCTAAAGGTCCACTCCATTGGGAGAATGATGTGCCTGGATCAGCGATTGTGGCGTTACGGACGGTGTCTCTGGACGACAAATGGGCCTTGAGCCGGGGGCGTGTCGTGATGAACGGCACGCAGGCGATTGCACGCGCGATGCTCGCGCAGAAGGACATGGATCAACGCCGCGGACTCAATACCGCGGGCTACATCACTGGATATCGTGGATCGCCGCTCGGCAATGTCGATACCACTTTATGGTCGATCGGCGATCGCCTGAGCGCCGCGGACATCCGGTTCCAGCCCGGGGTCAACGAAGACATCGCCGCCACCGCCGTCCGCGGCACGCAGCAACTCGATGCTGTGCCCGGTGCCAAGTTCGACGGTGTCTTTGCGGCATGGTACGGTAAGGGTCCGGGGGTCGACCGGTCCGGTGACGCTTTTAAGCACGGCAATTATGCAGGCGCGCATCGCAACGGTGGCGTGCTGGTCTTCTATGGTGACGATCATGCGGGCAAATCCTCCACCGTCGCGCACCAGAGCGAACAGGCAGTGGCCGCAAGCCTCATCCCGTCGCTCTATCCCGCCAATGTCGAGGAGATATTGCGCTTCGGGCTGCTCGGCATTGCCCTGTCACGCTTCAGCGGATCATGGGTCGGCATCAAATGCGTGAACGAGGTTGCCGAGCAGACCGCCACCATCGACCTTGACCTGGACGGCATCGACATCGTTGTGCCGGAACGGCCCGACGGCCTGCCTGCGGGGATCAACATCGAGCAGGCGGCCTACAATCCGCTGCGCGAGGAGCAGATCGTCGTCGAGCATCGCCTGCCGCTAATCCACACCTTCGTGCGGGCCAACGGCATCGACCGGGTCGTGTTTGATGCACCGAAACGGACGCTGGGCATCGTTGCGGCGGGCAAATCCTATGGCGA
>DASVNT010000101.1:0-5454 GCA_036383715.1 Sphingobium sp. | reverse complement strand
CGCTGCGCCCGTTCCTCATGCACCGAAATGGCGTGCATGTCGGCGAGGAAGAAGAAGCACTCGTCGGCGTCCGTCATGGCATCCTGCATCGCGACCCAGTTGCGGATCGCGCCCAGATAATTGCCGAGGTGGAGATTGCCGGTCGGCTGG
Source organism: Sphingobium sp. (assembly GCA_036383715.1). GTDB lineage: Bacteria > Pseudomonadota > Alphaproteobacteria > Sphingomonadales > Sphingomonadaceae > Sphingobium. Next base: position 5,304 of record DASVNT010000101.1, on the reverse strand, counting down.
ATGCCGGACAGGATACGCATTGCTTCGTGCCTCATGCTTATTTGCGCCGGAACTGCGCCTTGAGTTCGGAGAGCCGATACGCGCCAAACAGGAAGGACGCCAGCCCATAGACGAGGCCGCCGCCGCCGCAGAGCAGGCCGAGCGCGGCGATGCGCGTCCAGAAAGCGCCCGCCATATAGGGATCGAGCACAAGGTTGAGGCCCCAGAGCGCCCCGCCCATGGCGACGCCCGCCGCCACCATGCGCAGCGCCTTGGCCCGGAAGCGCGCATCCATCTGGAGATGCTCCTGCCTGTGCAGGGTCCAGTAGAGGAGCGCCACGTTCACCCATGCGGATACGGCGGTGGAGAGCGCGATGCCCACCGCGCCCAGCGGCCAGATCAGCGTGAGGTTGCCGATCAGGTTCACCAGCATCGCGACGAACGCGATCCGTACCGGTGTGCGCGTGTCGGACCGGGCGTAGAACCCCGGCGTCAGCACCTTGATGAACACATAGGCGGGAACCCCTGGCGCAAAGGCGGCGAGGACCGCCGCGCTGCCCAGCGTGTCGGCGGCGGTGAACGCGCCATGCTGCAACACGCCGCGAATGATCGGGATGGCTGACACGAACAGCGCGATGGCGGCGGGCAGGGCGAGGAACAGCGACAGTTCCATCGCCCGGTTCTGCGTCGTGCTGGCCGCCTGCGGATCGCCGGAGCCGATTTGCCGCGACAGGGCGGGCAGGATCGCCGTGCCCACGCCGATGCCGATCAGGCCGAGCGGCAACTGGTTCAGCCGGTCGGCATAATAGATGTAGCTGACCGCCCCCTGCGGCAGGAAGCGCGCGGCGAGGCTGGTGGAGATCAGCAGGTTGAACTGGATCGCACCCTGTCCGATCGCGGCGGGACCGATGACGGCCAGCATCTTGCGCACGTCCGGCGTCAGGCGGGGGCGACCCAGGCGCAGCACCACGCCTTCGCGGCGGCAGGACCAGATGAGCCAGAGCAGCTGCATCGCGCCGGACAGGGTGACGGCGATCGCCTGCGTCACCGCCGTCTCCACCTCGCTGTCGCCGCGAAAGACGACGATGGCGACGATCATGCAGATGTTGAGCAACACCGGTGCGGCGGCGTTCACCCAGAAGCGGTCGAGGCTGTTGAGGATGCCGCCCAGCAGGCTGGTGAGCGAGATGAGGCCGAGATAGGGGAAGGTGATGAGGGTGAGGTGCCGGGCGAGCGCGAATTTCTCCGCCCCGCCATCGGGAAAGCCGCCCGTCATCGCATAGACCACCGGCCCGGCGGCGACCATCATGATGACCGTGAAGATCGTCAGGAACGGCACCAGCACCGACAGCACGCGGCCCGCGAAGACGATGGCGGCCCGCCTGCCCGCCAGCGGATCGTCGGGATCGACGTTCGCGGCCATCACCCGGTTGAACATGGGGACGAAGGCGGCGGAAAAAGCCCCCTCCGCGAACAGGGCGCGGAACAAATTGGGCAGGCGCCAGGCGATCAGGAAGGCGTCGGACGCGAAGCCCGCGCCGACATAGCGCGCCATCAGCATGTCGCGCACCATGCCCAGCACGCGGCTGACCAGGGTCAGTCCGCCGATGGTGCCGGTGGCTTTCAGGAGGTTCATGGGCGTAAATTTCCCCCGGTTATTATCATGTCATAATCGCCGGGGGAAACCGGATCAGGCCCGGATCAAGCGTGGCCGGCGGGCTCTGCGTTCGCAATGCCTTCGACGCCGGCCTGCTGCTGCAGATACAGCGCGCCGAAATCGATGGGGTCGAGCAGCAGCGGCGGGAAGCCGCCATCCTGCGTCGTGTCGGCCAGCACGCGGCGGGCGAACGGGAAGAGGAGGCGGGGGGCCTCCGCCAGCAGGAACGGCTGGAGCTGGTCGGCGCTGATGTTCTGCACGCCGAACAGGCCCGCATAGACCAGTTCCACGGCAAAGGTGGTGCCCTGCTCGGCCACGGCCTTGGCCGTGATCTTCAGCGCGACCTCGTGCACATCGTCGCCCGGCTGCTGCGTCGAGATGTTGAACTGGATGTCGATCTGCGGCTGGCTGTTCCAGGAATAGACGGCGGGCGCGTTGGGGTTCTCGAACGAGAGATCCTTCACATATTGCGCGATCAGGCCGATCTGCGGCTGGTCGTCGGTGCCGTTGACGAAGCTCTCTGGTGCGTCGGTCATTCAAGGGTCTTTCTGCGTGGCAAAAACGGATCGCCGCGACGGGCGCTGGTGCCCGCGATTAGAGCATTTTGTGCAAAATACCAGAGGGAGCGACAGGCCGGTATCGCCCCTGCGCTATGCCATTTGCCCCTCTGGCGCGCCGCCGCCCGGCACTGATAGGCTTGGCGCCATGACCCAGACCGATGCAGCACCCGATGCAGCCCCCAACGCAGATATGGCGCAGAGCGCCGTCGAACCCGTGTCCTGCTTTGTCGAGTCGCAGGGGCTGCGCATCCATTATCTCGATTGGGGGAATCAGGGTGCGCCGGTGCTGATCCTGTTGCACGGCAATGCGGACCATGCGCGCAGCTGGGACTGGACGGCGCGCGCCCTGCGGGACCGCTTCCACGTCGTCGCGATGGACCTGCGCGGCCATGGCGACAGCGACTGGTCGCCCGACGGCGGCTATCTCACCCCCTATCATGTCCTCGACCTCGTCGAACTGATCGAGCATCTGGGCGATGCGACAGTCACGATCCTGGGCCATAGTTTCGGCGGCAACATCAGCTGGCAATATGCCGCGCTGTACCCGGACCGTGTGGAGAAGCTGGTGGTGGTCGACGGCCTCGGCCCCGCACCCAATGCCATCGCCAACTGGGCGAAGGTCGGTCCGGTGGCCCGGCTGCAGGAGTGGGTGGGCAAGCGCCGCGACCCGCGCGCCACCTCGCAGCGCCGTTTTGCCGATGTGGAGGAGATGGTCGGGCGCATGGCCAAGGGCAATCCGCACCTCAGCGCGGAGCAGGCCCGCCACCTCGCCCTGCAGGGCGCGCGCCGTCATCCTGACGGCTGGTCGTGGAAGTTCGACCCGCGCGTCGCCATGTTCACCCCGCATGATTTCGCGGTGGACGGCGCGCATTACTGGCAACAGGTGACGGCGCCGACACTACTTTATTATGGCACCGAAAGCTGGACCACCAATCCGGAGGAGGATGGCCGCGCGCAGCATTTCGCGGATCGGCGGACCATCGTCTATGACGGGGCGGGGCATTGGCTCCACCACGACCGATTCCCCGATTTCCTGTCGTCGGTGGCGGAATTTCTCTGATCGGGCGCAACCTTGGGCGATGTCGTCCGTTTTGGCGCGATGCCGGTCGAAAGGGACAGGATTCCGTGCTATCGTTACGGCTGATGTCGTCGGATCGCACGGGCTTGTCACAGGGCCGCGACATTGGCGGCGGTGCGGATTTGTATCCCGCGCATAAATTTCCTATGTCAGTCGCTGGCTGCGCCGGTGACCGACCAACGGTTGCCGGTCTGGCAGTACAGGAAGGTTTGGGAGCGTCGTGACCGTCATCGTCATTCTTGCCATGATTTTTGCGCTGCTGGCGCTGCGCCTCTATTCGGTGCTGGGCAAGCGGACGGGCCATGAGCAACAGATGCCCGCGCCCGTGGACGACCGGCAGCCGGTCGCTGTCTCCACCCCGCGCACGACCGTCGACGCCCGGCCCGATCCGGTGCGCCTCGGAGACGCGCTGCTGGCCCCCGATGCGCAGAACGGCGTGCGTGCGATCATCGCGTCCGACCGCAGCTTTGACGTGACGCGCTTCTTGACGGGCGCGCGCGCGGCCTATGGCATGATCCTCGAAGCCTTTTGGCAGGGTGAGAAGGAGCGCCTGCGCTTGCTGTGCGACGCCGATGTCTATGGCGCGTTCGCGACCGCCATCGACGATCGTCTGGCGGCGGGCCATGTGCTCGACAACCGGCTGGTTCGCATCGATACTGCGCGTATCACCGAGGCGGCTCTGGCCGGATCGACCGCGCAGATCACGGTGCAGTTCGAGGCGGACATCGCCGCGATCACCCGCGATTCGGAAGGCACGGTGATCGCAGGATCGCTGGAGGACGCCATCCCGACGCACGAGATGTGGACCTTCTCGCGCGATCTGCGCAGCCGGTCGCCGGACTGGACGCTGGTCGCCACCGACGAAGTCTGAATTCTGGCCGAAGTCTGATCTCGACCGCAATAAACTAAAGGGGACGGGGGCCATGCGCCGCTGGAGAAGTCTGGCCGCGATGACGGCCCTCAGTTTCGCGCTGGCGGGCTGTACGGTCATTCCCGAAGGCGAGCGGTCGGGCGGCGGCCTGCCCCCGCCGCGCCCCTCGACCACGCCCCGGCCAACCCCGCGCCCGATGCCCGCACCGACCGTGACCGCGCCGGTCAGCACGGATGGCACCGCCTTTGCCGCGGGCGTGACGCCCGGTCCCGATATCGACACGCTGCTGCCGCGCGACGGCGCGCGCCTCGCCGATGCGCTGCGGGCGTTCCGCGCCACCTGCCCCTCGCTGCTGCGCCGCGCCGATACCTCCGCCCTTACCAGCACGAGCGACTGGCAGAATGCGTGCAGCAACGCCGCGAGCTGGAGCGACGATCAGGCGCGCGAATTCTTCCGTCGCAATTTCGAGGCGGTACAGGTCAGCGACGGCAAGGCCTATGCCACCGGCTATTATGAGCCGGAAATCGCCGGGTGCCGCACCGCCACCTCCGCCTGCCAGACGCCGATCTATCGCCGCCCGGACAACCTCGTCGACGTCGACCTCGGCCTGTTCAGCGACAGCCTGAAGGGCAAGACGATTCGCGGCAAGGTGGACGGCACGAAGTTCGTCCCCTTCGACGATCGGGCGCTGATCACCGGCGGCTCGCTGGCCGGGCGGGGGCTGGAAATCGCCTATGCCAATGATCCGATCGAGCTGTTCTTTCTGGAGGTTCAGGGATCGGGCCGCCTGCGCCTGCCCGATGGCAGCGTCATGCGCGTCGGCTATGCCGGGCAGAACGGGCGCGACTATACCGGCATCGGCAAGCTGATGAAGGATCGCGGGCTGATTCAGGCCGGGTCGATGCAGGACATCATGGGATGGCTGCGCAGCCATCCCGCCGAAGGCCGCGCGATCATGAACGAGAATCGCAGCTACATCTTCTTTCGTGAGCAGACCGGCGCGGGGCCGCTGGGCGCGCTGGGCGTGGCGGTGACGCCGCGCGCGACCGTGGCCGCCGATCCCAAGTTCGTGCCGCTGGGCGCGCCCGTCCTGCTGTCGGTGGACCGTGGCGAGGCGAGCGGCGTGTGGGTGGCGCAGGATACCGGCGGCGCGATCAAG
>DASVNT010000100.1:0-7300 GCA_036383715.1 Sphingobium sp. | reverse complement strand
GATCGAAACGCCGTCTCCCAATTTCGACGACCGCTCGCTTCCGATCACGATGCTTGTCCTGCACTATACCGGTATGCCGGACGCCCAGAGCGCGATCCAATGGCTCGCCAACCCCGCCTCAAAGGTTTCCAGCCATTATCTCGTCACCGAGGACGGCAATATCGTGCGCATGGTCGATGAGACGAAGCGCGCCTGGCACGCAGGCCGATCGCACTGGCGCGGCATAGACGACATCAACTCCGCCAGCATCGGGATCGAACTCGTCAATCCGGGCCATGAATGGGGTTACAAGCCCTTTCCGGATGCGCAGATCGACGCGCTCATTCCGCTCATCAACGACATCGTCCTGCGCCACCGCATCACGCGCGGCAATGTCGTGGGTCATAGCGACATCGCCCCTACGCGCAAGCTGGACCCTGGTGAGCTATTCCCCTGGGCCAGGCTGGCGCGCGTGCGCCTGGCCCTGCCCCGGCCGACCAAGAACCTGATGGATCCGCACTGGTCCGACGGTGGCTTCCTGCTGGCGCTGCAACGCTTCGGCTATGACATTGCGGAGCCGGAGGCGGCGGTCACGGCGTTCCAGCGGCGCTTTCGCCCCGAACTGATCGACGGAATCATCGACGGCGAATGCCGGGCCATTTTGCTCGCCCTGCTGCTGCCCCGTCCGCGTGGGGATGATTGAGTTTTCCACCTCCTCCCCGTTCACCCTGAGCTTGTCGAAGGGTTGCCCTTCTCTCTTTGATGCCTCTGGAAGAAAGTACAGTCCTTCGACAAGCTCAGGACGAACGGAAATCGCTTGGTGCTTGCCGAACGGTTCCACTGCGCTATAGCCCCCCTCGCCAGAGGGTCGGGCGATCGCGGCGGTGTCAAAACCGGCGAGGAAAGTCCGGGCTCCACGAAACAACGGTGCCGGATAACGTCCGGCGGCCCCGCAAGGGGTCAGGGACAGTGCAACAGAGAGCAGGTCACGACAGGCTTCGGCCCCGTGAACAGTGAAAGGGTGCGGTAAGAGCGCACCGCGTCCACGGCAACGGCGGACGGCATGGTAAACCCCACCGGGAGCAAGACCGAATAGGGGCGGCGCGTGGAGGCAACTCCACAGGGCTTGTTTCGGCCCGACCGCTCGGGTTGGTTGCTAGAGGCGTCCGGTAACGGCCGTCCAAGAGGAATGATCGCCCATCCGTCCGCAAGGATGGTGGACAGAACCCGGCTTACAGACCCTCTGGCATTTCACGCCCCCGCCGGGCGACGCAATGTCTACTTTTCCAGTTGAGTGACTTGCGCTAGGATGGCCCCCACCTCTCAGGGAGCACTCCATGACGTTTCGGTCTGTTCTGCCCGCTCTTGCCGCTGTGACGCTCCTTTGGGGGGCTTCAGGCGCCCATGCCGTGCCTGCACCGCGTGTGAAGGCCGCGAACCTCGACCAGCTACGACAGCCGCTACCGCTGCCCTATGACGAGAAGGCGGATGCGGACAAACAGGTCGCAGCGGCGAAGGCGTTGGCGAAGAAGCAGAACAAGAAGCTGCTGATCGATCTCGGCGGCAACTGGTGCCCCGATTGCCGCGTGTTCGCGGGGGTGCTGAAATTGCCGGACGTGAAGGCGTTCGTGGCCCGCCATTATGTCGTCGTCACGGTCGACGTGGGCCGGATGGACAAGAACTTGCAAATCCCCGGCCACTATGGCGTGGACAAGGTGAAGGGCGTGCCCGCGATATTGATCGTCGATCCGAAGACGGACAAGTTGCTGAACGACGGACGCCTGTTCGCGCTGGCCGACGCGCGGCATATGACGCCGCAGGCACTGGCCGACTGGCTGGCGCAATGGCTCTGAAACACAGGTTTCCGGTCACGACAGCATAAGTCGCCGCCGCACTCCCTTCCCTAGAGGCGCGCACGACGCTACATTGGCCGGATGGCAAGAAATCGGCGAAATGACGACTGGGGTTTTCCCCGCTGGCGCAGCTATGAAGGCGGGCGCGAGGCCCAGTCCGTGCGGCTGTGCGATCGTCATGGCTGTGACCAGGCCGGCAACTGCCCCGCTCCCAAGTCTCCGAACAGCCCGGAACGCTGGTTTTTCTGCCAGGATCACGCCGCGGAGTACAACAAGGGCTGGGATTATTTCGCGGGTCTGGACGCCGAGGAACGCGAGCGCCGCACCCATGACGAGACGCGCGACGCCAGCGGATACCGCTCCAGCGCCTATCATGGCTGGGGCGGTCCCGGCGACGGATCGCGGTCAAGCGACGAGATGCGCGCGCTGGACGTGCTGGGCCTCGACAGCGATGCCGATTTCGAGACGGTCAAACGCAGCTGGCGCCAGCTTGCGAAGGAAAACCATCCCGATATCAAACCGGACGATGCCGAAGCGGCCAAGCGCTTCCATGCCGTACAGACAGCCTATGAAGTCCTGCGAGCGGCAGAAGAACGCAGGACATGGCGTCCCGGCGCCCGCTGACGCGCGCTATAAATCCCTGATAAACCGCAGCTTTCGCTAATTCTGCTTCACGAGGCAGGAATAGCCTGACGCCTGCAGTTTCCCGCATAGCTTCTGGGCATCCGCCTGGCTGGCCAATGGTCCGGCCTGCACGCGCGTAACATCGCCGCCTGCGAGCAGGTACAGCTTGTACGATGACAAGCCCGGAACCTTTGACGTCGCATTCTGCCATAGCGCCTTCGCGCGCGGAGCTTCCTTGAACGCGCCGAGTTGTACGCGCCAGTTGCCGGATGGCGGCGGCTTGCCAATCGCAACCTCGCTGCCGGGCGGACGCCCCGGTGGTTTTGCCGGTTTCACGCCGGATGGCGGAGCCGTAGAGGTGTCCCTGCCCGGCGGAGCCTGCGCCACGCTGACAGGTGGCGGCGGTTTGGCCGTACTGCGCGGTGGTGGTGGCGCCGGACGGCCGCGAAGGCCTTCGCCGGACGAAGCCTGCGCCTTAGGAGGCGGATCTTCGGAAACAGGTGTCGGTGAAGGTGGCGGCGCCGACGCACGCGATGGCGGCGGTGGCGCACTGCCCGATGCACTGGCGACCGCACGCGGTTGCGCGGGTGCCGGGGGTTTGGCCGCGGCAGACTTCACGGGAGCCGGAGACGCGACCGGCTGCGGGCTTGCCGCTGCCATCACCGCATCGGGCTTTGCCGTGTCCGCCATCTTCGCGGCCAGCGTCAGACCCTTTTGACGGTCGTCGGTGCCGATATATTTGTCCATGGTCACGAGGCTGTTCTGCGCCTGCGTCAGGCCGGAGGCAGCCGCCCGCGTCATCAGCGCATAGGCCGTGACCCAATCCTTCGCCACGATGTCACCATTGAACATCGCCGTGGCGAGTATGTATTGCGCGCGCGGTTCACCGCGTTCCGCCGACTTGCGGATGAAGGGCAGAGCCTCATCCCGCTTGCCCTGCTGGAACAGGAGAAGGCCCAGGTTGTCGGCAGCGCGGGGATGCCCCTGCACCGAAGCCTTGCGGAACCAGTCCATCGCGATCGGCAGGTCGACGGGAACACCCCGGCCCAGCTTATACGCCTGCCCCAGATTGAATTGCGCATCGGCATCCCCGGCGGCGGCCAGTGGCCGCCATTCCGTGATGGCGCGTGCGTAATCGCCCTGCTGCCATGCGTCGACACCGGCTTTGACATCCGCAGTCGCCGGCGTTGCCGCCATTGCTGCTGCTGTCGCCACGATGGTCCCCACCAACGCTGCTCTCATGATAACTTGGTCCTCCAACCACTTTCTTACGGTCGATATAAACCGGCGATGGTTAACAAGCCCATAACTATAGTGGTTTCGTCCATTTCGGTGGTTTTCTGGCAGAAAAGCACCATCCATTCGCCCCATACCATGCGCAGGCCAAAAAATGGCCCGGCAGATCACTCTGCCGGGCCAGTAAAAGGTGTTGTTAAGGCACCTTCGGGTCGCAAGACGACTATAGCACCAATGATCCTCACTCGCATACATCATCTGTTGAGATTGGCGCATTTTCCGTAAAAAATTGAAAGCCGTGCCTCTGCCCCCGAAAAGCACGCGCCAGACCGGTTAACCGGATTTTAGCACCCCGCATGCGAGTTTCGCCGCTGAATTTCCATCCATGGGGGTCTTCGCGTGAGGATATTGGCGCTCGCGTCGCAAAAGGGCGGGTCAGGGAAGACGACGCTTTCCGGGCATCTGGCCGTGCAGGCGCAACGGGCGGGCATGGGCCCGGTCGTCCTGATCGACATCGATCCGCAGGGTTCGCTCGCCGACTGGTGGAACGAACGCGCGGACGAATATCCCGCCTTTGCGCATACGACAGTGGCGCGCCTCGCCGCCGACCTCGAAACCCTGCGCCTGCAGGGGTTCAAGCTCGCGGTCATCGATACGCCACCCGCCATCACCATGGCGATCCAGAGCGTCATTTCCGTGGCGGAGCTGATCGTGGTGCCGACACGCCCCTCGCCGCATGACTTGCGCGCTGTAGGAGCGACCGTGGAATTGTGCGAACGCGCGCAAAAACCGCTCATCTTCGTCGTCAACGCTGGCACGCCCAAGGCACGCATCACCGGCGAAGCGGCCATTGCCCTGTCACAGCATGGCACCGTCGCGCCGATCATCGTGCATCAGCGTACCGACTTCGCCTCCTCGATGATCGATGGCCGCACCGTCATGGAACTCGCGCCGACCTGCAAATCGGCGCAGGAGATCGAGGCGCTGTGGACGTACATCGCCGATCGGCTGGAACGGAACTTCCGCCGCACGGTCTTCACGCCCGGCAACATGCCGCCCGCCCCGCGCCAGCCCGCCGGCTTTGGCCGCCGCGTGCTCGGTTCATAAGGAGGCTGCGCGATGGAACCCAAGGCCGCCGCCTCCCTCACCTCCAGCCTGCTGGCCCGCAAGGGTGCCGCGCGACCCGCCATGCGTCGCTCGACGGTCGCGGGCCTTGGCCCCACGCTGGGGCCGCGCGCCGTATCGTCGCTGGACGACCTAGGCTGGAACGACATGGGCGAGGATGCCGAGGACATCGCGCCCGCCGTTGTCACAGCACCCACCCCCTCTCCCGTGGCGCAGCATATTGCTGCGATACAGCAGACGCTCGCGCGCCGCGACGAAGAACGCGCGCAACTGGCAACATCCGTCCCCGTGGCGGAGATTGTCCAGATAGCAGCGAAACTCACGCCGCCCGCGACACCGCGCAAGGCGAAGGCAAAGGCGCCCGCGACCAGGGCCGCCGATGCGCGCAAAAGCGCCTTCACCCTGCGCATCGACGAAGCGCGCCACCTGCGCCTGCGCCTGCTCAGCGCGGTGACGAACCAGTCGGCGCAGCAATTGCTGATCGGCGCGCTCGACGCCCTGATCGCGCAGCATCCGAATATCGACGCTCTGGCCGCCGACCCAAAGGTCCGGTCCGGCACCACCGATTGAACTGAAAGGCATGGATAGGGACATGACCATGACCAGCAGGACATTTTCGCGCCTCGGCGGCGCATCGCTCATCGTGTTGTCCACGATGGTCGCGTGCAGCGGGGCCAAGATGGAACAGCGCCCGGCCATCGCATCGTCGCAGGCGGGCAGCATCTCCATGGGGATCGAGCAGGCGCTGACTTCACGCGATTTCGCCCGCGCCCTCCTCGACTCGGAACGGCTGGTCGAGGCGCAGCCGCGCGACGCCTCCGCCCGCACGTTGCTGGGCCGCGCCTATCTCGCCAATGGCCGCTATGCCTCTGCCCGCACCGCGTTCGAGGATGCGATGACGCTGGGCGCAAACGACGCGCGCACGGTCATCAGCCTGTCGCTGGTCCGCACCGCCATGGGCAGCCCGGAGGGCGCACGCGCCCTGCTGAGCGCCCATATCGACGCCCTGCCCGCATCCGACTATGGCCTTGCCATGGCGATGGCGGGCGACGCCAATGAGGGCGTCCGCGCGCTGCTCGAAGCCGTCCGCGCGCCCGAAGCCGATGCGCAGACGCGCCAGAATCTCGCCTATGCCCTCGCGCTCAGCGGCCAATGGGGTCAGGCACGCCTCGTCGCCGGACAGGACCTCTCGGGCAATCAGTTGCAGCAGCGCATCAGCCAGTGGGCCGCCAGCGCGCAGGGCGGAGCGTGGTCGCAGCGCGTCGCCTCTTTCCTCGGCGTCGTACCGCGTGCCGATGACGGCGGCTTGCCTGCGCGTCTCGCGCTGTCCAACAGCGAGCCGACCTCGCTCGCCGCGACCCAGCCGCTGGAACCCGCCGCCCTCGCCGCCGAAGCCGTAAGGCAGGTGGAACCGGAGCCGCAGGCCGTTGCAGAGGCGCAGCCAGAACCGGACGCCGCGCAGCTCGTGGAATATGCCAGCGCGGACGCCGCGTTCGCCCCCGCACCGGACACGACGCCCGCCCCCCTCATCCGCGCCTCCGCCGATCCGATGCGTGAAGCGGTGATGAAGCGGCTGGCCGAACCCGTGGTCGCGCCCAAGGGCAAGGCCGCTCAGGCTTTCGCTCCCAGCCCGCGCGGCCTGTCCATTCCGCAATCGAGCGCCTCCACCGGCGCCGTCCATGGCGGCAGCGACTGGGTGGTGCAGATCGGCGCGTTCGCCAGCACCGGCACTGCGAGCAACGCCTGGACCAAGGCACGCGGCAAGAGCTTCGAAAGTCGCGGCTATCGCAAGATCACCGGCACCGTCACCCTCGGAGGCCGCACCTTCCACCGCCTCGCCATGAGCGGTTTCGGCAATCGCGGCGAAGCGGCGCAACTGTGCGCGACCTTGCGTTCGCAAGGGCAGACCTGCTTCGTGCGACAGGATGCGGGAGTCGCCAGCGACATTCGCATGGCGCGTGCGGGCAAGCCGGTGAAGGTGGCGTTGCGATAGGCTAAGATATTCCCCCCGTTTCAGCGAGGGGAAGTCAGATCGTCAGCAGAGGCACGACAGAGGATCGGCGGAACCTTAAATCCCGCCGTCATCCACCATTTGCGCGCATCACTCCTTGATCGGCGTGCCCGTCGGAACCGGCTTCAACTCCGATGTGGAGACGATGCGCGGAGGGCGCACGCCGTTGCTGGCGATCGCGGTGGCCAGTTCGTCGGCGGCTGTGCAGCGCGTCTTGCAGCTTTCCTTGATGCGGGCGAGATTGCCACGGGCGCTTTCGACAGCACCCTTTTCCAGCATCGCCAGACCCTGCTGCTGCAGCGTGCTCACATCCTTGGGATCGAGCGAGAGTGCCTCGTCATAATAGCGGATCGCCTTGCCCGGCAGTTCCTGCGACTGGGCAATCTGCGCGAGGCCGACATAGGCGACGCGGTTGCGTGGATCGAGAGCGAGGGATGTCTCATACGCGTCCGTGGCGCCATCAAGATTACCA
>DASVNT010000099.1:0-9774 GCA_036383715.1 Sphingobium sp. | reverse complement strand
TCGGGCCAGCGGGCGCGCAGCGCGGTCTTGGCGTCATCCAATGCCCGCGCGAGAGCGCCCACGCCGGGCGGCAGCAGCCGCTCGATCCTCTGCCGTACCGCCTTGGCAAGACCCGCCGACGCGCCGCCGGTGCCGACCGCGATCAGCACGGGATCGCGGTCGACGATGGCGGGCATGGTGAAGTCGCACAGGTCGGGCCGGTCCACGACGTTCAGGAGGATGCCGCGCGCGCGGAGGCGTGCGGCGGCGGCGTCCTGCCCCGCGCGATCCTCCAGCGCGACGATGGCGAGGGCGGCTTGCGCCTCTTCGCCCACTACCCGCGCGCCTGCCCGTTCGAGCAGGCGCCCCTTGGCCGCCGCTGTCTCGCTATCGCCAATGAGGATCACCGGGCGTCCGGTCAGGCGGAGGAAGATGGGAAGGCTGTGCATGACCGGGTTGTAGCGATGCGCGGCCGGAATGTCTGCCTTCGGAACGGTCGTTATCCGCCCACGACCACGGCCCCGGTCACGCGGTTGACCAGATCGCGCCCGGCCTCCGCATCGGTCAGGCTCTGCAGGGTCGTCTGCGCAATGGCGCTCAGGGCTTCCTCGGTCAGAAAGGCCTGATGCCCGGTGATCAGCACATTGGGAAAGGTCAGCAGCCGCTGGAACATGTCGTCCTGCACGATCTCGTCCGACAGATTCTCGAAGAACAGGTCCGCCTCCTGCTCATAGACGTCAAGGGCGACGCCGCCGACCTTGTGGTTCTTGAGCGCCGCGATCAGCGCCGCCGTGTCGATCAGCGCGCCCCGGCTGGTGTTGACGATCTGCACGCCATCACGCGCCCGGCTTAGCGCGGCGGCGTCGATCAGGTGGCGGGTGCCGGGCGTCAGCGGGCAGTGCAGGGTGATGATATCGCTGTCCGTCAGCAGGGTTTCGCGCGGGACATAGCGCACGCCCATGGCGATCAGTTCGGCATCCTCCACCACATCGCTGGCCAGCACGGTGCAGCCAAAGCCCAACCGCAACGTCCGCGCGACCAGCGCGCCGATTCGGCCCGTACCGATCACCCCCGCCGTGCGTCCTGCCAGATTGCGCCCGATCAGGCCGTCGAGCGCGAAATTATTCTCCCGCACCCGCGCCCAGGCCCGGTGAATCCGCCGGTCGAGCGACAGGAGCAGGCCGATGGTGAACTCCGCCACCGCTTGCGGCGAATAAGCGGGTACGCGCACTACCGCGATGCCCAGCCGGTCCGCAGCACGCAGGTCCACGCCATTATAGCCCGCACATCGGAGCGCGACGACGCGGATACCGAGCGCCGACAGCTGCTCCAGAACGGGCGCGTCCAGCCGGTCGTTCACGAACACGCACACCGCCTGATGCCCCGCCGCCAGCGGCGCGGTGTCGGCATCGAGCCGCGGCTCCAGAAAGCTGAGGTCATGGCCGAAGGCCGCATTGGCCGCCGTCAGGAAATGCCGGTCGTAGCCCTTGGTCCCGAACACCGCGACGCGCATGGATCGTCCCCTTATCGTTGCCGCTCAGGCAGATAGCATGCGGGCGGGTGGCTGTCCTAACCCGTGCACGCCGCCCGATGCGCCTCGGCTTCCGCTTCCGGGACCGGCATGCCGCAATCGCCGCACAGCGCATGATGGCCGGGCGCGAGGCCGTGGCCCACCGCCACCCGCTCATCGAACACGAAGCAATCGCCATGCCAGCGGCTCTCGTCCGCATCGACCTGCTCCAGATAGGCTAGGATGCCGCCCTTCAGATGATGGACCCGCTCGAACCCCAGCGACCGGGCGAGCGCCGTCGATTTCTCGCAGCGGATGCCGCCGGTGCAGAACATGGCGAGGGGACGTTCGCGGCGCTCCTCCTCGCTCAGCCCGTCGGCAAGGTCGGCCAGCCATTGCGGGAACTGGCTGAAACTGCGCGTGGCGGGGTCCATTGCGCCGTCGAAGCTGCCGATCCCCACCTCATAGGCGTTGCGCGTGTCCACGATCAGCGTGGCCGGGTCCCCGATCAGGGCGTTCCAGTCCGCCGGGTCGACATAATCCTGCCCGCTCCGGCTGAAATCGAGGTCGGTCACCCCCATGGTCACGATCTCGCGCTTCAGGCGAAGCTTGAGCTTGCCGAACGGCGTGTCGGGCGTGCGGGCATATTTGATCTCCGCCCGCGCCGCGCCCGCCATGTCGGTGAGCACGGCGACCAGCCTGTCGATCGCCGCATCCGGTCCCGCGACGGTGCCATTATAGCCTTCCTGCGCGAGGATGATCGTCCCTTTGATCCCGCCGTCCTCGCACAACGCCAGCAACCGTTCCCGCACCGCCGCCGTGTCGGGCAAGGGTACGAAGCAATAGAATGCCGCGATCTTCAGGTCGCTGGGCGGCTGTCGGTCCTGGGTCATCCCTCGCCTTTATCGCCCCGGTCTGTGGCTTGAAAGAGGGCGGTTGCGGGACCATAAGGGGAACGTGGCGCGGTTGAGCTTTGGCGGGCAGGATTTTCTGGCCCTGGGAGAGGGCGCATTGTTCTGGCTGGAGCGGCGCGCGCTGATCCTGGCCGACCTGCATCTGGAAAAGGCGAGTTGGTACGCGCGCGGCGGGCAGATGCTGCCGCCCTATGACAGCCTCGCGACGCTCGACCGGCTGGACGCGCTGATGAGCCGCCATGATGCGCGGGAGGTCTGGATGCTGGGCGACAGTTTCCACGATCGCGATGGACCGGGACGCCTGCCAGAGGAGGTCGCAGCGCGGCTGTGCGGACTGGTGGGTCGGGTCGACTGGACATGGATCACCGGCAATCATGACGACGGCAGCGGCGGCGCGCTGGGTGGCCGGGTGATGGAGGAGGCCGCGGTGGACGGCCTGCTGCTGCGGCATCAGGCGGACCCCCGTGACGCGCGCCCCGAACTATCGGGACATTATCATCCCAAATGGCGAGTCGGCGGGCGCGGGCGATCCGTCTCGCGCCGCTGCTTCGTGCAGGGAGAGACGCGGATGATCCTGCCGGCTTTCGGCGCGCTGGCGGGCGGGCTGCATGCCCATGCCCCGGTGATTCGCGCGCTCACTGGGCCGATGGGCTGGGCGCTGGTGCCGGTGCAGGACCGGCTGCTCCGCTTTCCTCTCGCGCTGGCCTAGGGAAAGCGCGGGTCAGGCGTCGGCGCTCAAACAGGACCGATGGGGTTCATCTTGCGGATGAAGCCGATCAGTCCGGTCTGGCGGCTGCGCTTCATGCGTTCCGATTCGAGGATCGTCCGCACCTTGTTGAAGCAGGCGTCGGCATCGTCGTTGACCAGCACATAGTCATAGCCGTCCCAATGCGCGATCTCGCCATGGGCGCGGTCCATGCGGCCGGTGATGACCTCTTCGCTGTCCGTCGCGCGCCCACGCAGGCGGCGCTCCAACTCTTCCATCGACGGGGGCAGGATGAACACGCGCACCACGTCGCCGCCGGCGATCTGGTGCAGTTGCTGCGCGCCCTGCCAGTCGATGTCGAACAGGACGTCGCGTCCCTCCGCCAGCATCTTGTCCACCGGCGCGCGGGGCGTGCCGTAGCGGTTGCCGAATACATGCGCCCATTCCAGAAACTGTTGCTCGGACACCATGTGCCGGAACTGTTCCAGATCGACGAAATGATAGTCCTTCCCATCCACCTCGCCGGGCCGGATCGACCGCGTCGTCGCGGAGACGGACATTTCCAGTCCGGGATCGGCTTCCAGCAGCTTGCGCGCGATGGTGGATTTGCCCGCGCCCGAAGGGGAGGAGAGGACGAACAGGACGCCTCGCCGTTTGAAACCATGGGGGTCGGATGTCTTGCTGTGCGGCATCGCCTCCCCTTACGCCGGGAACCGCGCGCGTCAATGCCCGATGTGGACAGAAATCAGGCGGCAGCGGGAGTCCGGGTAATGGCCAGAGGTTCCTCCGGCGCGGCGGGCGCGCCCTTTTCCAGCGCCTTGCGCGCATCCCTCTTGGTCTGGGCGTCCTTGCCCTTCTTATAGGCCTGATGCGCCAGCAGCGCGCCGCCGAACAGTACCGCGCCCACGGGCGTGCGTTTCAGCATCATGTTGAACGCAATGCCCGCCGCGACGCCTGCTATCCCGGCCTTGCCCGCGCTCGCGCGCACCTGATTGGCAAAAAGGGTGCCGACGATGCCGCTGCTGAGGCCGCGCATGCCGCTGACCGTCGCGCCCTTGGCCGGTTCGGCCTTGCGCCGCCGTGCCCGCGCCGATGTGTCAGCCTTTTCGGCGCTTTTCTTTTTGCTGGGCCACGCCATGCGCGCATCCTTTCTCCGGCCTGAATGGTATCCGGAGGATAACGCACAAATGCCACGGATTATCCCTCGATCCACTCCAGTGAGCGGCGCAGGGCGCTTATTTCTTCTTGCCGAAATCCACCGTGACGACATTGGATGCGGGTGTGCCGTCGCTGTCCACTGCGGGAGCGTCGTTCTCCGCATGGTCGTGCGGTTCGGGATCGGTGCCACCCGCGACCTGGAACTGCAGCGCGAAATTGACGGCGGGATCGACGAAGGCGCTGATCGCCGAATAAGGGATGACGAGATGCGCGGGCACCTGGCTGAAGGTCAGGCCGACCTCGAACTGGTCCTCGCCCACGTTCAAATCCCAGAATTTGTGCTGGAGGACGATGGTCATCTCGTCCGGGAAGCGTTCGGACAGGTGGCGGGGAATGCCCACGCCGGGCGCCTGCGTCTTGAACGTGATGTAGAAATGATGGCCGCCGGGCAGCATGCCCGTCTTCTCCACCTCGCGCAGCACACGGCCGACAACGGCACGCAGGGCTTCCTGCACGATTTCGTCATAGGGAATCAGACTGTCGGGCGCATCGTCGCTCATGGCGCTAGTCTGTGAGCGATGGCAGGTTGATGGTCAAGCGCGACTGTTGCGAAAAGGCGGTTTCGCGCCTAATGGACCGCCATGAGAACCGGCGAAATCCACCGCGCGACGAAGGAAACAGACATCCGGGTGCGCGTCAATCTTGACGGCACGGGTGCGTACAGCATTTCCACCGGCATCGGTTTCTTCGACCATATGCTGGAACAGCTGTCCCGCCACAGCCTCATCGACATGGATGTGGCGTGCAAGGGCGACCTGCATATCGACCAGCATCACACGACCGAGGATGTCGGCATCGCCATTGGCGAGGCAGTGGCCAAGGCGCTGGGCGACAAGCGGGGCATCACCCGGTACGGCGAGGCGCATTCGCCGATGGACGAGACGCTGACCCGCTGCGCGCTCGACATTTCGGGCCGTCCCTTTCTCGTCTGGAAAGTCCCCTTCACCACGCAGAAGCTGGGCGAATGGGACGTGGAGATGATCGAGCACTGGTTCCACAGCTTCGCCACGGCGGCGGGCCTGACGCTCCATGTCGAATTGCTCTACGGTTCCAACAACCACCATATTTGCGAGAGCGCGTACAAGGCGCTGGCCCGCGCCCTGCGGACGGCGGTGGAGATCGACCCGCGCAAGGGCGACGCCATCCCCTCGACCAAGGGCACGCTGGGCGGCTGAAAGGGATTTTGCGATGCTGATCATTTCCTCGACCTACACCGCCCCCCTCGATCAGGTGGACGCGATCCGTCCCGCGCATATCGAATGGCTGAAAGTCCAGCACGCCGCCGGGCATTTCCATGGCTGGGGTCGCAAGACTCCGCCGACGGGCGGCGTCATCCTCGCGGTCGGCGACCGCGCCGCGATCGAGGCGCTGGCGCAGACCGATCCCTATATCGTGGCGGGCGTGGCGCAGGCGGAGATCATCGAATTCGGACCGGCCTTCCTTGCGCCGGGGCTGGAGATCCTCGGCGGATGACGCTGGCGCTGATCGACTATGGCGCAGGCAACCTCCAGTCGGTGCGCAATGCGCTGCTGGCGGCGGGGGCGAAGGATGTCCTCGTCACCGCCGACCCTGCCGCTGTCGCTGCTGCTGACCGCATCGTGCTGCCGGGCGTCGGCGCCTTTGCCCATTGCCGCGACGCGCTGTTCGGGATCGACGGCATGGTGGACGCCATGGCGGAGGCGGTCGATGGCCGCGCGGTGCCGTTCCTCGGCGTCTGCGTCGGCATGCAACTGTTGGCCGATGCGGGTGAGGAACATGGCACGCATCGCGGCCTCGGCTGGATTCCCGGCACCGTGAAACTGCTCGAACCCGCCGATGCCGACGCCAAGGTGCCGCATATGGGGTGGAACGACGTGCGCGCCGCGACGCCCCATGCGCTGTTGCTGCCGGGCGAGGCCTATTTCCTGCACAGCTATCATTTCGTCGCCTCTGACCCCGCCCATGTCGTCGCGACCAGCGACCATGGCGGCCCGATCGTCGCCGCCGTCGCGCGCGACACGATCATCGGCGTCCAGTTTCACCCGGAAAAGAGCCAGGCCTATGGTCTGGCCTTCCTGCAACGCTTTTTGGATTGGCGCCCCTGATATGGCAGCGACTGACGTACCCAATTTCATCGTTTTCCCAGCTATCGACCTCAAGGGCGGGCAGGTCGTCCGGCTGGCCGAGGGCGATATGGACCGCGCAACCGTCTATGGCGACGACCCGGCGGCGCAGGCCGTGCTGTTCGCCGATCAGGGCGCGCGCTTCCTGCATGTCGTCGACCTCGACGGCAGTTTCGCAGGGAAAGCGGTCAACGCCGATGCGGTGGAGGGGATCGTCAAGGCCTTCCCCGGCCATGTGCAACTCGGCGGCGGCATTCGTAATCGCGAATCGGTGGAGCGTTGGTTCGACCTCGGCGTCGCGCGCATCGTCATTGGCACGGCGGCGCTGAAAGACCCGGACTTCGTAAAGGCGGTCGCAAAGGATTTCCCCGGCGGCATCGTCGTCGCGGTCGATGCGCGCGACGGCTTCGTCGCGACGGACGGCTGGGCGGAAAAGTCCGACATGGAAGTGATCGACCTCGCCCGCCGGTTCGAGGATGCGGGCGTCGCCAGCCTGCTCTTTACCGACGTGGGCCGCGATGGGCTGCTCAAGGGCTGCAACGTCGATGCGACGGTCAACCTCGCCCGCGCGACCGACATTCCGGTGATCGCCAGCGGCGGCGTGGCGGGCATCTCCGACATCCGCGTGCTGAGCCTGCATGCGGGCGACGGGATCGAGGGCGTGATCACGGGCCGCGCACTTTATGACGGGCGGCTGGACCTCAAGGACGCGCTGGCGGTCGCTGCGCTGGTATGACCGTCCGCACCCGCGTCATCCCCTGCCTCGACGTCGCCAATGGCCGGGTGGTCAAGGGCGTCAATTTCGTGGGCCTGAAGGACGCGGGCGATCCGGTCGAGCAGGCGCGCGTCTATGACGCGGCGGGGGCGGACGAACTCTGCTTCCTCGACATCACCGCATCCCATGAGGAACGCGGCACGATCCTCGACATCGTCGCCCGCACGGCGGAGGTGTGCTTCATGCCCGTCACCGTGGGCGGCGGGGTGCGCAGCGCGGAGGACGCGCGTGCGCTCCTGCTCGCAGGCGCCGACAAGGTGGCGGTGAACAGCGCCGCCGTCTCCCGCCCCGAAGTGGTGGGCGAGATTGCGGAGCGATTCGGTAGCCAGTGCGTCGTCGCCTCCGTCGATGCGCGCAATGTGGGGGAGGGCCGCTGGGAAATCTTCACCCATGGCGGCCGCCGCGCGACCGGCATCGACGCCGTCGCCCATGCGATCCGTCTGGCGGAACTGGGCGCGGGCGAACTGCTCGTCACCTCCATGGACGGCGATGGGACCAAGCGCGGCTATGACCTCGCGCTCACCCGCACGATCGCCGACCGGGTGAACGTCCCCGTGATCGCCAGCGGCGGCGTCGGCACGCTCGATCATCTGGTCGAGGGCGTGACGCAGGGCCATGCGAGCGCGGTGCTGGCGGCATCGATCTTCCATTTCGGCCAGCACAGCATTGCGGAGGCGCATGCCGCGCTGGCGGCGGCGGGCATCCCGGTGCGGACGCCGGTGACACTCTCCTAAATTATCCGTTCGGTTCGAGTAGGCTTCGAGCTTGTCGAGAAGTCGTATCGAGAACGCTGGCGAGGCGCTGAGTTCTCGACAGGCTCGAAACGAACGGGCTTCCTGTCGCGGTTGCGCCGCGCAACTCCGTTCCCCATTGACGCGGCCCACCCATCCGGCGAAACGCTTGGCCCATGACCGACACCCCGTTCGCCAGACTCGAAGCCGTCATCGCGCAGCGCCGCGCCGCCGACCCCGGCTCCTCCTATGTCGCCTCGCTGACCGCCAAAGGGCGCGCGAAAATGGCCCAGAAACTGGGTGAGGAGGGCGTGGAAACCGTCATCGCCGCCCTGTCCGGCGATCGGGAGGAGACGGTCAAGGAAGCCGCCGACCTCATCTTCCACCTGTGCGTGCTGCTGGCCGACATGGACCTTAGCCTCGCCGATGTCGGCGCGGAGCTGGACCGGCGCGAGGGCATGTCGGGCCTTGCCGAAAAGGCCGCGCGCAGCGGCGACTGACCGCTTTTCAGGAGAGCCTCATGCCCGTCGATACCCGCCAGCCCTATGACGACAGCAACATCTTCGCCCGCATCCTGCGCGGGGAAATCCCCGCCGCCAAAGTCTATGAGGACGAGTGGGCGGTGGCCTTCAACGACATCAACCCGCAGGCGCCGACGCATGTGCTGGTGATCCCCACGGGCGCCTATGTCGGCTGGGACGATTTCGCGGAAAAGGCGAACGCGGAGGAAATCGCGGGCTTCGTGCGCGCCATCGGTACGGTCGCGCGGCAACTGGGCGTCGATGCGCCCGGCTATCGCCTGCTGTCCAACTGCGGGCTGGACAGCCATCAGGAGGTGCCGCACCTCCACGTCCATCTCTTTGCCGGGCGCAAGTTGGGGCATATGCTCGTTCAGGAATAGGAGCCTGTCCCGGCCGCTCTTGCGCGGCGGGATTTAGTCTTTACTGTTCCACTCCCTGAGGCCGGTGGCGGGGGCCGCCATTTTTGGCCGATTTACGGGGAAACGGGACCATATGATCTTTGGACGGGTCAAGCCGCTCGACGCCATTCTCGCCACGGCCGAGAAGAAGTCCCTGCATCGAACGCTCGGCGCCTTCCAGTTGACGATGCTCGGCATCGGCGCGGTCATCGGCACCGGCATTTTCGTGCTGACGGCGGAGGCCGCGCAGAAAGCGGGGCCGGGCATGCTGCTCAGTTTCGTGATCGCGGGGATCGTCTGCGCGCTCGCGGCGCTCTGCTATTCCGAAATGGCGTCCATGGTCCCGGTGTCCGGCTCCGCCTATACCTACAGCTATGCCGTGATGGGCGAATTGATCGCCTGGATGGTCGGTTGGGCGCTGATCCTGGAATATGCCGTGGCGGCGGGCGCCGTGTCGGTGGGCTGGTCGGGCTATGTCGTCGGCCTGATCGAGCATACCTTCCACCTCGACATCCCGGACCTGCTGACGCGCGGCCCGTTTGACGGCGGCGTCGTCAACCTGCCCGCGATGCTCATCGCCTCGCTCGTCACCTGGCTGCTGGTCATCGGCACGAAGGAAAGCGCCAGCGTCAACGCGGTGCTGGTGCTCATCAAGGTCGCGGCGCTGACGCTGTTCGTCATCCTGGCGGTGCCGGTGATGAACATGGACAACTTCGAGCCGTTCTCGCCCAACGGCTTCATTGGCGAGATTTCCGGCATGGGTATCGCGGGTGCTGCGGCGTCCATTTTCTTCGCCTATGTCGGTTTCGACGCCGTTTCGACGGCTGCGGAAGAAACCAAGAATCCACAGCGTAACATGCCGATCGGCCTGATCGGTTCGCTCGGTATCTGCACTATCTTCTACATGCTGGTTGCCGCCG
>DASVNT010000098.1:0-7255 GCA_036383715.1 Sphingobium sp. | reverse complement strand
TGAGGAGGCGCGGCCTGCCGTCGGTGCACAGGCCATCGGCTTGACTATTGCGGGGTCGGTGATCGAACTCCTCGTGCCTACCGGCGATGGCGTGATCCGGCGGCATCTGGATCGCTTCGGCCCCGGCATCCGCTCCACCGTTATGGGGGTGCGGGATATCGGGCAGGCGCAATATTATTTTGCGGAGCGGGGCCTGACGCTGGCTTTGGGCGACCGCCCGGAAAGCCTCGCCATCGCCGCCGAGGATAATATGGGCATCATCCTGGAGTTCGCCGCATGATCGCGCTTTCCAAAGTCGCTCCTGAATTGCGCAAGGCGACGGCGCGGATGACCCGTTTCCCACTGCCGTTCGGCAGCAACTGGGGCCGCCGCCTGCTCCGACGGCTGTTCGCCCTGACACAGGAGGTGAAGCCGGAGGGGGTGCGGATAGAGGTGCCCGCCAACGGCCCGGTGCCGCTGCGCGTCTATATCCCGGACGAGCGCAAGGGGCGCGGCGCGCTGCTGTGGATACATGGCGGCGGCTATGTCATCGGGACGGCGCGGCAGGACGATCCCTTTTGCATCGCGACGGCGCGCGAACTGGGCATCGTGGTTGTCGGGGTCGATTATCGCCTCGCGCCCGAACATCCCTTTCCCGCGCCGCTCGACGATTGCCATGCGGCGTGGACATGGATGCAGGCGGAGGCGGTGGTGCTGGGCATCGACCCCGCGCTGACGGTGATCGGCGGGCAGAGCGCGGGCGGGGGGCTGGCCGCCGCTCTGGTCCAGCGGGTGCATGACGAGGGCGGGCCGCAGCCGGTGGTGCAATGGCTGTTCTGCCCGATGGTGGACGACCGTACGGCGGCGGATACGAGCCTCGACGCCATCGGGCACCGGATGTGGAGCAACCGCAACAACCGCAGCGGCTGGCAATGCTATCTGGGGCAGGCGCCGGGCAGTGCCGCCCTGCCGCCCTATGCCGCCGCCGCGCGCCGCGCGGACCTCTCCGGCTTGCCGCCCGCGTGGATCGGCGTCGGCACCATCGACCTCTTCCATGACGAGGACCGCGCTTATGCCGACCGATTGAGCGCGGCGGGCGTGGAGACGCTGTTCACCCCCGTCCCCGGCGCGCCGCACGGGTTCGAGGCATGGGCGCCCGGCACGAGCGTCACCGAGGACTATTTGCGCGGCGCGCGGGACTGGCTGCGCGCGCGGCTGGGCGGCGCAGAGGGATAATTGCGCGGCTATTCATATTCCGCAAAGACCGACTGGTGCATTGCCCTCGCCCGCGCCGACTCCTAAGGGTTCAGGAGCAGGCGCAACTTAAGCAGAGGCTGGCTGGATCATGTGCGGAATCATCGGAATCGTCGGGCGCGAAGATGTGGCGGACCGGCTGCTCGATGGGCTGAAGCGGCTGGAGTATCGCGGCTATGATTCCGCCGGCATCGCCACCGTGTTCGAGGGCGCGATCGAGCGTCGCCGCGCGGAGGGCAAGCTGGTCAATCTGGGCAAGGAACTGGCAGCCGCGCCGCTCCCGGGTCAGACCGGCATCGCACACACCCGCTGGGCCACGCACGGCGCGCCGACGACGAACAACGCCCACCCCCATGCGACGGGCGAAGTGGCGCTGGTCCACAACGGCATCATCGAGAATTTCAAGAGCCTGCGCGAAGAACTGATCGCGCGCGGCCGCGTGTTCACCAGCGAGACGGACACCGAAGTCGTCGCGCATCTGGTCAGCGAAAAGGTCGAGGCGGGCGTCTCTCCCGAAGAGGCGGTGAAGGACGTCCTGCCGCGCCTGCACGGCGCCTTTGCGCTCGCCATCCTGTTCCGCCAGCATCCCGACCTGCTGATCGGTGCGCGGCTGGGTTCGCCGCTGGTCGTGGGCTATGGCGAGGGTGAGACGTACCTCGGCTCCGACGCGCTGGCGCTCGCGCCGCTGACGCAGAAAATCGCCTATCTGGAGGAGGGCGACTGGGTCGTCATCACAAAGGACGGCGCGCGCATCTTCGACCGGGACAACAACCCCGTCGAGCGGCCCGTGACCCTGTCCGGCGTGTCGGGCGCGATGATCGACAAGGGCAATCATCGCCACTTCATGCAGAAGGAAATCTACGAGCAGCCGGTCGTGGTGGCGCAGACGCTGAAGGCCTATCTGCGCCGCATGGACGACCGGGTGACGCTGCCCATCCCCGATTTCGATCTGGGCGCGATCCGTCGCGTGACGATCGTGGCGTGCGGCACCAGCTTCTATGCAGGCATGGTCGCCAAATACTGGTTCGAGCAGTTCGCGCGGGTCGCGGTCGACCTCGATGTCGCGTCGGAATTCCGCTATCGCACGCCGGTGATGGAGGAGGGCGGCCTTGCCCTGTTCATCAGCCAGTCGGGCGAGACGGCGGACACGCTGGCCGCGCTGCGCCATGCCAAGGCGGAGGGGCAGAAGATCGCCGTCGTCGTCAACGTGCCGACCAGCACCATGGCGCGCGAGGCGGACCTGCTGCTCCCCACCCATGCCGGGCCGGAGATCGGCGTCGCCTCGACCAAGGCGTTCACCTGCCAGCTCGCGGTGCTGGCTGCGCTGGCCGCGAACCTCGCCCGCGCCAAGGGGCGGCTCACCCCGGCGGAGGAGAAGGAGATCGTCCGCCACCTGTCCGAAGCGCCCGCCGCACTCAACGGCGCGCTGGCCTATGACGAGATGATCGAGGGCATGGCCCACCATGTCGCGGCGGCGCGGGACGTGCTCTATCTGGGACGCGGCACCGATTACCCGCTGGCGCTGGAAGGCGCGCTGAAGCTCAAGGAGATCAGCTATATCCATGCCGAGGGCTATGCCGCGGGCGAGATGAAGCATGGTCCCATCGCCCTGATCGACGACGCCGTGCCGGTGATCGTCATCGCGCCGTCGGGGCCGCTGTTCGACAAGACGGTCAGCAATATGCAGGAGGTTCAGGCGCGCGGCGGCAAGGTCATTCTGATCTCCGACTATGACGGGGTGCAGGCGGCGGGCGACGGATGCCTGGCGACGATCACCATGCCCAAGGTGCATCCGCTGATCGCGCCGCTGGTCTATGCGGTGCCGGTGCAGCTCCTCGCCTATCATGTCGCGGTCGCCAAGGGCACGGACGTCGACCAGCCGCGCAACCTGGCGAAGAGTGTGACGGTCGAATAGGGGAGCGGGCTTCCCTTCCGAGGAGGAAGGCCCCCCTTCGCCCTATTTCTCGCGCTCGACCGGAATGGCGCCGCCCGGCTGCCAGTCTCCGGCCGGCTTCAGGCCCATTTTCTGAAGTTGCTGGAGCAGCAGCGCGCGTTCGTCCCACTTCAACAGCGGGTTGAGGCCCGTGACAGGAGGCTTGACGGTAACGAGGGTCAGTGCTCCATTGGCGTCCACGGATATCGCCACCGGAGCGCCGGCGATGATCGCGTTCATCTTGCCGTCAGGCGCGTAGAGCTTGAGCGGTTTGACGCTGGTCAGTTCGTCGCCGAAATAGATTTGCTCCGCTAGGGAGATGGATTCGCCTTCCCGGCCTTCATAAACATAGTCGACGCGCAGCGGACGCTCGAACGTCGCGCCATCGTCGCGGCGGATCGGGGGAAGGCCGTCGTTGGACGAGGTGGTCGCATCATAGGAGACGCCCATGATCGAGAAGGCGGGCGTCCTGTCGGTGATGATCGTGTGGTTGCCCATATTGCTGTAGGGGACGCACGCTGCCGACCAGCCGCTGCGCGCGATGACGCCTGCTTTGGGCTTTTCCGGTTCAGGGCCACGAACCGGAGCACACCAGGTCAGTTCCAGTTTGACGGTGCGATAGGTGTCGTCATCGACGCTTTCCAGATCCGGGATGCCGTTGATGGTTCGGGTCAGGCGGCTCTGTGCGGGAAAGCCGTAGAGGATCGTGCCCATCGGCAGCGAACGCTTGCCGAACAGCGTCGAAATCGAGAGATCCTGCGTCAGCCTGCCCCGATAGGCATGATGGAACGGGATGCTGGCGAGCGTGCCGTTGACGGCAATCGGTCCCTGCCGGATGGTCGCCCCCTCGTCCGTCATCAGCACCGGATACGGAAATTTCTTGAGGGCGATCAACTGGGCCTGAGCCGGGGTATGCCCGATACTCATGCTCACGAGGTTGGCGCCCTCCAGCCTGTAGAGGCCGTCGGACCGGGCGGGGCCGACGAGAGCGACGCGCGGGTTGCCTTTTGGCCCCACGCTGAACAGCAGCGGACCGATTTCGCCCAGATAGCCGCCGGGTGGAACGGTGGCGGTGTCAGGCGTCGATGGGCGCTGAAGACCGCGCCGGCAGCCGGCAAAGCTGCTGTCCTTGGCGTGCCATCCGAAAACAGCCGACGACACGGGAATGTCGCGGTCGGAGGTGGATAGGGCGGTAAAGCGCGGGCGGTCATAATCCTTTGCGCAATTGCGCAGTTCCACCGTCAGCGAGGGACGTTTGTCGTCGGCGACGATGGCATAAGGGATCGGTGTCGGAAGCGGCTGAGCGCCCCGCATGATCGTTGCGTGGTAGGGCTTTGCACCCCTTTCCGCTTTGGCTTGCGCCACCTGATCAAAGCGTCCGTCCGCATTTTCATCGATGAAGCAGGACAAGACGGGCCGGTCCGGTACGATTCCGCAAAAAATGGGTCGGCTGCCGAGGTCGAGATCGTTGCTGTTCAGGACGGTGATGCCGCCGCCTGCAAAGGCACGCCACAATATGGCGTCGCCTGCACCGGCCTTGACCGTGGCTGCCTGTACTGGCTTGATCGACACACTCGCGAGAAGCGGGTTTGCGGGCCTGTCTCCCTTCACCCACAGGCTGGCATCTGCTTGCCCGATGGGGGTGTCACCGAGGATGAAGGGGATATCGACGATGCTGGCGGCGTTGATCGCTTCCACTGGCATCTCCTGTCCGCTGGCGGCTTGTGTCCACAGGACGCCGCTCAGCACGCAGAGCGCAAATCCATAGCTGCCTTTGCTGAACCTCATCGACTCCCCCCGGTGTCGCTCGGCAAGAGCGCCGATGATGACGGTGGCGGCCATGCGATGTTTTCGAGGAGCGGGCAGGTATTAGATTAGTCAAGTCTGCGACGATGTCGCCCGATGTCATGGGGCTTCCGCTGCTGACGATGAATAGATGCGAAAATCGGGGTGCCGCACGGAATAATGCAAGCTGATTGAGGTTGTGCCGGAATGATGAGGGGGCGTCCCGATTGACGCCCCCTCCCATGTCGTCAGGGGCAGGGGTCGGGATATTCCCGCTGCACGGCGTCGATGGCGGTCAGTATCTCGTCGCTCAGCGTCACGTCGATCGACGCGATGTCGATCTTGAGCTGGTCGAGCGAGGTCGCGCCGATGATGTTCGACGTCACGAACGGCCGGTCGTTGACGAATGCCAGCGCGAGCTGCGACGGGTCGATGCCAAAGGCATGGGCGATGGCGACATAGCGCGACGACACCACCGGTTGCTGCGGCGTCAGATAGCGGGCGAAGTTGTTGGCGACCGCGCCGCGTGTGCCCGCGGGGATTTGTCCGCCCAGATATTTGCCACTCAGATGCCCGCCCGCCAGCGGTGAATAGGCGAGCAGCGAGACATCCTCGCGCAGGCTGAACTCCGACAGGCCGCCCTCATAGACGCGGTTGAGGAGGTTATAGGCGTTCTGGATCGACGCGACGCGCGGCAGCCCCTTTTCACGGGACAGGCGCAGATATTCCGACACGCCCCAGGGGGTTTCGTTCGACACGCCGAAATGACGGATCTTGCCCGCCTTCACGAGGTCGGCCAGCACGTCCAGCGTCTCCTCAATGGGGGTGACGTCGGGCGCATCCTCGATCTGCTGATAGCCGCGCTTGCCGAAGCGGGGCACGGCGCGGTCGGGCCAGTGGAGCTGGTAGAGGTCGATATAGTCGGTCTGGAGACGGCGAAGGCTGCCGTCGATCGCTTCCTCGATATTGCGGCGGTCGAGGTGGTTGTTGCCGCCGCGCAGGGGACCGTTGAAGGACGGACCGGCGACCTTGGTGGCGAGGATATAGCGGCTGCGGTCGGTCTTTGCGACCCAGCTTCCGATATACTCCTCGGTCCGGCCGCGGGTTTCGACGGCGCCCGGCGTGGTGGGGTACATTTCCGCCGTGTCGATGAAGTTCACACCCTGATCGAGGGCATAGTCGAGCTGCTCATGCGCCTGTGCCTCGCTGTTCTGCGAGCCCCAGGTCATGGTGCCGAGGCAGATGACGCTGACGTTGAGGTCCGTGCGGCCAAGCTTGCGATATTTCATGTCGCCTCTGTGATGTTCAGGAGGGAAAGGGATGTGGCGCAGGCATAGCCCATCGACGGAGGGAACCGTTGATCCGGGCAGACGCCTTGTGTGGAAGGTGGTCAGGGATGCAGGGCAAGGGGTTGTCCTGCATCGTCCTTCTACCGCATTTTCCGCGATTTGGCAAGATCGGTTGCGTTTGTGAACCAATCAAGCGCCGGGATGCTATTGCCGGAGGCGGCAGAAATCGCCCTGCATTGCCCGGTCGAGTATGGCGCGGCAGGCGGCATGATGCGCGCTGTCCGGCTCCATCAGGCCGGGTTCGATCCCGCTCAACTGTTCCTGCGGCACGAAGGCGACCGGGCAGGCCACGGGCACGAGTTGCGACCCGGCCCCGACCTGCAGCGTGGAGAGCAGGCCGAACATCTGCCGCTCGCGCGTGGGGCGGCCCAGCATGATCAGGCGATGCTGCCCCTCCTCGATCGTGACCAGATAGGTATGGCCGGACAGGTTGGGCATGGAGATATGCCCGGCCTGCGCAAAGGCCCCGTCCATGCGCGCGCTTTCGGCAAAGCGCAGGTGGCAGGCGGCCTCGTCCCAGAAGATGCTGGTGCGATAGGCATAGACCGCGCCGTCCTGACCGAAACTGGGGCGCAGCGTCACATAGTCGCCCTCGATCCAGCGCACGGCGGCGCGGGCGTATGACCCCATATGATCGGGGGCGAGGCCCGTGTCGGCATGGGGCGCGGGCGAAAGGGCGCGCAGCGGGGTGCCCAGCGCCTCCTCCAATCGGATCACCGTGGCGAGGGTGAAGCCCCGGCTGCCCGACAGCGCCTTTTCAAGAGTGGACAGGCTGATCCGCGCCATGTCGGCCACCGCTTGCCGCGAGATGCGACGGCGGGCCAGTTCCTCGCGCAGGCGCGCCGCAATCGTGTCGTCCGCCTGCTCCCCCATTGTCATGTGCCGCTTGCCTTTCTGTGATGCGGACAATTCCGCACAAAACCGCACATCTCGTCAAGCATTTGTGCGGGGACTG
>DASVNT010000097.1:0-39859 GCA_036383715.1 Sphingobium sp. | reverse complement strand
GACGCGCGATGCGGGCTGGCTGGACGAGGACGGCTATCTGTTCCTCGCGGGCCGCGCCGACGACGTGATCGTGCGCGGCGGCGAGAATATGTCGCCCGGCGAGATCGAGGATGTGCTGGCCACCCATGCCGCCATCGCCGACAGCTGCGCCGTCGCGGTTCCCTCGGTCGAATGGGGCGAGGCCGTGGGTGTCGCCATCGTCGTGCGCGAAGGGCATGAACAGCCGGATGTGGCCGAACTCTGCGCCCTGATCCGGGGCCGCCTGCGCTCCAGCCGCGTGCCGGAGAAGACGCTGTTCGTCGCCGAACTGCCCTATAATGAAATGGGCAAGCTGCTCCGCCGTGAGGTCAAAAAACTCTTTGCCGAATAAGGCGCTGGCCGATCCACCCTACCCCTTTGCGGGCTGGGCAGAGCGGCAGATCGCGGCATTCAGGGATAAAACGGGGGCACCCGCGCTGCGCAACCTGCGCGGCGCGGGTCTTCTCGTTGAACGCGCGGCGGTCAATGGCTTTGTCGTGCCGGGAGCGGTGTCGGCAGGCGGCGGGTGCAGGATGCTGCCTGCGAAGGATGGATGGGTTGCGATCAACCTGTCGCGGGACGATGATCGCGCGCTGCTTCCCGCGCTGTTCCTCGATGGAGAGCTGGACCCGGCCTGCGACACCGCCATCGCGGCTGCCCTGCTGCACTGGGATGCCGAAGCCATCGTTGCGCGAGGCCGCGAACTGGGGCTGGCGATTGCAGCGGTGGACGACCACCCATGCTCTCCTCCGGTCCACCTCATGTCCGTCGGTACGCCGCGCGACCCCCTCTCCCGGCTGCCGCTGGTCATCGACCTCTCGGCACTCTGGGCGGGACCGCTGGCGGGCCATTTGCTGTGGCTGGCGGGGGCACAGGTCGTGAAGGTCGAAAGCAGCCGCCGCCCGGACGCAATGCGCGACGGCGATCCGGCGCTGTTCGCCCTGCTCAATCAGGGCAAGGCGAACGTCTCCCTCGACCTGAAAACGTCCGCCGACCGCGACGCGCTGATCGCGCTGATCGCCCGCGCGGACATGGTGATAGAGGCCGCCCGCCCCCGCGCACTGCGGCAATTGGGCATCGATGCGGATGCGCTGGTGGCCTCGGTCCCCGGCCTCGTGTGGGTGACGATCACCGGCCATGGCGTCACGGGCGAAGCCGCCGACTGGGTGGGATTCGGCGATGATTGCGGGGTCGCTGGCGGATTGAGCCGTGCGCTACAAAATGCGACCGGCACGCCCGGTTTCGTGGGCGATGCGATAGCCGATCCGCTGACCGGCAGCACGGCGGCGAATGCGGCGTGGGATCGCTGGGCTTCGGGCGTCGGGGGACGGATCGTGCTGTCGATGAGCGGCGTGGTTCAGGCGGCGTTACAGGAGGAACGGTCGCGCGATGCCGCCGGGTTCGACGCCCTGCTCCGCCAATGGTCCGCCGCCGTGGGCCAGCCGATAGCATCCGGTCCGGTACGCGGCACCATCGCGCCCGTAGCCATGCGGGGCGCAGACAATGGCGCATGGGTGACGCCATGTTGATCCGCAATGCCGAGATATATGGGCAAGGCTGCGTCGCCGACCTGCGCATCGCGGACGGTGTCGTCGCGGAGATCGGCACCCTTCCCTCCCTGCCCGGCGAGCGAGTGATCGACGCAAGGGGCGGCGCGCTCCTGCCCGGTCTGCACGACCATCATATCCACCTCCCCGCCCTCGCCGCGCGGCGCAGTTCCGTTTTCTGCGGCCCGCCGGAGGTCGTGGACGAGGCGGCACTGGCCGCGCGTATCGGCACTCCCGGCACCGGCTGGCTGCGCGGCATCGGCTATCATGAGAGCGTGGCGGGGATGCTCGACCGGGCGATGCTGGACCGCATCGCGCCCGACCGGCCCGTGCGGATACAGCATCGGTCGGGGCGCATGTGGTTCTTCAACTCCATCGGGCTGGAAATCGCACTCGCCGCCGCACCCGCGCCGACGGGACTGGAGCGGGAGACGGGACGGCTGTTCGACGAAGACCGCTGGCTGCGCGAGGCACTGGGCGGGACACCGCCGGATCTCGCGGCGGTCAGCGACGAACTGGCCCGCATGGGGATCACCGGCATCACCGACATGTCGCCCGCCAACGACCCCGCCATGGCCGCGCATTTCCGCGAACAGCAAGCGCAGGGACGGTTGCGGCAGCGATGCCTGATGGCCGGAACTCTAGCCCTTGCCTCCGTCACCGGGACGCCATGGCTGGCCGTGGGACCGGCCAAGCTGCATCTGCACGAGGCGGACCTGCCCGATTATGACGCGGCGGTCGCCTTTATCGCCGCCGCGCATGAGCAGGGCCGCATCGTCGCGATCCACTGCGTATCGGAAACGGAACTGGTCTTTGCGCTAGGGGCGCTGGAGGAAGCGGGTGTCCGCGCGGGCGACCGGATCGAGCATGCCTCCGTCGCGCCGGACTGGTCGGTGGCCGCCATGGCGCGGCTGGGCCTGATCGTCGTGTCGCAGCCGAATTTCATCGCGGAGCGCGGCGACGAATATCGCGTTGCTGTCGAACCGGATGCCGTACCCTATCTCTATCGCCTGCAGGCATTCCGGGCGGCGGGCGTGGTGCTCGCGGGCGGAAGCGACGCTCCGTTCGGTGATCCCGATCCCTGGGCAGCCATGCGCGCGGCCGTGACGCGGCAAACGCGAACGGGACATGTCATGGGCGCCGACGCAGCCCTGTCGCCGGAGGAGGCGCTGGACCTGTTCCTCGCGGACCCCGTCGATCTGGGGCGGCAGCGCCGGGTTGCGGCGGGCATGGTGGCTGACCTGTGCCTGCTGGATCGTCCCTGGGCGGATGCGCGCGACCGCCTCTCTACTGGCGATGTCCGCGCCATAGTCATCGGAGGGATGGCGCAGGTCCGCTGATCGGCATTCCTACCCCCACCCAAACTCTCCCCAAAACAAACCGCCCGCCGAACAGGATGCTCGGCGGGCG
Source organism: Sphingobium sp. (assembly GCA_036383715.1). Taxonomy (GTDB): domain Bacteria; phylum Pseudomonadota; class Alphaproteobacteria; order Sphingomonadales; family Sphingomonadaceae; genus Sphingobium. The sequence goes on along the minus strand of DASVNT010000097.1, from coordinate 36,884 downwards.
GTCGTTGCAGTCCGATAGGGATCGGATCTCTTACTGTGTGCCCTCGGCGTACCAGGTGCGGAACTCGCTATACTGCGGCTTGTCCTCGGCATTGGCCTTGGGATCGATGATCACATGGATCACCGCCGGGCCGCCATTGGCATAGGCGCGCTCGATGGCGGGCGCGATGTCCTCCGCCTTGGTGACATATTCGCCATAAGCGCCGAAGCCCTCGGCGATCTTGTCGAAGCGCACCTTGTTCGACCAGTGCACGCCCGGCTCCGCCGTGCCTTCACCGAAGGCGCCGCGATAGATGCCGACTTCCAGACCCCACTGGTTGTCGACCGCGACAACGCAGACCAGCGGCAGGTTGAGGCGCACGGCCACTTCCAGCTCGCCAATGTGGAACAGGAAGCTGGAGTCCGACGTCATCAGCATGCCGGGACGCTCGCGACCGTTGACCGCACGGTCAGCGATCATCGCACCCGTGGCATAGGGCAGGCCCGTGCCGATGTGGCCATAATTCTGGTTCCACAGCACGTCATGCGGCTTCGCCTGATTATAGGTCCAGGTGTAGATCACCGATGCGCCGCCATCGCGGATCATGATGCCGTCCTTGGGGAAGGCACGGCTCGCCTCGGTCACGAAGCGCGCGGTGTTGATCGCCACATTGCCGGTGCCGTCGCTGCGCGTCTTGGACTCCTCATAGAGTTCGTCGATCGCTTCCGCTTCGCGCTTGATATATTCGGCAAGACGCGAATGCTCTGCGCGCGGGCTGTCCTTCAGCGCACGGACGAGCTGCGGCACGACGCCGCGCAGATCGCCGACGAGAGGCACGTCATAGCTGCGGTTCACACCGATGGCGGTCGGATCCTGCTGCACATAGATCCACTTGCGGTTGGCTTCATTCTCCACCCAGTGACGCCAGCGGCCATAGTGGCTCGGCTCGCCCAGTTCGGTGCCCAGCGCGATGCACAGGTCCGATTCCACCACCGCGTCGATCGACACTTCGGAGAAGCCATAGGGGAAGGTGCGATCCTCCAGTCCCTCGATAAAGCTGGTGCCGCCCGACGTCTGAATGACCGGGCATTTGATGAGGTCGGCCAGTTCCTTGACCGCTTTGCCCGACTGCGACGTATGGACGGCGTGGCCGACCAGCAGGATCGGGTTCTTGGCGGCCTTGATCAGCTCGACCGCTTCCGCGATCTTGTCGCCGTCCGCGCCCTGTTCGAACAGGCGATACTGCTTCGGCGCGAGCACCGGCGTATCGTCGATCTCTTCCAGCGTGACGTTGTGCGGGAACTCGACATAGCTCGGCCCCGGCGTGCCGGTCATCGACTTGCGGATCGCCTCGCGGATCACCTCGTCGGTCTGGTCGGGATATTCGATCACGCCTGCGTACTTGACCGAATCCTCGATCAGCGGCTGCTGCTTCACGAACTGGATGCGGCCGCGGCGCACGCGCTGTTCGGTGATGCGGGCGCGCTGGCCGCCCAGGAAGATGACCGGGCTGTTCTCGACGAGGCAGCACTGAATGGCGGGCATGAGGTTGGCGAGACCCGGCCCCAGCGTGCCGATGGCGACGGCGGGCTTGCCGGTGATGCGCGATGCCGCCTCTGCCATGAAGCCGCCTGCGGCCTCATGATGCGGCGATACGACGGTCCAGCCGCGACGCTCCGCTTCCAGGAACATATGCACGAAGTTCGGATCGGGAATACCGAACAGCGTCTTGATGCCTTCTGCTTCGAACAGTTCGAGGATGCGCTCGTAAACAGGTACTGCCATGGGTGACTTCCTCTTCCTTCATTCCGTGCGCGAATACGCAATGTCGAACCGGTCGCGCCGCGCGCCCGATGTGCCTTTTTCTCAAGCCCGGAGCCAATCGCTCCAGCGGTATCTGCAACGACGATTCCGCCTGACAAGCTATGTTCAGCAGCAAATACGCGGCCTGCCAACCGACGTCAATCGGCACATTGAACCGATATCCGCACAACTCGACAAACCGCCCCCGCGTCGTCAGCCGCGACCGGCACTATCAAACCCATGGGCGAGCTTTTGTCTTTGCGGAATCGGACATAAGACCGCATCCTCGCCATCGTCCGGCGCCCGAGGGCAAACCGAGCCGTAAGGGGGCGAGATCGGGGCAGCCTTTCGGGCGTTCGCCCTGATAGACAACAGCGTTGACCTGCAAGGCTCCGCGTGCTGAGAGCCATGCCAATCAAACATGACAGAGAGGCTGTCCTCCATGACGAACCAATCGATGCAAGATCGCCTGTTGGACCTGTTCCAGGCGGAAGGGATCAACACCCTGTTTGGCATCCCCGACCCCAGCTTCTTTGGCCTGTTCATCGAAGCCGAACGGCGCGGCATGGAAATCGTCTCCCCCCATCATGAAGAAGCCATGGCGCTGACCGCCGACGGCTATTTCCGCATGACCGGCAAGCCCGTCGTGCTGTGCGTCAACAAGGGGCCGGGCGTCGGCAACATCGCGGCAGGCGCGAACTTCCTGATGAAGGAAAATGTGCCCGCCATCTTCCTGATGGCGCAGCGCCAGCGTTTCTACGAACAGCGCGTCCGTCGCGGCAAGATGCAGTATATGAGCCAGCCGCCGCTGTTCGAGAATGCGGTGAAATATACCGGCATCATCGAATATCCGCAGCAGACCGACGAGATCATCCGCGAAGCCTTTCGTCAGGCGATGAGCGGCGTCCCCGGCCCGACCTATGTCGAGCTGCCGCTGGGCGTCATGCAGGCGAAGTTCGACGGCAAGCCCGCGCTCGCCCCCAATCGCTATCGCCTGACCCGCCAGCGCGCGGACGACCTGTCCATCTCCGAAGCGGTCGAGTTGCTGGCGAAAGCCAAGAACCCCGTGCTGCTGCTCGGTCAGGGCGTGTTCGTCACCCGCCAGCATGAGGCCGCGACCGAACTGGCCGCAAAGCTGAACTGCCCCATCCTGCAATCCAACGCGGTCGAGGCCGTGCTGCCCGGCATGGAGGATCGCACCTTCGCATACAGCTCACCCGCAGGCACCGAAGTTGCCGCGGCGTCCGACGTCGTACTCGCCATCGGCACCGAACTGGGCGAGGCGCTCAACTATGGTCGCGGCCATGCGTGGCAGGCGGGCGATGCCGACCGCAAGTGGATCTATGTCGAGCGCGACGGCACCGCCATCGGCGTCAACCGTCCCATCGACGTGCCGCTGGTCGGCGACCTGATCGACATCATCCCGCAGTTGAACAGCGCGCTCGCAGGCGTTACCCGCACCCTGCCCGCTCAGTTGCCCGAATGGACGAAGATCCGCGACGACGCCAAGCAGGCGCTGACCGACACCGTCCCCACAACCTCCGAACCGATCCACACCGGCCGCCTCGCCATCGAAGCGACCAGGGGCCTGCCCGCCGACACGATCCTGGTGCGCGACGGCGGCGCGGCGAGCATGTGGTTCTCCGCCCTGCTCCAGTGGACGCCGCGCGATTCCATGTGGAGTTCCAACTGGGGCGCGATCGGCAACGGCCTGCCCATGGCCGTCGGTGCGCAGCTTGCCGTGGGCGACAAGCGCCGCGTCGCGTTGCTGACCGGCGACTCCGCCTTCCTGTTCCACATTGCCGAACTGGAAACCGCCGTTCGCAAGAAACTGCCCCTGATCTGCATCGTCGCGGTCGACCATGCCTGGGGCATCGAAGCCGCCTCATATAAGGCGAATTTCGGTGAGGACACCGCCACCCCCGAAGCCCGCTGGAGCCCTGAGGTCCGCCTCGACAAGACAGCACAGAGCTTTGGCGCGCACGGCGAATATGTGACCCGCGTCGAGGAGATCGCTCCGGCCATCGAACGCGCCCTCGCCTCCGGCAAGCCTGCCGTCATCCATTGCGAAGTCGATCAGGCCGGCAACAGCACGTTCAAGGGCATTCCGGGCTTCCTGGAATTCCGCAACTGGTTCGGTGAGGAAGGCGACTTCCTGGGCGTCCCCGGCGCAGCCCCTGCCGCTCCGGCAGCAGGCGGCGGCGGTTCGACCGAGAACAGCAGCGGCTATTGATCGGGCTGGCCATAAGCCCACCCAACCTCCCTCCGTTCGTTTCGAGCAAGGTTCGAGCGTAGTCGAGAACCGGTGTCGAGAAAGCAGCGCGGTGCCAGCGTTCTCGATACGGCTTCTCGACAAGCTCGAAGGCTACTCGAACCGAACGGGATAGGGATACCCTCTCCAATTCGTCCTCCACCCACACCAAAACCGACAATCGTCGCACGCGCCCTTGCCCCCCCGGCCAGCATGTCTATGACAGGCGCCGTGAGTGCCTCGATCGTGATCGGAACCGACGCCAAGGGCGATCCGGTTGCCATGGACATGGAAGAACTGCTGGCCACCCGATTGCTTGTTCAGGGCAATAGCGGGTCGGGAAAGTCGCATCTTCTGCGCCGGATGCTCGAAGAAAGCGCCCGCATGGTGCAACAGGTCATCATCGACCCGGAGGGCGACTTCGTCACGCTGGCCGATGAATTCGGCCATGTCGTCATCGACGGCGCCGCCCATGACGGCAAGGGAATCGAGAATCTGGCGGTCAAGGTCCGGCAACGCCGCGCCTCCGTCGTGCTGGCGCTCGACGGGCTGGAACTGGAATCGCAGATGCGCTGCGCCGCGCAATTCCTGTCCACTCTGTTCGATGCGCCGCGCGAACATTGGTTCCCCGCGCTGGTCGTGGTGGACGAGGCGCAGATGTTCGCTCCTGCCGCCGCTGGCGATGTGTCGGACGAAATCCGCCGCCTGTCGCTCGCCGCCATGACCAACCTGATGTGCCGTGGCCGCAAGCGCGGTCTGGCGGGCGTGATCGCGACCCAGCGTCTTGCGAAACTGGCTAAGAATGTCGCGGCGGAAGCGTCGAACTTCCTGATGGGCCGTACCTTCCTCGACATCGACATGCAGCGCGCCGCCGACCTCCTCGGCATGGAGCGGCGGCAGGCGGAGCAGATTCGCGACCTCGCGCGCGGGCAGTTTCTCGCCCTCGGTCCCGCGATCACCCGGCGACCCGTCGCTGTCCGCATCGGCGCGGTGAAGACCAGCGCCCGCACCTCCTCCCACTCGCTCATCCCCCTGCCCGACGCGCAGGGCGACGACATGAAGGACTTCCTGTTCGCGGAGCCTGAGGAGGCCGCCCAGCCCATGTTCGACCTCGCCGCCGGTACGCCGCCGTCGATGGACAGCACCGCGATGCTCGACAAGGTGGAGGATTTCAGCGCCACCCTGCCCGAACCCGCGTTCGAGGACCGGGCAGAGGCCGCCGCTGCGGAGGACGCGCTGAATGTCGAGGAGGCGGTGCGCGCGATCCTGGCCGACATGGCCGCCGAACCCGACTGCACCTATCAGCAGGCGACCGTGCTGTTCCAGGATTTCTCCGTCCGTTGCCGGATGCAGCGCATCGCGAAACCCGGCCTCGACCTCGCCGCTTTCCGCCGTCGCTTCGCCATTGCCGTTGCGGGGCCTCTGGAGGACGACAATGCGCAGTGGCAGCGCGCCCTGCACCTCGCCGCGCGCGTCCCCGACGACCTCCTCGCCCCCTTCCTCCTGCTCGCCCGCAGCGCGATTCTGGGCGAGGTCTGCCCCGACGACCCACAAATGGCCCGCGCCTATGGCACGCGGTCGGAGGGGCGCATCCGACGACTGCTCGAATATCTGGAGAAACAGGGGCTGATCGTCGTGCGCACCGACTTCGGCGGGCGGCGGTCGGTGGGGATACCGGAATTGGGAGTCACTACGGCCGCTGCCGAGGTGTGACGCGGGGCTCTTTCGTCCGGTAACGACCAGTTGCAGACATTATCCCCCTCCCGCCTGCGGGACGGGAGAAGAAGTGGCGGCTCCCCACCCAAGCCAGCCATACCAATGCAGAATATCCGCAAACCCGAAAGCGGCATGGTGGCCCACTGTGCATCGCCCCCAAAAACACAAAAAGGGGCGCGCCACCCATCGGCGGCGCGCCCCTAAATGTTTCAAATCGACCGAGAAAGCTTATTCGCCCTCGACCGGCTCCGACTGAAGCTGGATGTAGTTCTGGATGCCCATGCGCTCGATCATGTCGAACTGACGCTCGATCGTGTCGACATGCTCCTCCTCGCTTTCGAGGATGTCGTTGAACAGGTCGCGCGTCACGAAATCGCGGACCTGCTCGCAATAGGCGATGGCTTCCTTGAGCTGCGGAACGGCTTCCATTTCCAGCGCGAGGTCGGCCTTCAGGATTTCCTCGACGCTCTCGCCGATGCGCAGGCGACCGAGATCCTGAAAATTGGGGAGGCCGTCGAGGAAGAAGATGCGATCGGCCAGGCGATCCGCATGCTTCATCTCATCGATGGATTCGGCATATTCATATTTGGCCAGCTTCTCGATGCCCCAGTGTTTCAGCATGCGATAATGCAGGAAATACTGGTTGATCGCGGTCAGCTCATTCTTGAGCGCCTCGTTCAGAAACTGCACAACGCGGGCGTCGCCCTTCATACCAAACCTCCAATAAACAGGAGGAAGGCATTAGCACCAGGGCGCTTTCACGCCAATGTGTAAAAGCAGAAAACCCCGAAAAATCAGGCCGCGATGCGGCTTTCTTCATCGATTATCTGTTCTGCGAATGAAAGACATTGGCAGCAATTGGGTTCGCATCCGAGGTGCGCATAAATATCAACTACGTCGGAAATACCCTTACGCACCGTATCGCGAATTTCTTTCTCACGAATGACATTGCAAATGCAAACGACCATGTTCGAGTCTCTCCAAACAGAGGCTCAGAATACGCTATTGCGAGTGCCTTGCAATGCGATTCGCTCGCAAATGCGATGAATTGAGAAACATTATCAAAATGGGACAGGTGGGACGGTCACTGCCGCTGCGGTTCCGCCGCCCCTTCCCAGCCGCCACCCAGTGCCTTGAACAGCGCAATTTGCGCCTCTGCCAGCGTCATATTTGACTCGGCCAGCGCCGCGCGCGACTGCGCTCGGTCCCGTTCCGCGTCGAGTCGCTGGAGGAAACTGTCGCGCCCTTCGGTGAAGCGCAGGCCCGCGATGCTGGCCGCGCTCTCCGCCGCACTGGCGGCCCGGCGCTGGCTCGCATTCGCCTCGATCGCGCTGGCGTAGCGGGCAAGCGCCTGCTCCACTTCCTTGAGCGCGGTCAGCACCGTGCCATCGAACGCCGCCAGCGAAGCGTCCGCCCCTGCCCGCGCCTGCTTGATACGCGAGCGCGCGACCGCGATGTTCGGGAAGCTCCAGCTTATCAACGGCCCAGCCGAGAAATTGAACGAGGAAGAGGAGCCGATGTCCTTGATGTCGGTCGCGCCCAGCGACACCGACCCCATCAGCTTGACCGACGGGAACAGCGCCGCCGTCTCCACCCCGATGCGCGCCGTGTCGGCGGCCAGAGTCCGCTCCGCCTGCCGCACGTCTGCCCGCCTGGCGAGCAGCGCCGCGCCGTCGCCGACCGGGATCAGGGTGGTGACACCGGGCGGTGTGCTACACTGGCTGGCATCCGCATCGATCTCCGCCGGGGGGCGCCCGGTCAGCGTGGCGAGCGCATAGAGCGCCGCGCGCCGTTCCGCCTCGAACACCGGCGCCTGCGCGCGGGCGTTCTCCGCCAGCACCACCGCCTGATCGAGATCGCGCCGCGTGCCACGCCCGGCATCGAGCAGCCGCTGCGTCAGGTCGCGGGTCTGGTCCTGCAAGCGCGCCGTCTCCCGCGCGACCTCCGCCTGCGCCGCATAGCCGCAGGCCTGTGCATAGGTGCGCGCAGTCTCCGCCGCGACCGACACGCGCGCACCGTCGAGCGCCGCCGCCGCCGCCGCCGCATCGCCGCGTGCAGCCTCCACCGAACGGCTCACCCGGCCAAAGAGATCGACCTCATAGGCCGCATCCATGCCGACGGTGAAGAAGTCGAACTCGAACCCGTCCGCTGCGCCCAGTTGCGCGCCCTGCGCCCCCGCCTGCTGCGCACCGACGCGCTGGCGGGTATAGCCTGCGGACAGGCTGGTCGTGGGCAAGCGCCCCGCACGCGACTGCATCAGCACCGCGCGCGACCGGCGCAGATTGGCCGACGCCACCCGCACATCCGTATTATGCGCCAGCGCCTCCAGCACCAGCCGGTCGAGCGCCGGGTCGCGAAACAGCCGCCACCATTGCCCCTCCGCCGGGCCGGTGGACACCCGCGTCACGCCGGGATCGACGAAAGCGCCCTGCGCCCTGGGTGCGCCGCCGGGTGTCTCCGGTCGCTTGTAATCGGGACCGACCGCACAGCCCGCCAGCAACAGCGAGAGGGTGAGAGCAAGGCGCTTCATTCGCCGGCCTCCGTCGCTTCGACGGGCGGACGTTTATACTTGCCCCGGTGCAGCCGCTTCGCGACGAACTCGCCCAGCGAGCGACTGATGACGTAGAAGGCAGGGGTGAAGATCAGGCCGAAGATCGTCACGCCGATCATGCCAAAAAACACCGCCACGCCCAGCGCCTGCCGCATTTCCGACGCAGCGCCCGTGCTGATCACCAGCGGCAGCACGCCGAGGATGAAGGCGATGGAGGTCATCAGGATCGGACGCAGGCGCTGATGCGCCGCACGCACCGCCGCCTCCGCAATGCCCAGCCCCTCGTCCTCGCCCTGACGCGCGAACTCCACGATCAGGATCGCATTTTTCGCGGCCAGACCGATCAGCACGATCAGGCCGATCTGCGTGAGGATATTATTGTCCATCCCCATGGCGTTGACACCGAGGATCGCGGCCAGCAGGCACATCGGCACGATCAGGATCACCGCCAGCGGCAGGACGAGGCTCTCGTACAGGGCCGCCAGCAGCAGGAAGACGAACACCACCGCCAGCCCAAAAGCGATCACGCCCGTATTGCCCGCCTGCTTCTGCTCATAGGCCAGTTCGGTCCACTCATAATCGAACCCGGCGGGCAGCACCTTCGCTGCCAGTTCCTCCATCGCGCGCAACGTCTGGCCGGTGGAGAATCCGGGCTTGGTGTCGCCCTGCAGTTCCGCAGCCGGATGCAGATTGTAACGCACCACGCGATAGGGACCGCTGTCGTTCTTGAGCACCATCACCGAACTCATCGGCACCATCCCGCCGGTGGCGGAACGGGTCTTGAGCATCTGAATATCCGCCGGATCGTCACGATAGGGCGCGTCCGCCTGCGCCGTCACGCGATAGGTTCGGCCGAGGAAGTTGAAGTCGTTGACATAGGAGGAGCCGAGATAGGCGTTCAGCGTGGAGAAGATATTCTGCACCGGCACGCCCATGCGCTCCGCCCGTTCCCGGTCGATGTCCGCGGACAGGCGCGGCGTGCCCGTGTTGAACAGGGAGAAAGCGCCCGCGACCGACGGCACGCTATTGGCCTCCATCATCATCTGAGTGGAGACGCGCGCCAGTTCGGCATAGCCTTTACCCTCGCGGTCCTCGATCATCATCTTGAAACCGCCGCCCGTGCCAATGCCGTTGACCGGCGGAGGCGCGATGACGAGCAGGTCGCCGCCCCGGATGCTGGCGAACGTCCCGTAGAGATTGTTCATGATGACGGAGGAGGATGCGTCCTTGCGCTCCTTATGCGGGGCCAGCGCAAAGAAGATGACGCCCGCATTGGGCGACGCGGCGAAACTCGCCCCGTCCAGACCGGCAAAGCCCACCGCATTCTGGACACCCGGCACTTTCAGCGCCTTACCGATCGCCTCCTGCATCACGGCGTCGGTGCGTTGCAGGGACGAGCCGGGCGGCAATTGCACCACGCCGATCAGATAGCCCTGATCCTGCTGCGGGATAAAGCCGGTGGGCGTCGCCCAGAACCGCCAGCCTGCCAGCGCGATCAGCAACAGATAGACCAGGCCGATCACCGCCAGCATCCGCACCAGCTTCGCCGTCACACGGCCATAGCGATCCGACAGCCAGTCGAAACCGCTGTTGAAGCCATTGGCGAACCGCTTGGGCCAGCCGCGCCAGCCCGGCTTCACCTCATCATAATGATGCTTTCGCGGTTTCAGGATCAGCGCCGACAGAGCAGGCGACAGGGTGAGCGAGACGAAGGCGGAGATCAGCGTCGCGGACGAGATGGTGATCGCGAACTGCTGGTAGAACTGCCCCGAGATGCCGGGGATGAAGGCGGTTGGCAGGAACACGCCGACCAGCACCAGCGCGATGGCGATCAGTGCGCCGGACACCTCATCCATCGTCTTGTGCGCGGCCTCGGTGGGACTGAGCCCCTCCTCCTCCATCAGGCGCTCGACATTCTCGATCACCACGATGGCGTCGTCGACTACGATGCCGATGGCCAGCACCAAACCGAACAGCGAGAGGTTGTTCAACGAATAGCCGAATGCGTTCAGCGCCGCGAACGATCCGATCAGCGAGATCGGAATGGCGATGATCGGAATGATCGCCGCGCGCCAGCTTTGCAGGAAGATCAGCACGACGAGGCTGACCAGGATGATCGCCTCGATCAGCGTCTGCTGCACGGCGGAGATGGATTCCTGGATATAGGTCGTCGGGTCGTAATCGATGGAATAGATCAGGCCCGGCGGGAAATCGGCGGAAGCGTCTTTCAACGCCTGCCGCACCGCCGCCGCGGTTTGCAACGCGTTCGACCCCGGCAATTGCGCGACGCCCAGCGCGATCGCCTGATCCTTGCCCAGATAGCTGTTGATGCCATAATCCTGCGCGCCGAGTTCGACCCGCGCGACGTCCCGCAATCGGGTCAGGCGGCCCTGATCGTCGCGCTTGACGATGATCTGCTCGAACTCCTTGGGGCTGGTCAGGCGCCCCTGCGTCTGCACGCCGAGTTCAAAGGCGGATGCGCCGCCCTTGCCATAGGGTGGTTGTCCCACAGCGCCCGCTGCGACCTGCACATTCTGGTTGCGGATGGCGGCGACCACCTCATCGACGGTCATGTTGCGACCGGCGGCAAGGCCGGGGTCGATCCACACGCGCATCGCATAGTCGCGGCCACCGTTGAGCTGCGCCTGCCCCACGCCCTGAACACGCGCGATGCGGTCCAGCACATGCACGTTCACATAATTGGAGATATACCCCAGATCGAGCGACTTGTCCGGCGAGCGGAAGAAGGCGACGAGCAGCAGGTCGGGCGACGATTTCTCCACCCGCACGCCGATGCGCCGCACCTCTTCGGGCAGGCGCGGCTCTGCGCTGGTGACCCGGTTCTGGACCAGCACCTGCGCCTGATCGACATTGGTGCCCTGACGGAAGCTGACCACCATCGTCACCTGACCATTGCCGGTCGAGGAGGAGGACATGTAGATCATGCCCTGCACGCCGTTGATCGCCTGCTCGATGGGCGCGGCTACCGTCTCCGCCAGCGTCTCCGCCGACGCGCCCGGATAGCTGGCGCTCACCGTCACCGTCGGCGGCGCGATGTCGGGATATTGCGCGACCGGCAGCGCGGGATAGCTGAGCGCACCGACGATCGCGATCAGGATCGACAGCACGGCGGCGAAGATCGGCCGCCTGATGAAGAAATGCGGCAGTTTCATCGTCTATTCCGCCGTCGCCTGGCCGGAGGCCGGTTCTTCCATGGTGGCCGTCGGCGCTTGCTGTGCATCGGGCCGCGGCTTGATCTGCGAGCGTTTGGGCGTCACCGGCGCACCGGGCCGGAGGCGACCCAGACCGTCGAGGATCACCAGTTCCGTAGGGGCCAGACCCGCGCGGATGATGCGCAGCCCCTCCACCTTCGCGCCCACTTCGACCAGTCGCGCGGCAACCTTGTTCTGGGAGGTGGCCACATAGACGATGCGCCGGGTCTGGTCGGTGACGATGGCCTCGTCCGGCACCAGCAGTGCCTTGTACGTGCCCGATCCCAGCAGGCGCGCGCGGCCGAACATGCCGGGCGTCAGGAAATGATCGGGATTGGCGAGCACGGCGCGCGCACGGATCGTTCCCGAATTGGGGTCGATGGCATTGTCGAGGAAGGTCATGCGCCCACGCCAGCGATAGCCGCTTTCGTCGGCCAGCTGGATGTCGATGGGATTGGCGGTGTTGCGCGACGATCCGCGCTCCCCCCGCTTCGCTTGCCGGAGGTTCTTGAGGTAAAAGGCTTCCGCCCCCTCGAAACTGAACCAGATGGGGTTCAGCGAGACGATGCGGGTCAGCACCGTGTCGCCCGTCGTCACGCTGTTGCCCAGACTGACGCGGCGATCCGATATGCGCCCGCCAAAAGGGGCGCGAACCGTCGTGAAGCCAAGGTCGAGCTGCGCCTGCGTGACGGCTGCCTGCGCTGCCGCCACGTCGGCCTGCGCGCTGCGTTCAGCGGCGACATTGGCCTCCAGTTCCTCTTTGCTGACCGCCTGCGCGGCGGAGAGGGCCTTGCTGCGCGCGGCCACCTGCCGGGCATTGGCATAGGTCGCCTGTGCGCGGGCCACCTGTGCACGCGCCTGTTCCAGCTTGGCGCGATAGGGGCGCGGATCGATGGTGAACAAGGGCTGGCCTTCACGCACATCCTGCCCGTTGTCGAAATGGATCGCGGTGATGACGCCGGTGACGCGCGGACGCAGTTCCACATCCTGCGGCGCCTCGAACCGTCCGGTATAGTCGTCCCAATCGACCACATCACGTTGCAGCGGCGTTGCGACAGTGACCTGAGGCGGCGGTGGAGCAGGCGGCGCCTTGCCCCCGCCGCACGCAGCCAGAAGCGTGACGGCACCCAGAATGAGACTTTGGCGCTGCACTATCGTCCTCCTTGCTGCGCCGCAGCATCTACCTCCCGCCCGCGACGGTTGCAAGGTGCAACCGGTCATTATTGCGAATAACTCTCAGTGATTGCTTTGCCGGACCGGGCCGGAAGGGCAAAGCCAAGAGGTAGTAGCCTGCGCGCGGCGCCACTGGCACCGGCTCTTCGCGATTTAATGCTCCGCGGCGCGCGGCGCGATCAAGCCGGGGCCCTGGTCTTCGCTTTCGTCGGCGATCGCCTGTAAAGTACGGACAAGCCACTCCACACTGTGTTGCGGCACCTCACCCAGCGCCAGTTGCCGGGTAAACAACATGAATCCGTGCAGCAACATGATGACACTCAACGCCCGCGCATAGGCATTGGGTGGCCCCAGCCAGGTCGCCATGCCGTTGATGATATGCTCCCGCGCGACATCGGACGTGACCGCACGCGCATCCGGATCGCCCGTTGCCAGCATCACGATGGAGATCAGTTCGACCTCCGCCTCGTTCATCGTAAGCTTCGCCATGCGCTCGCCAAAGCCCGCCTTGGGCCCCTTGAACACCTCATCCGTATAGTTGGCGTTATAGATGCCGTGCAGCAAAGCCTCGCGGAAAAGCTGGGGTTTCGATCCAAAATGGCGGATCAGCAACGATGGCGCGACCCCCACGTCGCGCGCGATGTCGCGGATGCCGGTCTGCGAATATCCATGGGTCGCAAACGCCTTTTGCGCGACCGACAAGATCCTTGCCTTCGTCTGAACGGCATTGCGTTGCCGCTTTATGGGTGCTGGATCATTCATCGCCCAGCCGATAGCCCTGCCATTGACATACAACAAGCATCCGCACTAGAGAACAGTTGTTCACTTGCATCTTACTGAACGATAAAAAGTCGTCGTACAAGCGAGCACGCCCGAAAGACCGGTAAAACCGGCAGGGCTTTGGGAGGAGGATGACGAATGGCGACCTGCGTCTTCGACTATTGCGCTATTCCCGGCGGCTGGCCCGACCGGCCTGCCATGCGCGCACGCGATTTGCCGGCAGCGGCTCCCCTCACCATGACACTCCATGCCCGACTGCGACCGCGCGCTCGGCACGTCCGCGCGCGCCTTGCGCACGGGAACCAGACATTCGCTGAAACTGGCGTGAAGACCAGTGGCCTGCCGCGTCCCATTACGCACGGCAGGCATCAATAAAGAGTGCCCGGCCCCGGCCACCTCTCCCTCTCGGAGCGGCGGCCAGAGGCCCGAAAGAACTAACAGGGGCGTTCAAACCCAAGGGAGGATAAATTATGACACATAATTGGAAATCATGGCTGCTTGCGTCCAGCATATTGGGGATCGCAGCGCCTTTGCCCGCACTGGCGCAGGACGACCCCACGACCATCATCGTGACAGCCCGACGCACCGAGGAGCGCCTGCAGGACGTTCCAATCTCCATCACCGTGTTCAACCAGAAGCAATTGTCGAACGGCAATGTCGTGAATTCGCAGGATCTGGCGCGGATCACCCCGTCGCTGTCCGCGAACAGCAATTTCGGCAGTGAAAACTCCAGCTTTGCCCTTCGCGGGTTCGTGCAGGACAATGGCACGGCACCCTCGGTCGGCGTCTATTTCGCCGACGTCGTGGCGCCCCGCGGCGCCTCCAACGGTATACCTGCGGGCGATGGCGCCGGTCCCGGCGCCTTCTTCGACCTCGCCAATGTCCAGGTTCTGAAAGGACCGCAGGGCACCCTGCAAGGCCGCAACACGACGGGCGGTGCAGTGCTGCTAGTGCCCCAGAAGCCGACCGGCAAGTTCGAGGGCTATGTCGAAGGCTCGATCGGCAATTATGACATGAAAAGGGTCCAGGCGGTGGTGAACATCCCCGTCATGGACACGTTGCGAGTCCGACTTGGCGTCGATCGCCAGACCCGCGACGGCTATCTGCGCAATGTCAGTGGCGTTGGGCCGAGCGACTTCAACGACGTCGACTATACCGTGGTGCGCGCCAGCATCGTCGCCGACCTTACCGCCAATCTCGAAAACTATACCATCATCAACTACAGCAATTCGAGCACCACGGGTTCCGTGCAGAAACTCGTCGTCGCCGATCCGGTCAAGGGGCTGGGTGGCCTTGCCGCTGGCCAGTTGGCAGTGGGCGCCAGAGACGGGTTTTACGATGTCCGTCAGGACATGACGAACCCCTATTCGAAGCTGGAACAGTGGCAGATCATCAACACGACCACCTGGCACGCAAGCGACACGCTGACGCTGAAAAATATCATCAGCTATGCGCAGCTCAAGGACAAGCTGAACAACCCGCTGTTCGGCACCGCCTTCGGCAATGTCAGCCCGTTCACCAACGTCAATTTTTCCAGCATCGTCCCGATACCCAATGGCTATTCGGCCAATGAATCGACCTTTACCGAGGAATTTCAGGTTCAGGGTCGCACCGCCAACGACAAGCTGATCTATCAGCTTGGCGCGTATTTTGAGAATGCGTTGCCCCTCGGCGATGTCGGGTCGCAGTCTCCGGTCGTGCTCAACTGCCCGAACTCGGCCGCGCTGATCTGCCAGGATCTTCTCAGCACATCGGCGGTCCCGGCTGGTGCCGTCAATCTGACCTCCGGCCGAACCAGCTTCCGCGACATCGGCCTCTATGGTCAGGCAACATACAAGATCAACGATGCGTTCAAGGTTACGGGCGGCATACGGTACACCTGGGATCGGGAGGTCAATGACAGCCGTCAGATCACCTATACCGGCTTTCCCAATGCCTTTTCTCCCACGGGGGCAGGCTCTCCAACGATCATCGGCTGTACCAACCCCGACGCAGGCGCGGACTGCCGTATTCATTTCGAGCTGAAATCCGACAAGCCGACCTGGCTTATCGACGTCGACTACACGCCGACACCGGACATATTGATCTATGCCAAATATGCGCGCGGCTATCGGTCCGGCGTCATCGCGCCGAACGTCACGCAACCGTTCAACTATGTTCAGCCTGAAAAGGTCGATAGCTATGAGGCTGGTGCCAAGACCAGCTTCAGCGGCGCTGTTCGCGGGACACTGAATGTCGCGGCCTTCTACAACGACTTCTCCAATCAGCAACTGCAACTGGGCTTCAACCCCCGTCCCGGTGTCCCGGTATCCCCCACCGCGGCGCCGATCAACGCGGGCAAGTCGCGCATCTGGGGTATCGAGGTCGAAGGTTCGGTCATTCCGTTTCAGGGTCTGGAACTGAGCGGCGGCTACACCTACCTCAATACCAGAATCCAGCAGGTGGATACGATAAGCGTCCCGGCGACCTCGCCCTATATCCCGGCGGGTCAACAGCGTCCAGGCGACACGCTCGCCCTCTCGCCGAAGAACAAGTTCACGATCA
This sequence comes from Sphingobium sp., assembly GCA_036383715.1. Taxonomy (GTDB): domain Bacteria; phylum Pseudomonadota; class Alphaproteobacteria; order Sphingomonadales; family Sphingomonadaceae; genus Sphingobium. Next base: position 20,875 of record DASVNT010000097.1, on the reverse strand, counting down.
GCGGCACCTATACGCTGCCGCTGGACGAGAGCATCGGCAAGATCTCGTTCGGGGCGACGTTCACCCATACAGACAGCCAACTCGCCAACTATGACGACCGGGTCTATTCGGGCTGTTCGGCGCCGTCCGCCGCCACGAGTTGCGCGGGCGTGAGCAGCGCGGCCTCGATCGCTGCCATCCGTTCGCTCAGCTATCTCCAGCCGACAAACCTGTTGAACCTCAATGTCGGGTGGAACGGCATCGCCGGCACGCCCATCGACCTGGCGCTGTTTGCGACCAACGTCACGAAGCAGAAATACTACGCCTATGTGCCGGGTCTGGCATCGGGCACCGGTTTCGAAACGGCCGTCATCGGTGAACCGCGCATGTACGGCCTTCGCGTGAAGGTCCGTTTCGGAAGCTGATCGTCGCAAGGCGATAAAAGGGGGTTCGGCGGCTCTGGGGAATCCGGGGCCGCCGTTCGTTTGGGCGGTCTTGCCACTCCGACGCCCGCCACCTACATCGGAAGCGAGCAACAACGGCCAACAGGTGTGACAATGGATTTCGACCGGACAGCATCATCCATGACTGCCATCCGGGGATTCCACTATCATGCACGCCATCGCCATCCGCTTTTCCGATCTCTGCTGGTCCACGCCTGACGGGCGCAGCGTCCTTTCCGGTCTGACTGGAACATTCGCCGCTGAGCGCACGGGCCTCATCGGGCGCAATGGCACCGGCAAGACGACGCTCCTTTCGCTGATCGCGGGCACTCTGTCGCCGCAGTCGGGCAGCGTCTCCATCACCGGCACCATTGGCGTCCTGCGCCAGAGTCTCCAGCCCGACCCGCAGGAGAGTATTGCCAGCCTGTTCGGTGTGACCGACGCCATCGCACTGCTGCGCCGTGCCGAAACAGGGGACGCGGGGGCGGAGGAACTGGCGGACGCCGACTGGATGCTGGAGGGCCGGATTGCCGACGCTCTCGAACAGGTCGCGCTGAACGCCGATTCCGAAACGCCGCTCTTTGCCCTCTCCGGGGGCCAGCGCACACGCGCGGCGCTGGCGGCGCTAATCTTTCACCAGCCCGATTTCCTGCTGCTGGACGAGCCGACCAACAATCTCGACCGGGATGGGCGGGCAGCCGTGGTCGCCCTTCTCTCGCGCTGGCGTGGCGGGGCGGTCGTCGTCAGCCATGACCGCGCATTGCTGGAGGAAATGGACGCCATCGCGGAACTGACCACCCTCGGCCTCACCCGCTATGGCGGCAACTGGAGCTCCTATCGCGCGCAAAAGCAGCTTGAACTGGACGCCGCCCACCACGACCTCGCCGACGCACGGCGACAGGCCGCCACCGCCGCCCGCACCGCACAGGCCATAGCGGAGCGGCAGGCGCGGCGGGACGGTGCCGGGCAGCGCAAGGCGGCAAAGGGCGGGATGCCCCGCATCCTGCTCGGCGCGATGAAGGGCCGTGCGGAGGAGACGAGCGCCGCCCAGTCCCGCCTCGCCGCCCGTCAGGCGCAGGACACCGCCGACGCGATCGCCGACGCCCGGTCGCGGATCGAAGTGCTCGAATCCCTCACCGTCCGGCTGGCGCCCACCGGCCTGCCCCCGTCCCGAACCGTGCTGACCGTCGAGGGCGTGACGGCGGGGCACGATCCGGCCCATCCGATCCTGCGCGACCTAAGCCTGACCGTCACCGGGCCGGAGCGGATCGCGATCACTGGCCCCAATGGCTCCGGCAAGACGACGCTGCTCTCGCTCCTCAACGGCACGCTTGTCCCGTGGAGCGGCACGGTACGGATACACGTCCCCTTCGCCCTGCTCGACCAGATGGTCGGCGTGCTGGATAGCGGCCTGTCGATCCGCGACAATTTCCTGCGCCTGAACCGCCAGGCGAGCGAGAATGACTGCCGCGCCGCCCTCGCCCGCTTTGTCTTCCGGGCGGACGCGGCGTTGCAGATCGTGGGGCACCTCAGCGGCGGACAGAGGTTGCGCGCGGGCCTCGCCTGCGTCATCGGCGGATCGTCCCCGCCGCCCCTGCTGCTGCTGGACGAGCCGACCAACCACCTCGACATCGCCTCCATCGAAGCCATAGAGCAGGGCCTCGCCAGCTATGATGGCGCGCTGGTCGTCGTCAGCCATGACGAGGCGTTTCTGGACGCCATCGGCATCACGCGCCGCATCGAACTGCGCATGACAGAGGGGCCGGTCATCGGATAAGGTCGCGGTCATGACAGCACAAAAAGACGCTCTCAGCATCAAGACGCGCCTCTATTGCGGGCCGGAGATCGCCATGGGACCGGGCAAGGCCAGCCTGCTGGAAGCCATCGCCGCCGAAGGCTCCATCTCCGCCGCCGGGCGCGCGCTGGGCATGAGTTATCGGCGGACATGGATGCTGGTCGATACGATGAACCGCTGCTGGACCACGCCGCTGGTCGAAACGGCGGCGGGCGGCACGCAGGGCGGCGGCGCGCGGATCACCGATCTGGGCCGACAAGTCCTCGACCAGTATCGCGCCCTGGAACAACGCCTGATCGCCGCCGCGCAGGACGAGCAATGGGAGGTGCTGAAAGCCTCCATGCTGACGCAGCCGAAGCAGTCGCAGAAGGGGTGATGCGCTGGGTGTTGGAGGGGAGTGGGTTCGACAGCTGGACCTTCTTCTCCCCCTCCCGCCTGCGGGAGGGGTCGGGGGCGGGCCTGCGCTACAGCCGAGACCAACAGCGACCTTGCGGTCGCTTGCCCACCCCTAACCCCTCCCGCAGGCGGGAGGGGGACTATGTCGCGCTAAGTCCAATACGGGCTGTTCACTGACACCACCTCACCCAATCCCCACCCACCTCTGGCATCCCGCCATCATCGCTGTATATACCAAGCAATAACGCCATAAAGGGCCAGCCATGCCGCGCCTCGCCACACGCCTGTTCCTCTTCCTCCTCAGCGCCTCCGCGTCCCTCGCCCATGCGCAGGACAAGGGGCCGCTCGTCCTCGCTGCCGCCAGCCTGCAGGAATCGCTGACCGACGCAGCGACCGTGTGGACGGCGCGCAAACATCCCCGGCCCGTCATCTCCTTCGCCGGATCGTCGGCACTGGCGCGGCAAATCGGCGCGGGCGCGCCTGCCGATATCTTCATCTCCGCCGACGAGCCGTGGATGGACGATGTGGCGGCCAAGGGCCTCGTTCGCCCCGGCACCCGCGTCTCCTTCCTCGCCAACCGGCTCGTCCTTGTCGCCCCCGCCGCCAGCACCGCGCGGATCACGATCCGGCGAGGCTTCCCACTCGCCAAGGCTCTCGGCACCGGACGTCTCGCCATGGCCGATCCGGACGCGGTTCCGGCGGGCAAATATGGCAAGGCCGCGCTCACCAATCTGGGCGTCTGGTCGCAGGTGGAAAGCAAGGTCGCCCGCGCCGAAAATGTCCGCGCCGCCCTCGCGCTCGTGGAGCGTGGCGAGACGCCCTTCGGCATCGTCTACGCCACCGACGCGCTGGCGTCGAAGGGCGTGCGCGTCGTCGCAACGTTCCCCGCCGCCAGCCACCCGCCGATCACCTATCCCATCGCCCTCCTGAAATCCGCGACCAGCCGGGATGCGGAGCCATTCCGTCGCTTCCTGATTTCGCGCGAGGGCAAGGCGATTTTCGCCCGCTACGGCTTCACCGCGAAATAGGGTGGCGCTGCTGTCCGCCGAGGAATGGGAGATTATCCACCTGTCCCTGAAAGTCGGGGCAGTGGCGGTCGGCGGGACATTGCCCGTCGCCTTTGCGCTCGCATGGCTGCTGGCGCGCGGGCGCTTCCCCGGCAAGCTGTTGCTCGACGGGATCGTCCATCTGCCGCTCGTCCTGCCGCCGGTGGTGACGGGATGGCTGCTGCTGCTCGCGTTCGGGAATAATGGTCCCGCCGGGCGGTTCCTTGCGGAGACATTCGGCCTGACGTTCATGTTCCGCTGGACGGGCGCGGCGCTGGCCGCCGCTGTCATGGCGCTCCCCCTCATGGTCCGCGCGATCCGGTTGTCGCTGGAGGCGGTCGATCGCAGGCTGGAGGGCGCAGCGCGGACGCTGGGCGCGGGGCCGGTGCGGACATTCTGGACGATCACCCTCCCCCTCTCCCTCCCCGGCGTGCTGGCGGGCGTGGTGCTGGGCTTCGCGCGGTCCATCGGGGAGTTCGGTGCGACCATCACCTTCGTCTCCAACATTCCGGGCGAGACGCGCACCCTGCCCCTCGCCATCTACAGCGCGCTGCAAGTGCCGGGCGGTGAGAGCATCGTCACCCGCCTCGCCATCATCGCCGCACTGCTGTCGCTGGCCGCGCTGATGATCTCCGAGACGCTGGCGCGGCGGTCGGGATCGGGACGGGGCGGCCATGTCCTTTGATATAGCCGTGAGCCGCCGTCTGGGCGACGCGCATATCCGGGTCGACCTCGCGACCGGCCCCGGCGTCACCGCGCTGTTTGGCCCCTCCGGCGCGGGCAAGACCAGCATCCTCAACATGGTCGCGGGCCTGCTTCGCCCCGATGAGGGCCGCGTCGTGGTGGCGGGCGAGACGCTGTTCGACGGCGCGGCGCGCATCGATCTGCCGCCGGAGCGCCGCCGTGCGGGCTATGTCTTTCAGGACGGGCGGCTGTTCCCGCACCGGCGCGTCCGGGCGAACCTGCTCTACGGCTGGAAGCGCGCGGCACCCGATCATCGCTGGATGACACTGGACGAGGCGGTGGCGTTTCTCGGCATCGGGCACCTCCTCGACCGCTGGCCACAGAGCCTGTCGGGCGGCGAGGCGCAGCGGGTCGCGATCGGGAGAGCACTCCTCTCCGGCCCGCGTTTCCTGCTGATGGACGAGCCGCTTTCCTCCCTCGACGCCCCGCGCCGGGAGGAGATATTGCGCGTGATCGAGCGTATTCGCGACGACCTCCACCTCCCCATCCTCTATGTCAGCCATGACCGGGCGGAGGTCGATCGGCTCGCGACGAGCGTGGTCGCCCTATAACGGCTTGCCGCACGCCTTCTCTGGCAGGGCGAGGCGCGGATCGGTGACGAAGGCCCGGTCGGTCAGCGCCTCCAGAAAGGCGATCAGGTCCGCCCGCTCACCCGCCGCCACGCCCAATCCATGCCGGTCGATGGCCGCCGGCAGGTCGCCCGCCGCGCCGTCATGAAAATAGGGCGCACCCAGCGCAACATTGCGCAGCGCGGCTGTGCGGAAGGCTCCCGCATCCTCAGCCCGCCCCGTAGTCTCGGCAAGACCGCGATCCAGCGCGGAGGGGGCTTCCAGCCGGTGAAAAGCGCCATCGCTGAATTGCGCGCCGGAATGGCAGGATGCGCACTTTGCACCGAACAAGGCCGCTCCCCGCATCGCCGCCGCTGACAGCGCCCCCGCCTCCCCGGCCCGATAGCGATCATAGGGGGAGCCATAGGAGGTCAGCGTCCGCTGGAACGCCGCAACCGCTTTTCCCACGCTGGTCAAGTCGATCGCTCCGCGCCGTTCGGGAAAGGCCGCGCGAAACATCGTGCGGTAACAGCCTTCGCGCGACAGTCGCCGGGCGATTTCCGCCTCCTGCCCCTTCATCCCCATTTCGACGGGATGATCGCCCAGCACCGGCACCAGCATCTGCTCCTCCAGCGTCGCCTGGCGCGGATCGGCCCAGGTGAGCGGCGTCAGCCAGCCGACATTCGCCAGCCCCGGCACATTGCGCCGCCCCGGATCGCCATGGACGCCGGGCCGCGTCCGGTTGCCGTCGGCAAAGCCGCGCTTCTGCTCGTGACAGGCGGCGCAGGACATCGTGCCGTCGATGGACAGGTCCGCGTCGTAGAACAGCCGCCGCCCCAGTTCGACCTTGGCCGCGCTCATCGGATTGTCGGCTGGCACGGGCGGAGGCTCCACGCCTTCCGGCAATGCCCACCGCCATTCGGGCGCACGCGCCGCCACGACGCCGGACAGCATCAGCAGAGCCAACAGGAGGAATCGCACCTCCGTCTCAGGGCAGGCGGACGACCGCGACGGGCAGGCTTTCGCTACCATTGGCCGCCAGTTGCAGCACATAGCGGCCCGGTGTCAGGGGAAAGTCCACCATCTTTCGCACGCCCGAACACTGCGGTCCATGCCCATGGCCAGAGGAGGCGACGGGCTTGCCATCCTTCACCACGTCGATCCACGCGCCAGCGCCCAGGGCAACACGATATGTCCCGGCATCCTTGACGGTGAACGCGAACAGCCCGCCATAACTCACCGATCCACCGGGCTTTTCGGGGCGCAGCGGATAGCGGACGTCCGCCGTCCGGATCAGGCGCGCATCCACCGCCTTGCCGATGGTCAGCACGGATTTCGCCAGCCCCTTGCCGTCCTTCGCAGCAGGTGCAGGCGCACGATCGCTCCATCCCGCCAGTTCAGGCGGCAAGGCGACGCGGACGAGGGAGCAGTTCTTCGGCGCTTCCTGTTCCATGCCCTGCGCCGATGCGCCTTGCGCCGCGAGGAGCACTGCCAGCGCGCCCACGACCGACGCGATACCGTTGAACCGCATGTCCAATCCGCCCTTTCCATTCCGAATCCCGGCTATATATGACGAGATATAGCGACTCGTACAGCATAAGCGGCGGGCGCGATCAGGGAAATAAGGGACCATCGACATGCGATTTTCGACCGCCCTCGCGGCCACGGCATCTTTCATCCTCGCGGCGCCCGCCATCGCGCAGACCAGCCCCGTCCCGGCGGCTGCCAAGGATGACAGCTTCACCCTCGGCCAGATCACCGTCGTAGGGCCGCGCACCGAGGATGACCTGTCCATCGGCAGTTCGACACTCAGCGCGGAGGCGATGTACAGCTTCAACCGGCAGACGCTGGACGACGCCGTGAACCTGATCCCCGGCGTCACCTCCTCCAACAGCGGCGGATCGCGCAACGAGCGGCTGATCTTCCTGCGCGGCTTCGACAGGTTCCAGGTGCCGCTGTCGATCGACGGCATCCGCGTTTACCTTCCCGCCGACAACCGCCTCGATTTCGGGCGCTTCCTGACGGCGGACATCGCCGAGGTGCAGGTGGCCAAGGGCTATGCCTCCGTCCTCGACGGTCCCGGCGCGATGGGCGGCGCGATCAACCTCGTCACCCGCAAGCCGACGAAGGAAATCGAGGCAGAGATCGGTGGCACGCTGAACCTCGACCATGACGTCAATTATGGCGGCTATAATGTCTATGGCGTGCTCGGCACCCGGCATGACACATGGTATGCGCAGGCCAGCTACACCCGCAATTTCCGCGACCATTGGGATCTCGCCAGCGGTTTCCAGCCCGCCCGCAACGAAGATGGCGGCGCGCGCGACTTCTCCCGCACGGAGGATTGGCGGCTGAACGTCAAACTGGGCTTCACCCCCAATGCGACCGACGAATATTCGGTGAGCTGGACCCGGCAGGAAGGCGCGAAGAATGCGCCCCTCCACACCTATACCGACAATGGTCAGGTTCTGCGAAACTGGAGCTGGCCGGAATGGAACATTGACAGCATCTATTTCCTATCGACCACCGCACTGGGCGACAAGGCGACGCTCAAGACCCGCGTCTACTATAATGAATTCTACAATGTGCTGCGCGCCTTCGACAATGCCAGCCAGACGACGCAGACGCTGGCTCGCAGTTTCGACAGCCCCTATAATGACAAGGCCTATGGCGGGTCGGTGCAACTCGACGCAGGCCTGACCGACCGCGACACGCTGAGCGTCGCTGTCCATTATCGTCGCGACGAACATAATGAATCGCAGGTCGGAGCCCCCGGATCCGCCACTCCGTCGACGGAACCGAACCAGCGCAACGCCGAAAATACATGGAGCGTGGCGCTGGAGAACAGGCTGGACCTGACCGACGCCCTGCGCCTGACGCTGGGCGGCAGCTATGACTGGCGCGACACCGCGCAGGCGCAGGAATTTAGCACCGCACGCGGGCTGTTCGAATTCCCGCTTATCAACGCCGACGGCTGGAACGCACAGGGCCGGCTCGACTGGAAGGGGGATGAGGGCACCAGCGCCTATGCCAGCGTCTCCTCCCGCGTCCGCTTCCCGACGATTTTCGAGCGGTTCAGCAGCCAGTTCAACAACGCCGATCCCAACCCCTATCTGAAGCCGGAGCGTGCCACCAATTTCGAAGTCGGCGGCGCCCGCGATTTCGGGCCGGTCCATGCGTCCCTCTCCGTCTATTACAGCCATCTGACCGATGCGCTGGTGACGATCCTGACCGGCACGACGACGACGCCCGCCAACCTCAACCGGCGCGTCAATATCGGCTCCGCCGATTATTATGGCGGAGAGATCGCGCTGGATGCGCAATTGACGGACAGCGTGCGGATCGGCGCGAATTACAGCTATATCCACCGCGACTTTAACACGGGCGCGCTGCCAGCCCTGACCTCCACCCGGCCCTTCCAGCTGACCGACGTGCCCGCGCACAAGGGCTTTGCCTATGTCGCCTGGCGCCCGTTCGAGAAGCTGGAAATCCTGCCCAGTATCGAAGTCTCGTCGAGCCGCACCACGGTTACCGCCGTCAGCGCCACGACCACCACGCCAGTCTATTATCAGACAGGCGCCTATGCGAACGGCGCGATCCGCATCGATTATGAGGTGCTGCCGCAGGTCACTCTGGGCATCGGGGCAAAGAATCTGTTCGACCAGAATGTCGTGCTGACCGACGGCTTTCCAGAGCCGGGCCGCAGCTTCTTCGCCAGCTTCCGCGCGAAATATTGACGGTCTTGGGGGCGGTCAGTGTCGCCCCCACCCTATACCACCGGCAGCTTGCCGATGATCTTGTCCAACGTGATCGGATAGTCGCGCACGCGCACGCCGCAGGCATTGTACACCGCATTGGCGACCGCCGCCGCGACGCCGCAAATGCCGAGTTCGCCGACGCCCTTGGCCTTCATCGGAGAGGCTGTCGGGTCCACCTCGTCGAGGAAGATCACCTCCTGATGCGGGATGTCGGCATGGACCGGCACCTCGTAACCCGCCAGATCGTGATTGACGAAGAAGCCGAAACGCCGGTCCACCGCCAGTTCCTCCATCAAAGCCGCGCCCGCACCCATGGTCATCGCGCCGATCATCTGACTGCGCGCGGTCTTGGGGTTCAGGATGCGTCCCGCCGCCGCAACCGCGAGCATCCGGCGCAGGCGCACCTCGCCCGTCGCGGAGTCCACCGCAACCTCCACGAAATGCGCGCCAAAGGTCGACTGCTGGTACGTCTTGTCCATGTCGCCATATTCGATGAAGTCCTCCGCCGACAGCGGGCCATCCGCCGCAGCGTCCGCCAGCGAAACCGACCGATTGCCCAGCCGCACCTTGCCGCCGTCGAACTCCGCCTCCGACGAGTTGAAGCCCAGCTTCTGCGCCACCGCCTCGCGCAGCGCCATGCACGCGGCATAGACGCCGCTGGTCGAATTATGCGCCCCCCATTGCCCGCCCGATCCGGCGGAGACGGGGAAGCTGCTGTCCCCCAGCTTCACGTCGATCCAGTCGATCGGTACGCCCATCGTCTCGGCGGCGGTCTGCGCGATGATCGTATAGCTGCCGGTGCCGATGTCGGTCATGTCGGTCAGCACAGTGATTCGACCATCCTTGCCCAGCACCACGCGCGCGCCTGACTTCCTCGCTATACTGTTCCGAAACGCCGCTGCCACGCCCATGCCGACCAGCCACCGACCGTCGCGCACGCTGCCCGGTTTCGCCTGCCGCCGGGACCAGCCGAATTGCTCCGCACCGATGCGCAGGCACTCGTTGAGCTTGCGCTGGCTATACGGGCGCTCCGGCTTTGCGGGATCGACCTGCGTGTCGTTGAGGATGCGAAAGTCGATGGGATCGATCCCCAGCTTCTCCGCCAGTTCGTCCATCGCGACTTCCAGCGCCATCAGGCCCGGAGCCTCGCCCGGCGCACGCATCGCATTGCCTTCCGGCAGATCGAGCACCGCGAGACGAAGCGCCGTCAGGCGGTTCTCCCCGGCATAGAGCAGCCGTGTCTGATCCACAGCGGTTTCCGGGCCACCGCCGGGCAGGTCGCCCGACCAGCTTTCATGGCCGATGGCCGTGATCCGCCCCTCCTTCGTGGTGCCGATGCGGATGCGCTGCATCGTGGCGGGGCGATGCGTCGTATTGTTGATGGACTGGGGCCGCGTGAGCGCCACCTTCACCGGACGCCCGGCGATGCGCGCGCCCAAAGCGGCCAGCAGAGCATCGCTGCGTATCCACAGCTTCGACCCGAAACCGCCCCCGATATAGGGGGAGACGACCCGGATGGTTTCGGGTGGAATCTTCAACGTCGCAGCCATGTCTTCGACGGCCCATGCGATCATCTGGTTGGAGGTCCACAGCGTCAACGTGTCCGCCCCGCCCTCCTTCGACCATGCGGCGATGGTGGCATGGGGCTCCATCATCACATGCGACTGGTCCGGCGTCGAATAGCTTTGATCCAGCGTGACCGGCGCGGCGGCAAAGGCCCCCTCGAAATCGCCTACGGCGGTCGCGGAGCTGCTCTTTGTCTGCTCCCTGGCCGCGGGCTTTTCCGCAGCGAGGTCATAGCGTCCCTCGCTTCGCTGATAGTCGACGCGGATCAGCCGGGCGGCGGCGCGCGCCTGCTCGAAACTCTCCGCCACGACCAGAGCGATCGCCTGATCATAATGCGCGATGGCGGGACCACCGAGCAGCGGCGCGGTATGATTGGCCGATTTGCCGAGCTTTCCGGCATTCTCATGCGTGACGATGGCGATCACGCCCGGCGCGGCGCTGGCGGTGTCGAGTTTCATGGAGAGGATGCGCCCCTTGGCAATCCCCGCGCCCAGAATGAAGCCATAGGCCTGCCCCGCCACGACGTCATGATGCTCATAGGCATAGGGCGCGCGGCCACTGGTCTTGAGCGGCCCGTCGATGCGGTCGAGCGGTTTGCCGACGACGTGCAGGCGGTCGATGGGATTGGTGGTGGCTGGTGTATCGAACTTCATCGCCTCAGCCCCTCCTCTCGCCAGCCGTCGCTTCTTGCAGCACCCAGCCCAGCGTCCGCTCGACCAGAGGGAGTTTGAACGCATTCTCCGACGTCGGCTTCGCACCCGCGAGCAATATGTCGACCGTGGCCCGGCTGCCGTGTTGCAAGGCCGCATCCGCCGCCTCGATCCGCCATGGCCGGGGTGCCACCCCGCCCAGCGCGACCCGGCCCGTCCCGTCCTTCTGCACCACCGCACCGATGGAAATCAGCGCAAAGGCATAGGAGGCGCGGTCGCGCACCTTGCGATAGATATGTATTCCGCCCAGCGGTTTCGGCAGCAGCACGCCCGTAATCAGTTCGCCCCGCTCCAGCCTATGCTCGACCTCAGGCGTTGCCCCCGGCAGCGCATGGAACTCTGCGATGGGGATGGCCCTCGCCGCGCCGTCGGGCTTCACCGTCTCCACCACGGCATCGAGCGCGCGCATGGCGACCGCCATGTCGCTGGGATGCGTCGCGATGCACGCTTCGCTGCCGCCGATAACAGCCAATTGCCGGCTGACCCCGCCAATGGCCGCGCAGCCACTGCCGGGCCTCCGCTTATTGCACGGCTGATTGGTGTCGTAGAAATAGGCGCAGCGCGTCCGCTGGAGCAGATTGCCCGCCGTCGTCGCCTTGTTCCGCAATTGCCCCGATGCCCCCGCCAGCAAGGCGCGGCTGAGCAGGCCATAGTCGCGGCGCACCCGCTTGTCGGCGGCAAGGTCGGTGTTGCGGACCAGCGCGCCAATGCGCAGGCCGCCCTCCGGCGTCTCCTCGATCCGGTCCAGTCCCAGGCCGTTGATGTCGATCAGCTGCTCCGGCGTCTCGATCTCCAGCTTCATGAGGTCGAGGAGGTTGGTGCCGCCCGCGATGAACCGCGCGCCGGGCCGGGCCGCGACAAGCGCCGCCGCCTCCGCCGGGGACGTGGCGCGGGCATAGTCGAACGCTCTCATGCCGTCACCCCGCCGACTTCGCTGATCGCTTCTATGATGTTGGAATAGGCGCCGCAGCGGCAGATATTGCCACTCATCCGCTCGCGCACCTCCTCAACCACCAGTTTCGGTTTGGCAGTCAGGCTGGGGCTGACATGACTGGGGATGCCCGCCTTGATCTCGTCCAGCACGGCGACGGCGGAGCAAATCTGGCCGGGCGTGCAATAGCCGCATTGATAGCCGTCATGCTTCACGAACGCCGCCTGCATCGGGTGCAGGTCTTGCGGAGAGCCCAGCCCCTCAATCGTCGTGATCGCGTCGCCTTCGTGCATGACCGCCAGCGTTAGGCAGCTATTGATCCGCCGCCCCTCCACGATCACCGTGCAGGCCCCGCACTGGCCGTGGTCACACCCCTTTTTGGCGCCGGTCAGCTTCAGATGCTCACGCAGCGCGTCGAGCAAGGTGGTGCGATTGTCGAGCTCCAGAGAACGGCGTTCGCCATTGACCGTGAAGGCTACAGTGCTGTGCACGGGTGGTTTACCTTGTGTTGCGGGTGCCGCCCGCGTGGCCGCGCTGGCCGGGAGTGACACTACGGCAACGGAGGCCGCACCGCTGGCCAGAACGCCGCGCCGCGATAGGTCGTAGTCGCCGGACCTGTCCATAGACGCCTTCATGTCGGAGAGGAATGATAGCGGTATAATAGGCCGGGGGCTGCAACAGTTCCACGGCGTTGTTATGCCGGGCGGCGATCTCCCTGATCCAGCAGAGACTGATGGATCGGCATCATAGGGGAAATGGAGGCCCCGCCAAGGGGCCGGGACGATGGGATGCCGGTTTAGGTCAGAGTGTGCGCCCGGCGTAGATCAGGCGCCCCTCACCCAGACGGTCGAGCAACGGGCCGATGTCGTCCTCCGACACCGCAAAACACCCCTCGCTGCGACCCAGCTTGCCATGGTCTTCCAGCAATTTCGGATCGGCATACCAGGCCCCATGCACCACGATGGCGCGGGCATAGGCATTGTCGTTGGTGGGATCGAGGCCGGTCAGGCGGCGCGACGTACCATGCTTGCCGACATAGGTTCGGCCTGTCCGAAACGCGCCGGAGGAGGTTGCCGCCGACCCCATCGTATTGGAGAACTGGTGCAGATAGCCACTATACGCTGGGTCCGACCCGCGCCCGTGCGTCACCAGCAGGCTGTCCGTCCGCCCGCTTTCGAGGTTGATGAGGTGCAGGCGCGGCGTGGCCGACGCGCGCGAGAAATCCGCAATGAAGATGCGGTCCCGCTTCAGGTCCGGGTTGCGGTCCAGCGCGGCCATCGCCCGGTCGCGAAGAACGGGCGAAACGGTCCGGCTCACATCACTGGCGGCCATGAGGCGCGCGGGCATGGCCGCAGCCACGACACCCGCCAACCCCGCCTTCAGAAGGCGACGACGATCACATTGATAAGACATTGGTTCGGTTACGTTCCTGAGCGGCCCATCCCGTGTCCCCACGCACCGAACTTATGCCCTACAAACCCTTAATATTTGCCCAATCGCAAACGGCGGGGTTCCTCGCCCCGCCGCTTCGTACCGTCAATTCGTCCGAAAATCAGACGTCTATATGGTAAAGCCTTGCCGCGTTGAGGATCAGCACCCTCGCCTGTTCCTCATGCGTGAGGTCGCCGATGCGCCCTTCGAGATTTTCGATGGGGAACAGGCTGGTGGGATGGGGGAAGTCCGTTTTGAACAGGACGTTCCCTCATTCATCATTCCCCACGCCCGTTCGCGCGGCTACAACCACCCCCGTGCTCCACATCGTACACCACCCCCTTTACGTCGGCCCCGCACCCTCAAAAAGCACCTTCCCCCACGACAAATACGGCCTCGTCATGGAGGTTCTGGCGCAAGGGACCGCGCCGTTCACCGTCCACACACCCGATCCCATGCCCGAACCGTGGATCGCCGCCGTCCATGACCCCACTTATGTGACCGAAGTGCTGACCTGCGCCGTCCCGCGCGAGAAGGAGCGGCGCATCGGCTTTCCTGTCACACCGCATATTGCGCGGCGGTCCATGCTGTCCGCAGGGGGCACGTGGATGGCTGCGCGGATCGCCCTCACCCATGGCTATGCCGCCAATGGCGCGGGGGGCAGCCATCATGCGCTGGCTGATACGGGAGCGGGTTATTGCGTGTTCAACGACCTCGCCATCGCGGCAAACCGGCTGATCGCGGAGGGGGATGCGCGGCGTATCCTGATCCTCGACCTCGACGTGCATCAGGGCGACGGAACGGCCAGCCTGACCGCCGGGCGAGCCGACATCTTCACCCTCTCCCTTCACGCGGAAAAGAATTTCCCGGTGCGCAAGGCGCAGTCGGATCTCGACATCGCCTTGCCCGACCGCACCGATGACAGCGCCTATATGGTGGCGCTCGGCGACGTGCTGCCGGGGGTTCTGGACCGGTTTGCGCCTGACCTGATCCTCTATCAGGCCGGCGTCGATCCACATGGCGATGACGCGCTGGGCCGCCTCTCGCTCACCGACGCTGGCCTCGCTGCGCGCGACCAGTTCGTCGCGGAGGAGGCGCACCGCCGTGGCCTGCCGCTCGCCAGTGCTCTGGGTGGCGGCTATGGGTCAGACCGCATGGCCGTCGCGCGGCGCCATGTCGCCACGATGACAACCATGGCCGCCATTCTTCAGCCTTGACCGAGACTAGAAAATCTTTCTCAATCCAACGGCTTATGACTTTAATTTGCAGCAGTTTCTTGATAGAGAGCGAGTCAAGAAACCAGGGATCAAGGAACGGTTAACGGTCCTGCCCATGGTTCGGGAGGATAGGATGACCCCACCACAGCGTCAGCAGGATAGCGACAGCTCCGTCGCGAAGACCCCTGCCCGCCCATCCCAACAGCGCACGGCGGACAAGACCGCAGCGGCCAAGATCGATGCGACGGAGTTCTGGCGCCGATTGGGCCTTTAACTGGCAACGCGGCTGTTCGGACCGCTCAGCCCAGCTTATCCAGCCAGTCCGCGATCATCCGCCGCCCCGCCTGCACCGCACCCGGTCCCAGCGCATCATGGGTCGCGCGGAACGACTCCTCGTCCTGCCCCGCCTCCACGACCGACTCCGGCCATTGCCGCACCCATTCGTGAAAACGCTCGTCCTCACCCATCTCCGCATGGAATTGCAGCGCGAGCAGGTTGCGACCACGACGAAAGGCCTGATGCGCATAGGCATCGCTCGACGCCAGCAATTCCACCCCTTCGGGCAGGGTGAAGGTGTCGCCATGCCAGTGCAACACCGGCACATCCTCCAGATGGCGCAGCGGCGAGTCCACCGCCTCTTCGCGCAGGCGGATGGTGTGGAACCCCACTTCCTTGCTCGGCCCGGCATAGACATCCGCGTCCAGCGCCGCCGCGATCATCTGCGCGCCGAAACAGACGCCCAGCGTGGGCCGGCCAGCGTCGAGCCGATGGCGCAGACGCTTCATCTGGCACGCAATCCACGGATAGCGGTCCTGCTCATACACGCCCATCGGCCCGCCCATCATGATCAGCAGATCGGGTTCGCGCAGGTCGAGGGAGGAAAATTCGGGGTCGGCAACGTCGATCCGATCGAGGGCATAGCCCGCAGCTTCGATCGGCGCACGATAGCCCGCGACGCCTTCATAGGGGACGTGCCGGATAATGAGCGCAGTCTTCATACGCCCCTGCATGCCCTGCTTTGCGCGAGGATGGCAAGCAAGAGCTTCTTGGCGGATGCCAAGATGGATTGTCTATCGGTGGACCTGCCTGCTCAGGGGCGCCCGGCCATCAGTCGCCGTGACGATGTTCGCCCGCAAAAGAAGAAATGCTGTTGCGCGACGGGAGGCCCCTTGCACAACTCGTCGTCCTGATCGACCAGCCCCGCAACATCCCGTCCTGCGCCGAGTCCTTCGATGGACGCGGGCAGGGACATCACGAGATGGGCCGTATCTATTTTTTCATGGCGCATCTGATGGCATCCTCTCCGGCTCGATCTTGTTCTCCATCGGCAAGACACTTCAACCGTCCGAACGTTCCCACCGTTCGTCGCATCCGGGCGAACGCCATATTAAAGCGTTTCAGCGGCCTTTCGCACCATCGAGCGCCGCTGCGATCATGCGTTCCCACACGGCTACATCTCCCGCCGCCGCCATCTCCGCATCCGGCTCTCGCAGGGTGCGCAGCACCGCCATCGCGCTGTCGATACAGGCGACCCATTCCATCTCCACCGCCTTGGCGGCATGGGCATCCTCGCCCTCACCGTTGCTGCTGAGTTTCTGACCTGCGAGAACGCGCGCGATGCGTTCCACGGCGGGGGTTGCGGCGACCGGCATCAGGCCGCCTCCGCCCGGATACCCGGATCGAAATCCCCCGCCCAGGCAAAGGCGGCGTCGCTCTCCTCCGGCGCAAAGACCTTCAGGCTGACGAAGGGAATAAACGGCCCGGCAAAGCCTGCGAGCGTCTTGACCCATTGCCTGTCGGTGATGACGGCCTCGCGCGGGAAGCGTTTCCACTCCAGTATCTTGCCGAAGGAATAGCGCAAATCCTTGATGCCTGCGCGCAGGCCCATGTCATGAAAGCCGGTCAGGTCCGCGACGATGCCGACCTTGTCATGCCGTTTCAGCCGGGCCTCTATCTCCGCGATAGCGATGTCCAGATCGTCCTCGATCAACGTGCCGCTAAGTTTGAAGGCCGCCACATGATCGGCGGCGGGGAGTATCTCGATCATCATGCTCTCCTATCCATGGGCCGCGCGCTTGCGCCGTGTGTCCCAGCCCTTGCGCGCCGCGGCGGAACGCTGCTCCGGCGAACCGGATTTATGCGCCTTGCCCCCGCGTGAGGAAGAGGCGTGGTTGTCCTTCTTGCCTCGGCCCGAACCCGATTTATTACCGCCGCCGGACTCCTTGTTGACAGTCGCCCACGCACGCGCTGCGGCCTCCTTCTTAGGGACGCCGCGATCCGCATAGCCCTGCTCGATATGCCCGGCCTTGCGCTTCTGCTTGTCGGTATAGCTGCTCTTGTCGCCCTGCGGCATGATCGCTCTCCGGTCGCTACGGATGAGAAGATAACGTGCGGAGGGGTTACGGGTTTCCCCTTGCCATCTCATCTCCGCCGCCCAAGGATGCGCGCCCACTCCCTTTCCCCACAGTCTCGCAGGAGCCTTCTCCCTTGATGACCCGTCGCCTCGCCCTTCTCGCCCTCGCCCTCCCGTCCTTTCCCGCGCTGGCGAACGAGGGCATGTGGATGCCGCGCCAGACGCAGGAAATCGGCGCCGCGCTGAAAGCCGACGGACTGCAACTCGATCCCGCCGCGCTGGGCGACCTCAAGGCCGCGCCGCTCAACGCCATCGTGTCGCTCGGCGGCTGCTCCGCAGCGTTCCTCAGTCCGCAGGGGCTGGTCGCGACTAACCATCACTGCGTCCTCGGATCGGTGCAATATAACAGCAAGGAGGGCCAAGATTACCTCACCAACGGCTTCCTCGCCCCCGCCCTCTCCGACGAACTGCCCGCCGCGCCCGGCAGCCGCATCTATGTGATCGAGGATTTGCGTGACGTCACCGCCGCCATGCTGAAGGGCGTGACCGCAAAGCTGAACGGCTCGGCCCGCTACGCCCGGATCGACGCCAATCGCAAGACGCTGATCGCAGCCTGCGAGAAACAGCCCAATCGCCGCTGCGACGTGCGCCCCTATTATGGCGGGGCCTCCTATTACCTCCAGCAGCAGCTTGAGATTCAGGACGTCCGCCTCGTCTATGCGCCCGCCATGGGGATCGGCAATTTCGGCGGCGATACCGACAACTGGATGTGGCCGCGCCACACCGGCGACTTCGGCTTCTACCGCGCCTATGTCGCGCCCGATGGTACGTCGAAGCCCTTTGCGAAGGAGAATATCCCCTATCGCCCGAAAAGCTGGCTGACAGTCGCGAAGGACAATCTCAAGGAGGGCGATTTCGTCATGGTCGCGGGCTTCCCCGGCACGACCAACCGGCTGCGCACGGCGGAGGAGGTGCGGTTCAACTTCTCCGACTATGAACCGATGTGGCAGCACCTGCTGGCGGACTATGCGACGCAGATCCACCGCGCGACCGCAGGCAATCGCGAGGCGCAGATCCGCTATGCCTCCATCCTGCAGGGCGCGGAAAATTACGAGAAGAAGCTTTCGGGCGACCTCGCCGGGGCGGACGCCATCAGCCTCGACGCGCGCAAGGGTGCTGAAGAAAAGGCGTATCGCGACTGGATCGCCGCCGACCCTGCGCGCACCGCGAAATATGGTCCCGCCATTCAGGCGCTGGACGTGGTGGTCGCGGAGAATAATGCGTCCTCGCTCAAGGCCTTGCGCCAGAGCCTTCTCAACCGCGCACAACTGCTTTCGTCCGCGCGGCAACTATATCGCTGGGCAAAGGAGCGCGCCAAGCCCGACGCCGCCCGTGAAAGCGGCTATCAGGACCGGGACCGCCGCCCGACCCTCGATCGGCTGACGCAGGTCGAACGCCGCTTCCTCCCCGCCATCGACCGGCAATTGTTCGAGGCCGCACTGGCCGAATATCGCCAGCTTCCCGAAGCGGACCGCGATGCGAAGTTCGAGGCGGCGCTGAACACCATCGGCCTCGACCGGCTCTATGCGAACACGAAGCTGGGCGACACGGCCACACGGCTGGGCTGGATGGACAAGAGCGCAGCGGAGTTCGAGGCATCGGACGATCCGTTCATCAAGCTCGCCGTCGCGCTGTATCCGGGCGATGGAGAGAGTGAGCGCAAGGAAAAGGATCGCGCGGGCCGCACGCAGGCCGCACGGTCCATCACTATGCAGGGCCTGCTAGCCTATAGGAAAGCGCAGGGGCGGCCCGTCTATCCCGACGCCAACGGGTCGCTGCGCCTGACATGGGGCAAGGTGACGGGCCGCACCCGCGATGGCCAGATATGGACGCCGTTCACCACCGCCGAGGGCCTGCTCGCCAAGCAGACGGGCAAGGGCGAGTTCAACGCACCCGCCACCGCCATCGCGGCGATCAAGGCAAAGGATTATGGCGCCTATGCCGATCCGGTGCTGGGCACTTTGCCGGTCGATTTCATGTCCACGGTGGACATCACCAACGGCAACAGCGGGTCATCGACGCTGAATGCCAAGGGGGAGTTCACCGGGCTGGCGTTCGACGGGACGCTGGACGGCGTGATCTCCGACTGGGCCTATGCGGCGGATCGCAATCGGACGATCCATGTGGACAGCCGGTTCATGCTGTGGACGATGGACAAGATCGACCATGCGGATCGGTTGTTGAAGGAGATGGGGGTTAAGTAACTCCGCCCCCGTTCGCCCTGAGCTGGTCGAAGGGCCGTACTGTCTTCATTGCAGTCCGTTTAAGGAAAAGACGTACGGTCCTTCGACAAGCTCAGGGCGAATAGTAAGAACTTACTTCATCGCCATCCGCGCCGGATCGCTCTGCCAGCCGCCACCCAGCGCGCGGAACAGGTCGATCTGGCTCGCCGCGACCTGCGCATCAACCTCGGCCAGATCGGCCTCCGCGCCTGCCAGCGTACGTTCGGAGTCCAGCACGGTCAGGAAATCCACCCTGCCCTCGCGCAATTGCGCCCGGCTGATATTTGCCGCGACCCGCGCCTGCTCCGCCGCATCGCGCAGTGCCTGCCGCTGTTCGAGGACATGGGCATAGGCGGACAGCGCCGTTTCCGTCTCCTGCAACGCCTTCAGCACCGTGCCGTCGAACCCGGCCAGCGCCGCCCGCGTCGATGCCTGCGCCTGCGCGATGCGGGCCCTGCCACCCTCGATATTGGGGAAGGCCCAGCTTAGCAGCGGCCCGGCCAGCCAGCGCAGCGGTCCTGCGCCGAACAGGTTGCCGATGTCGTTGCCAGTCGATCCGATGGACGCGCCGAGCGAGATCTTCGGATACAGGTCCGCCGTCGCCACGCCGATGCGCGCCGTCTCTCCCGCCAGCTTGCGCTCCGCCTCCCGCACATCGGGCCTGCGGGCAAAAAGCGCGCGGCCATCGCCGACTGGCACAGGGCGATCCAGTCGTAGCGTGGCCGCGCGCACGCCGACCTGGGGGGGCAGGTCGGCCGGCGCTCTTCCGGTTAAGAGGGCAAGCCGGAAGAGCGCCGCATCGCGCTGGGCGCGAAGCGGGGACAGGGTTGCGAGTTGCTGGTTGCGCAGCGCCGACACGCGCGACACGTCGAGCCGCGTGGTGCGGCCCGCGTCGAAACGCTTGGTGGTCAGCGTGACGGTCTTGTCGAGCAGGTCGAGCGTGCGCTCGGCCACACCGATGCGCTCCGCCGCCGAGGAGGCGTCGGCATAGGCGCGCACCGTCTCCGCGACAATGGCGACACGCATCCCGTCCGCCGCCGCCAGCGCGGCATCGGCATCGGCGCGCGACGCTTCTATGGACCGCTTCACACGGCCAAAGAGATCCACCTCATAGGAGACGCTGAGGCCGCCATCGACACGCCAGTCCTCAGTGGGCAGGCCCGGCATGCGTTGCAGGGACGAGAAGCGGTTGTAATTGCCGCTCGCGTCGATCTGCGTCTGGGGCAGGCGCTGGCTGCGGCTTTCGCGCAGCATCGCCCGCGCCTTGTCCCAATTGGCCAGCGCCACGCGCAGGTCCGTATTGGCCTTCAGCGTGTCGGCGACCAACTGGTCCAACACCGGATCGTTATAGAGCCGCCACCAGTCGTCCTGCACCGCGTCAGGCGTGGTGAGCGCCGGACGCGCAGCGATGAACGGCTGCTCCGCGCTGGCCGACACCGGCGGGCGCTTATAGTCGGGACCGGCGGCGCACGCGGCCAATGTCGCTGCGCTGGCGGTGATCAACAGGAGGTTCTTGAACATGATATTCACTCCGCTGCGTCGATGGCAGGGTTGGCGGGACCGGCGGCATGCGCACGCCGTTCGCGCCAGTGCTTCATCCTGACGGACAGGTTGCGGGTCGCGACATAGAAGACCGGCGTGAAGACGAGGCCGAAGAAGGTCACGCCCAGCATGCC
>DASVNT010000096.1:0-3243 GCA_036383715.1 Sphingobium sp. | reverse complement strand
GCTCAGGTTGCGTCCCATGTGATTCACGGCAGGCAGTATTTTTCCGATGCGTTATTTCCTCGACACAGAATTCAACGGATTCGCCGGCGCGCTGATCAGCATGGCGCTGGTGCCGGAATATGGGGACGATGAATTCTACGTGTCGCTGCCGCTGGCGGAGGAACCCCATGGCTGGGTGCAGCGCAACGTCATCCCCTATCTGCGCCATGTGCCGCCCGGCATCGACATGGAACTGAGCCGGGTCGAGGCGGCGCATCATCTGGCGGACTATCTGGCGGGGGATCCGGAGCCGGTGATCGTGGCGGACTGGCCGGAGGACCTTGCCCATTTCTGCGCGCTGCTCGTCACCGGGCCGGGGCAGATGGTGGATATGAACGGGCTCACCCTGCAACTGGTCAACGCGGCGGGCTTCAGCGCGGCGGCGAACAGCCGCATCCCGCACAATGCGCTGCATGACGCACGGGCGCTCAGGGATTTTTGCCTGGGTAATTGAGGGGCGTGGGGCGGCGGATTTCGGCCATTTCACGCCGAAGTTCACAGTGTATGCGCGCGTGTGCCTGCGCGCGCGTAGGCGTGAGAGGCGAAGGTTTCGACATTTCAAAGACGAGGTGGGGATAGGCAAATCGGAGGGCTGTAGGACAGGGGAGAATGGGGGCGGGGCGGGAAATAGGATGTTTTTTGCGCCGGGCGTGGCGTGAAGGTTACAGTCGGCGGGGCAGGTCGGTTTGCGACCAATTGCGGACGGGGGCACGCAGAACGGATCGGAAAAGCCGCCTTTCATGGTGGCAGATGATCCTTGCTGCCATGGATCAGAAAAAGCCCATCAGCTTGAACCCTGCAATGATTAGGACAAGACCTAACGCTTTCTGGATCAATGGGCTTTCAAAACGGATGCCGAACCCGGTTCCCACAACCGCGCCCGCCAACGCGCTTCCAGCATAGAACGGCAATATTGAAGGTAGGGATTTTACTGACGCAAGATTGCCGCCGAGGCCTGCGATGGAATTGCAGAGGATGAAAACCGCAGCCACGCCCGATGCAGTTTTAGTGTTAGACCAGTTCAGAAATAACAGAACTGGCGACAAAAAGATGCCGCCTCCGGTCCCTGTCAGCCCTGATAGGAGGCCGATTCCCGCTCCAATCAACGCCGCCATGAAAATCGGTGGATCGCGTTGTTCGGTATTTGCGGCGATGGTTTGCGGCCAGAGAAGCCTGGCGGCGGCGATCCAAAGAATTGCACCTACCAGCGGCTTGTAGAAGTCGCCGGGTAACTTAATTGCGCCGCCGAGAACCGCGAAGGGCAGCGCACCAATCAGGAACGGCCAGAGCGTTCGCCACCGGAACAAACCCGCTTTCACATAACGGCCTGAGACAAACGTTGCGACGAGAATATTCATGACGAGCGCCGTTGGGCGCATCACTGCGGGAGAAATACCGAACAGTGCCATCAGCGCAAGATAAGCCGATGCGCCTCCATGCCCGACTGAGGTATATAATATCGCCCCAAGGAACATGCAGGCGGCAAGCGCCGCATCTGTTGTCGTCATCCCTGATCCCCCGGCCTTGCTGTTCTTGAGCGCTCTGCCCGGCAAACGGAATGCGGACAAGGTTGAAAGAGAACAGCTTCAAAGCAGCCCTTCGGATATCCACCCAAAATAACCGAGGCCCGGTCCCGCTTGCGCAGGCCGGGCCCCATTCCTCTCCAAACCGATAAAACGGATCAGCCGTCGTAGTCGCCGCCGATATTCTGGTTGCGCGGCGGCGCGGCGGCGGTGAGGCGCAGGGCCTCCGCCGACTGGGCGATCGAACCGATTTCGTCCGGCGTGTCGTCGTCATCGATCTGAACCTTCTGAAGCGAGGCGACGAGCGAATCGTGCAGCTCCACCGGCAGTACGGTTTCTTCAGCGATTTCACGCAGGGCGACGACCGGATTCTTGTCGCGGTCGCGATCCAGGGTTAGTTCGGCGCCGCCGGAAATTTCCCGCGCGCGCTGTGCGGCGAGCAGGACGAGATCAAAGCGGTTTGTGACCTTGTCGACGCAATCTTCGACGGTGACGCGTGCCAAAAGGGGCGCTCCTGCATAGCGGGTAAAAATGTGAAGTGGGCGCGTATCAGCGCTATCCTCAAGAGTCAATGAAAACCCCATAAAGCCATGGCATGCTGCGCGAAACGGGGGCATGAACAAGATATGGCGACAAACCGGCAGTCCGATAGGCAGCGCGACGCGACCGGGATCAGCCTGTCCATCCGGGGCAACAGGTTGAAGATGGTCGAGAGCGGCCCTGCCCTGCGCGAGGCGCTGATCGGCCTGATCGACGGAGCGAAGGACAGCCTGAAGCTCTATTACTATATCTTCGCGCGCGACGAGAGCGGACGCATGGTGCGCGATCGCCTGATCGCGGCGCGGGCAAGGGGCGTGACCGTCACGCTGATGATCGACGCCTTCGGATCGGCGAATACGCCCACACCCTTTTTCGACCCGCTGATCGCGGCTGGCGGGCATTTCGGCCGCTTCGGGGCTCGCCGGTCAACCCGCTACCTGATCCGCAACCATCAAAAAATGACGATCGCCGATGACCGGCGGCTGCTGCTGGGCGGCTTCAATATCGAGGATGATTATTTCGGATTGCCCGAGGATGACGGCTGGGCGGACCTAGGCCTGATCGTCGAAGGGCCGCAGGTGGCGGCGATGGCCAACTGGTATGGCCAGTTGTGGCGATGGGTGTCGACCAAGCGCCAGCGATTCCGCACGCTGCGCCGCATGGTGCGGCACTGGCATCCGTCGCTCCATCAGGATCCGGGCGATCCGATGCGCTGGCTGATCGGCGGGCCGACGCGGCGCCTGAGCCCCTGGGCGCAGGTGGTGAAGCATGACCTGGAGCAGGCCGAAAGGCTGGACATGGTGGAGGCCTATTTCTCGCCGGGCCGGGGGATGTTGAAACGGATCGCGCAGGCCGCCCGGCGCAAGGGAGCGCGGCTGATCCTGCCGTCGCGGTCGGACAATGGCGCGACGGTGGCGGCGGCGCGGCTGCTCTACGGTCCGCTGCTGAAACGCGGCGTAGAGATACGCGAATATCAGCCGTGCAAACTGCACATGAAGCTGATCGTCATCGACGACATCGTGTTCATCGGATCAGCCAATTTCGACATGCGCAGCCTGTTCCTCAATCTGGAGGTGATGCTGCGGGTGGAGAATGCCGATTTCGCGCGGCGGATGATCGCCTTCGTCGACCGGCGCGTGGC
>DASVNT010000095.1:0-8070 GCA_036383715.1 Sphingobium sp. | reverse complement strand
TTGACCACCACGTCATGTTCCGCATGGGACCGAGGCGGGCGTCCCTCCAGATGGAATTGCGCGCGGCGAAAGGGGGCGAGGCGGCGGCGCAGTTGCAGGGTCATGTCCGCGATCACGCTGTTGTGCGATCCTTCGTAGATCATCTCGTGCAGGCTGTCGTTCGCGTCGGCGAAGGCCATAGCGTCGTCGGTCTTCGCCAGTTCGCCCATGCGTTCGTGCAGCGCCTGCAGCTTGCGGCGCTTGGTCGTGGACATGGACAGCGCGGCGAGGCGGGCGCAGGTCGCCTCCAGCTCGCCCATGGCGACGAACAGATCCTCCAGTTGTTTCGGCGTGACCTCGGCCACGATCGCGCCGCGCCGGGGCCGCACTTCGATCAGGCCCGTGGCCGCCAGTTGCCGCAGCGCCTCCCGTACCGGAGTGCGCGACACCGAATAGCGTTGCGCCAGAAGCTGCTCGTCGAGCCGCGATCCGGGCGCGAATTCACCGGCCAATATGGCTTCCGCCAGGTCTTGCGCGAGCTTGTCAGCCGCCGTTCCGCTCAAGGCTCATGCTCCACAACTTATCATCACACACACGTTACCGAACGGAACGTCACATCTTGCATACAAAAATGAAACCTTGGCGA
Organism: Sphingobium sp.; assembly: GCA_036383715.1. Lineage (GTDB taxonomy): Bacteria > Pseudomonadota > Alphaproteobacteria > Sphingomonadales > Sphingomonadaceae > Sphingobium. The sequence goes on along the minus strand of DASVNT010000095.1, from coordinate 7,445 downwards.
CAATGTGCTTGCCGAATCGTAAATTGCATGCAAGATTTTCGTTACGCATACAAATAAGGGGGCGGCACCCGGAAACAAAGCCGGGGTCGGGAGAGAGGGTGTCTGGGCGCTAACCAAGACAGGGAGCGACCCGACATGCGTACAAAGATATTTTCCGGAATGGCCGCGCTTGCACTCATGGGTGCGAGCAGCGCGGCGATGGCCGACGACAGCGGCATCGAGCTGCACGGCTTTGGCGATATTTCACTGAAGAACGACTATGTGACGCCGCGCGGCCTTGTCGTGACGACGCAGGGTGCAACCATACAGGTGCTGAACGGCCTGGTCCTCACCACCCCGGCAGGCATCAACTTCCATGCGGGCACCTGGGTCGATCTGAACCCCGGTTTCAGCAAGGCGGACGGCAATATCACGGCGGTCAACGAGTTCGACTGGTTCGCTGGCATAGACGGCAATGTCGCCAAGAACCTCAACCTCGGCGTTGAATTTTCGCAATTCATCTCCGGCCAGCCCTCGGTGGCCTTCAAGCGGGAAAGCAATATCGAGTTCACCGCGAAATATTTCGACAATCCGACCGGCAAGATTTCGCTCAATCCCTATGCCAAATTCTTCTGGGCGGTTTCCAGCAAGTCCTCGACCGTGGTGCTGGGCAAAGCGGGCAAGACCTTCGACGTCGAACTGGGCGCGGTGCCGACCTACCGGGGCAAGGGCTTCTCGCTCTCCGTTCCGACATGGATCACGGTCGGTCCGAAAAGCTATTGGGGCAGGGGCGGCAGCGCGCTGACCGCGCCGGATGGCAATGTCGGTGTGATTTCGACCGGACTGAAGGCCAGTGTGCCGCTCAGCTTCCTCGGCGGGGCGGGTGCCAAGGCGTCGCTCTATGGCTTTGGTCAATATTATCACCTCGTCAACGACGCTCTGCTCCGGGCCAAGGGGATCCTCAACAGCGGGGCGAGCAACCGGGACCATCTGGTCTTCGGCACGGGGATCAACTTCGGTTTCTGACACAGGAAGGGCGGCCAGACGGTCGCCCTTTTCCACTTTGACGGGATGGAGGATCGGCATGTCTCTTGTTCCTGCGCGGCCCTATGAATTCACACTGGACCTGCCACGGGCGGCCCTGCTCATCATCGACATGCAGCGCGATTTCGTGGAGCCGGGCGGTTTTGGGGAGGCGCTGGGCAATGATGTGTCGCAGCTCCGCTCCGCCATCGCGCCCCTGAAAAAACTGCTCGCCGCCGCCCGCGCGTCGGGCCTGTTCGTCATGCACACGCGCGAAGGGCATAAGCCCGATCTCAGCGACCTGCACGAGACGAAGCGCACGCGCGGCAAGGCGGACAAGACCATCGGCGATGAAGGCCCCATGGGCCGCATCCTGATCGTCGGCGAGCCGGGGCAGGACATCATCCCCGAACTCTATCCGGTCACGGGCGAGCCGGTGATCGACAAGCCGGGCAAGGGCGCCTTCTACGCGACCGAACTCAGCGACATCGTGGCGGCGCGCGACATCACGCAGATGATCGTCTGCGGCGTCACCACTGAAGTGTGCGTCCATACCACGGTGCGGGAAGCGAACGACCGGGGCATCGACTGCCTGGTCCTGTCGGACTGCACCGCATCCTATTTCCCGGAATTCCACGCCACCGCCCTCCGGATGATCTCCGCGCAGGGCGGCATTTTCGGCTGGGTCAGCGATTCAGAGAGCGTGATCGCCGCGCTCACCGCACCGGCGGAACCGGTAGGAGCTTAATGATGGGGGTCTGATCATGACGAGCATATCCAAGAAAGCCATACCCTGGTGGACACCGGGGGACTGGAACGCGTTTTTCGGTTTCGGAACGAATATTCTTGTCAATGTGCTGGTCCTGACGGGCCTGCTGCGCTTCGTTTTGAAGCTGCCCGACGCGCTGATCTTTGGCCGCATCCTGCCCGCCGTGGGCCTGATGCTGTTCCTCAGCACGGTCTATTATGCGTGGCTGGGCTATAAGCTGGCGGTGAAGGAGGGGCGCACCGATGTCTGCGCCCTGCCGTCGGGCATTTCCGTGCCGCACATGTTCGTCGTCACCTTTGTCGTGATGCTGCCCATCCTCATCCAGACCGGCGATCCGGTGAAGGCGTGGAGCGCGGGTCTGACATGGGTGTTCGTGCAGAGTTTCGTCCTGATGCTGGGCGGCTTCGTCGCGCCGCTGATCCGCAAGATCACGCCGCGCGCCGCGCTGCTGGGATCGCTGGCGGGCATCTCGCTCACCTTCATCGCGCTCAATCCCGGCGCGCAATTGTTTACGACACCGCTGATCGGCGTGGTCTGCCTCGCCATCATCCTGGCAAGCTGGCTGGGCGGATATCGCTATCCGGGCGGCATTCCGGGCGGGTTGATGGCGATCATGGTCGGTGCGGCCATCGCTTGGGGATCGGTGCTGACCGGCACGCCGCTGGGCGGCATCGGGCCGGATCAGGTGACGGGCGCGCTGGCGGACTTCGGGTTCCACATTCCGATGCCCGCGCTGCCGCTGGTCTTTTCCGGCTTTGAGTTCATCGGCGTCATCCTCGTCACCGCCATTCCCTTCGGCATCTATGATCTTGTCGAGGCGATGGACAATGTGGAGAGCGCGGAGGCGGCGGGCGATCACTTCCCGACCACCCGCGTCCTGACCGCCGACGGCATCATCAGCCTGATCGGCTGCGTCATGGGCAATCCGTTCATCAACGCGGTCTATATCGGCCATCCCGGCTGGAAGGCGATGGGCGGACGCCTCGGCTATTCCGCCGCGACCGGCGCGATGATGCTGGTGCTGACATGGTGCGGGGTCATCGGCCTGATGATGGCGATCATCCCGGCTGTCGCTCTGCTGCCCATCCTGCTCTACATCGGCATGCTGATCGGCGCGCAGGCGTTTCAGGAAAGCCCGCACAAGCATGCGCCCGCCGTGGTCCTCGCCATCGTGCCGACCATTGCGAGCTGGGGCGTGACCCAGATCAACAACGCGCTGGGCGCGGCGGGCACGGATGCGGCCAAGGTGGGCATGGATGCGCTCGCCAACAGCGGCGTGCTGTATCAGGGGCTGCACATCCTCGGCAGCGGGGCGACGCTGTGCGGCATCATCCTCGGCTCCATCTGCGTGTTCATCATCGAGGCGCAGCATATGAAGGCGGCGGCCTTTGCCCTGGCGGGGTCGATCCTCACCTTCTTCGGCCTGATGCATGCCGAAGCCATCGGCTTCATGAAGACGCCCGCCGTCGCGGCGTCCTACCTCATCGTCGCGGTCTTCCTCTTCCTGTCCGCGAAGAAGGCGGAGGCGACGCAGCCGGATGCAGGGGAGCCGGGCGAGCCTGCACTGGCCGCCGCCGAATGACCGACGAGGAGGTCGTCCTGCTGGCGCGGATGGCGGGGTTGGAGATTGACCCCGCCCATCTCCCCGGCGTGACCCGCAACCTCGGCATCCTGCTCGATCAGGCGGCACTGCTGTTCGACCCGCCGATCGACATGCTGGTCGAGCCGGCACCCGTCTATCGTCCATGAAGAGGATCACGCCATGATAGAGGTCGGGACCAGCCTGCCGTCCGTTCAGGCCGCTCCGATCGCGCGCGCGGTGCGCGAGGGGCGGGTGAGGGCGCGCGATGTGATCGAAAACCTGCTGGACAGGATCGAGCGCCTGAACCCGTCCCTGAACTGTTTCACCGCCATCTTGTCCGACCGCGCGCGGGCGGAGGCGGACGCAGTGGATGCCATGGTCGCGGCGGGCAAGGATCCGGGGCCGCTGGCGGGCGTGCCCTTTGGCGTGAAGGATAATTATGACGTGGCCGGGCGCGTCACGACGGCGGGGTCGATCATCAACGACCGCCTGCCGCCCGCGCACAGCGATGCCGTACTCCTGAGCCGCATGACGCGGGCCGGGGCGATCCTGCTCGGCACGCAGAATATGGACGAATATGCCTATGGCTTCACGACGGAGAACGCTCATTATGGCGCGACCCGCAATCCCGCCGACACGGAGCGGAGCGCAGGCGGATCGTCGGGGGGATCGGCGGCGGCGGTCGCGGCGGGGCTGTGCGCTTTCTCGCTCGGCACCGACACCAATGGGTCGATCCGCGTGCCCTCTTCCTTCTGCGGGCTGTTCGGACTGAAGCCGACGTTCGGGCGGCTGCCGAGGACGGGCACTTTTCCCTTCGTGCATGAACTGGATCATTTGGGACCGCTGGCGCGCAGCGCCGCTGACTTGTCCACCGTCTATGATGTGGCGCAGGGGCATGATCCCGGCGATGCCCATTGCGCCGACATGCCGAACCTCGCCACCCGCCGGCATTTGGGCGAACCCCTGTCGGGCACTGTCGCCATATTGGACGGCTGGTTCGACGATCTGGCCGACGAGCAGGGGCGCGATGCGGTTGCGCGTGTGGGTCGGGCGCTGAACGCCACGCGCCGGATCACGCTGCAGGGTGCGGTGCGGGCGCGGGCGGCGGCCTTTGCGTTGACCGCCGCCTCTGGGGGCAATCTCCATCTGCCGATGCTGAAGACGCGGGCGGGGGACTTCGATCCGGCCACGCGCGACCGGCTGCTCGCGGGCACGCTGCTGCCCGCCAATAGCATCCTGCAGGCGCAGCGCGAGCGCGCGCTGTTCCGGGAGGAGGTACTGGAGGCGCTGCGGCACAACGACCTGCTGATCGCGCCCGCCACGCCCTGCGCCGCGCCGCTGCTCGGCCAGCCGACGATTCCCGTGAACGGGCGCGAGCTGCCGACCCGCGCGAATATCGGCCTGCTGACCCAGCCGTTGAGTTTCATCGGCCTGCCCATCGTCGCCGCGCCGATCCGCAATGGCCGCTTGCCGATCGCGGTCCAGCTCATTGCCGCGCCGTGGCGCGAGGATATTGCCCTGCGCGCCGCCGCCCAACTGGAGCGGGCAGGGATCGCGCGGGGACCGGGGGAGCCGACATGCTGATCAACAATCCCGTCATACTGGCCGAAGTGAAATCCGCCTTCCACGCCTATGAGGAAGCGTTGATGGCCAACGACCTCGACGCGCTGGACGGGCTGTTCTGGCCCTCGCAGTTCACCGTGCGCATCGGGCCGGGGCAGAATCTCTATGGCATCGACGCGATCAAGGCATTCCGCGCGGGCCGCGTCGGTGGATCGCCCAGGCGCGACCTGCTGAAAGTCGTCATCACCACCTTCGGCACCGATTTCGCCACCGCCAATGCGGAGTTCCAGCGCGTCGGCGCACCTGCTCCGGGGCGGCAGACGCAAAGCTGGGTGCGTTTCCCCGAAGGCTGGCGGGTGGTGAGCGCGCATATCTCCATGCTGGGCGAGGGACATTGAGATGACCCTGCCTCCCCTCATCGGCCTTGGCGCCGTGCGCGATCTCTATGCGTCGGGCGCGTGGACGCCGGACGGACTGGTCGCCGCCCTGTCGCAGCGGATCGACGCCACCGATCCGGCGGTGTTTATCACGCGGACCCCGCCCGCGATGCTCGACGCGGCGATTGCGGCGCTCGTCGCCCGCGCGCCCGAACCCAACAGCCTGCCGCTTTGGGGCGTGCCTTTTGCGGTAAAGGACAACATCGATGTCGCGGGCTTGCCCACGACCTGCGCCTGCCCGGATTATGACAGGCTGCCCGACGCCGACGCCACTGTCGTCGCCAAACTGGTGGAAGCGGGCGCGATAATGCTGGGCAAGACCAACCTCGACCAGTTCGCCACGGGGTTGAACGGCACCCGATCCCCCTATGGCGCGCCGCGTTCCGTGTTCAACGACGCCTATATTTCCGGCGGCTCCAGTTCCGGCTCCGCCGTCGCCGTGGCGGCGGGCGTGGTCAGCTTCGCGCTGGGCACCGATACGGCGGGGTCGGGGCGCGTTCCGGCAGCCTTGAACAATATTGTCGGGATCAAGCCCACGCCGGGCCTGTTCAGCACCACGGGCCTCGTTCCCGCCTGCCGCAGCCTCGATTGCATTACCGTCTTCGCGCTGTCGGTGGCGGATGGCGGGGAGGTACGGCGTCTGGCGGAGGGGTTCGACGAAGCGGACATTTATTCGCGGGCGATCCCGCCCGTTTCGCTCCCCGCCTGGCCGCTGCGCATCGGCATATTGAGGCCAGAGGACCGCGAATTTTTCGGGGAGGAGGACAACGCCCGTCTGTATGAAGACGCTATAGCGCGCGCGGGCGGAGAGCCGGTCTTCATCGACTATGCCCCGTTCCGCGAAGTGGCGGCGCTCCTCTACAACGGGCCATGGGTGGCGGAGCGGCTGGCCGCGTTCGAGGATACGGGCGTGCCGGAGGATGCGCTCGACCCGTCGGTGCGGGCGATCATTCTGGAAGGGCGCAGCTACAACGCGGTCGATGCGTTCCGCAGCGCCTACCGGCTGGAGGAGCTGAAACGCCGCTGCGCTGAACAATGGGCGAAGGTCGACGTGCTGCTGCTGCCCACCACGCCGCGCGGCTATACGGTGGAGGCGATGCTGGCCGCGCCGATCCGGCTGAACAGCAACCTTGGCCTCTACACCAATTTCTTCAACCTCCTGGGACTGGCGGGCGTGGCCGTTCCGGCGGGATTCACGACCGGGGGGCTGCCCTTTGGCGTGACGCTGGCAGGGCCGGGCGGGAGCGACGAGGCGCTGCTGGCGCTGGCCGACCATCTGCACCGCAGCGCCGACTGCGGGATCAGTACGGACCGGGTAGCCGTGCCGCCGCCATTGTCCTTGCGCCCGATGACGGATCATCTCCATCTGGCGGTGGTGGGCGCGCACTTGTCCGGCATGGCGCTCAACCCCGAACTGGTCGCGCTGGGCGGCGCTCTCGTGGGGCCAGCGTGCACTGCATCCGATTATCGCCTGTTCCTGCTGCCGGACACGGTTCCCGCCAAGCCGGGGCTGGTCCACGAACCCGGCTATGACGGGCCGGGCATGGCGGTGGAGATATGGTCGCTACCTCCCGCGGCCTATGGCGCTTTCGTGGAGGCCATTCCCGCCCCGCTGGGCATTGGCAAGATCCGGCTGGCGGACGGCGGGATGGTGAGCGGCTTCCTGTGCGAGAGCTGGGTGGGCGCGGGCGCGCAGGAGATCACGGCGTTCGGTGGCTGGCGCGCGTTCGTCGGGGCGGGCGAACCGCCGGCCACCTACAGCGTCGCGGCCTCCGGGTAGGCGCCGCCCGGCCGCAGCCGCTGGATCGTCTCCGCCAATTGCCCTTCCGGCACCGGACGACCGTGCAGCCACCCTTGCGCGCGGTGGCAGCCGCAGGCGCGGATGAGCGCGGACTGCTCCTCCGTCTCCACGCCTTCCGCCGTGATTTCGAGGCGCAGCGCGCGGCCCAGCGCCACGATGGCGACCAGCAACTCCGCCGCATTGGCGTCCGCCGTGACTTCCGACAGGAACTGCTTGTCGATCTTGAGGCGGTCGAACCGCAACTGGCGCAGATAGCCGACGCTGGCGAAACCCGACCCGAAATCGTCGAGC
>DASVNT010000094.1:0-2728 GCA_036383715.1 Sphingobium sp. | reverse complement strand
CTCGAACTCCTCACCCACGAAGGCTGCGACTATTATCAGGGATTCCTGCGCTCGGCGGGCGTGTCTTCCGCCGAACTCGTCGCCATGGCGTTGAAGGCTTGAATTCAGAATAATGTGCTCCTGCGAAGGCAGGAGCCCAGGAGCCAACTTGCGCTTCCTCACCCTGGGCTCCTGCTTTCGCAGGAGCACGTTGCGCCAATATCATCCCGCCGCCTTCGCCAGCCCCTTCGACAATTGCAGCGCGCCATTGAGCCGCGCCGCCGGATCGGCCCACGCGCGGTCCACCACCACCTTGCTGTCGGGCCGCAGCCGCGCCACGCCGTTCAGCCGCTGAACATAGGCGACCAGCGCCTCGGGCCTGGGGAAGCGATCCTCGAAGAAGCTGACCAGCGCGCCCTTCGGCCCGACATCGACCTTGGAGATATTGGCCTTCACGCAATTCTGCTTGATCTCGATGACCTTGAGCAGATTCTGCGTCGGCGCGGGCAGCTTGCCGAACCGGTCGATCATCTCCGCCGCGAACGCCTCCAGCCCCTGCCGGTCTTCCACCTCGTTCAACCGGCGATAAAGCCCCATGCGCAGGTCCAGGTCGGGCACATAATCTTCCGGGATCATGATTGGCGCATCGACGCTGATCTGCGGCGAGAAGCTGTCGCGTGGCCGTTCCAGGCCCACGCCGCCAGCCTTCGCCTCCAGGATCGCGTCCTCAAGCATCGACTGGTAAAGCTCGAACCCGACCTCCTTGATATGTCCCGACTGTTCGTCGCCGACCAGATTGCCCGCCCCGCGAATATCGAGGTCATGGCTCGCCAGCTGGAACCCGGCCCCCAGCGTATCCAGATCGGACAGCACCTTCAGCCGCTTTTCCGCCGTCTCGGTGATCACCTTGTTCGCGGGCGTGGTGAAATAGGCATAAGCCCGCGTCTTTGCCCGCCCGACCCGCCCGCGAAGCTGGTAAAGCTGCGCCAGCCCGAAGCGATCCGCCCGATGGATGATCAGCGTATTGGCCGAAGGAATGTCGAGCCCGCTCTCCACGATCGTGGTCGACAGCAGCACGTCGTAACGCTTGTCGTAAAAGGCCGACATGTGCTCTTCGACTTCGGTCGCGCTCATCTGCCCATGCGCGACGATGGGCCGCACTTCGGGCACCTCGGTCCGCAGGAATTCCTCGATCTCGGTCAGGTCCGCAATGCGCGGCACGACGAAGAAGCTTTGCCCACCTCGATAATGTTCGCGCAGCAGCGCCTCGCGGATCACCACCCCGTCCCACGGCATGATGTAGGTCCGCACCGCCAGACGATCGACCGGCGGCGTCTGGATCACGGACAATTCCCGCAGCCCCGACATCGCCATCTGCAACGTCCTGGGGATCGGGGTCGCCGTCAGCGTCAGGACATGCACGTCGGTCTTCAGGCCCTTCAGCCGTTCCTTGTGCGCGACGCCGAACCGCTGCTCCTCATCGACGATGACCAGCCCCAGCCGATTGAACTCCAGCCCCTTGGCCAGCAGCGCATGGGTGCCCACGACGATGTCGACCGTCCCGTCGGCGAGGCCAGCCTTGACCGCCTTCGCCTCCTTGTCCGGGACCAGCCGCGACAGCCTGCCGATATTCACCGGAAAGCCCCGGAACCGCTCCTCGAAATTCATGTGATGCTGCCGGGCGAGCAGGGTGGTCGGGCAGATCACCACCACCTGCATCCCCGCCATCGCCGCAACGAAAGCGCCGCGCAACGCCACCTCCGTCTTGCCGAAGCCGACATCGCCGCACACCAGCCGATCCATCGGCTTGCCCGCGCCCAGATCCTCGATCACGTCGACGATGGCGCGATCCTGATCGTCCGTCTCCTCATAGGGGAAGCGGTCCACGAACGCCGGATAGCCCGCGCTGTCCGGCTCCGCCAGCGTCGCCGATCGCAGGGCGCGCTCCGCCGCCGTCTTGAGCAGTTCACCCGCGATCTCGCGGATGCGCTCCTTCATCTTCGCCTTGCGCCGCTGCCACGCCTCGCCGCCCAGTCTGTCGAGGCTGACGCCCTCGCTGTCGGACCCGTAGCGGGAGAGGACCTCCAGATTCTCCACCGGCACATAAAGCTTGTCGCCGCCCGCATATTCCAGCGCCACGCAGTCATGCGCCGCCTTGGACACGGGGATCTGCATCAGCCCTTCGTAACGGCCGATGCCATGGTCCATATGTACCACCAGATCGCCCGGCGAGAGCGTCGCCAGTTCCTGCAAAAAGGCGTCGGCGCTCTTCTTCCGCTTGGCCCGTCGCACCAGCCGGTCGCCCAGCATGTCCTGCTCGGTAAGCACCGCCACGTCCGGCGCGGCAAAGCCATGGTCCAGCGGCAGGACGGTCAGCACCGTGCCGCCTCCCGCTGCGATGCCCAAAGCCTCCTGCCAGCTATCCGCCAACGCGATCCGCTTCAGTCCATGATCGGCCAGCAACCCGGAAAGCCGCTCCCGTGCGCCCTTGGAATAGCTGGCGATCACGACCTTCTTCTTCGCCCGCTGGAGCGAGGCGATATGCTTGCCGACCGCCTCATAGACATTGGCGTTCTGCGCCCGCTCCGGCGCGAAATCGCGCGGGCCGTCGACGGCGAAGTCGATGACGGTGGCGCTTTCCGGCTCGTGAAAGGGCGTGGTCGCGTGCATCGGCCACGCGTGCGCGCTCGTCTCCCACTCATCCGCTTCCAGATAAAGCGCCTTGGGCTCCAGCGGCCGATAAGAGCCC
>DASVNT010000093.1:0-8959 GCA_036383715.1 Sphingobium sp. | reverse complement strand
CCGGTCGGGCACGTCCGCCAGCGCCAGCGGATCATGGCCGGGCGTATAGGCCATGCCGAGCATGATGACGCTGCGCACCTCCGGCCACAATCCCTTGGGGCTGCCGCGCTCGTCGGCGCGCGCCTCCATCCAGCCCATCTCCCCATGGCAGCCATCGGCCAGCCATTGCTGCAAATGCCCCGCCGCCTCTGGTATCGCATCGGCGGACGTTATGCGGCAGTCGGCAAAGCCCAGCGCGCGGGCCTGCGCCTTCAGCGCGTCGATGAATGCTTCATCCGTCACCATGCTTCCCTACTGCGCGGAAACGCACCGCGCCACTGGCGGGACGGCCCGGCATGACTTATCTTGGCAGCGTGCAGCAAAAAGGAAGTCCCGCCATGACGATCAGCCGCCGCCGCTTTCTGGAAGGATCGCTGATCGCGGGGGCCGTCGCCCTGCTCGGCACGCAATGGCTGTTCGAGGATGGGGCGGAGGCCGCAGCCTTTCCCTTCACCCTGACCGACGCCGAGTGGAAGAAGCGGCTGACCGACGGCCAGTATAAGGTGCTGCGCCGCCGCGCGACGGAGGCACCCTTTTCCTCGCCGCTCAACACTGAGCATGGCAAGGGCGTGTTCCAGTGCGCGGGCTGCGCGCAGCCCCTGTTCGCCTCCGCCACCAAATTCGACAGCGGCACCGGCTGGCCGAGTTTCTGGCAACCGATCAGCAAGGGCGCGGTGCGCACCCGGTCGGACAGCGATCTGGGCATGGAGCGGACCGAAGTGCTGTGCGCGCGCTGCGGCGGGCACCTCGGCCATGTGTTCGATGACGGGCCGAAGCCTACGGGGCTGCGCTATTGCATGAACGGCGTCGCGATGAAGTTCGTGCGAGCCTAATCGATCACCTTGTAGAAGCGAATGTCGTCCGCGCGCTGCATCGGCACGCGCCGGAGCCATGCGGGCGGGCGATCCTGTGCCAGCGCCGCAGTCAGCGAGTGCGGGAACAGCGTGGCATAGCGCCGCGATTCATTCTCCGACGCGCAGAGGCCGACATAGCGCGCGCCGGATCGCAGAACGATGCTCCTAGCCTTGTCCGGGTCAGCGGTGAGGGCTGAAATGACCGTCTTCATCCCCTCCACATTGCGGTGATGGCCCGTGGCGACGACGTCGTGATGCGTGAAGGCCAGCATGTGCGACCCGATGTCGAGCGGCGTCAGGATCGTGGTCGCGGGAATGGCGTTGAGTTGCTCGAACCCGCGCCGTGTGACGCAAATATCCCAGCTTCCCTCCGGCTTCTTCTCCTGCCCTTTGGGCTGCGGGGCAGCCTGCCCCTCCAGCACCGCCAGCCCGATCACATCCGCGCCCAGAGGCATCAGGGCGAAGCAGGCGAAGCCCGCCAGAACGCGCCCGACCGGCGTGGACAGGCGCATGGCCGCGCCCAGCGCCGCCAGGAACAGCCAGGCATTACCCGGCATCGCCAGCACATGCGCCAGTCCCATGGCGCGCATCACCATCATCGATACGGCAAAGGCGACGCCCTGAACGATCAGCAGCTCGATCCACCGCTCCCGCCGCTCGCGCACGTCGAAGCGGATGGCGAGCAGCGTGCCGATCAGGCCCAGCACGCCGGGCAATGGCACGATGATCCGCAGATCGATCGATTGCACCCAGACCGGCATGCCCTCGTTGATGCTGAGATACCACAGCTTGTACACCAGCGGATCAAGCGTGCTGAACGGGCCGCGCAGGCATTGCGGCGTGGCAAGGGACAGCAGCAGCGCGCCCACACCGCCCGCGACGGCGAGGCAGGTCAGACGCTGCCAGACATGCTGTTGCGGCACGAACCGGCGTGCGAGAACAAGGACCAGTGCGACCGTCAGCACGGGCAGCACATAGGCGGGCGACATCGCGTCGCACCACGGCACCATGGCCCCGCTCCAACCGAGCATGACCGGCAGCAACAGGCCCGCCCCCGCGCCCAGCGCGACCACATAGCCCAACAACCCCGCAAAATTCTCCGTGCCGCGCAGATAGCGCAGCGCCAGCACGCCGCCCAGCGCAACCGCCAGCGGCAGGCTTTCCAGCGCGACCGTCAGGCTCACCGCCATCACCAGACCGGCCAGCATCGCGTTGCGGACAGGATCGCCCGACCGCGCGATCACGAACCAGATCGCCAGCAGCGTCAGGGTAATCTGCCAGCCATGATGGTCGATCCGCATCGGCTGGAACTGCACCAGCACGCCAACGGAGGTCGCGAGCATCACCGCCGCGACCACCCCCGCCAGAGGACGCCCCGTGATGCGCACCGTCAACGCATGCAACGTTGCCATCAGACCGCCCAGCATAGCCAGGGGCACGACGACCATCGCGAGACGCTCCGCCATTTCCGGCGCGGCGAACAGGCCAAAGATCGTGATGAAGGCCGCAATCGGCACATCGACCAGACGGCTCCAGTGCATCGGCGCGCCTGTGGGCGGATGACTGCGATACTGGGTCACGTCGAACCAGCTCTGCCCCGCCATCCAGTTACGCACTTCGACAAGGCGCAGGGCGTCGTCGGGATCACGGAAGTTGATCGTCTCGATATAATAGCGGCCGATGACGATCAGCGCGACGGCGCAGATCAGCCAGATGAGCGCGCTGCCCCATGCTGCGGCGCGCGGCTGCGCGGCGGGGCGGATCATGCGCGGAACACCAGCAGGCGGCGCGCCATATAGGTGGCCTGAAAACTCACGACGATCGCGGCCAGCTTTGCCAGACGCGGGTCAAGCCCGGCCCAGTGACCCGTGCCGACGACCGCCATGGTGATGGTGAGGCCGAGCAGGCCGGTCAGGACGAACAGCATCTTTTGCCCCGTCCGCGCCGCACCCTCGCTCGCCACGCCGCCGTCGAAGACCAGCCGGGTCGAGATCAGCCAGTGCATCGCGAGGCCAAAGATATATCCCGCCGCCGACGCCGCGACGGGCGGCAACCCGCCGTGCAGCAGCAACAGGAACAGACCCGTGTCGAAGCCCAGGGCGACGACACTGGCCAGCAGATAGCGATTATAGGTGCGCGACAGCAGCGCGCTGGCTGTCCTCGCGATCATCAAAGATCAAGCCGCGCGTTCGATACGGCTCGGCACCAGACGTTCGGAAGCCAGCGCCGCGCGCTCACCCTCGTCGCCCGACTCATGATATTCCGCGTCCTCGTTGACGCCCCAGATGTCGTACACGCGCGCCCCCGCCTCGATATTGCGGACGGTCAGCATCGCCGTCATCATGGCGTGATCCTGATTATTATAGCGGTGCATGCCGTTGCGCCCGACGAGGTGGAGGGTCGGATATTTCGCCTCCAGTTCACCGCGCATGATCGTCACATTCTCGGCATAGGCATCGTCATAGACGGGATAGGCCTTCTCCTGCCGCACCACCGCGCCGCCGACCACCTGATCGGGCTTGCAGAGTCCGAGGATCGCCATTTCCTTCTTCGCCAGTTCGACGAGGTCGGCATCGGTGGCCGACCAGAGGCCGTCGCCCTCGAAACAGAAATATTCCAGGCCGACGCAGGCAATGTCCTGATCGGGCACCATCTCCGGCGACCAGCTACGGAAATTCTGGATTCGGCCGACCTTCACCTTGCTGTCGTGGATGTAGATCCAGTTGTCGGGGAACAGATCCTCCGACTTGATCATCAGCGCCACGGTCAGGAAGTCGCGATATTTGAGGTCCAGCGCCTGATTGAGCGTCTTGGGCAGCGGATGGATGCGCCCCGCCAGTTCGCGCATCGGCGCGGAGCTGATCACATGGGCGGCGTTGATCGTGAGGTCTGCGCCGTCCTTGGCGGTCGCGGTCACGCGCCAGCGGCCCGTCACCTGATCCTGCGCCAGTTGTTTCAGCGCATGGCCCATGACGATGCGGTTGCCGCCCGCCAATATCTTGTCGCGCGCGGCCTCCCACATCATGCCGGGGCCAAGGCGCGGATAGCGGAACGTCTCCAGCAGCGTCTTGGTCGCCATGCCGTCATTGGGCCGCTTGTTGAGGCCGAGACTACGCTTGAGCCCGTCGAGCACCGCCGCGCCGAGGGACAGGCCCTTGATCCGCTGCGCCGCCCAGTCCGCCGACATTTCGTCGCAGGGCATGCCCCACACCTTTTCGGTGTAGGTCTTGAAGAAGATGGAGAACAGCTTGTGTCCGAACTGGTTGACGGTCCAGTCCTGAAAGGAGCGCACGTCCTTCTTGGGGAACAACTGCGCCTTGGCGAAGCTCGCCATGCAGAGGGTGGACCGCACGATGCCGAGGTTCCACAGCGCCTCGAACGCGCGCAGCGGATAGCTGTAGAACTTGCCCTCATAATAGATGCGGCTCATGCGCGGGCGCTGGATGAAATCGTCCGGCAGAATCTCGTTCCACAGGTCCACGACCTCCTTCGCCTTGGAGAAGAAGCGGTGGCCGCCGATGTCGAAGCGAAAGCCCTCATGCTCCACCGTCCGGCTGATCCCGCCCACATAGTGGACGTCCTTTTCGATCACCGTGACGCTGTACCCTTTTTTGGTCAGCAGATAGGCGGCGGTCAGGCCAGCAGGGCCAGCGCCAATGATGGCGACGTCAGTGCTGTGGTCAGTGGCAGGCATTCGTTCGTGTCCCTTCGAACGGATTGATGGGACAGGGAATGCGGGAAAGAGGCTAAGATGTGGTTAATGAAGGGTTGAGTTGTGGCGCGTGAGGGCCGCGGCAGGGGCCATCCAGAAAGAACACAGGCCGGGCTGCCCGTGGCAGCCCGGCCCGACAATTTCCGGTAGAGGATGTCTCAGTGCCGGAAGTGGCGCATCCCCGTGAACACCATCGCCAGCCCCGCTTCGTCGGCCGCCGCGATCACTTCGTCATCGCGGATCGAACCGCCCGGCTGGATGATCGCCGTCGCGCCCGCTTCCGCCGCCGCCAGCAGACCGTCGGCGAAGGGGAAGAAGGCGTCGGAGGCGACCGCGCTGCCCACGGTGCGTGCTTCTGCCCAACCATAGGTTTCCGCCGCTTCCTTCGCCTTGGCGGCGGCGATACGGCTGGAGTCGCGGCGGTTCATCTGGCCCGCGCCGATGCCTGCCGTCACGCCGTCCTTCGCATAGACGATGGCGTTGGACTTCACATGCTTGGCGATGGTCCACGCGAACAGGGCGTCATTCAGTTCCTGTTCCGTTGGCGCGCGCTTCGTCACGACCTTAAGCGCATCGCGGCCCACATGGCCGTTGTCGCGGTCCTGCACGAGAATGCCACCCGCGATGAGCGCCAGCGTCTGGCCGCCCCGCTTCGGATCGGGCAGGTCGCCGGTCAGCAGGAGGCGCAGGTTCTTCTTCTTCGCGAACACCGCCTTGGCCGCATCATCGGCGTCGGGCGCGGCCACGACCTCGGTGAAGAGGGCGCTGATCGCCTCTGCCGTCGCGCCGTCGAGCGGGCGGTTGCACGCGATGATGCCGCCGAAAGCCGACACGCTGTCGCACTCCAGCGCATTCTTGAAAGCCTCGGCCAGCGTCGCGCCGGTCGCCACGCCGCAGGGATTGGCGTGCTTGACAATCACCACGGTCGGCGGGCCGTCGCGGAATTCCGCAACCAGTTCGAGGGCCGCATTGGCGTCGTTCAGATTGTTGTAGGACAGTTCCTTGCCCTGTACCTGCGTCGCCTGACCGATGCCCTGCACGGTCGGGAAACCGGGGATGTACAGCGCCGCCTCCTGATGCGGATTCTCGCCATAGCGCAGCGTCGTGACCAACTTGCGGCTCATATGCTGGGTCGCGGGGAATTTCTGCCCCTGATCCACGGTCGCGAACCAATTGGCGATCATGCCGTCATAGCTGGCGGTCGCGGCATAGGCTTTCGCGGCGCACAGGCGGCGGAAATCGAGGGTCGTCTTGTTGCCGTTCGCGTCCATCTCCTCGACCACGCGGGCATAATCCACGGGGTCGGTCAGGATCACGACGCTGTCGTGGTTCTTGGCCGCCGAACGGACCATGGACGGACCGCCGATGTCGATATTCTCGATGATCTCGTCGCGGCTCGCACCCTTGGCCACGGTCGCGGCAAAGGGATAGAGGTTGACGGCAACCAGATCGATCGCGCCGATGCCATGTTCGACCATGGAGGCGACATGCTCGTCATTGTCGCGCACCGCCAGCAGGCCGCCATGGACCACCGGGTGCAGCGTCTTGACGCGGCCATCCATCATCTCCGGGAAGCCCGTGATTTCGGAGATATCCTTGACCGGCAGGCCCGCGTCGCGGATCGCCTTTGCCGTACCGCCGGTGGACACCAGTTCCACACCGCGATCCGACAGCGCCTTTGCGAACTCAATAATGCCCGTTTTGTCGGACACCGAAAGCAGTGCCCGTTTGATGACCGTATCGACCATAGTCTCTTCCCTGATTGGTATCTTTGTTACGCGATGAGGCGTTTTAGCCAGACCGCTTGAACAGCCAGCCGATGCTTGCACCGCCTGCCGTCGCTGTCCCGCTGACCACGATCTGCTGGCTGCTGTGGGGACGTCCCTCCCCGTCGATCCAGCAGCTATCCTCTATCTCCAGCGTGCCTTCGCTCACGCGAAACTGCCAGAGGGCATTGTCATGCGCGAGGCGCAGCACCGCACCCTGTTTATCCGCCGTCAGCGTCGGCTCGACGTCGAGGCCGAGATGGAAGCGGATGGCATAGTCCACGACTGCGGGCTTGCGGCGGCGCTGCGCGGGCAGCACCATATCCTCGCCGCGCAATTCCCGGCCATCCTGGCTGAGCAGCAGCAGGCGGCGATGGACGAAGCCCAGACGCCGCACATAACCGTCATGCGCGATTTCGAGGCGGCTGCCCTGCGGTACTTCCTGCCGGTCCAGTTCGACTTCCTGCACGCCCTTGCCCAGCGCGCCGTCGGGCATGATCGCGGTCGAATTGGCATCGCCAAGGATCAGCGTGCTGTGCGCCGCGCTGGTGCGCAGGCCGCTCGCCAGACTGCGCGGGATCATCGCACCGACCAGAGCCGCGCCGCCGCAGTTGACGACGATGCGCGTCTTGCCGTCCGACAATTCCATGGCGCAAGTGGACGCGCAGCCGCCGCCCGACAGACGCGCGACCGGCGGCGGTGCGCCATCGACAATGAGGGTCGTCTGCCCGGCGACGAGGCGCTGATAGCCCCAGTCGCGCGCCTGCCGCAGCGGGCGGGTCCGCACGCGCGACATATGGACGACGTTGCGCAGATGTTCGGGATCGATGGGCGCGCTGCCCTGCCAGCTACCGATCGTGCCGTCGCCCATGACGAGGCCGAGGAGCGCGGCGACCATCTTTTCCAGCGACTGGCCGATGAAGCCGGGCACATCCTCGCGCCGCGCCGCATAGGTGGAGCGCAGCATGCTGAGCAGCATGATCGCGTCCAGCTGCTCCAGCGGCGAACGCGAGATGATGCCGCCATCGGCGTAAATGCCGCTTTCCAGCGCGCGCTTGAGGCCCGCTTCGCCAAAGATGCGGCGCGGCTCACCACCGGGCAGCAGTACGGAGGCGGCGACGATGCCGGTCCATGCCGTCATGCGCGCAAGACCGGCGGGCGCCTTGTCCGCGCTGCGGTCCAGATGGCGCGCGCTGCGGGCGATGCAGTTGAGGACGAGGCTGCGGTAAACGAGGTCACCACTCGACAGGATATAGGGCGCGTAAAAGGCCCAGAAGAGGATGCGCCACGCGACATTGTCCGCGCGCCACGCCGGTTCGCTCGGCGTCTCGACATGGGCGGCGAGCCAGCCGCGCAGGATATTCTCGGCCAGCGGCGCCAGTTGATCGCGCGAGCCAGAGGCGGCGAGGTCGCGCAGCCAGCGGAAGCTGTGGATATAGTCCTGAAAATCGCGCGGCTGTTCAATGCGGGTAAAATCCAGTTCCTCCAGCGGCTGCTTCAGCCCGCGGAACTGGAAATAGCCCGCGCGAATCGCCTTGCCCGCACGCGGATCACCCGGAATCTCGTCATCGGGCACTGCCAGCAGCTTGAGCGGATATTTGCCCTTCAACCGCATCGCGTGGAGCGGCGTCGACCAGGTCATGCGATAGAAATGATTGGCAAGGCGGTTGGTCAGGGACAGACCACGGTCGTCGGACAGGCGAATGAGTCGCTTGCCCGCCTCGATCCCGTCGGTCGAGGGATCGTCTACCGCGATCGGCTTCTGACGCCGCACCTGCTTGTTCATCCCTCGCGCAGCCTCCTGATATTGTCGGCATAGGCGGAGGGACCGCCCTTGAACGTCGCGGTTCCGGCGACCAGCACGTCCGCGCCCGCCGCAATCGCACGCGGCGCGGTGGTGAGGTCGATGCCGCCATCGACCTGCAACGCAATCTCCTTGCCCGTCTTGTCGATCATCTTGCGGATCGCCTCGATCTTGCGGAGCTGGCTCTCGATGAAGCTTTGCCCGCCGAAGCCGGGATTGACACTCATCACGAGGACAAGGTCAACCTCTTCGATCAGATAATCGAGCATTTTCGCGGGCGTCCCGGGATTCAGCACGACACCGGCCTGCTTGCCGAGCTGCTTGATGCGCTGCACGGTGCGGTGCGTATGCGGTCCCGCTTCCGGGTGAACCGTCAGGATATCCGCGCCCGCCTCCGCAAAAGCTTCCAGATAGGCATCGACCGGCGAGATCATCAGATGAACGTCGAACGGCTTCTTGCTGTGCGGGCGCAGCGCCTTCACCACCATCGGGCCGATCGTGATGTTGGGCACGAAATGCCCGTCCATCACATCGACATGGATCCAGTCGGCCCCCGCCTCGTCAATGGCGCGGACCTCCTCGCCCAGACGAGCGAAATCGGCGGAGAGGATGGACGGTGCGATGCGGATTGCGGACATAATGCTTGGCCTTAGCCCTGCCCCCACGGCCACGCAACCGCACGGTGGACAAAGCTGTGGATGAAATGCGGCAATCGTTGATCCACTGACGTGGATGCCGCACCGGCCCGCACCCCCACCCGGCCTCCCAAACATGGTACTCTCGT
>DASVNT010000092.1:0-24363 GCA_036383715.1 Sphingobium sp. | reverse complement strand
ACGGGGGATGAGGAAGGTGCGGCGACGTACGGGACGCCGGTGCTGATGGAGCATATGGCCGCGCGCGGTGTCGTGCCCGACCTGTGTCTGGTGGGAGAGCCGACCTCCGCCAACCGGCTGGGCGACGTGGTGAAGATCGGGCGGCGCGGTTCGGTCAATATGTGGATCACGGTCGATGGCGTACAGGGGCATGTCGCCTATCCCCACCTTGCCGACAATCCCGCGCCCCGGCTGATCCGCATCCTGTCCGCCATCGACGCCATCGTGCTGGACGAGGGGACGGACTGGTTCCAGCCCAGCAATATCGAGGTGACGGACATCCACATCGGCAATCCGTCTACCAATGTCATCCCGGCGCGGGCGACCGCGCGCATCTCCATCCGCTTCAACGACCAGCATTCGGGCGAGTCGCTGATCAATTTGATCCGCACCATCGTGGAGCGGGAGGCGGGCGGATCGCTGGTCGCGAAGATCAGCGGCGAACCCTTCCTGACCCAGCCCGGCCCCCTGTCGGAGATGATCTCCGCCGCGATCGAGGGAGTGACGGGCAGCGCGCCGGAACTGTCCACCACCGGCGGCACCTCCGACGCGCGCTTCCTGTGCAAATTGTGCCCGGTGGTGGAATTCGGCCTGAACAACGCCACCATGCACAAGCGGGACGAGGCGGTGGCCATTGAAGACCTGCGCAACCTCGCCCTGATCTACGCCGACTTCCTGCGGCGCGCGCTGGTTTGATGCGAGGCGGCACCAGCCCACGCCCCCACCCGACCTCCCACAGGGTACACTGTTTGGGAGGCCGGGTGGGGGCGTGGGCCGGTGCCGCTCAGCGTGGCTGACGAACCGCTCTCACCTCTCCACCAACCGCGTGTAGAGGTGCCAGCTTGCATAGCCCAGCACCGGCAATGCGACGGCGAGGCCGAGGAACAGCGGTACGCAGGCGATGGCGAGGATGACCGCGACATAAAGGCCCCAGCGCAGCGTCATCATCGGGTTGTGGAAGCTGGCGCGCAGCGACGTCTCCACTGCATCCGACGCATGGACATTCCGGTCCACCAGCATCGGGAAGGACGCGATCATCGTCACCAGCGTCACCAGCGCGAAGGCGAGGCCGACCACATTGCCGAACACCATCATGCGCCATCCCTCCGATGTCGTGAACAGCATCGATAGGAAGTCGCCCACACCCGCCGGATGCAGCCGGCCCAATGTGCTTTCATAGATGCTGTTGGCCATGAACAGCCAGCCCAGCGCCAGCGTGACGAGGGCGAGCGCCAGTCCCACGATCTGCCAGCGGTTCGCGCCGCGCAGCGGATCGAGGAAATGGCTCCATCCCGCTTCCATCCCCGACTCGCGCCGCCGGGCCATCTCGTAGAAGCCGATGGCGATCAGCGGGCCGAGGAGCGAGAAGGCGGCGGCCATCGGAAAGACGATGGGCAGCATCTCCCCGCCCAGGGCCAGAACCGCCGCGAGCAGCGCCACCGCCGGATAGATGAAGCCTGCGAGGATGATATCGCCCCGAAAGGTCAGAAAATCATTCATGCCCTCGCGTAGCGCCCAGTGCAGGTCGGACGCATGGATATTGCGCACGGCCGGCAGGGATCGTGCCGACACGGCGGCGGGCTGTGCGGCGGTGGCACGGGACGGGGGTGTGATCGGTGTGTTGGCAACCATGGCAACTCTCCGGCTATGCGGGCTGCGCTGCTGTGCGCGTCCGCCTTTCTAGCATCGGGTCGCCAACTCGGGGCCGCGCCCGAACGATGGGGGATCATAGCGCAGCTTTGGGGGCAGTAACAGGAGATTGAGACGGACAACAAAAAGGCCCGCCCACTCAAAAGCGGACGGGCCCTCAAGGGAATGGCTGAAAGTGCGCGACCGGACCGTCAGCGAAAGAGGGTCAGTTGGCGGCCTTGCTCACGTCCACCTTCTCCACCCATTCAGGATAGAAGGTCGGTTCGCGGCTGGACCAGCCGGCAGCGGTGGCGGCGGCCTCGCTGATCGACTGGAGGAGCACGCGGCGCAGGTCCGGGTGGAGGTGCGGCAGGCTGGCCGCGGCGCAGAAGGCGCCCGGCAGCCACGGCCGCGATCCCGCACCGATCAGGCGCTCGTACAGGAAGCGATAGGCGGAAAAGCTGCCCAGCCGGTTCTGGCTGAGGTCGAAGGCGGTGATGACCACCAGCGGGGCCATGAACGGCTCCACCTGGTCCAGCCCGCTGTCGTCGGGAACCAGCGACTTGATGTCGTCCAGTCGGGCATAGATGCGCGCCTGGGCGCGGATGCTCGCTTCCTCGACAAGGTCGCGGCTCCACGTGCTCATCGGGTCGCGGCGGTGCATGGCCACGTCGAGAGAGCGACGGATATAGCGTTGGGTGGCAGCGGGAAAAGAAGCAAATTCGCGCAATTCCGCCAGGGTGATCGAACCGTCCGAGGGTTTAGCACTAGCCATTCACAGTCTCCGTAAACCGGCCTTTTTTGCATTATGGATCATGCGCCCGACTTGGTTAACACCGGCTTAAATCGCATGACCGAGGTACAGTTTTGCATAGTCATTGTGCGATGCAACATAATTTTTTTGTCATATGTCGAATCCATCCTCGTGCGGGACGTACAAACGCAAAACATACGGGACGGACAAAAAGCAAAACGCCGCCCCCGGTCGGGAGCGGCGCCTTTTCGTGCAGCCTCAAGATATGTTTCGGCGTCATGGCCTCGATTTTTCGTCCTTCTGGCCTTCCGGAAAGCCGGAGGAAGGGACGGGGTCGCCATGGTCGCCCGGCGCAGTGGCAGCGGGCGGGTCGGAGGCGTCCATCGATTCTTCGAGGCCCGCTTCCAGCTTCTCCTCATTATCGAGCGGCTTTTCCTGCCCTTCCAGATCGGTGCCTGACGGCGGCCTGGGCTTGGTCTTGCTATCGGTCATGTCGTCGTTCCTCTCTCCATCGGCGCGTCGGATGCTCTGCCCGGCTGTCCGGCTTGCATCATGCGGGGTGGCTCCAGCATCGCGTGCGGCAATATGGCATCCGCCTCGAAGGGCGATTGCGCCGCAGGAGCGGAGCCGAGTCGTTTTCGCATGATCCTGTGCCTTTTCATTCCCGATCGGGACCGGGGCGGCTCCGATCGTATGTCCTGCGTGTAACAACCCGTGACACGGGGCGAAGTTTCCGTTGCGTCGATGCTTTGCCATCCGGCTCGCCAGCGGCTAAGGGCGCAGCCATGACGACCGAGCAGAAAACCCCCGCCGCACCCGCCCCCAAGGACTGGATCATGGGCATCGCCTCCTATATCCCCGGCAAGGCGAGCAGCGACGACGGGCATCGTCTGGTCAAACTGTCTGCGAACGAGAATCCGCTCGGCACCAGCGCGGCGGCGCATGCAGCGGCGGAGGCGGCCATCGCCGATCTTGCCACCTATCCCGACCCGGCGGCCACCGACCTGCGCGACGCCATCGGGCAGGTCCATGGCCTCGACCCCGCACGCATCATCTGCGGCACCGGGTCGGGGGAGTTGCTGCATATGGCGGCCAGCGCCTATGCCGGACCGGGCGACGAGGTGATCTACGTCAACTACGGCTTTTCGCTGTACGACATCGTGGCGCGGCGCGCGGGTGCGACCCCCGTGGTGGTTGCGGATCATGAGTATGGCACGGACGTCGACGCCATTCTGGCGGCGGTGACGGATCGGACCCGCATCGTCTTCCTCGCCAATCCCAACAACCCGACCGGCACCTTTACCCCGCGCGCGGAGATCGCCCGGCTGCTGGACGGATTGCGTCCTGACATCCTGTTCGTGCTGGATCAGGCCTATGCCGAATATCTGGACGAGAGCGAGGATGACCATGGCCTGACCCTCGCGGCTGCGCGGCCCAATGTGCTGGTCACGCGGACGCTGTCGAAAATATACGGTCTTGCGGCGGAGCGCATCGGCTGGGGCTATGGCAGCGCGGATGTGATCGGGACGCTGCACCGTATCCGGGGGGCCTTCAACCTCACCACCTCCGGGCAGGCGGCGGCCATCGCGGCGCTGAAGGACCAGGATTTCGTCGTCCGCAGTCGGACACATAACAGGCAGTGGCGCGGCTGGCTGGCGACGGAGATGGAGGCGCTCGGCAATCACGGCGTGCGCGTCGTGCCCAGCGGGGCGAACTTCCTCCTGATCCTGTTCGAAGGCGCGACCAGCGCAGAGACGGTGTACAAGGCGCTGATGGCCGCAGGCTATGCGACGCGCTGGCTGCCGGGGCAGGGGCTGCCCCACGGCCTTCGCATCACCATCGGCAACGAAGCGCATATGCGCGACATTGCGGCGCGCATCCGCGCACTGGTCGCAGCCTGATGCTGCCCTTCGCGCGCGTCACCGTCATCGGCCTCGGCCATATCGGCTCGTCCATCTGCCGGGCGTTGCGTATGTATATGCCGACCGCGCGGATCACCGGCCATGACGCCAGCGCAGATGTGCGCGAGACGGCGCGGCGCATCGACCTGTGCGACGATGTGACCGACACCCCCGGCACGGCAGTCATCGACGCCGAGTTGGTGATCTTTTGCGTTCCCGTGGGCGCCATGGGCCGCGCGGCGGAGAGCATCGCCGCCGATCTGCCCGCAGAGGCCATCGTCAGCGACGTGGGCGGCGCAAAGGCGACCGTGCTGGCGGCGTTGCGCGCGGCGCTGCCCGGCGTGGCGATCGTGCCCGGCCATCCGGTCGCGGGCACGGAGGATTGCGGTCCCGAGTCCGGTTTCGCGACCCTGTTCAAGGGCCGCTGGTGCATCCTGACCCCCGATGCGCAGACGCCAGAAACGGCGACCGCGCGGGTCCGCGCCTTCTGGGAGGGCTTTGGCGCCAATGTCGAGGAGATGACGCCGGAGCATCATGACCTCGTCCTCGCCACGACCAGCCATGTGCCCCACCTCATCGCCTATACCATCGTCGGCACGGCGTCCGATCTGGAGCAGGTGACACAGTCGGAGGTGATCAAATATTCCGCCGGTGGCTTCCGCGACTTCACGCGTATCGCGGCGTCCGACCCGACCATGTGGCGCGACGTGTTCCTCAACAATCGCGATGCGGTGCTGGAGGTGATGCAGCGGCTGACGGAGGATCTGAACGCGATGCAGAAGGCGATCCGGCTGGGCGACGGCGACACATTGTTCAACGCCTTCGCCCGCACGCGCGCTATCCGCCGTTCGATCATCGAGCAGGGGCAGGACGACGCGAAGCCCGATTTCGGGCGCTCTCATTAAGGCCTTCCGTTCGCCCTGAGCTTGTCGAAGGGCTGTACTTCTTCGTCGAGCGTTGAAGATGAAGGGAAGAACTGCCCTTCGACAAGCTCAGGGCGAACGGTATGGGCTACCCCCGTTCCGCCGGCACGATGATGATCCGGTGCATGATCCCGCCGATCTCCTCGGCGCTATACGCTTCCGCCTGACGCAACCACCAGCCTAGCAACTCCACCATCGACCCGATCGTCAGCAGCGGGCCGAGGTCGCCAGGTAATCCGCCCTCCCGTGCCCGTGTCGCGGGGGCGGCGAGGGCGTGGCGCAGCATCTCCTGCCGCACCTTGCCTTCCGCGCCGCCGTTCAGCAGCGCCGACCAGAGCGCCCGGTGGCTTTCCACGAACGCACACACGGCTACGCACGCCTGCCGCGCATCCGCCGTTTCGTAAATGGGGAGGGTGAGGTCGCACAGCGCCGCAATCTCCGCCGCCGCCAGATCGTCCAGCAGCGCCTCCTTGCCCGGATAGTGCCGGAAATAGGTATTGTAGCCGACGCCCGCGCGCGCGGCGATGTCGCGGATGGTGATCCGCTCCAGCGGCGCTTCCTGCAACAGGTCGAGCAAGGCAGTGCGCAGGCCCTCGCGGCTGCGGACAATCCGGGCATCGGTCACAGGCGGTTTAGCTCCCCATTTTCACGCTTGAGTTATGGTGTACTGTATTCCATAAATTCCGCCACCATAAAACAGGCGAGGATGATGCGATGGCGACCTTTATCTTGATCCATGGCGGCGGTCATGGCGGCTGGTGCTACAATAAACTCAGCCCGCTGCTCCGCGCCGAGGGGCATCTGGTCCTCTCGCCCAGCCTGACCGGCTGCGGGGATCGCAAGCATGGCATCAGCCCGTTCGTCGATCTCGACACGCACATCACCGATGTCGTCAACCTGCTGGAGTATGACGACCTGACCGATGTCATCCTCGTCGGGCACAGCTATGGCGGGATGGTCATCACCGGCGTTGCGGATCGCGCGGGACACCGGCTGCGCGACCTCGTCTATCTCGACGCCGCGCATCCACTGGACGGCGAGTCGCTGCGCATGACCGCGCCCGCGCAGATCGAGCCGCAATATGCCGGGATGCAGGTGGTGGAGGGGACGGAGATGGTCATGTTCCCCTTCCCCGGCATGGCGGCCTTCTTTGGCGTCACCGACCCGGACGATGCGGCGTGGCTGGAGGCGCGGCTGACCCCGCATCCGTGGAAATGCTTCGACCAGCCCCTGCGCCTGCTCAACGGCGACGCTGCGCGGCGGGTGCGGCGGACGAACATCAACTGTACGCCGTCGCTCGCCAGCAGTCCGCCCGAAGCGCATGCCCGCCAGATCGACGGCGACCGCAATTTCGAGATCGACACGGGCCACGACCTGATGGTCACGGAGCCGCGTGCGGTTGCCGATATGCTGCTGGAGGTCGCGCGGGGGTGAGGGAAAGGCGGATCACGCGCGCGTGTCCGCTACCTCCGCCTGCCACAGCGCGATCAGGTTTTCCGGGAACCATGGCTCGTCGAGCAGGACTAGTTCCTCCGCGGTGAACCAGCGATGGCTCTGCATCACCCGCTGTTCGAGGGCGGTGTGGCCGTCGACGCGCACCGTGCAGTCCTCTGGCCGGACCACGAAATAGCGTTCCTCGGCATCGACATCGACGCCCTCTATGGTGGTGAAGCTGACATGCTGCACCGTGACCATGGGGCCGAGGGCGCAGGTCATGCCGGTTTCCTCCAGCAGTTCGCGCCGGGCGGCCTCCTCATAGCTTTCGCCGGGATCGACCGCGCCGCCCGGCGTGCACCAGAAGGCGAGACGATCGTCGGGGGTGAAGCGGAACAGGAGCAGGCGGCCCGCCGGATCGATGACCAGCAGGCGCGCCGCGGGACGCTGGGGACGCACCGTCGGGGCAGTCCCGGCGCCATCGAGGGTCATTCGCCGGGCGCCCGCGCCTTGATCGCGAGGGCGTGGACGGTCCCGCCGCTCACCAGATCGCCCAGCGCGGCATTGACCATGCGCTGTCGTTGCAGGCGTGATTGCCCGGCAAAGCCTGCCGCCACGACATCCACGGTGAAATGGCTCTCACCAGAGCCGTCGTCGCCCATATGGCCGCTGTGCTGCGCGCTGTCGTTGATGACGGCGAGATGCTCCGGCGTCAGGGCGGCCTGCACCCGTGCTTCAATTTCCCGGCCTACCGGCCCTAGCGATGTATCAACCATCTGCCCTATATAGAGTGCTTGATATTTCGCGGGGAGATATTTTGGCGGATCAGGGTGAACAACGGCGGTATGAGCGGTTTCACGGACGGGTTTCCGGGGGGCATGAGCGCGCGTGCCTGTTCGATGGCTGCGAAAACCCCGGCGAATTTCGCGCGCCGCCGGAGGAATTGCGCAACGCCGCCGATGGCCCGCCGCGCTGGCGCTGGCTGTGTCAGGACCATATCCGCGAGTTCAACCAGCAGTATAATTTCTTCAAGGGGATGAGCGCGGAGGAGATCACCGCCGCACAGCGTCCGATGGCAGGCTGGGAGCGGGAAACGCGTGCATTCTCCTCCGCCGCCGCGACAGGCACGCCGCCGCCGCGCTGGAGCGACTTTTCCGATCCGCTCGATGCCATCGGCGCGAAGTTCCGGCAGCGCATGGCCGAAGCGCGGGGGCGAGCGGACGGCAAGCCGCTGTCGGGTGACGACCGCAAGGCGCTGCGCACGCTGGGCCTTGGCCTCGATGCCGACCGCAAGGCGCTGCGTCAGGCCTATACGGCGCTCGTCCGGCGCTTCCATCCCGATCATAATGGTGGCGACCGCACGCACGAGCAGGCGTTGCAGGATGTGATCGCCGCCTATGCGCATCTCCGCAAGGCGCCCGCCTTTAGCTGAGTCGCGGTCCCGCCGCCTGTCAATGCGCGGTGGTCGGGCTGCCGATCGACCAGATATAGCCAAAAGGGTCGGCCACTTGCCCATAGCGGTCGCCCCAGAATTGTGGGCCGATGGGAAAGTGCACCTGCGCACCCGCCGCCAGTGCCCGTTCCCACCAGGCATCCGCATCGTCGACTTGCAGGTGGATCACGATCCCCTCGACATGGACCGGCGCCTGTCCCGCGGCGCAATCGCTTTCCCCGAACTGATCGCTCAGCATCATCATGCCGCCGTTGACCTGAAGCTGGGCAAAGATGATTCGATGATTGTCGTCGGCCATCACGCGGATCATTTCCACCGCGCCGAACGCCGTCTCGTAAAAAGCGATGGCGGCGGCGGCGCGGCCGTCCCGAATGGTGATATGGGGAGTGATACCGCTGGTCATGCGCGCGCGTCCGGTATCATGGCGGTATTCACGGCTTTCAGCGACAAAGGGAACGGTCCAGGAACCTATATCGTGCTTGACGAAAGCGCAAAGCCTTCCCACTGACAGACACCATGACTGACATTCCCAACAGCCAGCCCGACATGCGCAGCGAAACCCTTCTCGATGCGCCCGACCGCATGGTGAAGGCGCGCGATGTCTTCGGCGTGGATATCGATATGGAAATCCCCGCTTTTTCCGAAGCGGACGAACGTGTGCCGGACCTCGATCCCGCGTATGTCTTCGACCCGGACACGACCTTCGCGATCCTGGCCGGCTTTGCCCATAACCGTCGCGTTATGGTGCAGGGCTATCACGGCACGGGTAAATCGTCCCATGTCGAGCAGGTTGCGGCGCGACTCAACTGGCCCTGCATCCGAATCAACCTCGACGCGCACATCAGCCGCATCGACATGGTGGGCCGCGACGCCATCGTCCTGAAGGAAGGCGTTCAGGTCACCGAGTTCAAGGAGGGCCTGTTGCCCTGGGCGCTGCAACGCCCCGTCGCGCTCGTGTTCGACGAATATGACGCGGGCCGCCCGGACGTGATGTTCGTGATCCAGCGCGTGCTGGAGGCGGACGGCAAGATGACGCTGCTCGACCAGAACCGGGTGATCCGTCCCAATCCCTATTTCCGCCTGTTCGCCACGGCGAATACGGTTGGTCTGGGCGATACGACGGGCCTGTATCATGGTACGCAGCAGATCAACCAGGGCCAGATGGACCGCTGGAACCTGGTCGTCACGCTCAACTATCTCCCCGCCGCGACAGAGGCGCAGATCGTTCTCGCCAAGTCCGGCGAGTACGACCATCCCGGTGGCCGGGACGAGGTGGAGAAGATGATCCGCGTCGCCGAACTGTCGCGTCAGGGCTTCGTCAACGGCGACATCTCGACCGTCATGTCGCCGCGCACGGTGATCAGCTGGGCGCAGAACACGCTGATCTTCAAGGATGTGGGCTTTGCCTTCCGCCTGTCCTTCCTCAACAAATGCGATGAGGCGGAACGGCCGCTGGTGGCGGAATATTATCAGCGCGTGTTCGGCAAGGATCTGCCCGAAAGTATCGTCGGCAAGGCGTGACTGCGCGCTCGCCCCTCGATGACCTGAAGGCCGTATTGGCGGGAACCGCACGCGCCGTTGCGCGCGATGCGGAGGCGGAGGTCGGCTATACCGCCGATGCGCCGCATCTGGTCGGCAAGACGATCAAGGTGCCCACGCCCAGCCGCTCCCTGGCGCCGGAGCAGGTCGCGCTGGCGCGGGGCTTTGCCGATTCGATGGCGCTCAAGCTGCGCCACCATAATTCCGCGCTCCATAACCGGCACATGCCGGCTGAACCGGCAGCCCGCGCCGTCTATGACGCGGTGGAGATGGTGCGGTATGAGGCGCTGGGGTCGAAAGGCTATGACGGCACGCGCGCGAACCTCGCCGCGGCGCTGCTCATGCGGACCGGCGCCGATCCCATCACCCGCGCCCAGTCGGCGGACGAGGTGCCGATCCAGGGCGCGCTCGCGCTGTTGCTGCGCGAGCGGCTGACGGGCGAGCCGGTGCCTGCCGCCGCCGAAAAGGGCGTGTCCTTCCTGCGCGACTGGATCGACGAGAAGGCGTCGGGCGATTTCGATGCGCTCGGCCTGCTGCTCGATGACCAGTCCGCGTTCCAGAAGTCCGTGCTCACCATGCTGGAGCATCTCGACCTCGTCCAGACCGACGTGCCGCCGGAGACGGACGAGAACGACGAGCAAAACGAGGACGAACAGGGCGAGGAGGACGAACAGCAGGGCGAGGACAAGTCCGAGCAGGAAGGCGACTCCGACGCCCAGACCGAAGCCCGCGCCGAGGACAGTTCCGAAGGGGCCGAATCCGACGACGAGATGAGCGACGAGGACTTCGACGCGGATGCGGAGATGGACGACGGCGACAGCGATGACGAGGGCATGCTCCCCGTCCGTCCCAACCGTCCGCCCGCCGAAGTCGGTCCCAGCTTCGACTATAAGATCTTCACCCGCGTCCATGACGAGGAGATCGCCGCGCGCGACCTGTGCGATGCGGACGAGCTGACGCGCCTGCGCGGTTTCCTCGACCAGCAGCTCGCCCATTTGCAGGGTGTGGTGACGAAACTCGCCAACCGGCTCCAGCGCCGCCTGATGGCGCAGCAATCGCGTAGCTGGGACTTCGATCAGGAGGAGGGGATGCTGGATGCGGCGCGCCTAGCCCGCGTCGTCACCAGCCCCGGCCAGTCGCTGTCCTACAAGATCGAGCGGGATACCGAGTTCAAGGACACGGTCGTCACCCTGCTGATCGACAATTCGGGGTCGATGCGGGGCCGTCCCATCGGGATCGCCGCGATCAGCGCTGACATCATGGCGCGCACGCTGGAACGCTGCGGCGTGAAGACGGAGATTCTGGGCTTCACCACGCGCGCGTGGAAGGGCGGGCTGAGCCGCGAGGACTGGCTGCAAAAGAACCGCCCCGCCAATCCGGGGCGCCTCAACGACCTGCGCCATATCATCTACAAGGAAGCCGACGAGCCATGGCGCCGCGCGCGTACCTCGCTGGGCCTGATGATGCGCGAGGGGCTGCTGAAGGAGAATATCGACGGCGAGGCGCTGCTGTGGGCGCACAGCCGGTTGATCGCGCGACATGAGGATCGCCGCATCCTGATGGTGATCTCCGACGGTGCACCGGTCGATGACAGCACGTTGTCGGTCAACAGCGGCACCTATCTGGAACGCCATCTGCGGCAGGTGATCGACTGGATCGAGACGAAATCGCCGGTCCAGCTCGTCGCCATCGGCATCGGCCATGACGTGACGCGCTATTACAAGCGCGCCGTGACGATCATGGATGCCGAGCAACTGGGCGGCACGATGGTCGAGCAACTCGCGGGCCTGTTCGACACCGACGCATAGGCCCTGCGGCCATCACGAAAAAACCCGATCCTCGCGGACCGGGTTTTTCTTTGTTTCATCGAAGAACCGACTTCACGCCGCCTTGGCGCGGTCCTTCAGTTCCTCGTTCAGCATTTCGGCCAGCAGGAACGACAGCTCCAGCGACTGCGCCGCGTTGAGGCGCGGGTCGCAATGCGTGTGGTAGCGGTCGGCCAGACCCTCGTCCGTGACGGCAATGGCGCCGCCCGTGCACTCGGTCACATTCTGGCCGGTCATCTCCGTATGGATGCCGCCGGCAAAGCTGCCCTCGGCGCGGTGAACGGCGAAGAAGCCGCGCACTTCTTCCAGGATGCGCTCGAACGGGCGCGTCTTGTAGCCGCTCGCCGCCTTGATGACATTGCCGTGCATCGGATCGCACGACCACACCACCGGATGACCTTCGCGCTGGACCGCACGGACCAGCTTGGGCAGGCCCGCTTCGATCTTGTCATAGCCGTAACGGGTGATCAGCGTCATCCGCCCGGCTTCGCGCGAGGGATTCAGCGTGTCGAGCATCCGCAGCAGCGCATCCGGCTCCAGGCTGGGGCCGCATTTCATGCCGATCGGATTTTCGATCCCGCGCAGATATTCGACATGGGCCGACCCCTCGAAACGGGTGCGGTCGCCGATCCACAGCATGTGGGCGGAGGTCGAATACCAGTTGCCGGACGTCGAATCCTTGCGCGTCAACGCCTGCTCATAAGGCAGCAACAGCGCCTCATGGCTGGTGTAGAAGCGGGTGCCGTTCAGCTGCGGCACGCTGTCGGCGTCGATGCCGCAGGCGCGCATGAAGGACAGGGCGTCGTCGATGCGGTTCGCCATCTCTTCGAACTTCGCGGACCACGGCGAGCGGCCCATGAAATCCAGCGTCCACTGATGCACGCGGTCGAGCGTAGCATAGCCGCCGTTGGAGAAGGCGCGCAGCAGGTTCAGCGTCGCCGTCGCCTGATGATAGGCGCGCAGCATCCGCTGCGGGTCCGGCTCGCGTCCCTCCGCCGTGAAGGCGATGTCGTTGATGATGTCGCCGCGGTAGCTGGCCAACTCCACGCCGCCGATCGTCTCCGTCCCCGCCGAGCGCGGCTTGGCGAACTGGCCCGCCATGCGGCCGACCTTCACCACGGGCAGCTTGCTGGCATAGGTCAGCACGACCGCCATCTGGAGAATGACGCGGAAGGTGTCGCGGATATTGTCCGCATGGAACTCCGCAAAGCTCTCCGCGCAATCGCCGCCCTGCAGCAGGAATGCCTCGCCGTTCACGACCTTGGCGAGATCCGCCTTGAGGTTGCGTGCCTCGCCCGCAAAGACGAGCGGGGGCTGACGGCCGAGTTCCTGCTCCGCCGCAGCGAGTTTCGCCGCGTCGGTATAGTCAGGCATCTGCCGACCTTCTTGCTTGCGCCAGCTTTCGGGCGACCAGTTTGCCGCCATGACCACGACTCCTCCAGATAAAGACTGCGCCCTATGCGTGACTGCCATCGATATGACAAGCCGCCGCATCCGGGACAGACCCTATGTAGTGCATCGATGGGCGAAGGAAAACCGCCTCGCCTGCATTGCAGTGATCGGATGGGGCGATGACGGGTCTGATTGCCCGGCGGGGTGGCGGGGCCTATGATGCGGGCATGAGCTTTCTCGACACGCTGGGCATTCGCTTGCCCATCATTCAGGCGCCGATGGCGGGGACATCCACTCCGGCGCTGGCGGCGGCTGTCACGGGCGCAGGCGGGCTGGGGTCCATCGCCTTTGGTGCGGTGGATGCCGATGGAGCGGGCGCGATGGTCCGCGATCTGCGGACGCGCACGGCGGGGCCATATAACGTCAATCTGTTCGTCCATGCCGCGCCCGTCCATGACGCCGGGCGCGAGGCCGCGTGGATCGAGGCGCTGACCCCCTTGTTCCACGAGCATGGCGCGCAGCCGCCCACGGCTCTGCGGGCCATCTACCGCAGCTTTATCGAGGCGGACGATGTGATGATGGCGGTCCTGCTGGACGCCCGCCCTCGCGTCGTCAGCTTCCATTTCGGCCTGCCCCCGGCGGAGAAGATCGCCGCGTTGAAGGGGGCGGGCTGTCTGTTGTTCGCCACCGCGACCAGTGCAGAAGAAGCGCGGGCGGCGGAGGCGGCAGGGATCGATGCTCTGGTCGCGCAGGGATGGGAGGCGGGCGGCCATCGCGGCCTGTTCGATCCCGCCGGACCTGATGAGCGGCTGGACACGCTGGCTTTGACGCGGTTGCTGGTTCGGGAAACCGGCTTGCCCGTCATTGCGGCGGGTGGGATCATGGATGGCGCGGGGATCGCCGCTGCGCTGGAGGCTGGTGCTGTCGCGGCGCAACTGGGCACCGCTTTTGTGGGATGCCCCGAAAGCAGCGCGGACGACGCCTATCGCCGGACGCTCGCCAGCGATGCGGCGCATCACACGGTGATGGTCGATGCGATTTCGGGTCGGCCCGCGCGGTGCCTGTCCAATCGGTTCACGGAATGGGCGGAGGCGCACGCCGCTTTGCCGCGTCCCGGCTATCCGATGGTCTATGATGCGGGCAAGGCGCTGAACGCCGCCGCCAAGGCGGTGGGCGAGCATGGCTATGGCGCGCAATGGGCGGGCATGGGCGCGCCCTGTTCGCGGCCTATGCCTGCGGCTGAGCTGGTGGCGGTGTTGGAGCGGGAGTTGAAGGAGGAGCGGGGGTGATGCGGAGGTTACACTACCACCGTTCGTTTCGAGCAAGGTTCGAGCTTGTCGAGAACCGGTATCGAGAAATCAGTGCTGTGCAAGAGTTCTCGATACGCCTTCTCGACAAGCTCGAAGTCTACTCGAACCGAACGGGGGAGATTAGCTCCCCAGCCTTACCGCCCATTCCCAACGCAACGCATCGCCATCCATGACCTCCACACCCCTGGCGATCAGCCCGTCGCGGATCGCATCGGAGGCGGCGAAATCCTTGTCCGCGCGGGCCAGAAGGCGGCGGTCCAGTTCGGCTTCGATCTCGTCTTCCGCGATCACCGCATCCTTTGGACGGACGCGCAAATCGGCGCGGGTGATGGTGGCGAGTTGCAGGCCCAGTGCCTCGTCCATGTGCAGCGCCACGGCCAGCTTGTCGGGGGCGGGCACCTTCTTCATGGCGACCACGGTTTCGAGGTGGGTGAGCGCCTTCACCGTGCCGAGGTCGTCGCGCAGCGCCGCGTCGAAGCCTGCCATTTCCTCTTTCAGGCGCGGATGCGCCGCGTCGAGGTCGGCCGTCGCCTCGCCCGCATTGGCGCGCACCGTCTCCACCGCCATGATGAGCCGCTTATACCGGGTCAGCGCGGTCGCGACGATCTCACCGGAAAATTCCAGTTCGCTGCGATAATGGGCCGACAGGCACAGCAGGCGATAGGCCAGCGGATGCACGCCCGCGTCGATCAGCGAGAACAGCGTGGTGAAACCGCCCTTCGACTTGGAAATCTTGCCGCCGCGATCGACCAGAAAATTATTGTGCATCCACCAGCGCGCGCCGGTGAAGCCTGCGGGCAAGTCGTGCGCGCAGCTGCAGTAGGCCTGATTCTGGGCAATCTCGTTCGGATGGTGGATTTCGCGGTGGTCGATGCCGCCGGTGTGGATGTCGAATGGATGGCCGAGCCGGTCGAAGCTCATCACCGAGCATTCGAGGTGCCAGCCCGGCGCCCCCTTGCCCCACGGGCTGTCCCATTCCATCTGGCGCTGTTCGCCGGGCGGGGACTTGCGCCAGATGGCGAAGTCGGACGGGTGCCGCTTGCCCTCCACCGGGTCGATGCGCGCATTGGCCGCGTCGTCGCGTCCGCCCGCCAGCGCGCCATAGTCGGGGACGGTCGTGCTGTCGAAATACAGCCCCGTCTCCAGTTCGTAGCAATGGGTGGGGGCGATGGTCTTCGCGAACTCGATCATCTGCGGCACGTAGTCGGTGGCGACGGTCCACTCGCTGGGCGCGATGATGTTGAGGGAGGCGATGTTGGACTTGAACGCTTCCGTATAATGGGCGGCGATGTCCCAGATGGATTTCGCCTGCGCGCGCGCCGCCGCCTCCATCTTGTCGTCGCCCGCGTCCGCGTCGCTGGTCAGGTGGCCGACGTCCGTGATGTTGATGACGTGGGTGACGTCCAGCCCCGCCCATGTCAGCGTCCGGCGCAGCGTATCGGTGAACACATAGGCGCGCAGATTGCCCAGATGCGCGTAATTATAGACCGTCGGCCCGCAGCTGTAGACGCGCGCCTTGCCCGGCTCGATCGGAGCGAACGGGTCGATGCTGCGCGTGAGGCTGTTGAACAGGCGGAGTGTGTGTGTCTCGGTCATGGCGCGGCAAGCCATGCGACGGCTGGGCCGGGGCGTCAATGTCGGGCGGAGGCGCGCGGGGGCGATTCCGTCGCGGATTTCCGGGATGCCGGCGCCCGCGTTAACCAAATGATAAAGAGGTTTGCAGCTTTGTAGCGTCAATATTTCAGCATTATTTCACGTATATATCATTGTTATTGCAACAGAATTTTGATTCCGTTTACAAACGGAAACTATGTTGGTCCCGTCAATTCAGACGTGGGGACAGTTATGAATATGATCAGTAGTATCGGCATGAGCGGGACGAACTCGCCGCGTGCCATGATGGACAAGCGCATCGACGCTGCCGTGCAGGCGGGGTCGATCAGCGCGACGGATGAAACCGCCCTCGAAGGCGCGCTCGACGTCATCGACA
Organism: Sphingobium sp.; assembly: GCA_036383715.1. Lineage (GTDB taxonomy): Bacteria > Pseudomonadota > Alphaproteobacteria > Sphingomonadales > Sphingomonadaceae > Sphingobium. Next base: position 8,173 of record DASVNT010000092.1, on the reverse strand, counting down.
AGTCGCTGGGCGTCGGTTCGTCCAGCAGCGGATCGCAGACAAACAAGCTGGACCCGTCGCAGGTGGGCGACCGCATCGACGACCTGATCGACGAGCAGGTCAAGGCCGGCACCCTGACCGAGGAGCAGGCCAATACGCTGCAATCGCTGTTCGCCCAGAACGCGCCGCCGTCCGGTGGTCCCGGCGGCACCGGCAGCGAAAGCTCGGACGAAAGCTCCGTCGACGGTGTCAGTGGCACCGGCTGTGCGGGTGGAATGCGGCCCATGGGGCCACCGCCGTCGTCTTCCGCGTCGAGCAGCAGCAGCTCGGACGATAGCGACAGCACCAAGACCGCAGACACGGACCAGGCCGACCAGCTCGACGCGCTGATCGCCTTCCTCAACAACATGCGGGAGAAAATGGCGTCCGGGAATGTCTATGGCTCGTCTGCCAGCACGACGTCGTCGTCTGACAGCAGCCTGTCGGGGCTGGTCGTGAACAGCTATGCCTGAGTAGGTGAGCATCGCCACCAGCTCCCAAGGGCGGAACGGAGGACCAGCCGTTCCGCCCTTTTTCGTATCGACGGCGGATCATGCAGGCCGCCTATACCTTATTTGACTGATAGCCGCCCCGGCCCCGGTCCGATAGGATCGGAAGAGCGACCCGAAGGTGCCTCAAAAACACCGAATATTGGCCCGGCCGAGCAATCGACCGGGCCTTTTTTATGAAAGGCGGTCCGATCCTTTTCCATTGCAACTCACCCCCGCGTCGATAGACAGCGTTCAGCGGGAACGGGGGGCAGGCGATGGCAGAGGATGCAGGCAGCAGCGCGCCCGTCGGCACCGGCCGGTCATCGATCCGCGCGGCGCTCAAGCGCCTTCGCCGGATCGTCGCGGAGACGGGGCGGGTCCGCCTCGCCCTGACGGCGGTCTTCCTCATCCTCGCGCTGCTGGTCGGGCGCTATAGCTGGCAGGTGCCGCTGGTCGCCAATGCGGAGCGGTCCTTCTACGACCTGCGCGAGGCTCTGTTCGCGCCCCGTGTGGACGAGGACCGGCGGATCGCCATGGTCGTCTATAATGACCAGACGCTGATCGACACGAAGAAGCGATCCCCGCTCGACCGCGCCACGCTGGCCCGCGCGCTCACCGCGCTGGACGGCATGGGGGCGAAATCGATCGGCATCGATATCCTGATCGACCAGCCGCAGGACGAGGATGCGCAACTGATCGCCGCCTTCCGCGCGATGAAGACGCCGACCTATATCGCCTTTGCCGATACGCGCTCCAATCAGGACCAACTGATCTACGAGCAGCAGCAATATCTGAACGCCTTCCTGGCGCAGTTGAAGGGCAGCAACGTCCACCCCGCCAGCATCCGGCTGGAAACCGACGCGGACAATGTCGCGCGTAGCTGGCCCACGCATCCGCCGGGCTTGCCGGAGATGCTGGTGCTGTCGATGAACCCCGCGCCCGCCTTTCGCGGCTATCATGGCAGCATCGCCTGGCGCATGCCGAAATCGGGCGGAGAGGCGGATGAGCGGCATGTCTTCCCGTCCTTCCCCATCGACCTGTTCGCCAATCCCGACGTCGCGCCTGCCTTTGCGGAGCAGATACGCGGGCGGCATGTCCTGATCGGCGGCGACATCGTCGACATCGACCAGTTCATGACGCCGCTGACCCCGGTGACGGGACGGCAGACCATCGGGCTGGAGGTGCACGCGCATCTGCTTGCGCAGGTGCTGGACGCAAAGCGGTTGCCGGTGCTGTCGCCGCCGCTGCTCTGGGCCTTTGCCGTCGTGGCGGTCGCGGTCGGTGCGCTGCTGGCCCTCCTCTCGCTACGCTGGTGGTGGCTGGTTATCGTCGTGGTCGTGCAGTTCGGCATCGTCGCGGGCCTGCCCTTCTGGTTGCAGGCGCGCGGGTTCGACACACAGCATCTGCCCGCGCTCGGCTGGGCGATGGGCTGGGCGATCAGCTTCATGGCGGTCGGGTCGGCAGCGCGGGTGGTGGGGTCGCAGCAACGCCGTTTCGCCCAGTCCGCGCTCGGCAAATATCTGCCCGCCGACATTGCCAACCAGATACTCGCGGAGCCCGATACGCTGGCGCTCCATGGCGAGCGCAGGCCGATTTTCGTGGTGTTCACTGACCTCGGAGGTTTCATCAAGCTCAGCCACGCGATCGAGCCGGAGGCGGTGGCGAGCCTGCTCAACCGCTACCTCGACGCGCTGTCCGACGTGGTGCTGAGCTATGGCGGCACCATCGACAAGTTCGTGGGCGATGCGGTCGTCGCCTTCTGGGGGGCGCCGGTCGCGCGGCCCGACGACGGTACGCGCGCAGCGCGCGCAGCCTATGCGATGTGGCAGACGGGGGAGGATTTCCGCCGCTCCGTCGATCCCGCCCTGCCGCCCATCGGCAAGACGCGCGTGGGCCTCCATTATGGCGACGCCATCGTCGGCAATTTCGGGGGTGAGGGGCGCATTCAATATACCGCGCTGGGCGACAGCATGAACACCGCCGCGCGGCTCGAATCGGCGAACAAGGCGCTGGAAAGCAATGTCATGGCCAGCCGCGCCGCGATGGAGCGATCCGGCCTCGACTGGTGGCGGCCGATGGGGCGCATCATCCTGCGCGGCCGCTCGACCCCGGTCGAGATTTTCGAGCCCTGCCCCGATTTTCCGGCGAGTGACAGGGATCACTTAACCAAAGCCCTGGATGGGTTAGGACAGGATCATGAGCAGGCGCTGGCGGCCATACGGGATATCTCCAAACGCCATCCCGATGACGAGGCACTGCTCAATCTGATATACCGGCTGGAAAACAGCCAAGCGGGAGAAGCCTATGTTCTCGGTTAAGATGTTCCGGTCCTTGTCCGCCCTCGCTTTCGGCGCCGCGATCCTTGCCGCCGCGCCTGCCATGGCGGAAACGCTGGTTGTGCGGGCCTCCGGTCCGTCGGCGGGCAGTTTCTCGCCTGGCAAAAAGCTGACCGATGGCGCGGCGGTGACGTTGAAGGCGGGCGACGTGCTCACCCTGCTCGACGGTCGCGGCACGCGCACGCTGCGCGGCCCCGGCGTTTTCGGCGCGAGCGGTTCGGCCTCGTCGGGCGGCGCGTCCGTCGCCAGCTTCCTCGGCACCCGCACCACCTCGCGGGCGCGGACGGGGGCGGTGCGTGGTCCCGGCATGGTCGCGGACCCGCGCAGCCCGAACCTGTGGTATGTCGACGTGCGCAACGCGGCCACCACTTGCATCGCGGACCCGGCCAATGTGAAGCTGTGGCGTCCGGCCAGCACGCTGGCGGGCACGCTGGCGATCATAGGCATGGGCGCGGGCACGTCGGGCAAGAGCAGCGTGGTGTTCGACGCGGGGCAGTCCGTCGCGACCTGGCCCGCCGACCTGCCGATGACGGAAGGCGTGACCTATCAATTCTCCGGCGCTGGCCTGCCCAAGCCGGTGTCCATTCGCTTCACCCTGTTGCCGCAGAACGCGGACGGGCTGGAGGGGACGGCCTCCACGCTGATCGCGCGCAAGTGCGACGCGCAACTCGACCTGCTGATCGAGACGGTGGCGCTGCCCGATCCGACGCCCGACCTGCCGGGCTGACAGCGGCCTCTTGTGCGGGGGATCAGGCAAAGCTAGGGTCCGGCCCGTCCGCCAGAGTCCCGGTTGAACGGGGCCATCGGCGACCACGGCCCTCTGGGTGTCGCATCATTTGGGATTTCCGGCGGCGCGGTCGCCGCGATGTGAACTGTCACTATTTTGAGGGGGGCTTGGGACATGAAGGCATCCGATCTGTTCGTGAAATGCCTGGAGGAAGAGGGCGTCGAATATATCTTCGGCGTTCCGGGCGAGGAGAACCTCGACATGCTGGAGTCGCTCCGCACGTCGACGGTGAAGCTGATCCTGACACGGCATGAGCAGGGCGCGGGCTTCATGGCCGCCACCTATGGTCGCCACACCGGCAAGACCGGCGTGTGCATGGCGACGCTGGGGCCGGGCGCGACCAATCTCGTCACCGCCGCCGCCTATGCGCAGCTCGGCGGCATGCCGATCCTGATGGTGACGGGTCAGAAGCCGATCAAGAAGTCCAAGCAGGGCCGCTTCCAGATTCTCGACGTGGTCGACATGATGCGGCCGATCACCAAATATACGCACCAGCTCGCCAGCGCCGACAATATCCCGTCGCGTGTGCGGGAGGCCTTCCGCCTCGCCGAAGAGGAAAAGCCGGGCGCGACGCACCTCGAATTTCCCGAAGACATTGCCGACGAACAGACCGACAGCGTGCCGATCAAGCCGAGCATCGCGCGCCGTCCGTCCGCCGAGCCCAAGGCCGTGCGCGCCGCCGTGCGCAAGCTGGAGGAGGCAAACCGCCCCGTGCTGGTCATCGGCGCGGGCGCCAATCGCAAGAGCACCGGACGCATGCTGTTGCAGTTCGTGGAGAAGACGGGCATCCCGTTCCTGACCACGCAGCTCGGCAAGGGCGTGATCGACGAGACGCATCCGCTGTTCCTGGGCTGCGCGGCGCTCTCCGCCGGAGACTTCGTCCACCGCGCGATCGAGGACGCGGACCTGATCGTCAACATCGGCCATGACGTGATCGAAAAGCCGCCCTTCTTCATGAAGAGTGGCGGCACTCCCGTCATCCACATCTCCAACCGTTCGGCGGAGGTGGACCCGGTCTATTTCCCGGAGATCGAGGTGATCGGCGACATCGCCAACGCCATCTGGCAGATGAAGGAGGACATCGTCCCCGCCGCCAAGTGGAACTTCGGGAAGATGCTCGGCTACCGCAAGGCGGAGCTGGAGCATACGGCGAAGCTGGAAGTCGATGCCCGCTTCCCGATCTTCCCGCCCTTCCTCGTGAAGAAGGTGCGCGAGGCGATGCCGACCGACGGGATCATCTGTCTCGACAATGGTGTCTACAAGCTGTGGTTCGCCCGCAATTATCCGGCCCGCCAGCAGAACACCGTTTTGCTCGACAATGCGCTCGCTACCATGGGCGCTGGCCTGCCGTCGGCGATGGCCTCGGCGATGGTCTATCCGGATCGCAAGATCATGGCGGTCTGCGGCGACGGCGGTTTCATGATGAACAGCCAGGAGATGGAGACGGCGGTTCGCCTCGGCCTCAATATCACTGTGCTGATCCTGAACGACAACAGCTATGGCATGATCCGCTGGAAGCAGGCGAACATGGGCTTTGAGGATTGGGGGCTGAGCTATGGCAACCCCGATTTCGTCAAATATGCGGAGGCCTATGGCGCCAATGGCTATCGCGTCGGCAGCGCGTCGGAAATTCCCGACCTGCTCAAGCACACGCTGTCCACGCCCGGCGTCCATCTGATCGATTGTCCGGTGGACTATTCGGAGAACGATCAGATTCTGAACAAAGACATTAAGGAACTGAGCAAAGGGCTGTAATCGGCCATGCGATAGCGCCGGGGCGTTACGGTCCCGGCCTTGGCTCCCAACATGGGGTGGAGTAAGTCCCGCCCCATGTCCCACCCCCGACCGGCCTTCCCGCCCGGTCGCCCTCCGTGCCGGAGGGGAAAAGAGGATCGCAGATGACGAAGCTCAAGGATGTCTATCCGCTCTACCTGAACAACAAGGCCTGTCAGCCGAACACCGATCTGGAAGTGACCGACAAGTTCACCGGGGAGGTGGCCTTCCGTGTCGCGCAGGCCGATGCGAAGACGATTGACGAGGCGATTGCAGGCGCAGTGCGCGCGGCGGAGCCGATGGCGCGCATGGCCGCCTATGAGCGTCAGGCGGTCCTCGACCATTGCGTCACGCGCTTCCGCGAGCGGTTCGATGAACTGGCCTATGCGCTGTGCGTCGAGGCGGGCAAGCCGATCAAGGATTCGGAAGGCGAAGTCGGTCGCCTGATCGACACTTTCCGCATCGCCGCCGAGGAATCCGTGCGGATGGGCGGCGAAGTCCTCCCCATCGACATCGCGCCCCGTGCCAAGGGTTATCAGAGCATCTGGAAGCGCGTGCCCGTGGGTCCGTGCTCCTTCATCTCGCCGTTCAATTTCCCGCTGAACCTCGCCGCGCACAAGATCGCGCCCGCGCTGGCGGTGGGCAATCCGTTCGTGATGAAGCCCGCGAGCCGCACGCCGCTGGGCGCGATCATCATCGGTGAGATCCTGGCCGAGACGAACCTGCCCGAAGGCGCGTTCTCGATCCTGCCAGCCCATCGGGAAGGGGCGGACCTGTTCACGACCGACGACCGGCTCAAGCTGTTGTCCTTCACCGGCTCGCCCGATGTGGGCTGGGACTTGAAGGCGCGCTGCGGCAAGAAGAAGGTCGTGCTGGAACTCGGCGGTAACGCAGCCGTGATCGTCGACCATGACGCCGATCTGGACGACGCGATGGAGCGCATCATCTTCGGCGCTTTCTACCAGTCGGGCCAGTCGTGCATCGGCGTGCAGCGCATCATCATCCACGAGAGCGTGTACGACAGGTTCCGCGACATGCTAGTCAAGCGGACCGCCGGTCTGGTGTCGGGCGATCCCAAAGACCCCAAGACCTTCATCGGTCCGATGATCTCCGAAAGCGAGGCACGCCGCCTCGACGGCTGGATTCAGGAAGCGGTCGCGGACGGTGCGACGCTGCTCTGCGGTGGCAAGCGCGAGGGCGCGATGCTGGAGGCGACGCTGCTGGAGAATGTGGGCCGCGACACCAAGGCCTATCGCGAGGAGGCCTTCGGTCCGCTGGCGCTACTGTCGAAGTTCAGCGACTTCAACGCCGCGCTGGAAGAGGTCAACGACAGCAAGTTCGGCATCCACGCCGGTATCTTCACGCGCGACCTGTTCAAGATGTTCGATGCGTGGGACCGTCTGGACGTGGGCGGCGTGGTCATCAACGACGTGCCCAGCTACCGTGTGGACAACATGCCCTATGGCGGCGTGAAGGACAGCGGCATCGGCCGCGAGGGCATTAAGTTCGCGATGGAGGACATGACCGAAATCCGCAACCTGATCGTGCGGCGCAAGGTCTGAACAGCATAGTCCGCCGCGCCCTTTGCTGCTTGCCAGCAAGGGCGCGGTCGGCATAAGAACGACAGCATAATAAAACGGGTAGCGGCAGCCAAAGAGGAACGCGGATCGCCGGGTAAACACATGCGAATGCATGGAACCGGCAAGTAACGGGGAACGCTCCATGCGTTGGGGGGCACAATTGGACAGGCTGCGCCTCGCCGCTTTTGCGGTGATGGCGGCGATCCTCGCTGTCGTGGCGATTGCTGCGCCATGGGGTGAGGCGGCGGATGCTGCCGCCACAGGCGGGAACGCTGTGCCTGCCGGGGTTTTTGCGCCTGCCGGTGGCCGGGGCGGCCATAATGGCGTCGCATCCTGTGCAGGTTCCACCTGCCACGGTCGCCTGGAAGGTGACGGCAAGGTCGTGCGGCAGGACGAACTGCTGCGCTGGCAGGAGCCGTCGACGCCCGGCGGCGCGCACAGCCGCGCCTTTGCCGTGCTGCGCGGAACCCGTGGACGCCAGATCGCGGACACCCTCGGCATTGGCGATCCGGGCGCTGCCCCGATGTGCCTCGGCTGCCACTCGACCCGCGCCACCAGTGCGCGCGTGCCCAAATATCTGACCAGCGACGGCGTGGGGTGCGAGGCCTGCCATGGCGGGTCGGAGGGATGGATTTCCTCGCATTACGACACGAAGGCCAGCCACGCCTCCAACGTCGCCAAGGGGATGATCCCGCTCGATCAGCCGCAGGCGCGCGCTGCCGTTTGCCTCGACTGCCATTTCGGATCGGCGGGGGAGGGGCAGTTCGTCACGCACCGCATCATGGCGGCGGGCCATCCCCGCATCGCCTTCGAACTCGACCTGTTCTCGACGCTGCAACAGCATTGGAACGAGGATGCCGACTATTTGCAGCGCAAGCCGCGCGTGGACGGCGTCGCCATGTGGGCGACCGGGCAGGCGATGGCGCTCCAGCGCGCGCTGACCCTCTATTCCGGGCCGCACGGGACGGAGGGGGTGTTCCCGGAGTTCACCTTCTTCGATTGCCATAGCTGCCACCGCCGCATCTATGATCAGGCGGACCGGGTGAAGACATGGGAAGCCAATCCGGGCCGTCCGATCCCGGCGGGCATGCCGCCGTTCAACGACGAGAATATGATCATGCTCTCCGCCGCCGCGCGGGTCGCCGCGCCGTCGCTGGCGGGCCGGTTCGACGCGGACAGCCGGGCGTT
>DASVNT010000091.1:0-3026 GCA_036383715.1 Sphingobium sp. | reverse complement strand
GACACGCTGATCGTCGCGACCGAACCGCACATCATCCACCAGATGCAAAAGGCGATCCCGGAAAAAACCTTCATCGGCGCGCCCGGCGCGGACGGCAACTGCAACTGCAACATCTGCCCCTATATGGCGCTCAACACGATGGAAAAGCTCTACCTCTCGCTCCGCGACCTCCAGCCGCGCATCGAGATGGATGAGAGCCTGCGCCTCGCCGCCAAGAAGAGCCTCGACCGGATGCTGGAAATGGCCAGTGGCACTGTGGGGCAGGGGGATGTGGGCGCACGATAGCGCCTGATCCATCGAACGGAATCAACCATCGTCATCCCAGCGAAGGCTGGGATCTCAGGCGGATCGGTGCGAAATAGCCCGAGATGTCAGCGTTGGCTGGCATGACGATGCAGTTTTAGGGCGGCATATGACCTTTTCTCTTCCCGGCTTCGACCTCGACGCCTTCATCGCCTCGACCCTCGCCGAAGATCTCGGCCCCGAAGGCCGCGACGTCACCAGCGAAGCGGTGATTCCAGCTGATGCTGCCTTCGACGGCGTGATGGACAGCCGCGACGCGGTGACGCTCGCGGGACTGCCTATCGCCGCCGCCTTCTTCCGCGCCCTCGACCCAAATGTGGAGATCGAGTTGCTGAAACAGGATGGCGATCGCGTCGCCGCCGGGACCGACATCATGCGCATCCGGGGCAAGGCGCGCGCGATGCTCACCGCCGAACGCTCGGCGCTCAACACCGTGCAGCATCTGACCGGCATCGCTACCATGACCCGCGCCTATGTCGATGCGATCATGGGCACGGGCGCGACCCTGCTCGATACGCGCAAGACCATCCCTGGCCTTCGCGTGCTGGAGAAATACGCAACCCGGATGGGCGGCGCGACCAATCATCGCATGGGCCTGTGGGACGCGGCGATGATCAAGGACAATCATGTCGCCGTCGCCGGATCGGTCGATGAAGCCGTCCGCCGCGCCGCAGCCGCGGGTATCGCGCGCATCATCGTGGAGGTCGACCGCATCGACCAGATCGAACCCGCGCTCGCCGCCGGGGCGACCCATCTCCTGCTCGACAATATGGACGCGCCCACCCTGCGCGGGGCGGTCACGCTGGTCGGCGGCCGGGTTCCCACCGAAGCGTCTGGCGGCGTGACGATCGAGACCATTCGAGCGAAGGCGGAGACCGGCGTCACCTATATCAGCGTCGGCCGTCTGACCCAGTCCGCCCCCGCCGCCGACATCGGCCTGGACTTCGCCTACGCCTAACCCTCGATCGTCACCGTCGAGGGATGATGCTTGTCCAGATGCCGACGGATGATGCGTAGATTCTTCGTGTTGGACTTGTAGAAAAAGTCGAACACGTCTCCCGCAAAGGGGATCGCGCCGACCAGCGTATCGAAGCCGACATTGGCGGCCATGCGCGTCAGCTGCCATTTCGACATGCCCAGGTTCCGGGCTTCCCACACGATCCACCCGCCCATCGCGGCGGTCGCAAGGTCGCCGACCACGGGGATCAGGCCCACCAGACTGTCGAGCCCCACGCGCCGGTTGGTGCCGGGGATGACGAACAGCCCCTCCAGCATCGTCTCCATTACCTCGATCCGCCGCCGCACCGAAGCGGGGTCGCGGCCAAAGCCCGGCATGTCGCGTACGACCCGATCGAACTGGTCCGGGGAAATGGGCATTCTCTGTCCTCCTGACCCTCTAATTGGGATCGCGGAACAGATGGTTCAATGGATGCCGCGCCCGCGGCGATGGCATGAAACCGTTCAACCGCCGCGACACCAGCGACCATCGCACCGGCGCACCCAGCGCGATATAGCCGTCATGCGCCTGCATCAGCGCTTGCGCCTGCGCCACCCGCGCCATTCGTTCGGCGAGAGTGCTGGCCATGCCCGCCGCCCGCAGCTGCGCGTCGGCCTGCGTCGAACAATGCACTTTCCGCGCGCATCCGACCCGCCCCAGATACCAGAGCGCGCTGTCATAGGCCGCCACCTCGTCGATCAGCCGCAGGTCAGCGTCCTGCTTCATCCCCACCCGCTCGATCCGCAGGCCGATAGCCTCCAGATCACGCCGCAGCAGCCCGAACAGGCTCGTCGCGCCCGGCCCGTGCGGTAGCGCCACGCGCAGGACCGGCGGATCGCCATGTTCGCTGCGCCAGCGCGTCATCACCGCCTGTCCCTGCGCCCGCCGCTCGTCCATCGAAAGCGCCGTCCATTCCGGCGGCTCCGGCGGCGCCGGCAGGTCCATCTGCGCCGGCACGATCTGCTCGGTCGTCGCCCATCCGCCCAGCGGGAACAGCACCGGCAGCCTGCTGCGATCTACCGCCATATTGATCGCCCGCCGCACCCCGTCATCATCCAGCAGCTTGCCCCGACCCGTAACCGCCAGCCCCAGCAAGCCCTGCGCCGGGTCGATCCGCACCGCATTCCGATCCACGCCTGCTGGCACCAGCAGCGGCAGATCGGCGAAGCGCCCGCCCAGCACCATCGCCGTCTTGCGTTCCCGAAAGCGGATGATCGCCAGCGCCGCGCGTTCCGCCCGCACTATCCGCGTCCGCTCTGCGGAGGGCGCTGCATCCTCGCCCACAGGATCGTCCACCGGGGTCAGCACGATCGCGCCGCCGCGGCGGACGCTATGGTAGGGCCCCGTTCCTCCGTCCCGCGACAACAGCGCCATTTGCGGCTGGGCCAGCATCTGCAACAGATAGGGACGCGCGACCGATAGCCTGATCTCGATCACTTCGCCGGTCATCGGCACCACGGCCTCCACGGCGTCCAGCGGCCCGTCCGGGTCCAGCCGTCGCAGCGTCTCGATTCGCGCCGTCAGCAGACGCGCGACATCGCCCGCCGTCACCTTGCCGCCATCGGGCCAGAAGGCGCGGCGCAGTCGGAAGATATAGCTGCGCCCGCCATCCTCCACGATCCAGCGCTGGGCCAGCGCGGGCAGGATATCCCCGCTCGCGTCGAAGGCGACCAGCCCCTGCGCCGTCGCCTCCAGGATCAGCTTCGCGCCGGGATCGGGCAGATTC
>DASVNT010000090.1:0-16466 GCA_036383715.1 Sphingobium sp. | reverse complement strand
CTCCCCAACAAGCCGCGCGGCGTGGCACGGGTGGATGATCGCCGAGTTCTCAACGGGATCATATGGCGCTTTCGTTCGGGAGCGCCGTGGGCGGAAGTCCCTGAGCGCTATGGGCCTTCGACAACCTGCTACAATCGGTTCGTCCGCTGGCGCAAAGCCGCTGCGGCCAGGAAAGTCTGGGCCAACATTCCCAATCGATCCAACCGCAAGCAGCGCTTCGCCTTCTCGCCCTGGCTCTACAAACAGCGAAACCTTGTCGAGCGTTTCTTCAATCGTATCAAGCAGTTCCGTGGCATCGCCACCCGCTACGACAAGAATCCCGCAAACTTCCTTGCCGCCATCAAGCTCATCTGCGCCCGCATCTGGTGCGTCGCGTAATGAGTCTACGCCCTAATAGTCCCAAGTTCTTGATCATCGCTGCCGTCCTCGCTTGTTGGTGCACGATCGTATCAGTCTGAAGGGGCTGACGAATAGCATCCTTTTGAGGTCGTCGGCAGCAGGTTACTCGACGGCTTGGCCGACATCGATCTCTTGCGGGTTATCGAGATAAGCGAGCATGGCGCTGTTCAAGCTTTCTAAAGGACTGGATCGCGACTATATGGATCGAAGGATCCGTGACGAAACGGCGAAGGAATATGGCGTTCAAGACCTTGAAGACGAAGCGTGAGGCCATCAGCCTTACCGCGCTGGGCGAAGAAATCGCCGAGCGCCGTATCATCGTGGGTGACGTCAACTTGCCGAGGAATGTCGGCACACGTCGCACCGCCTCTAAAGCTGCACTGCTGGAGCAAATCGCCAAGGCAGGCGGAAACTGGTAGATCGCCGCACCCGACCCATCACGGACATTCATTGGTTCAATCATACGCCTTAGGAGCGGCCCGTCCGCTTTAGCTTCGGTAGTCCTGCATCTGAGGGCTGGACGCTGTACGCGAACGACAATCAGCAAGATGGATCGCTTCCGAACTCAGTGAATCACACTCACAGCACCTCGCCATGGCGGCGTCATGCTTCTCCGGAAACCTGGATCAGCGACGGCAAAAGGAACTTCTGAAACATCCCCCGTTGCCGCGTATCGTCATAGTCCGACCTGAGCGCGGTCATGGCGTGGACATTACGTATCCACTCGACGGCTTCGTCATTGCTGATCGACAACCGTAACACGCCGCGTTTCCGCGCTTCATCGATCAACGGATTCCACAGCCGCAGCATGAAGTCGCGGATTTCAGGCGAGCCGCGGAACAGAAACTGTTCGAAATCATGGTCCTCGCTGCTTTCAAAGATTTCAGCGAGCAGCGTGTCCTCCCGCGCGGCCTGCACGGACTTGAGAGAGCCTTCCACAAGCGCCTCCTCCAGAACGGCAAAGTTCTTGAAATCGGCCTCCAGTTTCCTGGCCAGCACGATGATGCGCTTGTTCGCCATATATTCCAGGATCGCGGTCTTGCTGTCGAACAGGCGATAGACGGTCTGCCGGGTTACGCCCAGTTCGTCCGCAATATCGACCATCGACGTCCGGCGCACGCCATGCCGCGCAAAACAGGCTTCCGCCGCAGCGACGACTCTCTGACGCGTCAATCCATTCTTGTTGCTGCCCATTTGCCATCCTTAACCGCAGGGCAAGGCAAACCGCCAGCCAAGACCGGCGCCCCTTTCGAAAATTTCCCGCGCTTCTTCATTTGACACTATCAACAATGTGTCATATGAATGATTTCACTAATTAACTGAACAACTAGCTCAGTAATCCTTCCGGCCCATGGAGAGGCTCAGTGCAAGATTTTGACTGCATCATCCGCAGCGGGCGGATCGTGGACGGCACCGGCGCGGCCGCATTCACCGGCGACATCGCCATCACCGCCGGCCGCATCGTCAGGGTTGGGAAACTGCCGAAAGCGACGGCGCGGGAGGTCATCGATGCGGGCGGGCGGATCGTCGCTCCCGGCCACATCACCCAGCACGCCCATTATGACGCAGCGATCTTCTGGAGTCCGCATTGCATGGATTCCGGCGAGCATGGCGTGACCACCATCCTCAACGCCAATTGCGGGTTCAGCATCGCCCCCGTCCGGGCCGCCGACCGCGAACGCACCATGTTGATGCTGTCGACGACCGAACAAATCCCGGTCGAACAGCAACGGCTGGCCCTGTCGTGGGACTGGGAAACCTTTCCCGAATATCTCGACACGGTGCGCGCGCTGCCCAAGAGCGTCAACCTCCTCACCTATATTCCGCTCAACCCGCTGCTGATCTATGTCATGGGCATAGAGGGCGCGAAGACCCGCCGTCCGACGGCGGAGGAAATCGCCGAAATACATGCCCTGATCCATGAAGGCATGGATGCCGGCGCGGTGGGCATTTCCATGTCCGTCATGGGTATGGAGGGCAATTCCCACCTCGATTTCGACGGGACGGCCATGCCTACCGACGCCCTGCACGACGACGATGTCGTGGAGATTTGCCGGGCGCTGGCGGATCGCGGCGACGGCATTATCCAGATGCTCGCCCAGATCGGCAATTTCGGCAATGCGGGCCTGACGGAAAAAGTCGCGCGCATGGCCAAAGGGACGGGCGTGCGCGTCATCCATAACATCTTCCTCGCCATCGATGGCATGTCCGCCATGATCGACGCGGACCTTGCCTGGCTCAACCGGCTACGGGCTGAGGGCCTCGACATTGTGGGTGCGACATTGCTCCACGCGGGCTGGGTGGAGGCGGGCATCCGCGACCTCGATACCGCCGCAGGGCAGCTCTGGGGTGTGCGCAAACTGATCGGCTGCGCCAATGACGAGGAAATCCGCGCGCTCCTGAAAGACCCCGAGTTCGTCCGCTCCTTTGCGGAGGATTATGCGAAGAACGGCCCGTCCAATGGCGCAGGCGGACTGGAGGCACAGGTCGTCATCGCCATCGGCGATGCCCCCGATCTCCAGCTCTATCTCGGCCGCACGCTGGAACAGATCGCACAGGAAATCGGGGCGACGGTCGTGGAGGTGCTGTGCGACCTCGCGCTGCGGTCCGACCTCGCGCTCCAGATCAAGTCGGCGCCCTATGCGGCGATGGACGGGTCGCTCGGCGCGCGCCTGCTCGCCCATCCCGGCGTGTCCTGCGGCGTGTCGGACGGCGGCGCTCATACCAAGGCGTTTTCGAGCGGCTGTTACGCGACGGACATGCTCATCCGCATCGTGCGCGAGCAAAAGGCGATGACCCTTGAGGACATGCACTATCAGCTGAGCTTCAAGATCGCGAAGACACTCCACCTCGAAGAACGCGGCGCGCTGTTGCCCGGCATGTGGGCCGATATCCTCATCTATGATCTCGACGCGCTCTACCTCGACCGCAATCAGCATCGCATCGTCCACGACCTGCCCGGCGGGGACTGGCGCAGGCTGGTGGACGCTGGCGGCTATCATCGCGTGCTCGTCAACGGCGTCACCACCTTCATCGAGGGGGTGCCGACCGGCGCGGAGCCGGGCCGCCTGCTGGCCAATGACAACGGCCGGGAACCGGCGCTGGCGGCCGCCGAATAGCAGACCGCAGCATCACGACACACGACCGAAAAACCAAAAAAGACCGACACAGGAGAGAAGATTTTATGAAGGCGAACACCATGATCCGTGGGGCAGTTGTCCGGGGGGCCTCTTCTCTGGCGCTGTTTACCGCCCTGCCCTGCGCGGCCCATGCCCAGACGGACAGCGACGTCGAGGAGATCGTCGTCACCGCCCTCAAACGCAGCCAGACCGTGCAGGATATTCCCGCATCCATCTCCGCCGTGTCCGGGGAAGCACTCCAGACGCGCGGCATCCAGTCGGTCGCAGACCTGAAGACCGCCGTGCCGAACCTGGACTTCGGCCAGCATACGGGCACGACATTGGTGTCGATCCGGGGCGTCGGATCGGTGGTCGATTCCGGTGTCACCGAACCCACAGTCGCCAGCTATGTCGACGGCATATTCCTGCCCCGCGCCACCATGGGCTATTTGCGCGGCGTCGATCTCGAACGGATCGAGGTGCTGCGCGGTCCGCAGGGCACGCTTTACGGACGCAATGCGACGGGCGGCGCGATCAACTTCATCTCCAAGGAGCCGAGCCGCGAACTGACGGCGGGCATCAACCTCTCCACCGGCAGCTTCCATGCCTTTGGCGCGAGCGGCTATATCTCCGGCCCCTTGTCCGATTCCATCCGGTTCCGCATCAGCGGCGGCCATGAGCAGGACGACGGCTATGTGCGCTGGCTGCCCGGCAATCCGAATATCGCCGACACCAATGTCGATTATGTTCGCGGCGCGCTGCAAATCGACGCGACGGAGAGGCTGAAGGTCGACCTCGCGGTCCGCTATGAAAAGTCGAACGGCGCGAATGGCTATCAGCAATTGTTCACGAACACGATACTGCCGACGCCCGGCCAGACCACGGCCCCGAACCAGATTTACGGCGACCATCCCTATTTGGCCTCGTCTGAAACCCTGATAGCTTCCGGCAAGATCAACTGGGAACTGACCGACAATATCACGCTGCGTTCGGTTTCGGGCTATGTCGATCATAAGAACAGCGTCGATTTCGACGCGGATGCCACCGACATCCCCTTCTTCTACGCCACCAACTTCAAGCGGCCCTCGCAATCCTTTGGACAGGAACTGACCCTGATCGGCACCGGCACGAAGCTGGACTGGATCGCGGGCGCCTATTATTTCCATGAGAAGGCGGGCAACAGCCTGCCCCTCGGCATCGGCGCGGCGCTGGCGGGCGGTTTCGGCGTTCCGGCCGATACGCTGCTGACGCAAAGCGTGGATACCAAGACCAACAGCATCGCACTGTTCGGCGACGCGACCTATGCGATCACGGACGCCTTCAAGCTCAACCTCGGCCTTCGCTACAATCACGAGACGAAGAACTTCCTGCAGGACGTCTACCTCGTCCTGCCCGGCGGCACCATCGCGCCCATCGTCACGGCGGCGGCGAGCCGGCTGGAGGCGAACAGGCTGCTCCCCAAGGTCAATGTGCAATATCAGTTCGCCGACCGCATCTCCGGCTATGCACAATGGTCGCGCGGGTTCAAATCGGGGGGTGAGAACCTGCCCGGCGGTGGCGGCGAACTGGCGGGCGCGGCGGGCCTGTACAAGCCGGAAGTGCTCAACGCCTATGAGATCGGCCTCAAGACCCAGACCGCGGATCGCCGCCTGACCGCCAATTTCTCCGCCTTCTATTACGACTATACCGGATTGCAGGTCACGATCACCCGCCCGCCCGCCGTGACCCTCGTCCAGAATGCCCCCGCCGAAATCTATGGCGTGGAAGCGGAGATGCAGTTCCACCCGGACAAGCGCCTGACCATCGAGGCGTCGGCCAACTACCTCCACGCCCGGTTCAAGCAATTCTCGTCCATCGACGATGCCCGGCCCTCGCTCGGTCCGGTCAATGTCGCGGGTCAGGCCTTGCCGCACGCACCCGACTTTTCCGGCCAGTTGGGCGTGCAATATCGCATCCCCTTCGACGGCGCTTTCCTGTCGTCGCTGACGTTTCGGGCGGACGCCTCCTATCGCAGCAAGATCGTGCTCCGCTACTTCGGGCAGCCGCAGGATATTCAGGAGGGCTATGGCCTCGTCAATCTCTCCGCCACGCTGGGCAGCCATGACGACAAGGCGCGGGTGCGCGTGTTCGTCAACAATGTGACCGACAAGCTGTACCGCCAGAACTCAACCTACCTCGTGACCGGTGCCTATTACGGCAACTACGGCGCGCCGCGCACCTGGGGCGTGCAGCTTTCGGCGGACTTCTGACCATGGGCGATGACCATAGCAAGGGAGGCAACCGGATGAGCCAGCAATCGCAACTGACCGCGGCTGACGCGACCAGCATCGGCAATGCCGTGGTCGACGGGAAATTCTGCGCCGACCCCGTGGCCTATCATGCCCTGCTCAGCGACTTGCGGGCACGCGGGCCGCTGATCTGGCTGACGCCGGACGAGTATCAACCCTTCTGGCTGGCCACACGGCAGGCCGTGATCCGCGAGGTCGAGGTTGCACGGGATATCTTCGTCAACGGCCCCCGCACCCTGCTGAGGCGCACGGCCGTCGATGCGCAGATCATGAAAGTGACCGGCGGCCGGCCGTTCCTGATGAACAACCTCACCAACATGGACGGCGCGGAGCATAATGCCCACCGCAAGCTGACGCAGGCATGGTTCATGCCCGCCCGCATCAAGGTGCTGGAGCAGGAGCTTCGCGGCTTTGCCCGCAGCAGCATCGACAAGATGATCGCCATGGGCGGCGAATGCGACTTCATGCGCGACGTCGCGGGCTGGTATCCGCTGCGCACGATCATGCACATCCTCGGCGTACCGGCGGAAGACGAGGCGCTGATGCTCCGCCTGACGCAGCAGGTGCTCGGTCCCGACGATCCCGACGTCAAGACGGAGAAGGTCGATGTCATCGCCGCCGTCCACGGCTTCTTCGACTATTTCGACAGACTGATCGCGGAGCGCCGCGCCAATCCGCGCGACGACATGGCGACGATCATCGCCCACGCCACGGTGGGCGACGATCCCATCGGGCGGCAGGAGGCCCTCTCCTATTTCATCATCGTCGCCACCGCCGGACATGACACGACCAGCTCCTCGCTGGCCGGCGGCATGCTCGCCCTGATCGAGAACCCGGACCAGCTCGCACGACTGCGCGCCGACATGAGCCTGCTGCCCGGCGCCATAGACGAGATCCTGCGCTGGGTGACGCCGGTCACGCATTTCTTCCGCACGGCGACGCAGGATCACGAGGTTGCCGGGCAGACCGTCCGCAGCGGGGAGGCGCTGATGATGTGCTACCCGTCCGGCAATCGGGACGAGGCGGTATTCGACGACCCGTTCCGCTTCGACATCGGTCGCAAGCCGGGCCAGCACATCTCCTTTGGCTATGGCCCGCACGTCTGCCTCGGCCAGCATCTCGCCAAGATGGAGATGCGGATCTTCTACGAGGAACTGCTCGCGCGCGTGTCCGACATCCAACTGGCCGGGACGCCGCGCTGGGTCGAGACGAATTTCGTCGGCGGGCTCAAGAGCCTGCCCATTCGCTATCGTCCGACCGGCGACGATAGTCAGGGAAGGATCGCCGCATGAATATCGAGAGTGGGTCATTGTCGGCTGGTCAGAGTGAGATGACGGCTATGATCGCCGCCCAGCGCGCCGCCTTTCTGGCGGACGGTCCCCCCGATGCCGCCCTGCGCATCGACCGGATCAACCGTTGCATCGCGCTGCTCAAGGAGAATGGGCGCGCCATCGAACAGGCGATCAGCGCCGATTTCGGCAATCGCTCCCTCCATGCCTCCGCGCTGACCGACATCATGACGCCCGTCGCCGCGCTCCAGCACAGCGCAAAGCATCTGCGCAAATGGATGCGGGCGGAGAAACGTGCCGTCGAACCCGCGCTCCTGTCGCTGTTCGGGGCAAAGGCGTGGATTGAGTTCCAGCCCAAGGGTGTCGTAGGCATCGTCTCGCCCTGGAACTTCCCCGTCGGCCTCGTCTTTTCGCCGCTCGCCAATGTGCTGGCGGCGGGCAATCGGGCGATGATCAAGCCATCGGAATATACGCCGCGCACCGCCGACCTCCTCAAAACGCTGATCGCAGCGCGCTTTGCGGAGGCGGAAATCGCGGTCGTGACCGGCGACGCCGACACCGGCGCGGCCTTCACCGCCCTGCCCTTCGACCATATGATCTTCACCGGCGCGGGGTCGATCGCGCGCCATGTGATGCGCGCGGCGTCCGAGCATCTGGTTCCCGTCACGCTGGAGCTCGGCGGGAAAAGCCCCGTCATCCTCAGCGACACGGCAGACCTGAAAATCGCGACCGACCGGATCATGGCGGGCAAGCTGCTGAACGCGGGTCAGATCTGCCTAGCGCCCGACTATGCCTATGTTCCCGCACATCGGGAGCAGGATTTCGTGGCGGAGGTCCGCCGTGCGGTCGCCGGGATGCTGCCGACCCTGCGCGACAATCCCGACTATACCGCCATCATCTCCGACCGGCATTATGACCGTCTGACCGGCTATCTGGACGATGCGCGGGCCAAGGGTGCCCGGATCATGGAGATCAACCCGGCGGGCGAGAGCTTTGCCCGGCAGGCGCATCGCAAGATGCCTCCCACCCTCGTCCTCGACGCGACGCCCGACATGGCGGTGATGCAGGAGGAGATTTTCGGGCCGATCCTGCCCGTGCTGCGCTATTCGGCGTTCGAAGAGGTGATCGACGGCGTGAATGCGGGCGATCGTCCCCTCGGCCTCTATTATTTCGGCAAGGACAGTGCCGAACTCGATCAACTCACGCGGCGGACGACGGCGGGCGGCATGTGCGTCAACGACGTCATCATGCACTGCGCGCAGGAGAACCTGCCGTTCGGCGGCATCGGCGCGTCGGGCATGGGCGCCTATCATGGCCGCGACGGCTTTCTGGAATTCAGCCACCGCAAGGCGATCTACCGCCAGATCGGCCGCGACCTCGGACCGCTCAAGGCGTTCCGCCCGCCCTATGACGAGGGCGTGCGCAAGCTCATTCGCGGCATCATCGGCAAATAGTTCGGGGGAGGACATCATGCACCCAGCTCACCACGCTGCCGCTCACCCGGAAAAACCCGCCGTCATCATGGCCGGAACAGGCGAAACCCTCAGCTATGGCGAGATGGAGGCCCGGTCCAACCAGCTTGCCCATCTCTGGCGGGCCGAAGGGCTTCGGATCGGCGACACCATCGCCATCGTGATCGAGAATGATCCGTGGTTCTTTCCGCTGGTCTGGTCGGCGCAGCGATCCGGCCTTTATTATGTCTGCATATCCTATCGGCTCTCGCCCGAAGACCTCTCCTATATCTTGGAGGATTGCGGTGCGGGGGCAGTGGTCGGGTCCAGCGCGACCGCGGAATTGCTCGAAGCCGTTAGCAAACTCGGCGTCACGCGGCCGACATGGCTGATCGACGGGGATGCCCCCTCACTCGCGGATGCCATCGCCACCCTGCCCGTCACACCGATCGCGGATGAATGCGGGGGGACGGACATGCTCTATTCCTCCGGCACGACTGGACGGCCCAAGGGCATTCGCAAGGATATTTCCGGCCACGATCCCATCGACGCGCCGACACCGCTGGGGAAGGTCGCGCGGGCGAAATTCGGCATGGGGCCGGACACCGTCTATCTGTCCCCCGCCCCGCTCTATCATGCCGGCCCCTTGCGCTGGTGCATGTTGATCCAGCGGCTCGGCGGCACGGTTGTCGTGATGGAGAAATTCGATGCGGAGGGCGCGTTGGCCGCGATCGAGCGCCATAACGTCACCGCCTCCCAATGGGTGCCCACGCATTTCAATCGCCTGCTGCAACTGCCCGCCAGCGTACGGGACGGGTATGATCTCTCCTCCCTGCGCATCGCGCTCCACGCTGCCGCTCCCTGCCCGGTCCCGGTCAAGGAGGCGATGATCGACTGGTGGGGGCCGGTGATCCACGAATATTATGCGGGGACGGAGAACAACGGCCTGACCATGATCGGGCCGGAAGAATGGCTGACACACCGGGGGTCGGTCGGGCGCGCCTTCGTGGGAGAGGTTCGCATTTGCGACGAGGACGACAACCTCGTCCCGCCACGCACCGAAGGGAGCGTCTATTTCGCCGGGGGTCCGACCTTCACCTATCATAATGACGCGGAAAAGACCCGCTCTGCGATCAATCGCCATGGCTGGTCGACGCTGGGCGACATCGGGTGGATGGATGAGGATGGCTATCTCTACCTCACCGACCGCAAGAGCTTCACGATCATTTCCGGCGGCGTGAATATCTATCCGCAGGAGATCGAGAATATCCTCGCCGTCCATCCCAAAGTCGCGGACGTCGCCGTAATCGGCGCGCCCTGCCCGGACATGGGGGAAAAGGTCGTCGCGGTGGTCGAGCCGCGCGACTGGGCGGATGCGGGACCGGCGCTGGCGGAGGAACTCATGGCCTATGCCCGTGAGCGGCTGGGCGGCGTGAAGACGCCCCGGCAAATCGACTTCCGCGCGGAACTGCCGCGCGAACCCACCGGCAAATTGTTCAAACGGCTGCTCCGCGACGAATATCGCGCCCTGTCCGGGGCCGCTGCATGACCGAGCGTTTCAATGACATCGCCCGGCTCGTCGCCGCGCAACGGGAGCGCTTTCCCGATCTCGACGTCCTGACCTTCGTCTCCATCGCCGGGGATGGCGCGCTCCACGACGAGGCGCGCAGCTTTGCGCAACTATATGACAACGGCGCCCGGCTCGCGCTCTGGTTGCAGGAACAGGGCATCGGTCAGGGCGATCATGTCGTCCTGATGATGCAGAACCATCCCGAATTTGTCGAAGCGATGATCGCGAGCGCGCTGATCGGCGCGATATTCGTGCCCATCGACCCGCGCAGCATGGGCGAGAAGCTGACCTACATGCTCAATGCCGTCGAGGCGCGCGTTGCGGTGGTGGGGGACTATGCCCTCGCGGCGCTCCGTGCGGCGGCGAGCGAGCTGCGCCATTTGCGCACGCTGATGGTGATCGACGCGGCGGACAGCGTGGAGGCGCCCGATGGCATCGCATTATTCCACCCGGCCAGCATCCCCGCCGACGCCAGCCCCCTCGTCACCACCATCCCCGACCAGCGATCGCCCATGTTCCTGATGTTCACATCCGGCACCACGGGCAATCCCAAAGCCGTGGTCCGCACCCACCTCGCCCATATGCGGGTCATGCGCGGGCTTCTGGCGCTGGGCGTGGAACGGACGGACATTCTCCACACCGGCTTGCCCCTGTGTCACATCAACGCCCATGCGACGTTGAGCGCGGCCCTGTCCCTCGGCATCAAGGGCGTCATCAGCCGCAAATTCACCAAGACGCGGCTGTGGGACATCTGCCGCGCCTATGGCTGCACCGTCTTCACGCTGCTGGGCGGCATGATCCCCGAAATCTTCTCCGTGCCGGAAAGGCCGGACGACCATGACAATCCCGTCCGCCTCATCATCGCATCCGGCATGCCCGCCGACCTGTGGCGGGCCTATGAGCACCGCTTCGGCGTGGTCATCACCGAAGTCTATGGCAGCACCGAAGCGCGCGGCGTCCTTATCAACCTCAAATCCTCCGGCCCCGCCGGGTCGATGGGCAAGCCGCCGCAGGGCATATGCGCGGAGATACTGGACGAAGACGGCAATCCCTGCCCGCCGGATGTGCCGGGCGAGCTCTGTTTCCGGCTGGAGACGGGACCACATGAGCAGGTCGAATATTTCCGCAACCAGCAGGCGAGCGCCGACAAGGTGCGCGACGGCTGGTTCCGTACCGGCGACATCGCCCATCGCGATGCGGAGGGGTGGTTCTGGTTCCGGCATCGCACCGGTGGCGGGGTGCGGCGCAACGGGGATTTCGTGAACACCGCGCTGGTGGAAACGGTGCTGGCCACCTCCCCCATGGTGGAGGATGTGTTCGTCTACGGCGTCGAAACGGCGCGCACCGTCTCCGGCGAGAAGATGCTGGTCGCCGCGCTAGTACTGACCGAAGGCGGCACGGTGGATGCGGCGCGCCAATGGGCCGCCAGCCGCCTCCAGAAAAGCGAGATACCCGAAATCTGGCAGGTGCTGGACGCCATTCCCAAGACAGTCTCCGAAAAACCCATAGAGCGCGAGTGCATCGCCGCGCTGCATTCCGCCGGCCTTGTCCCCGGCGAACAGCGGGAGATCATGTCATGATCGAACTCTTCACCGCGCCCACCCCGAACGGATGGAAAATCTCGATCATGCTGGAGGAATGCGGCCTTCCCTATGACGTTCGCTGGGTGAATATCGGCAAGGGCGATCAGTTCCTGCCCGACTTCCTCGCGATCAGTCCGAACAACAAGATTCCGGCGATCGTCGACCACGCTCCCGCCGACGGCGGCGCGCCCCTGCCCGTCTTCGAAACGGGTGCGATCCTGCTCTATCTGGCGGAGAAGACGGGGCGCTTCCTGCCCACCGACCTGCGCGGGCGCAAGGCGGTGCAGGAATGGCTGTTCTGGCAGGTGGGCGGCCTCGGTCCGATGCTGGGGCAGCATGGCCATTTCAAGCTCTACGCCCCCGAACGGATCGCCTATGCGACCGACCGCTATCGGCGCGAGGCGGAGAGGCTCTACGGCGTACTCGACCGCAGGCTGGCGGAGACGCCTCATCTCGCCGGTGACGAGTACAGCATCGCAGACATGGCCTGCTTCCCGTGGGTCCAGACATGGAAGGCGCAGGAGATCGACCTCACCGCCTTCCCCCATGTCGCCGACTGGTATGCGCGGCTGAAGGATCGCCCGGCCCTGCGCCGGGGCATGGACCTGGGCCGCAAAGGCATCGTGCGTCGACCGCAGGACGATCCGCGCGCGCGTGAGGCACTGTTCGGCATCAAGGGAGACTGACGTGTCCGCCAAAGTGGAGTTCTTCTTCGACCTGTCCTCCCCATGGACGCGGCTGGCCTTTCACAACATCCAGCCGATCCTCGCGGAAACCGGCGCGAGCGTCACATGGCGGCCCTTTCTGGTCGGCGGCGTGTTCAACGCCGTGAACGACAGCGTCTATGCCGGACGGACGCAGCCCGATGCGCCCAAGAACCGCAACGTCATGAAGTGGCTCAAGGAATGGGCGGCGCTGGCGGGCGTGGAGATGAATTTTCCGACACGCCTGCATCCGCTGAAAGCCGTGACGCCCATGCGTTTCTGTTGCGCGCTGGAGGAGCGGCAGGACGATCTCCACCGCTTCGCCTCCGCGAGTTTCGACGCCTATTTCCGCGACAAACGCAATCTCGATGCGCCCGATGTGCTGGTCGATATTGCCGATAGCTGCGGCCTGGACGGCACCGTTCTCTCCGCCGCGGCGCAAAGCGATACGGTCAAGGCACGCCTGCGCCACAATACGGATGAGGCGATCGAACGCGGCGCCTTCGGCTCGCCGATGATCTTCGTCGACGATCGCTTCACCTATTTCGGCAACGACCAGTTGCCGTTGGTCCGCCAGCGGATCGCCCCGGCGGATCGCCATGGTCCAGACGGACTGACCCGCTCCCAAACTCCATCGAAGGAATTTCCATGTTCGAACTGACTGGCAAGGTCGCTCTGGTCACGGGTGCCGCAAAGGGCATTGGCGCAGAGGTCGCCGCATTGTTCGCATCCGCTGGCGCAATAGTCGTCGCGACCGACATCAACCCTGCGGGCGCCGCGCCCGCCGGAGGACGCTTCGTGCAGCAGGATGTCACAGATGCGGGCCAGTGGGATG
The DNA here is from genome assembly GCA_036383715.1 of Sphingobium sp. Lineage (GTDB taxonomy): Bacteria > Pseudomonadota > Alphaproteobacteria > Sphingomonadales > Sphingomonadaceae > Sphingobium. The sequence goes on along the minus strand of DASVNT010000090.1, from coordinate 3,228 downwards.
CGGTCATCCAGTCCATCGATGCTCAGGAGGGTCGCCTCGACATAGTGGTCAACAACGCCGGGATCATCCTGAACAAGCCCTTCCTCTCCACCACCATAGAGGATTTCCGCCGCGTACAGGCGATCAACGTGGAAAGCGTGTGGATGGGCATGCAGGCCGCCGCGCCGCTGATGACGCGCAGCGGTGGCGGGTCGATCATCAACCTCTCCTCCATCTACGGCCAGATCGCGGGACCGATGCAGGCGGCGTATTCCGCGAGCAAGGGCGCGGTGCGCATGATGACCAAGGGCGTGGCGGTCGAATTCGGCAGGGCCCGCACCGGCATCCGCGTCAATTCGGTCCACCCCGGCCCGGTCAACACCGACCTCGGCCTCAGCGGCCTTGCGCCCGGCGTGGCGGCAGGCCGCTTCAAGGATGAGGTCGAAGCAAAGGATCATGTCGCAGGCCTCTTTCCCATGGGCCGCTGGGTAGAGACGGACGATGTGGGCGGCGCGATCCTGTTCCTCGCATCGGACGCGTCCAAATATGTCACGGGCACGGAGCTTACGGTCGACGGGGGCTATTCCATCTTGTGACCGGAGAGCCCCTTTTACCGCCGCACACCAGAGTTCTTTCACCGACCCATTGCCGCCGTTCAGTGCTCGATTTCGCGTTCCGAGATGCAGTCCGTCCGCCTTCCCATGCTGCTTGAGAGGCAGCCGCTGCACGTGAGCAGTTGACACATGCGCGTGGAGAGGCATTAGATACCGCCATGGGGATCGCGATCACCCCATGAGGCGACAGGCTGAAGAATCGCGTCCTGCTTGAAACCCAAGGACGCATCATGCCTGCATTAAACACGATAGCTGTAGATAAGCTCTCCCGCCTCATCGGCACCCCAAAGGGTCCGGCGATCATTGACGTTCGCACCGACGAGGATTTCGCCGCTGACCCCCGCCTCATCCCCGGCGCTGTCCGGCGACCATGGGCAGATGTGGCGAACTGGGCGGCGGACTATCGCGGACAATCGGTCGTCGCTGTTTGCCGCGAAGGCCATACGCTCAGCCAAGGCACGTCGGCCTGGCTGCGGCAGGCAGGCGCCGACGCGGAAGCTTTGGACGGCGGCATCAAGGCGTGGATCGCTGCTGGTCACCCCGCCGTTCCCGAGGCGCCCCTGCCAGCCCGTGACGCGCAAGGCCGCACAGTCTGGGTGACGCGCGCCCGTCCCAAGGTCGACCGGATCGCCTGCCCCTGGCTGATCCGCCGCTTCGTCGATCCCAATGCTGTCTTCCTGTTCGTCGCCCCCGGTGAGGTTGCGGGCGTCGCGGATCGCTTTGGCGCGACCCCGTTCGATGTGGAGGGCGACGGCATAAAGTGGAGCCATGATGGCGAGTGCTGCACCTTTGACGTCATGCTCGACGGTTTTGGCTTGTCCAGCCTGAAGCCACTTGCCCATCTCGCCCTGATCGTACGCGGCGCGGATACCGGCAGGCCCGATATCGTGCCGGAAGCCGCTGGACTGGTCGCTCTCTCCCTTGGCCTGTCGCGCATGTATGCCGATGACCTTGAGCAGCTCGAAGCAGGCATGCTGATCTATGACGCCCTCTATCGCTGGTGCCGGGACGCGACCGGAGAGACCCATGACTGGGTTTCCCATCAGCCCAAGGGTGCTCGCGCCAAGCCGGTGTCGGCATGAGTAGCGCGCCCATTGATGTCACGGTTGCCACCGAGCCAGATCAGACCGCTCGCCCGGCACCCGTCTCTCTCGGTGAAGCCTTCTGGGTGTGGCTGCGGATCGCGGCCTTGTCCTTTGGCGGTCCGGCTGGCCAGATCGCGGTAATGCACCGTATCCTGGTCGATGAAAAACGCTGGATCGGTGAGCATCGCTTCCTGCATGCCCTCAATTACTGCATGCTTCTCCCCGGCCCCGAGGCTCAGCAGCTTGCCACCTATATCGGCTGGCTGATGCACAAGACACGCGGCGGCATCGTCGCGGGCGCGCTGTTCGTGTTGCCGGGTGCCATCGCCATCATGGCGCTGAGTTGGATCTATGCGCTCTATGGCCGGGTCGGGATCGTTTCCGCACTGTTCTTCGGACTGAAATGCGCGGTCCTCGCCGTTGTGTTGCAGGCGGTGGTTCGTATCGGCGGCCGGTCGCTGAAGAATGGCATCATGCGCGGCCTTGCTGCCCTGGCGTTCATCCTGATCTTCTTCCTCAGCGTGCCCTTCCCCGTTATCGTTCTGGGCGCCGGGTTGATCGGCTATTTCGGTGGCCGCGCGGGCGTTGCGGCGTTTCAGGTCGGCGGCGGGCATGGTGCGGCGAAGGGCCAAATCGTCGAGGACGTGGACACGCTGCTCGGCGAGGAATTGCCCGCCCATGCGAACCCGAAGATCAGCGAGACATTGTGGCAGGCGGCCATCTGGCTCGTACTGTGGCTCGCGCCCGTTGCGGCCCTGCTTCTGCTGCTGGGCGGCAGCCACGTCTTCACCCAGATCGCGACCTTCTTCTCGACCATGGCGGTCGTGACATTCGGCGGCGCCTATGCCGTTCTTGCCTATGTCGCCCAACAAGCCGTGGAAACCTATCATTGGTTGTCGCCACGGGAGATGCTGGACGGCCTGGGCATGGCGGAAACCACACCGGGGCCATTGATCATGGTTCTGCAATTCGTGGGATTCATGGGTGCCTACCGTCATCCCGGCATGCTCTCGCCTTTGCTCGCGGGGACACTCGGCGGCCTGCTCGCCACCTGGGTGACGTTCATTCCCTGCTTCCTGTGGATCTTCCTCGGCGCGCCGTTCATCGAGCGGATGCGGGGTAACAAGGCTCTATCCGGCGCCCTGTCGGCGATCACAGCCGCCGTGGTCGGCGTCGTGCTCAACCTCGCCGTCTGGTTCGCCATTCACACAATCTTCCGCACGACACAGCCCTTCCAAGCCGGGCCGGTGCAGTTCGATGTGCCCGTGCTCACCAGCGTCGATCCATGGGCGCTGGCAATATCGGTCGCTGCGATCATCGCCATGTTCCGTCTGAAGATCGGCATCTTCACGACGCTGGGCGCGGCGTCGGCAACGGGCGTCGCCCTCTATTTCACCGGCGTCCTCGCATGACCGGCCACCCCCCTCTTCCGACCGAAACTCGACCGGAGATAGTCCATGATTGATCGCCGCAATCTCCTCGCCGCCGGTGCCGCGCTGACGGTGAGCGCCGCAGCAGCGAGCGCGCAAACGCCAACTCCCGCCGCCGGA
>DASVNT010000089.1:0-2679 GCA_036383715.1 Sphingobium sp. | reverse complement strand
ACATACTTGCGCGTGGCGGATTAGGCGATAGTCTCGCGTCATAGCCAATGGAGTGGGTGCAAAGCCGCCCGGCAAAACAATGAAGACAAAAGGGCATCATTCATGATTTTCGGGCGCGTAAAGCCTCTCGACGCCATTTTGGCGACGGCCGAGAAGAAATCGCTGCATCGGTCGCTGGGCGCATTCCAGCTGACGATGCTGGGCATCGGCGCCGTCATCGGCACCGGCATCTTCGTGCTGACGGCGGAGGCCGCGCAGAAGGCCGGGCCGGGCATGCTGCTCAGTTTCGTGATCGCGGGGATCGTCTGTGCGCTTGCGGCGCTGTGCTATTCCGAAATGGCGTCGATGGTCCCGGTGTCCGGCTCCGCCTATACTTACAGCTATGCGGTGATGGGCGAGTTGCTGGCGTGGATGGTCGGCTGGGCGCTGATCCTCGAATATGCCATTGCGGCGGGCGCCGTGTCGGTCGGATGGTCCGGCTATGTCGTCGGGCTGATCGAGAACGCATTCCACCTCGACATACCGCGAGAGCTGGTGCGCGGTCCCACCGATGGCGGCATCGTCAACCTGCCCGCCATGGGGATCGCGGCCCTGGTGACATGGCTGCTGGTCATCGGGACCAAGGAAAGCGCGGCGGTGAACGCCGTCCTCGTCGCGATCAAGATCGCGGCGCTCACCCTGTTCGCGGTGCTGGCCGTACCGGTCATGCACATGGAGCATTTCACCCCGTTCATGCCTCTCGGCTTTGGCGGCGTGTCGGCGGCGGCGGCATCGATCTTCTTCGCCTATGTCGGGTTCGACGCGGTATCGACAGCGGCGGAGGAGACGAAGAATCCCCAGCGCAACATGCCCATCGGCCTGATCGGCTCGCTCACCATCTGCACCATCTTCTATCTGGTCGTCGCATCCGGCGTGATCGGCAGCGTCGGCGCGCAGCCAGTGTCCGGCCCGCAGGGTCAGGTTCTCTCGCCCGGCAGCGCGGAACTGGCGGCCCAGTGCAAGGCGATTGGCGACAATGCCGTCACCTGCTCGAAGGAAGCACTGGCCTGGACCCTGCGTGAAATCGGTTGGCCCAAGGTCGGCAATCTCCTCGGCCTTGCCGCGGGCCTTGCCCTGCCGTCGGTCATCCTGATGATGATGTTCGGCCAGACGCGCATCTTCTTCGTGATGAGCCGCGACGGCCTGCTCCCCGCCGTCCTGTCCAAAGTGCATCCCAAGTTCCACACGCCGCATGTCATCACCATCCTGACCGGCGTCTTCGTCGCAATCTTCGCGGCGTTCTTCCCGGTCGGCCTGCTGGCGGACATCTCCAATTCGGGAACGCTGTTCGCCTTCGCCATGGTGGCGATCTCGGTGATGGTGCTGCGACGAACCGACCCCGATCGTGTGCGCCCGTTCCGCACGCCTGCGGTCAACATCATCGCGCCTGTTGCGGCGGCGGGCTGCGTCTATCTGTTCTTCAGCCTGTCCTTCTACACCATCGCCCTGTTCGTGGGCTGGGCGGCGGTCGGCTTCGTAGTCTATTTCCTCTATAGCCGGAACCACAGTCACGTCGGGCGCGGCCTCATGGAAACGCATGAGACGGATGCCGACGCACCGCCCCTGCCGGTGCCGCCCATCCCCGGCGCATAAGATAAGGGCGGCGCCGCATGGCACCGCCCCAAATCCTTCCGGACTGATCGGCCTTAGAGCGCGATTTGCGCGTGCTTGCCGGTTTCCTGCGGCTCGATGTGCCGACCGGTCATCAGCTTGAACAGACCCTTTACGCCCATGTCGGCGGTCCAGATTTCCGCGTCGCCCAGATCGAAGCGCAGCATCAGCAGCTTGGGATCGTTTCGTCCGCCTTCATACCAGGCCTCGACATGGTTCGACCAATAGCGGTCGATGACGGCGGGGTCCGTCTCCGCGCGGAGCGTGCCGGAAATGCAGGCGAACAAGTCGTGCCCCTTGCTCGCGAACTGCGCCATGGCAGGGCCCCCCGCGGCCAGCCGGTTGTCCTTCGCCGTGTAGAACCAGAAGGCGTGGTTGGCATCCTTGTCCAACTGCGCAGTCATCGGCACGCTATGGCCATGCTCGCCGGTCAGATGGACCATCAGGAACGGACTGTGCTCCAGCGCCTTCCAGAAATCGGTGCGGATATTGTCGCTCATCGCTTCTCTCCTTCTTGAAGCGATAACGAGCGCCACCCGCGAAGTTTCCCTCTCCGTCCACTCGTCGCAAGCCTGTTGTAAAGGAGCGGGACAAGTGGAACATAATGGGAACAATGTCCAAACTCAGCCGCCTCGAAAAACTCGCCATTCTCGCCGACGCGGCCAAATATGATGCGTCCTGCGCGTCCAGCGGCGCGCAGAAACGCAATTCGCGCGGCACCGACGGCATTGGATCGACCACCGGCATGGGCATTTGCCACAGCTATGCGCCTGATGGTCGCTGCATCTCGCTGCTGAAGATCTTGATGACGAACATGTGCATGTTCGACTGCAGCTATTGCATCAACCGTTCGTCATCGGGCGTCCGCCGCGCGGCCTTCACCGCGAAGGAGGTGGTCGACCTCACGCTCGATTTCTACAAGCGCAATTATATCGAGGGGCTGTTCCTCTCGTCCGGCATCGTGCGCAGCCCCGACTACACGATGGAACAGATTGTCGAGGTCGCCCGCTCGCTGCGGGAGGATCATGG
>DASVNT010000088.1:0-58545 GCA_036383715.1 Sphingobium sp. | reverse complement strand
CAATATGTGGTGCAATGCCTCATTCTGGACGATCTGCTCCAGTCGCTCGAACAGGATCAGCGAAAAGGCGAAGGCTGGCAGGAACATGCCCGCCGTGATCGCCAGCGCGCCGCCCGGCCCACCCGCGACATAGCCGACGGACGTCGCGAGGATGACCAGCGGCGCGGGCAGGACGCCCGCCAGTGCGATCCCGTCGAGGAAGGTCGCATCGCCGATCCAGCCCCGGCCAACCGTATCGGCCCGCACACCTGCCGCAGCATCGCGATCTGCGCGACCGGCCCGCCAAAGGCGAGGGCGCCGAGACGCAGGAATTTGAGGAATAGTGCGGTCAGGCTCAACTGCCGGGGACTGGAATGGGCAACCCTGTTCGACATCATTCACGCTCCCTTCGCCGCTGGGCGCGGCAGATGGAGCGGACTTGGACGGATGCCGTCTGAACGGGCGTCCGCGCTGGCCCGTTGGCGCATCATCGTCGCCGGACGACCGAAAAGTCAATGGCTCCTTTGGGGAAGGGGCCTACAACAAGGCCCCGCCATCCACCTGCACGATCTGCCCGGTTAGATAGCTCGCCCGTGCCGACGCCAGATAGACCACCGCCGACGATACCTCCTCCGCCATGGCGACCTGCCGCCCCAGCACGGGCTTGCGCGCGCGCTTGGCCTTTTCGTCGGCGGGCACGTCGGCGAAGGCGGTCATCATGAAGCCGGTTTCGCGGTTGAAGCGGCTGCCCTTGCTATAGGCGTCGGGGTCGGCGGACATGGTGCCATAGGGCGCGACGCAGTTCACGCGGATGCCGTGCTGGCCCAGTTCCTTGGCGAGGATGACGGTAAAGCCGTGGACGGCCGCCTTGGCCGCCGAATAGACGGGCAGCATATAGTCGCCCACGATCCCCGCCGTGGACCCCATGTTGACGATGGCGCCTGACCGCCGCTCGATCATGCCGGGCAGGACGGCGTGGGTCATGCGCAATACGGTGCCGAGGTTGATGTCGATGTCGCCGTCCCAGCTATCCGGGTCGGAATCGGCAAAGACGCCCATGCCGACATTGCCGCCGACATTGTTGACCAGCACCTCGACCGGGCCGAGCGCCTCTGCCGCCGCCAATATCCGGGCGGGGGCGGTGCGGTCGGTCATGTCCGCCACGACGAACTCCGCCGCCTGCGCGCCGCGCTCGCGCGCCAGTGCGACGACCCGTGCGCCTGCCTCCTCATCGCGCCCGACGAGGATGAGCTTCGCGCCCTCTGCGGCGAAATCCAGTGCGATGGCGCGGCCGATATTGGCGGTTGCGCCGGTGACGACGACTGTCTTGCCCGCCAGCCCGGTATCCATGCGTCTCTCTCCCTGCGATCCTGCGGCGCAGGTCTAGGCCGAAAGGCGCGGCAGGGGGAAGGGGACAAGGGCGCGTGGCCCGACCGCATTATCGGGATCGGGCCATATTCGCGGAATGGACAGCGCCGTCAGGCGGCGCTGGGAAAGGGCTGCACCATCGCCACCCCGCCGATCGCGGTCTGCTCGCCGCAGCGTTGCACGGCATATTGCAGGCACTGGACCAGTGCGGAAGTGTCGACCCGGTCCTCTGCGTCATAGACGAAGGCGAGGGCCATCGGGCGGTTTTCCGGCTGGCCGGGCAGCAGCACGGCGCACATGTCCGCCGGAATCTCATAGCCCAGAGGACCAACCGCATAGCCACGCTCATGGCAGGTATCGAGGCGCGTGCTCATGTCCGCGAAGGCGAACTTGCGCTCGTCGGGGGCTTCGGCGTTCAGGCGGCGGATCATGCCGTCGCGGCGCGGTTGCTCGACCGACGACAGCAGCAGCCATCCCGCCGCGCTGTCCGTCAGGCGTTCCTGCATGCCGCCGGAAATCCGCTCCGCCCGGTCGGTGTTGAGCCGGCGCTTGCCGGAACGCCATGTGAAAATCTGCGTGTTGAGGCCGACCATGCCGAACACCGCGATGCCAAGGCCGGTCTGCGCCTGCAACCTGTCGATCAGCGTGGTCAGGCGACCGTCGCGCACGATGTCGGGCTGGAAATAGGAGCCGAGCAGCGCGGCGCGCGGCGTCAGCGTATAGGACCGCGAATAGCTGTCCTTGTACAGCAGGCCGAGGTCCACGAGGCTCGTGAGCAGTTCGGACGTGCTCGACTGTGGCCGCTTGTAGCGTCGCACGATGTCCATCACCGTTGCTTCGCGATGTTCCTCGTCAAAGAATTCGAGGACTTCGATCACCCGCTTGGCGATCTTGGCTTTGTTCATTGCTGCCGCGCTAGCCATTGTTCCAGCTCTCCCTCATCGTTCGCATAAGGAGCCACATCGCCGGGGCGATTGTCAAACAAAAATGAGAGCGCCTCGTTTATTGCGATGCAGCATATTGCGACGCAACATGAGTGGCTTGCCTTGGGCGCTTGCGGTCCCGCGGCAGGAGACTTAAGCGTAAAATATGGTTTCCAGCGCATACTTCATCGACCCTCTGGCGCTGAGCATGGGCGTGGATGTTGCGTTGCATCCATTTCTGTTCATCGCACTGGATGCCGGGGTAGGGGATATCCCGGACTTGCGACTCCCGCCGTGCCCGGTGGTGGGCGTGGGGGATCGGACCCATCCACTGGCATCGCGACTCGATACAGTGGTCGAGGCGCCGGTGACGGTGGAGGCTTTGGCTGCCTCCATCACCGCCCATCCCGCTGCTGCCGCTGTCACCGTTCAACTCTTGCGAGGGATCGAAGGGCAGGGGCTGGAGGCCGCGCTGGTGCAGGAGTCCATGGCCTATGGCCTGCTTCAGGGCGGTGCGGATCATGCTGCATGGCTTGCGGGGCGAACCGCCGCAGGATCGCCGCAGGAGCCGGGCGCGTTGCGCATGGACCGGAGCGGAGATCGCCTCGACCTGCTGATCGACCGGCCCGCGGCGCGCAATGCCATCGACCGTCCCTTGCGCGACGCACTGTACGAGGCGTTTCTGCTCGCCGCGCTCGATCCGTCCATTACCGACGTGCGGCTGCGCGGTGCGGGCAAGGCGTTTTGCGTCGGCGCCGATCTCGACGAATTCGGCACCACGCGCGATCCAGTGGAGGCGCACCGCATCCGCATGGCGACGCTGCCGGCGCATGCCATCATCCGCTGCCGGGATCGCCTGTCCGTCCATGTGCAGGGCGCCTGCATGGGGGCAGGGCTGGAGATGGCGGCCTTTGCCGAGCGGATCAGCGCCGCCGACGATGCGTGGTTCCAGTTGCCGGAGCTGGCGATGGGGTTGTTGCCGGGCGCCGGGGGCTGCGTGTCCCTGTCCCGGCGTATCGGTCGTCAGCGGGCCGCGTTGCTGATCCTGTCGGGCAAGCGCATCGGCGCGCGCACGGCCTTGTCCTGGGGCCTCGTCGATGAGATTGTGGGGACACATTAACGCCCTGAACCCAAATTCGCCACATTACTTCGTCATCCCGGACTTGATCCGGGATCCCGCTTTTCTGGGCAACGGCTGACAAGGAAGCTGGACCCCGGATCAAGTCCGGGGTGACGGTAAGAAAGGCATTAGCTGTCCATGGAAAAGGGCGCGATCCCCACCGGATCGCGCCCTTGCCCCTGATTGGAAAGCAGCGCCTTCCAATCGCCTCCCCCTCGCGGTGCGAGGGAGTTTATTCCTGCATCATGCCACGTTGCGGCTGAACTGGTCCGAAGCCTCGCGCAGCGAGTCGAGCGTGCCCGCCACATCCGCAAAGCCACTTTCCAGCGTGTCGATTTCCGATGCGACGATCTCGGTATCCTGACGGATGGCGGAGATGTTGCTCGACATGGAGTCGGCGGCGAGGGCCGTTTCGTCCACGGCGGCGGTGATCATGGTCACGGTCTGCGCCTGTGCGTCCATGGCGCTGCGGATGCGCAGGCCCATGGTCTGCACTTCCTCGACGGTTTCGCGGATGCGCTCGTTCGTCTCGACCGACTGGCGGGTGGAGGACTGGATCGCGCCGATCTTGCCCGCGATGTCGTCAATGGCGCGGGCGGTCTGGTTGGCGAGGCTCTTGACCTCCTGCGCAACCACCGCAAAGCCGCGGCCCGCATCGCCGGCACGCGCCGCCTCGATGGTGGCGTTGAGGGCGAGGAGGTTGGTCTGGCCCGCGATGTCGCGGATCAGGCCCAGGATCGACTCGATGGATTTCGCATGGTCGGACAGGGTGGCGGACATGGCCACCGCCTCGATCGCTTGCGCCGACGCGCGGGCGGCGACCTCTGCGGAGGATTCCACTTCGCTGCGAGCTTCCTCGATAGCGCGGATCAGCCCGGCGGAGGTCTGCGCGGCTTCGCGCATCGCGATGGCGGACTGCTCGGCGGCGGCGGCGACTTCCGACGCCTTGTCGAGCATGCCGCGCGTTGCGGCAGACGCGCCCTTGGCCTGATCGCGCAGGCGCAGGCCGAGGCCCGATGCGCCGTCAAGCTGGTTGAAGATGCTGCGTTCGAACTGCTCCGACAGGGCGCGGCGGCGTGTGTCCGCCTCGCGCATGTCGATGCTGTGGATCGCGGAATAGATGATTTCGGTTTCCAGCAGGCTCATCAGCCAGTTGGTGCGCAGCACGGCATGCGATGTCGCTTCCTCCAGCGCGAAACCATTCTTTTCGTACAAGACGAGGTTAAGCGCGACCGACTGCGCGTTCAGGCAGGACGTCAGGATGCGGACCGGCACCTTTTGACGGTGAGCTGCCTCGACCGACGCATGGGCGAGCAGGCGCCATTCCTCGCCTTCCGCATTGGACAGCTTGGCGACCAGGTATTTCAGTGCGCTCGCCCGCATGTTCAGGATGTTGCCGGGCGACATCTTCTGTTCCAGCCCTGCGGCGGGCAGATAGGCATCGACAAAGGCATCGGCGACCTTCTGGGCGTCGTCACCCAGAATCTCCAGTATCTTGCGCGCGCTGTCCGCCATGGTGCCCGACGGATCGAACTCCCGGACTCTTACGCTCATCGGTACGTCTTCGATCATGGCCCCAACCTTTGTTCCACGCTTTTTGGGAGCGCGGGCTATCTCGTTAAACCGATCTTGGAATAGCTTTGGTTGGTTAACGGGTGGTTTTCATTGTCCTGCTTTTTTCCCGGCGCGGGCGATTTCATGCCGCAGCCCCGATCGGGATGCGTGCCGGAGCCAATCTCGCCCTTGCGAGATTGGCGCAGCGATCCTAAGGGGAACGCAATTTTTAGAACAATTGGGGATAGAGCGGAACATGGCTAGGACAGGGCAACGCCCGTTATCGCCGCATCTCGGTGTCTACCGTTGGGGACCGCATATGACGGTCTCGATCCTGCACCGCGTTACGGGGGACGGCCTGGCGGTCGTCGGTGGCATCGGTCTGACGTGGTGGCTGTTCGCAGCTGCGAGCGGCCCGGACGCCTATGCGACCTTCCTGCACGTCGCGAGCAGCTGGATCGGCCATGTCTTCCTGATCGGCCTGACCTGGGCGTTCTTCGAGCATCTGTTTTCCGGTCTTCGCCATTTCGTGCTGGATACCGGCGCTGGCTATGAGCTGAAGTCGAACAAATTCTGGTCCACCGCCGCCATGGTTGGCGCGGTCGTCGTCACGGCGGCGATCTGGGCCTTTATCTTTCTGAGGGGGATGTAATGGGCGGCGGTACACGTGTCGGCCGTGTGCGCGGCCTCGGCTCTGCAAAGAGCGGTTCGCACCACTGGATCATCCAGCGTATCACCGCCGTCGGCAACCTGGTTCTGGTGCTCTGGCTGATCGCCAGCCTGCTGTTCCTGCCCGGCCTCGATTATGGCGCGGTCACGGGCTGGCTCGCGCAGCCGCTGGTCGCGGTTCCGGCGATGCTGATGCTCGTTAGCATCTTCTGGCACCTGAAGCTCGGCCTTCAGGTCTGCATCGAGGATTATGTGCATGGGGAGGCCGGAAAGCTGGCCCTGCTGCTCCTTCTCAACTTCTACGCGATCGCCGGTGCCGCAATCGGCATCTTCTCGATCGCAAAGATCGCATTCACGGGGGCTCAGGGCTGATGAGCGACGCTTACAAGATCATCGACCACACCTATGACACGGTGGTCGTCGGCGCTGGTGGCTCCGGCCTTCGCGCGACCATGGGCAGCGCGGAGGCGGGCCTTCGCACCGCCTGCATCACCAAGCTGTTCCCGACCCGCAGCCACACGGTTGCCGCACAGGGCGGCATCGCCGCCTCGCTGCAGAACAACACGCCGGACCACTGGACCTGGCACATGTACGACACCGTGAAGGGGTCGGACTGGCTGGGCGATCAGGACGCCATCGAATATATGGTGCGTGAAGCGCCTGCAGCCGTGTACGAGCTGGAGCACGCAGGCGTGCCGTTCAGCCGCAATGCGGACGGCACCATCTACCAGCGTCCCTTCGGTGGCCACATGCAGAACATGGGCGCCGGCCCGCCGGTGCAGCGCACCTGCGCTGCCGCCGACCGTACCGGCCACGCCATGCTTCATGCCCTGTACCAGCAGAGCCTGAAGTACGACACGGACTTCTACATCGAATATTTCGCGCTCGACCTCATCATGGAAGATGGTGTGTGCCGCGGCGTGATCGCGATGTGCATGGAAGACGGCACCATCCACCGCTTCAAGGCGCAGGCTGTCGTGCTGGCGACCGGCGGCTATGGCCGTGCCTATTATTCCGCGACCTCCGCGCATTCGTGCACGGGCGATGGCGGCGGCATGGTGCTGCGCGCGGGCCTGCCGCTGCAGGATCTGGAGTTCGTGCAGTTCCACCCGACCGGCATCTACGGCGCGGGCGTCCTCATCACAGAGGGTGCGCGCGGTGAGGGCGGCTATCTCACCAACTCCGAGGGCGAGCGTTTCATGGAACGCTATGCGCCGTCGGCGAAGGATCTCGCCAGCCGCGACGTCGTGTCGCGGTCGATGGCGATGGAAATGCGCGAAGGTCGCGGTGTCGGTCCCAACAAGGACCACATCTTCCTGCACCTCGACCATATCGATCCCAAGGTGCTGGCCGAGCGCCTGCCGGGCATCACCGAGAGCGGCAAGATTTTCGCGGGCGTCGACCTCACGCGCCAGCCGCTGCCGGTCACGCCGACCGTCCACTACAACATGGGCGGCATTCCCTGTAACTATCACGGGCAGGTGGTGACGAAGGTCGGTGACGATCCGGAAGTCGTGGTCCCCGGCCTGTTCGCCGTGGGCGAGGCGGCCTGCGTGTCGGTCCATGGCGCGAACCGCCTTGGCTCCAACTCGCTGATCGACCTTGTGGTCTTTGGCCGCGCAACGGGTCTGTTCCTGAAAGAGAACATCAAGTCGGGCGCGTCGCAAAAGGAGCTTCCGTCGGACTCTTCCGATCTCGCTCTGGCGCGCGTGGACAAGTTCCGCCACGCCAAGGGCAGCTTGCCGACCGCGCAGATTCGCCTCGAAATGCAGCACACCATGCAGAAGCATGCCGCCGTGTTCCGCGACAGCGCGCTGCTGTCCGAGGGTGTCGCCAAGATGCAGGACGTCAACACGAAGCTGCAGGATGTCGGTGTCACGGATCGCTCGCTGATCTGGAACACCGACCTCATCGAGACGCTGGAACTGGACAACCTCATGTCTCAGGCCATTTGCACGATCACTTGCGCCGAAAATCGCAAGGAATCGCGCGGCGCCCACGCGCATGAGGACTTCCCGAACCGCGACGACGAGACGTGGATGAAGCACACCGTCAGCTGGTTCGAAGGCTGGGGTGGCTCCGGCGGCAAGGTCACGATCGATTATCGCCCGGTCCACGACTATACGATGACCGACGAGGCTGAGTACATCAAGCCGAAGGCGCGCGTGTACTGATCGTCTCTGCGGACAGCGAATTATGAAAGGGCGGGCCGCTTGGTCCGCCCTTTTTCGTTGTGGGATGGGAGGTGCTGTCCGCTCATCAAATGCAAACGGATCGGAGCCGGACATGCCTTCTCCACGTCATGCCAGCGAGGCTGGCATCTCAGGCGGAGGCTCGCCACGGTGAGGCATGGAAGGTCTCCAACTGACGTGACATGTTTTTGACCGCCGGAGACCCCAGCCTGCGCTGGGGTGACGTATTGGAGGGGGGCGCTTTCAGCGGACAGCGCGCTTCACGTGAGAGGCCGCAACCAACCGAAATCCGGCGCGCATCATCAACGTCGCAAAAGCCATCACAAATTTTGGAAAAGCAGGCGGGGAAAGGGTGCTCCGCTTGAGCGCGCTACGCCTTTCCCCGCATGTGTCGGTCGGCAAAGTGCCGGGTTTTAACCGGCGGCTTCCTCTCCCAAAGATATGTTCTGCCATCCGACGACGAGGGAGTATGTACCCTCAATTAATGCCAAAAAAAAGGGGCTAACCGAAAAATCGGCCAGCCCCATGAGTTATAGGAGAGGATGCCTGAAAGGCAAGGATGTAAATAAGACCCTCTCAGTTTTTTACAAGTGCGCAATTCGCGGATTTGATTGCATAAAACGCAATCGATAGGAAAATCGGCGGTGAATCGGCTGCAAATATGTCCTGCGCTGTCCTAAATCGCCTTTTGGATAGAATTGCCCTGCGAACGGGGTGCGTGGAGCGCCCGTCGCCTAGATCGCGCCGCTGAATGTGTCGCACGAGTCGGGGTTGCCGCTGTCGAGTCCCTTCTTCAGCCACTTCATGCGCTGCTCGCTCGAACCATGGGTGAAACTGTCCGGCATGGGTGTGCGGCCTGCATCCTTCTGGAGCGTGTCGTCGCCGATGGCTTGCGCCGCGCGCAATCCTTCCTCGACGTCGCCTGCTTCCATCAGGCCGGTTTCGCGTCCCCAGACGCCGGCATAGCAGTCGGCCTGCAATTCCACCCGAACCTGCAGGGCGTTCGCCTGCGCCGAGTCGAGGCTGCGTTGCTGCCCGTTCACCTTGCCCAGTACGCCGGTCAGATCCTGGATATGATGGCCGACCTCATGTGCGATGACATAGGCCTGCGCGAAGTCGCCGGGCGATCCATAGCGTTGCTTCAGTTCGTCGAAGAAGCCGGTGTCGAGATAGACCTTCTGATCCGTGGGGCAATAAAATGGTCCCATCGCCGATTGCGCCGCGCCGCATCCCGACATGCCGCTCTGATTATAGAAGGACAGCACCGTCGGCTGATAGGTCTGGCCCGACTGCTGGAAAATCTTGCCCCATGTGCGTTCAGTCGATCCCAGCACCTTCAGGGACCAGTGCTGCACTTCCGTCAGTTGCTGCGGATCGCGCGATCCCTGCTGGACCTGCTGCCCGCCCGTGCCGCCGCCGCCGATGATCGAACCAAGATTGCCCAGCCCGCCGAACAGCGCCATCACGATCAGCACCACGACAATGCCGCCGCATCCAAAGCGCGACCCGATGAGCGGCAACAGCAGGCCGAAGATATTGCCACCTCCGCCACCAAAGCCGCCTCCGCCGCCCTGCTGAACCTCGTAGTTGCTGCTTTCCTGCTCGTCGTCGAGGCGCATGGGAGTCTCCGGTTTATCTGCGGCAACCCTAGAGGGATTTGCGGCCTTATGGAATTCACTGACAGCAGGGAAATCCATGGCGCGGCAAACAGTGCCAACCGAAAAGCGACGATTGCTTTTCGCGTCGTTGCGGTTGCGTGTGGAACCTTATGCGGGTCTGCGCTATTGCGGTGCGGCATGGACATGCAAACGCGATCCGGTCTTCGGGACCGTCAGGCCAGCCTGCCGCTGCCACCCCACGTCGCCCTGGTGCTGCAAGGGGGTGGGGCGCTCGGTTCCTTTCAGGCGGGCGTGGTGGAGAGCCTGTTCGCCCAGGCCATACCGATCACCTGGGTATCGGGCATCTCCATCGGGGCGATCAACGCAGCGATCATCGCGGGGAATGAACCGGCGGACGTCGTTCCCAAACTGCGCAGCTTCTGGGAAACGGTGAGCGGCGGAATGCCCAACTTCGTGTTGCCGGAAAATGATACGATCAAGGAGGCCGCCCATCTTGCCGCCGCGGCGGCGGTGACGATGTTCGGCGTGCCGGGCTTCTTTCGTCCCAACAGCTTTCCCGCGCCTTTTGCCGTCAATGGTTCGCTGGAAGCGGTGAGCCTGTACGACACGAGCCCGCTGCGCGCGACGCTGGACAATCTGGTCGACTGGGACCGGGTGAACCATGGCCCCGTTCGCCTGTCAGTCGGCGCGGTCGATGTGGAGACCGGCAATTTCGACTATTTCTGCAGCCATGACGGCCGGTGGAAGGGTCGGATTGACGCCCGGCACATCATGGCCTCTGGCGCACTGCCGCCCGGCCTGCCGCCGGTCGAGATCGAGGGGCGCTGGTATTGGGATGGCGGCATCGTCAGCAACACGCCGCTGTCCCATGTGATCGACAATCAGGAGGGCGACATGCTCGTCTTCCAATGCGACCTCTTCCCCGCCGCCGGGCCGCGCCCCTCCACGCTGGTCGACACGCTCGCGCGGCAGAAGGACATTCAATATTCCAGTCGCACCCGGCAGGTGACGGATCAATATCTGCGCTTGCGCCGCGAACATCATGCGATGGCGCGCCTGCTCGCCAAACTGCCACCGGAGATCGCGGCCCTGCCGGAAGCGGAGGCGGTGCGGGATATCATCGACCGTGGCTCGCTCAACGTCGTCCACCTCATCTATCGCGGGCGGGAGTGGGAGAGCGGGGCGAAGGATTTCGAATTTTCGCGCCGGACCATGCTGGATCACTGGCAACAGGGGGGGCAGGCGGTGGCGCAGGTGATCGAAACCGGCAATCGCCTCATCACGCAGAATATATTGAACGGCAAAAGCGCCACCTTCGATCTTCAGGCGGCGGGTGACATCAAGGAGAAGCAGGCATGACGCTGACCGGCAAGACCGCTCTGATCACGGGTTCCACTTCGGGCATCGGACTTGCCTATGCCAAAGTGCTGGCGGGCGAGGGCGCCAATGTCGTCATCAACGGTTTCGGCGATGCGGCCGCGATCGAGACGGAGCGGCAGGCGCTGGAAGCGGCAAGCGGGGCGAAGGCGCTCTATTCCGGTCACGACCTGACCAAGGTCGACCAGATCGAGGCGATGATGGCGGAGGCGGCGGCGACATTTGGCGGTGTCGACATCCTCATCAACAATGCGGGCACGCAGCATGTCGCGCCGGTCGAGGCGTTCCCGGTGGAGAAATGGGATCTCATCATCGCGCTGAACCTCACCTCCGCCTTTCACACCACGCGCCTTGCCGTGCCCTATATGAAGGGGAAGAAATGGGGGCGGATCATCCAGACGGCGTCGGCCCATTCGCTGACCGCCTCGCCGTTCAAGAGCGCCTATGTCACCGCGAAGCACGGGCTGGCGGGTTTTACGAAGACTGTGGCGCTGGAACTGGCGACATCCGGTGTGACGGCCAACTGCATCTCCCCCGGCTATGTCTGGACGCCGCTGGTGGAGAACCAGATCCCCGACACGATGAAGGCGCGGGGAATGACGCGCGAGCAGGTGATCAACGACGTGCTGCTGGCCGGGCAACCGACCAAGCAGTTCGTGACGGCGGAGCAGGTCGCCGCCATCGCCCTGTTCCTGTGCGGGGATGCCGCCGTCAACATCACCGGCGCGAACATCAGCGTGGATGGCGGCTGGACCGCCTGACCCGTCAGATCGCCAATGCTATCGACCCGACCAGCAGGGCCGCCATGCCATAGTTGAAGGCCAGAAGGCGCTGGTGACTGGACAGCCAGCGCCGGATGGACAGGCCCATCAGCATCCAACTGCCCGTCGAGGCGATGCCGCACAGGCCAAAGACAAGCGCGATGACGAGGACGGAGTCCAGCTTCTCGTCCGGGGCGTAGAGGGTGATGGCCGACAGTGCCATCGTCCATGCCTTTGGATTGATCCACTGGAATGCCGCCGCCTGCACGAACGTCATGGGACGCGCGGCGGTGCTGCTGGTGTCGGGCGCGCTGGATCGTGCGATCTTCCATGCCAGCCAGAGCGTGTAGAGGACGCTCACCACCTTCAGCACGGTAAAACTGGTGGGCCAGGCATGGAACAGGCCGAAGAGGCCCAGCCCGACTATTACGATCATCACCGAAAATCCGATGACGACGCCCGCCATATGCGGCATGGTGCGCAGGACGCCGAAATTGGCGCCGGACGCCATTAGCATCAGGTTGTTCGGCCCCGGCGTGAAGGAGGAGACGACGCCGAAAGCCAGCAGAGCGAAAAGGGCTTGCGGTTCCATATGTGCAATATAGTGCGATAAACTGCCGTCCGGGTTGCAAATTATCCGTTCTTTTTGGGGTGGAGTGCAATGATATGCGGGAAATTGACCCTATAAACCGGAAAATATTGCACGAACTAGCGCATGATGGTCGAATCGCCAATGTCGAACTGGCGGATCGCGTCGGCCTCTCCCCATCCGCCTGTCTGCGGCGGGTGCAGGAACTGGAGCGGACCGGTGTCATCGCGGGCTATCGCGCGGTATTCGACCCGGAAAAGCGGGGCATCGGCTTCATCGCCTATGTCACCGTCGCCCTGTCCACCCACACCAAACAGGCGCAGGAGGATTTTGAGGCGGCCATGGCCCGTTCACCGGAGGTGGTGGAATGCCACAATGTCACCGGCTCCTTCGAATATCTGCTGCGCGTCGAGGTCAACGATCTGGCGGCGTACAAGCATTTCCATACCGAAGTGCTGGGCACGCTGCCGCAGGTGACGGCCATCACCACATTCGTCGTGATGAGTTCGCCCAAGGACGAACGGCGATAGAAAGACGCGCTGGTCGGCGCGGTGATTTTCCTTATGGTCGCCTCCGTAACTGGAGGATGACCCTATGCGCTTGATCGGGATGGTGGCGACCCTGGCTCTCTTGGCGAGCGGAACGGGCGCTTCGGCTGCGGACGCGGTGGATGATCGCATCACCGCCGAAATGCCCTCGCTCATGGCGCTGTACCGCGATCTCCACGCGCATCCCGAACTCAGCCTGCAGGAGACGGCGACGGCGGCAAAGCTGGTCGCGCTGATCCGCCCGCTGGGCTTCACCGTCACCGAAGGCGTGGGTGGCACCGGCGTCGTCGCGGTGATGAAGAACGGTCCCGGCCCCACGCTGCTGATCCGCGCGGATATGGACGGCCTGCCGGTGGTGGAGAAGACGGGCCTGCCGTTCGCGTCGAAGGTCAAGGCGGTGACGCGCGACGGCGTGGAGAGCGGCGTCATGCACGCCTGCGGTCACGATACGCATATGGCGGCGTGGATCGGCACCGCGCGCGCTTTGGCGGCGATGAAGACGCAATGGTCGGGCACGCTGGTAATGATCCTGCAACCCGCCGAGGAAATCGGGGCGGGCGCGGCGGCGATGATCGCCGACGGCCTGTTCACCCGCTTTCCCCATCCGACCCATGCCATCGCCTTCCACGACGCGGCCAATCTGGAGGCAGGCAAGATCGGCTATACGCCCGGCTATGCGCTCGCCAATGTGGACAGCGTCGATATCCTCGTGCGTGGAACGGGCGGGCATGGCGCCTATCCGCAGACGACCAAAGACCCCATCGTGCTGGCGAGCCGGATCGTCACCACCTTGCAGACATTGGTCAGCCGCGAGCAGGAGCCGCAGGACCCCGCTGTCGTCACCGTCGGCAGCTTCATCGCGGGGGCCAAGCATAATGTGATACCGGACGAGGCGAAGCTGCTGCTCACCGTGCGCAGCTATTCCGACGCCACGCGCCAGCGCCTGCTCGACGGCATTGCCCGCATCGCCAAGGGGGAGGCGATTGCGGCGGGTGTGCCCGACGATCGGATGCCGGTCGTCACCGTGAGCAAGGACTATACGCCCGCGACCTACAACAGCCCCGATTTCTCCGACGATATCGGCGCGGTGCTGACCGCGCATTTCGGTGCGGAGCGGGTGGAGAAGACCGCTGCCTCCATGGGTGGCGAGGATTTCGGCCGCTATATCCGCGCCGACAAGTCGATCCGCAGCCTGATTTTCTGGGTCGGCGGTGTGCCAAAGGCGAAGATGGAGGCGGCGGTGGCGGGCAAGGCGGCGCTGCCGTCACTCCACAGCGCCTATTGGGCGCCGGAGGCTGAAGCGGTCGTCGGTACGGGCGCGCGGGCGCTGACGGTGGCGGCGCTGGACATCCTCAAGAAGACGCCTTGACGGGCTGCTTCAGTAACTTTGCGGCGGTGGAGGCGCGCTTGCCGGGGCGGCGGTGCCCTGGTCCGCGACGGGCGCTGCGGCTAGCGTAGCGGGAGCGGGCACTTGTGCGGGCGGAGCCTCGCGGGGAGCGTCCACGCCGGGTGACAGGGCAGGCGTCGGATCGAGCGCGGGCGTGGGGTCGATGCCTTCGACCGACTGTCCCTGCAACCCATTCGTGGAACTGGCGGCGCTTGGCGGCAAGGCCGTGACAGTGCCACCTGATACCGGCGAAGGCACGGCGATGGCGCGGTCGCTGTCCGCAGGGGCTTGCACCGTCGCTTGCGGCGTGGCGCGCGATACCAGATCGACGATCAGCGGAGCGCCGATCAGCGTCAGGATCAGGAGCTTCTTATATCGCGCCATGTCAGGCCGCAGTGTCGATGCCGAGTTCCGCCAGTTTGCGATAGAGGGTCGATCGACCGATCCCCAGCCGCCGTGCGACTTCCGTCATCCGTCCACGATAATGGCCGATGGCGAGCCGGATCACGTCGGCCTCTATGTCGGCCAGCGCGCGCAAATGGCCGTTGGCTTCGTACAGGGTGACACCCGCACCATTGTCCTGACTGGAGCCGCCATGGTGGCGCAGGATGTCGATGGGCGTGACGCCCGGCTTGACGGCGTTGCTGTTGGCCGCGCCATGACCTTCGGCCAGTTGCATCGCGATCTGCGGGAAATCCGCGGGAGTCAGCGCGTCGCCGTCGCACAGCACCGCTGCACGGAACAGGGTGTTCTGCAACTGGCGGACGTTGCCCGGCCATTTATGCTGGATGAGGAGGTTGATGGCCTCCGCCGTGACGCCCAGGCTGCGCAATCCCGGCTGCGCGGCGATACGGCCAAGCAGGTGACGGGCCAGCGCCGGAATGTCGCCTGTCCGTTCGCGGAGCGGCGGGACGGAAATCTGGACGACGTTCAGGCGGTAATAGAGGTCTTCGCGGAACCGGCCCGCTTCGACTTCGGCCAGCAGACGCTTGTTGGTGGCGGCGATCACGCGCACGTCGACATGGCTGGCATGACGCGCGCCCAGCGGCTGAATCTCGCCGTCCTGCAATACGCGCAGCAGCTTGACCTGTGCGTCTAGGGGCAGTTCGCTCACTTCGTCGAGGAAGATCGTACCGCTATGGGCCATGGCGAACCGGCCGACGTGGCGATCGAATGCGCCGGTGAAGGCTCCGCGTTCATGACCGAACAGTTCGGATTCGAGCAGGTTTTCCGGGATGGCGCCGCAATTGACCGCGACCATCGGCGTCTTTTCGCGCTGGGAGGCGGCGTGGATGGCGTTGGCGATCACTTCCTTGCCGACGCCGCTCTCTCCCTCGATCAGGACGGGAACGCGCGCGCGCGCGGCCTTGGCCGCAATGGCGAGGGCGGCGCGGAAGGGCGGGGCGGACCCGACGATCGCGTCGAAGTCGAGCGGCGCGCGAATCTTTTCGCTCAACCGGCGCAGTTCCCCCGTGTCGCTCTTGCGATGGGCGGTGGTCAGCGCATGGGCGAGGCGTTCGGCGCTGATCGGCTTGATCAGATAGTCGCTCGCGCCCGCGCGCATCGCCTCCACGGCGGCCTGCGCATTGTCGTTGGCGGTCATGATCAGGATGGCGAGGCCCGGCCTGCGTGTCGCGAGGTCGCGCACCAGGTCGATCATGCCGAGGCCCGGCGTCCAGTCGTCGATCAGGACGGCGCGAATCTTTTGCCCATCGCGCGAACCGAGCGTGGCAACCGCGCGCTCCGCATCGTTGACGGTCAGCGTTCGCCAGCCGGCCCGCGCGGCAAGAGCCGTCGTCAGGCGGCGCTGTGCGGGCTCGTCATCGACGAGCATCAGAAGGGGGGCTTCAGCGTCTGTCATTGATACATCCGGGTTATTCGACCCCAATGCATAGACTTATCAGGTAAATAGCCCCTTAAACGTGACGCAGGACACAGTGGCTTTTGCGAACGGCCTGCGCGAAAACGCGCGCGCGCTCTTGCGATTTCAGGAGGGTTGTCGCAAAGGGAGCGACAGTGAACAAAGGGGATTTCGTGTGAATTCTGACCAACATTTCCGTGCCGCACAGTCGACCTACAATGGTTTCGTGGGTCTGGTGAAGGGTGGCACGATCGCCTGCATCATCGTCGCTGCGCTGGTCGTTCTGCTCATTTCCTGACAATGACCCGCTGATCCGGCGCGTGGATGCGCGCCGGGCTGCGGTAAAGGCATGAACGGCAATGTCCGTGGACGGTGCCGCCGAATCCGGCGCGCACCATCGCACGCATCGCTTCGATGCCGCCCCTGACTATCGCGTTCCCGGCAGGGGTTCGATGAGCGGCTGTTCGCCAGCCGGGCCATATCCCGTCGCACCCGTGCGGAAAGGACTGACATGGACGTCATCGGCACCCTTTCCATTTTCGTGCTCGCCTGTTTCGTCGGCTATTATGTCGTCTGGTCAGTGACGCCCGCGCTGCACACGCCCCTGATGGCCGTAACCAACGCGATCAGTTCCGTCATCATCATCGGCGCGCTGATCGCCAATGCGGAGGCATCCGGTTCCGCGGCCCGCTACCTCGGCCTCGCGGGGATCGTGCTGGCGGGCGTGAATATCTTCGGCGGTTTCTCCGTCACCGAACGCATGCTGGCGATGTACCGGAAGAAGGACCGCCCATGACGGGTGACGCGATGTCCGTTCCGTGGACCATCGGCCTCGCCTATCTCCTGTCCGCCGTCCTGTTCATCCTTGCGCTGCGGGGCTTGTCCAGCCCAGCCTCCAGCCGCACAGGCAACCGGTTCGGCATGGCGGGCATGGCGCTGGCCATCGGGACGACGCTTTATACGCATAATGCGTCTGCCCTGCCGGAGATACTGATCGCGCTGGCGGTGGGCGGCGCCATCGGGCTCCTGATCGCGCAGCGGATCGTGATGACCGCTATGCCGCAACTGGTGGCGGCGTTCCACAGCCTCGTTGGACTGGCTGCCGTGGTGGTCGGGGCGGCGGCCTTCCTCGATCCCGTCGCTTTCGGGATCGTCGAGCCGGGCACGGCGGAAATCTTCAATCACAGCCGCATCGAACTGGGGCTGGGCGTCGCCATCGGGGCGATCACCTTTTCCGGTTCCATCATCGCCTTCCTGAAGTTGAACGGCACGATGTCCGGGCAGCCGATACTGTTGCCCGCGCGCCATTTCATCAACCTCGGAACGCTCGCGGCGATCACCGGCCTGATCGGCTGGTTCTATGCCATGCCCGCACCCAGCATGGCGCCATGGCCGTTCTGGACAGTGATGGGCCTGAGCTTCCTCATCGGCGTCCTGCTCATCATCCCCATCGGCGGAGCGGACATGCCGGTCGTGGTGTCGATGCTCAACAGCTATTCGGGCTGGGCGGCGGCGGCGATGGGCTTCACGCTCCAGAATACGGCGATGATCGTCACGGGGGCGCTCGTCGGCTCCTCCGGTGCGATCCTGAGCTATATCATGTGCAAGGCGATGAACCGCAGCTTCCTGTCGGTCATCGCGGGCGGTTTCGGTGCGGAGGCTGCATCCGGCGGGGGCGCGGCTATCGACCGGCCCTATAAGCGCGGATCGGCGGAGGACGCGGCGTTCCTGATGAAGCAGGCGGACAGCCTGATCATCGTGCCCGGCTATGGCATGGCGGTCAGTCAGGCCCAGCACGCCCTGCGCGACATGGCGGACCTGCTGAAAGCGGCGGGCGTCACCGTCCGCTATGCCATCCACCCGGTCGCGGGCCGCATGCCCGGCCATATGAACGTGCTGCTGGCCGAGGCGAACATCCCCTATGACGAGGTGTTCGAACTGGAGGACATCAACAGCGCCTTTGCGCAGACCGACGTCGCCTTCGTCATTGGCGCGAACGATGTCACCAATCCCGCGGCCAAGACGGACAAGGCATCCCCTATCTATGGCATGCCGATCCTCGACGTCGCCAATGCCGGGACGGTGTTGTTCATCAAGCGGTCCATGGGCGGCGCAGGCTATGCCGGGGTGGATAACGAGCTGTTCTACCGCGACAACACCATGATGCTGCTGGCCGATGCCAAGAAGATGGTGGAGGCCATCGTCAAGGCGCTGGGACATTAACAAGGGCCATTGAGCCCGGAAACGGCCCGGTCCGCTTGCGCCGCGCTTGTGGAGTCCCGGTCTTTCTCCCTAAGAGGGGCGCACGATCGGTTCAGGGGGCGAGTGCATGCGGAAATTGGGTCTTATCGGCGGCGTGAGCTGGACGTCCACCGCCCGCTATTATGAGATCATCAACAACGCGGTGCATCGCCGTATGGGCGGGCTCAACAATGCGCGGCTGGGAATCGAGAGCCTGAACTTCGCGGATGTCGCGCGCTGCGTCACCGAAAACGACTGGGAATGCGCGGGTGGCCATGTGGTGGAAGCGGCAAAGCGGCTGGAGGCGGGCGGTGCGGAAGGGCTGCTGATCTGCGCCAATTCTCTGCACCGCGTCTATGACACCGTCGCGGCGGCTGTCTCGATCCCGGTGATCCATATCGTCGATGTGATCGGAGCCAAGCTGCGCGCGGATGGGGTCCGGTCGGTCGCGCTGGTGGGGACCAGCAATGTCATGCTCGACAAGAACTACCGGCAGCGCCTCGTCAGCCATGGCGTCACCCTGTCGCCCGGCGACACGGAACTGGCGCTGCGCATCGACCGCATCGTCTATGACGAACTGTCCACCGGCAAGCCGAGCCGCCAGGCGGAACGCTATATGAAATCCGAACTGACCGACATCGCCAAGGAAGGTGTGAAGGCGGTCGTGCTCGCCAGT
Organism: Sphingobium sp.; assembly: GCA_036383715.1. Taxonomy (GTDB): domain Bacteria; phylum Pseudomonadota; class Alphaproteobacteria; order Sphingomonadales; family Sphingomonadaceae; genus Sphingobium. The sequence goes on along the minus strand of DASVNT010000088.1, from coordinate 39,681 downwards.
ACCGAGCTGGAGATGGTGGTGGACGTCACCGCCAACGTCCTGCCCATCTACGACGGCACCCGCATCCATGCGCAGGCGGGTGTCGATTTCATCATGGGTGAATGACCGCGAGAACAGAAAGAGTCCGGATAAATTTTTTTACCATTGCCGTATCCGGCTTGACGGATTCGAAACCCGCACGGTTCCGACTCCTGCGCTGCGTCCCCGCATTAACTGTGGGTATTAACGCCTTGTTTACCATAGTTACCGGGCTTGACGCGCGAGTCGCGAGGACTCATGCCTGTGGATAACTTCAATGGGGGCAGCGCAGTTTCATGGGTGTTATCGAGCGGATTCCGGCTGTTCGGACGAAGAAAAATACGGTGCAAAAGGCTCCGGCGGCGGAGCCTCTGGCGGTCGATCGCCTGATCCGGGGCGACTGCATCGAGGGCATGCGTTCCTTGCCCGACGCCAGCATCGACATGATCTTCGCAGACCCGCCGTACAACCTGCAACTGGGCGGCGACCTGTTTCGGCCGGAGGGCGGGCGCGTCGATGCGGTGGACGATGCGTGGGACAAGTTCGATACGCTGGCGACCTATGACGCCTTTACCCGCGCCTGGCTGACGGAGGCGCGCCGTGTCCTGAAACCCAATGGCACGATCTGGGTAATTGGCAGCTATCACAACATCTTCCGTGTCGGTTCTCAGTTGCAGGATCAGGGTTTCTGGATCCTCAACGACATCATCTGGCGCAAGGCGAACCCGATGCCCAATTTCAAGGGCACGCGCTTCACCAACGCGCATGAGACGCTGATCTGGGCCAGCCAGGGCGAGAAGTCGCGCTACACCTTCAACTACAAGGCGATGAAGACGCTGAACGACGAGTTGCAGATGCGCTCCGACTGGGTGCTGCCGATCTGCGGCGGTCAGGAGCGGCTGAAGGACGACGACGGGCATAAGGTCCACCCGACGCAAAAACCGGAGGCGCTGCTCTATCGTGTGCTGCTCGCCTGCACCAAGCCGGGCGACGTGGTGCTCGACCCGTTCTTCGGCACGGGCACGACCGGCGCGGTGGCCAAGCGGCTCGGTCGCCACTGGATCGGGTGCGAGCGGGAAGGGCCGTATATCGACGCGGCGCTGGAGCGGATCGAGTCCGCCCTGCCGCTGGACGAAAGTTCGCTGACCATCATGCAGTCGGCCAAGTCGCAGCCGCGCGTCGCCTTCGGCACGCTGGTCGAGACGGGCTATATCGAACCGGGCACCGCCGTCATGGATCCCAAGCGCCGCTGGCGCGCCACGGTGCGTGCGGACGGATCGCTGGTGGGCGAGGACGGCGTGGTCGGCTCCATCCACAAGCTTGGCGCGACATTGCAGGGTGCGCCGTCGTGCAATGGCTGGACCTTCTGGCATGTCGAGGGTGCCAAGGGGCTGGAGCCGATCGACACGCTGCGGCAGACCTATTTGCTCGCGACGCAACCCTGAGGGACTGCTAGTCCTTTCCCATGACCAACAGTATCGCCATCGACCGCTACCTCGCCATGCTGGCGGCGGAGCGGGGGGTGGCGCGTAACACGCTGCTCGCCTATCGCCGCGATCTGGAGGATGCGGGCGGACGTGTCGCGGATCTCGCCACTGCGACGCCGGATGCGCTGCGCGTTCTTGCCGAGCATTGGGCGGAACTGGCGGCGTCCTCCGTCGCGCGCAAGGCGTCGGCGCTGCGCGGTTTCTATGCCTTTCTGGTGGCGGAGGGGATACGCGCCGACAATCCGTCCTCTGCCCTGCCAAAGCCGACGGTGCGTCGATCGCTGCCCAAGATATTGTCGCATGGCGACGTCGACCGACTGTTCGCGACGATCCGGGAACGGGTCGAGGCCGCGAACCCCTCCCACCTCGACCTGCGGCTCTCTGCACTGATCGAGCTTCTCTATGGTTCTGGGCTGCGCGCGACCGAACTCGTCTCGCTCCCGCGCGCGGCGCTGCGGGGCGACCAGCCGTATCTGATCCTGAAGGGTAAAGGGGGGCGGGAGCGGCTCGTTCCCATTTCCGACCGCGCCCGCGCCGCCGTGGCCGTGTGGAAAACCCATGTGCCGGAGGATAGCCCGTTCCTCTTTCCGTCGGGCAAATCCTTTCTCAGCCGCATTCGCCTCTATCAGATCGTGCGCGATCTTGCCGCCGCCAGCGGTATCGACCCTGCGATCATCAGCCCCCATGTGCTGCGCCATGCCTTTGCCACGCACCTGCTCGAAGGGGGCGCCGACCTGCGTGCGTTGCAGTCGATGCTGGGCCATGCGGACATAGCGACGACGCAGATTTATACCCATGTCGATGCCGCGCGGCTGGTCGCGCTGGTCAATGCGCGGCACCCGCTGGGCGACGCCATCGCGTCGCGGACCCCACCCGCGCGTTGACCTTCTGCGTCGAGGCAATTAACGCCGCCCGATGATTAGTTTCCTCGACTTCGAAAAGCCGATTGCGGCGGTGCAGGCAAAGATCGCAGAACTGCGCGAAACGGCGCAGGATGGCGCGATCGACATCGACAGCGAGATCGGCAAGCTGGAACAGCGTTCCAACAAGATGCTGGCCGACCTCTATGCCAAACTGACGCCGTGGCAGAAGACGCAGGTCGCGCGCCATCCGTCGCGCCCGCATTTCAAGGATTATGTCGCGGGCCTGTTCGATGAGTTCATGCCCCTCGCAGGCGACCGCGCCTTTTCGGACGATCAGGCGATCCTGGGCGGTTTCGCGCGTCTGAACGGCCAGCGCGTCGTCGTGATCGGACATGAAAAGGGTGACGACACCACCACCCGGCTCAAGCATAATTTCGGCATGGGCAAGCCGGAGGGCTATCGCAAGGCCATCCGCCTGATGCAGTTGGCCGACCGCTTCGGCCTGCCGGTGATCACGCTGGTCGACACCAGTGGCGCATTTCCGGGCGTGCAGGCCGAGGAACGCGGTCAGGCGGAGGCGATTGCGCGCTCCACCGAACAATGCCTCGTCCTTGGCGTGCCGATGATCGCCGCTGTGGTGGGCGAGGGCGGTTCGGGCGGCGCGATTGCGCTGGCGGCGGGCAACCGGGTCATCATGTTCGAACATGCGATCTACTCGGTGATCTCGCCCGAAGGCTGCGCGTCGATCCTGTGGCGCACTGCGGAAAAGGCGGCGGATGCGGCCACCGCGATGCAGGTGACGGCGCAGAGCCTCAAGGAGCTGGGCGTGATCGACCGCATCGTGCCGGAACCGATGGGCGGCGCGCACCGTCATCCTGCGGCGGCGATCGCCTCGCTCAAGGACGCGCTGGCCGCGGAACTGGCCGATCTGTCGCGGCTCGATGCAAAGGCGCTGCGCGATCAGCGGGCCGAAAAATTCCTTGTCATGGGCAACTGACGGGGCATTCTTTCGGTTACGTGGGTTGGGGCACGTGCAAGGGGGAAGGATGCCGATGAAGCCGCTGGTGATGATCCTGTCGGGGGCGGCGCTGTCCGCCGCCATGGTCGGCGTGGCGCAGCAGGCCGTCAGCCAGCAACAGCGCGACATTCGCACCGTCAGCAGCATGACCGCCGACGAACGGGCGCAGGGGGCCAAGGCGCATCCGCAACTGCTCGCGGAATTCGGTGGCCTCTATTCCGGGCCTCAGGCCGCTTATGTGACCAGCGTCGGGCGCAAGATCGCCGTGCAGTCCAGCCTGTCCGGGCAGCAGGGCGACTTTACCGTCAGCCTGCTCAATTCCCCCGTCAACAATGCCTTCGCCATCCCCGGCGGCTATGTCTACGTCACCCGCGAACTCACCGCGCTGATGAACAGCGAGGCGGAACTGGCGGGTGTGCTGGGGCATGAGGTCGGCCATGTCGCGGCCCAGCATGGCCAGCGGCGGCAGACAGCGGCGCAGCGCAATTCCATCCTCGGCGCATTGGGGCAGGTTCTGGTCGGCGCGGTTGCGGGCAACAGCGGCCTTGGCAGCCTGCTCCAGAAGGGGATCGGGCAGGGGACGCAGCTCCTGACGCTCAAATTCTCGCGCGGGCAGGAATATGAGGCGGACGACCTGGGCATCCGCTATCTGGCAAAAGCGGGCTATGATCCGGCGGCGCTCTCCGACACGCTCGCCAGCCTCGCCGCGCAGACTGCGCTGGAGGCGCGGGTGAAGGGTAGTCAGTCCGCGACGCCGGAATGGGCCAGTACCCACCCCGATCCGGCGTCTCGCGTGAGCCGCGCGCTGGCCAATGCCCGTGCGACCGGATCGACCGCGACATTCCGTAATGCCGATGTGTTCCTGACCAGTATCGACGGCATGGTCTATGGCGACGATCCCAAGGAAGGTGTGGTCGAGGGGAGCAATTTCCTCCATCCCGCCTCCCGCCTGAAATTCACCGCGCCGCAGGGCTTTGCGATGGACAACGGGACGCAGGCGGTGACGATCAGTGGATCGCAGGGGCAGGCGCAGTTCAGCGGCGGGGCCTATAATGGCGACCTGCCCACCTATGTCGGCACCGTTTTCCGGCAACTGGCGGGGGAGGGCGGTCTGGGCAGCCAGCCACAGGTGCAGCGGACCACGGTCAACGGTCTGCCCGCCGCCTATGCAAGTACGCGGGCGCGCACGTCGAACGGCAGTACGCTGGATGTCACGGTATTCGCTTATGAATTCGGGAGGGGGACCGCCTATCACTTCGTCCTGATGACGCAGGCGGGAACGGGCGTCGGCCCCTTTGCGGCGATGGTGCAGTCCATGGCCCGCATGACGGAGGCGGAAGCGGCGAAGGTGCGTACGCGCCGGGTGCGTGTGGTGACGGTCAAGCCGGGCGACACCGTCGCCTCGCTCGCCGCGCGCATGGCCTATAGCGATTATCCGGTGGAACGCTTCCGCGTGCTCAACGCGCTATCCACCGACGCCGGGGTCCGACCGGGGCAGCGGGTAAAGATCGTCAGTTACTGAGCGGGCGGCGAACCGCCCGGCTCCGCACCGATCACTTGTTGAGATTGTCGCCGACCTTGTTGAAGGTCGTCTTCAGGTTGCCACCGATCTTGGTCATCGCGCCAATGGCGGCGACGGCGATCAGGGCCGCGATCAGACCATATTCGATGGCCGTGGCGGCCCTGGTGTCGCGAATGATCTGAAGAAGCGAATGCATTTTGAAACCCCATGTGATGCAGGCGAGCGAGGAGTGCCGCGCCGTGGTCGGGAACCAGTCCGGTTCGCCGACGGACTTTGTCTAAGGCGCAAAGGTTAAATCATATGTAAAATACAAAAGGGCGGCGAAACGCTGTTCCGCCGCCCCTGTCATCGGTAAAGAACCGATTACTTGTTCAGGTTGTCGCCAACCTTGTTGAAGGTCGTCTTCAGGTTGTTGCCGATGCTGCTCATCGCGCCGATGGCGGCGACGGCGATCAGAGCCGCGATCAGACCGTATTCGATCGCGGTGGCACCCTTGTTGTTCTTGAACAGCTTACGAATTGCAGTCATGTCAAATCTCCTAGTCATCGACAAAATCAAACCCGGCCTGCGGGATCAGCGAGCGAGGTTGCTTGTAAGGTTGTGACGGTTTCCAAAATGCTAATGGGAACGCAAAACCGTAAAATTTCTATGGTTGACTGTTGTTAACCGCGTTCGACACCTTGTTCCACATGGTGTTTGTCCTTTGGGCGACGGTGTTTACCGCCGTAATGATCGCGAGAAAGATCATGGCAAGGATCAGGCCATATTCGACCGCAGTCGCGCCCTTCTCATCTCTTCTCAATGACCTGAGCAGGCGGTACACGGCATTCCCCAACGCTGAAATGAGCGGCCTGTTTTTACGGTGCCGTCCTTAATAAAAGGCTTCGAATGCCCGATAATAATCAATCGCTGATGGTCGTCGCTGCCGCACTGGTGGACACGGACGGGCGCGTGCTGCTCCAGCAACGGCCCGAAGGCAAGTCGATGGCGGGGCTGTGGGAGTTTCCCGGCGGCAAGATCGAGCCGGGTGAATCGCCGGAGGCCGCTCTGGTCCGCGAATTGCAGGAAGAACTGGGCATCGACACGGAGGAGGCGTGCCTCGCCCCCGCGACCTTTGCCAGCGCGCTGCTGCCCAACGGGCGTCACCTGATCCTGCTGCTCTATGTCTGCCGCAAATGGCGCGGCATCCCGCAACCGCTGGAAGGGGGCGCGCTGCGCTGGGAATATCCTGCGGGCATGTTCGCGCTGCCCATGCCGCCCGCCGACCTGCCCCTCATCGGCATATTGGAAGCACTGGTCTAGGCTGGGTCTAGGAGGGTTTGGCCTTCAGCGCCTCCGCCAGCGATGCCGTGGCCGATCCCCGGCGCGCGGCCTTGGGCTGGGAGGGGTCGGGGCGCCAGCCGCTCATGTGCACGATCTCGAATCGCTCGCGCACCCGGCCATCGGGGTCGGCGTCCTGTGCGAATCGTTCCATCGCGCGCACCAGGGCCGCGCGGGTCAGCGGCGGCGGAGCGGAGGCGAGTGCCTGCGCCGCGCCCATGCCGCGCAGGTCGGCCATGAGGGGGAGGAGGCTGCCATAGCCGACGCGCAGCGACTGCACGTCCGCCACCGGCATCGCAAAGCCCGCGCGGGATAGCAGGTCGCCCGCGCTGCGCACGTCGATCTGCGGGTGGATGCGCTGGGCCGGACGATCGCCGTCCGCCGCCAGCATCGCAGCGCGCAGGCCGGGCAGCGACCCGGCGCCGACGAAGGCGAGCAGCACCAGCCCGTCGGGGCGCAGCACCTCGCGCAACTGCACCAGAAAGCCCGGCACGTCGTTGATGCTCTCCAGCGTGCCGCAGCACAGGATGAGGTCGAAACTCGCCGGGGCAAAGGGTAGGGGCTCGTCCTCGTCGATCGCCACGCCGCCCCGCGCGGCGGCAAAGGCCGGGCCGGGGTCGGCCACCGCGACCTTCAGGCCGCGCGCGCGCAGGGCCTGTGGCAGCATGTCGGTCGGCGCGCCGATGACGAGGGCGTCCCGAAAGTCGCGGCTGACGTCCATCAACCGGTCGAGCATCTCCTCGGCGGCGGCCTCGTACAGGAAGGCATGATCGGCAAACTGGCGCGCGGCCCGGTCACGCCGCCGGGCGCGCAGGGACAGGTCGAAAATCCGGGGGACACTCATGCGGGGCCTTTTGCCCGCGCGGAGGACAGGGGGCAAGCTGTGGCGGGATGGTTTGTTGGGTGAGGGGGCGGGTATGTCGCAACATAGTCCCCCTCCCGCTTGCGGGAGGGGTTAGGGGTGGGCAAGCGACCGCAAGGTCGCTGTTGGCCTCAGATGTAGTGCAGGCCCACCCCCTTCAACAGAGACACGTGTCTCTGTTGAACCTCCCGCAGGCGGGAGGGGAGAAGAAGTGTCCCACCCCATCCAGACCAAAAAAGGCCCGGACACTTTCGCATCCGGGCCATCCCCTCGGTGTAGGAGCTTCGGTCAGCAGCCGCAGGGGCAGCAGACCACGCGCGGTTTCGGGCGGGCCTTGCGGACGACCTTGCGGGCTCCGGTCTTGCGCGCGGCATAGGTCGTTTCCTCGGTCGTGACGGTGGTGGTCACGACCGTGGGCGCGACATAGTCGATGGCGTAGGAGGAATAGCTGCCCGCGGAATAGCCATAACCATATCCGTAGCCATAGGCGGGCGCGGGAAGCGGCGCATAGGGCAAGGGCGCAGGCGGGGCGAAGGCTGCGCCCTCGCGATAATAGTCTCCGCGCACGTCGCCCTGGAAGCGGCCATCATAGGCGCCCTCATAGGTCGAACCGTCGCGGCCCTGCCACGCGCCGACCCAGCGACCGTCATAGGAGGCGGGAGCGCCGCCGTCGCGACCGCGCGGCGCATAATAGCGGCCGTCATAGCCATAGCCGTCGGCGTAATCCGGTGCGCGAACCGCCTTGGGACGCTTGGGCTTGGACGAGGCGTTGCCGATGGCGGCTCCGGCAATGGCGCCCACGCCCGCACCGACGATGGTGCCCGCCGTGCGGTTGCCCCGGCCCGCGATCAGGTTGCCCGCAACGCCGCCGATCACGCCGCCGGCGACTGCACCCGCGACGGTGTTGCCGCCCTTGCGGTCCCGGCGATAGCGGTCCGCTTCATAGGGCTGCGGGGGATAGGCCTCGGGGGGGGGCGGGGCGTCATAGGCGTCCTCATAGCCGCCAAAGCGATCCCAGTCGTAGCCATAGCGCACGTCGCTCACCCGGCCATAGCGGTCGGTCAGCACGGCATCGTCATAGTAACGCGACCAGCCATAGCCTTCTGCCGGGGCGGGCAGGCCGTAACCGCGCCAGTCGGCGATATAATAGGAGGGGTTGATCCAGTAGCTCGGCAGGCTCCAGCCCGACACCGGGCGGTAATAGCCGTTCCATCCACCGGGCGCGGCGGCGCCTGCGGCCCAGCGACCGTTGACGCGGCGACCCCATGCGGCGCTGCGCGCGGGGCCGGGGTTGGCGACGGGGCCACGGACCATGTGGGAGGCTCCGGCCTGCGCCATCGCGCTGGTGGCGAGGGCGGCGCCGGTGTCATCGGCATGGGCGGCGGGAATGGCGAGGCCACCCAGACCTGCGGCCAGACCGACCAATACTAGCTTCCGCATGGTAAAACTCCCGAACGATCCCAACAGACAAGCGGCGCACCAGCCAAGGTGCGGTCAAGTGAAGGATTAGCATCGGCGCGGGTGGCACTCCAATGGCGTTAGGCATGCGGCCTGTACCGATTCGGGTCAGTTGCGGGAGTATTGATGCGGCTTTTGATCGGTTTAGGGACAGTTTGGGCGCGACTGTAAAACAGTGTCACGCAGCGGGACGGACTCAGTCGGGCGAGAGGGCCGGACCGATGGCGGCGACCAGCGCCTCCAGCGCCGCTTTATCCTCCGCATCGAACCGCGCCTTGAAGGGACTGTCGAGGTCGAGCACGCCGATGAGGCGATCGCCCGCGAAGACCGGCACGACGATCTCCGATGCGGACGCCGCGTCGCAGGCGATGTGGCCGGGGAAGGCGTGGACATCCTCCACCACGACCGTCCTGCCGCTGGCCGCCGCCGTGCCGCACACGCCCTTGCCCAGCGGGATGCGGATGCACGCGGCCTTGCCCTGAAACGGGCCGAGCACCAGTTCGCCGTCCTTCATCCGGTAGAAGCCCGCCCAGTTGAGGTCGGGCAGCATCTGCCAGATCAGCGCCGCGACGTTCGCCATATTGGCGATACCATCGCTCTCCCCGTCCACAGCCGCGCGCGCGGCGGAGAAGAGGTCGGCGTGGAGCGTGGCTTTGTCGGCGGGATCGGTGGGGGCGAAGTCGAACATGAGGTTCCTTATCCGGCGGCCATGGCGGCAGGCGCCAGCCATGGGGAGATGACGGCGATAGCGCGGTCCACCGTCTCCTGCTTTTCCCCCACGGGCGCGACATAGTGGATCGCGTCCCGTGCATCGTCGAGCGACGCGCCCTTCGCGATCATCCATGCTGCAAGATATTGTGAGGCGAGGCAGCCGCCTGCGGTCGCGACAGTACCGTGCGCCACGAAGGGCGCGTCAAGTACCTCCACCCCGGCCTCGATCACCCATGGCTTGGTCGTGAGGTCGGTGCAGGCGGGCAGCGTGCCGAGCAGGCCGAGCCTGGCGAGCAGCAGCGCCCCCGAACATTGCGCGCCGATGATCTGGCGTGACGGGTCGAGCGTGATGCGGGCGAGCAGGGCGGCATCGGTAGCGATCTCCCGCGTCCTGATGCCGCTGCCGATCAGGACGGCGTCGGCTTGCTTCAGAAAGTCGAGCGGCTGTTGACGGTGGATCGTCACGCCGTTCATCGAGGTCACGGTTTCAGTCGGCGCGGTGATATGCGCGGCCCAGCCCTTTGGCCGCATCCGGTTGAGGATGGCGGACGCGATGAAGGAGTCCAGTTCGTTGAAACCATCGAATGTCAGGACGGCGATCTGCACGGGGAATCCTTATGGTAGGGGTGCATCATCTTATCTGCAGGCGATCTTCAATCCATCCGTACCTTACCACGGCCCTGCTTCACCCCGGAGCGCTTTGACTTCGAGTCCATCCGCCGGGTCTGCGATCCCTTGGTCGGCTTGGTCGGCTTGCGCTTTTTCGGCACGAGGGTCGCGGCCTGGATCATGGCGATCAGGCGTTCCAGCACCTCGCGCTTGTTGTCGAACTGCGACCGCGATCCCTCGCTGCGCAGGATCAGCAGGCCTGCCGCCGTCATCCGCGATCCGGCCAGATCCGCCAGCCGATATTTGACGGCATCGGGCAGGGAGGGGGAGGCGGCGACGTCGAAGCGCAGGATGACGGCGCTGTCGGTCGTGTTCACATGCTGGCCGCCCGCCCCGCTGGCGCGCGTGGCGGAATAGTCGATTTCATCCTCTTCGATGCTGATCGAGCGGGTGACGGCGATGCGGGCCATGACGTGCGGCGGGCGAGCGGGGCGGTCAGGCCTCGTCCGCAGCTTCCTCCGGCGCAGGCGCTTCGGCTACGGTTTCCGTCGCCGCGTCCAGCAGCGCTTCCGCATCCCCGAACCCGCCGAGGGCGAAGCGTTCCGGCACAGGCGCGCGGGCTTCGATCGCTGGCTTCTCGCCGCGCAAAACCTTGATGGACAGGGCGTGGAGGAGCAGCGGCTGGCCGTCGATGGACTCGCCATCGCCATAGACGGGATCGCCGACGATGCCGTGGCCCAGCCCCTCGACCGCGTGGACGCGGAGCTGGTGGGTGCGGCCGGTCAGCGGGCTGAACAGGATCAGCGCCTTGCCGTCCCGCTCCGCGATCAGGCGCCAGCGGGTCTGGGCGGGCTTTCCCTTGCCCTTGCGCGCTTCGGGCACCATGCGCCAGCCGTCCTCCGCCGTGCTGGTCTTGCCCAGCGGAATGTCGATCATCCCTTCCGTTTCCTCCGGCACGCCGGACAGGACGGCGAGATAGTGCTTCTCCACCTCCTTGGCCTCGAACGCGGCGGTGAAGCGCTTGTGCGCCTTGGGATTGCGGGCGAGCAGCAGGCAGCCCGATGTGTCGCGGTCGAGCCGGTGGACGGGCAGCGGCCAACGTTGGAAACCAAAAGTGAGCGAGGCGAGATGGTTTTCGAGGCTCAGCGATCCGTCGCGCGGCGCATCGACCGGCAGGCCCGCAGGCTTGTCGAGGACGATGGCCTCGCCGTCGATGAAGATGACGCGGTCCGCAAGCGGGGAAAGCGCGTCTGGAGCGGCGCGGCGACGGGAAGGATTGACGGGCATGGCCGGGCCTATAGACCAACGCGCGCCATGGGGCAAAGCTGGTGAGGATAAAGTGCGGGATGGGGGGGAAGTCAGCGAAGGGACGGGGGCGCGTCGAGTGGGTCGATGCCGCAAAGGGCGTCGGCATAGTGCTGGTCATCGCGGGGCATGTGTGGTGGCAGCCGGGGACCGCGCACCGCATCATCTATGCCTTCCACATGCCGCTGTTCTTCCTTCTCTCCGGCTATATGGTGAAACCGCAGCCGACCGTCGGCCTCATCCTGAAGCAGGCGCGCAGCCTGTTCGTGCCGTTCGTTGCCTTCTCCCTGATCCTGATCGCCGCCGACCTTGCGATAGAGAGTGCGCGCGGGCAGCGACCGATATTTCCGGGGTTCGTCGCGGGGATGGAGGCGATCGTGCTCAGGACGGAGAGCCTGCGTGGGCCGTTCACGATCCTGTGGTTCATCCCAGGTCTGTTCTTTGCGCGGGTCGCGTGGAACATCGTGGCGCGCCGCTGGCCCGATCCGTTCGCGCGGCGGTGGGCGGTGCTGATCCTGATCGTCATGGCGGGCGGGCACTGGATCGCGGCGCGGACCACGGCCTCTCCGATGGGGCTGATGGCGGTGCCTGCTGCCTTCACCTGCTACTGGATCGGGCAGATGTGGAAGGCGCGGGCGCCCGGCGCGGCGGTGGTGCTGTTCCTGCTCGCGCCGCTGGCTGCCGTCACGTTTTTGATGCTGCCCCCGGTGAACCTGAAGCCCGGCGATTTCGGCATGCCCGTCCTGTCACTGGCCGGGGCGGCGGCGATCAGCATCATCCTGTGCCTGATCGTGGCATGGTTGCCACAGATGGTTAGTGCGCCGCTGGCGTGGCTGGGGCGGGCGTCGCTCGTGATCATGTATGTTCACGTCGCTTTCATTCATTATCTGAGCCCGTATCTGGACCGCTGGATGCTGTTCGCGGCGGCGCTGGCGGGGTCGGTCATCCTGTATCTGGTCGCCGCTATGTCGCGGGCAGGGCGGATCGTTCTGTTAGGGGAACGGTAATCCCGCTGGCCATATTGACTCGAAACGATTCGGCGTCGGCCCGCCGTCATGGTTTCCGATTCCTTTCCGGCGACTCGCGGAGTCAGGCGGGGTTAGGAAAAATTAACCTTTTGCGTTCATAAACGTTTTGGTTAATATTGTCGTCAGGCGCGTTCGAACAGGGGCGTGCTCTGCGAGCGATCAAAAGGGCTTCATATGCGCGTTCTGCTTATTGAAGATGAGCCGACGACAGCGAAGGCGATCGAGCTGATGCTGGTCACCGAAGGCTTCAACGTCTATACGACGGATCTGGGTGAGGAAGGCCTGGATCTCGGCAAGTTGTATGACTACGATATCATCTGCCTCGACCTCAACCTGCCGGACATGCATGGCTATGACGTCCTGAAGAAACTGCGTACCGCGCGGGTTCAGACGCCGGTGCTGATCCTGTCGGGCATTTCGGAAATGGACAGCAAGGTCCGCTCCTTCGGTTTCGGCGCTGACGATTACGTCACCAAGCCGTTCCACAAGGAAGAGTTGATCGCCCGCATTCATGCGGTTGTCCGCCGTTCCAAGGGCCATAGCCAGTCGGTCATCCGGACCGGCAAGCTGGCGGTCAACCTGGATGCCAAGACCGTCGAGGTCGACAGCGCCCGCGTTCACCTGACCGGCAAGGAATATGCCATGCTGGAGCTGCTTTCGCTCCGCAAGGGCACGACCCTGACCAAGGAAATGTTCCTCAACCACCTCTATGGCGGCATGGACGAGCCGGAGCTGAAGATCATAGACGTCTTCATCTGCAAGCTCCGCAAGAAGCTGGCCCTCGCCTGCAATGGCGAGAATTATATCGAGACGGTCTGGGGCCGCGGCTATGTGCTGCGCGATCCAGAGGAAGCCGGCGAGGCTCTGCCCGCACAGGTTGCCTGACAGCGTTTACAGAGAATCCTTAAATAGGCTCTCCCTGGAGCCGACGGTAAGGCATTTGAAAAAGCCCCTCCCGCGCTGGGATGGGGCTTTTTTCGCGTCCTCGAAGGGGCGGGCTGGCAAACTGCTCCCTTCTAAAATTTGGCTTCATGACCGAGTAAACGCTTAATTTGCCCTCACTGTTGCGATTAATTCCTAATATCTTTAGTGACCCTTTCTTGTTGATAGTGAATCGCAAGAAAAGGGATGTCTATGGTCGCCGCTCGTTCGTTCGCTCTTGGTGGTGCGGCGCTTCTTGCGCTGTCGATGAGCCTCACGGCACAAGCGGCCGAGGTGGAGCAGCCCGCGGCTGCGGCAGTGGACAATGATGACGACAGCATCATCGTCATCGCCAATGCAGGCACCAAGACGGAAACACCCCTGATCGAACTGCCCCAGCCGATCACGGTCATCACGTCGGAACAATATTTGTCGCAGGGCGCGATCAACATCAGCGATACGGTGAAATATGCCGCAGGCGTGCTGGCCAATCCCTATGGCCGCGATACCCGCGTGGACGGCTTCAACATCCGCGGCCTCGACGCCCTCCAGTTCCGCGACGGCATGCGCGACATCTTTTCCTATTATGCCAGCATCACGGCGGACCCGTATAATTTCTCGCGCGTGGAGATCGTGCGCGGCCCGGCATCGGTGCTGTTCGGTCAGGGTTCCATCGGCGGCCTGATCAACCTCGTCACCAAGACGCCGGAGTTCAGGACGGGCGGCGAACTGAACCTCGTCTACGGCAGCTATGATCGCAAGGAGATGATGGGCGACGTCAATCTGGGTCTGGCCGACAACCTGGGCGTCCGCATCGTCGCCCGTGTGCGCGATGCCGATACCTACGTCGATTATGTCCCGGACGACCGCATCATGTTCGCGCCGTCGATCCGCTGGAAGCCCACGCCGGATACCGATGTCGTTCTGACCGGCCTGTATCAGGAGGACGATACCGGCTCGACCTCGCAATTCCTGCCCATCGTCGGCACCTTCCTACCGAATACCGCCAATCCCACGGGCACGCTCGACCGTTATGCCTTTGTCGGCAAGCCCGGCTGGGACCGCTATAAGGGACGCCTGCTTCAGGGCGGCGGCAGCATCGTCCACAATTTCTCGGACGATATCCGGCTGAGCCTGAAGGCCCGCTACATCGACAGCAAGCTTCAGTATAATTATCACGGCGTCGACAGCTATACCAATCCGACCGATCCTTTCCTGCCTTATGCCCGCTTTGGCACTTATGGCCGCACCATCGGCATGAGTTCGGCGTCGAGCAATGCGCAGATGAAGGTCTTCTCGACCGACAATAATCTTCAGCTGAAATTCAACACCGGTGGCAATATCGAGCATAAGCTGCTGGTCGGTGTCGATTACAGCTGGAACAAGGTTTCCAAGCAGGCGGCATCTGGAGGTCAACTGATCGATCTCTATAATATTGATCGCGCCGCGCTGGACACACCTGTGCCGACCGGTCCCTATACCATAGAAACCCAGAAGCAGCTGGGTGTCTATGCCCAGGATCAGGTTCGCTTCTTCGACCGCATCTCGCTCGTCGTGGGTGCGCGGCGTGACCATGTGATCGGCTCGTCCGGCCAGACGGACAATGCGACGACGTTCCGCGCGGGCATTATCGGTGAAATCGGCGCAGGCTTCTCGCCCTTCTTCAGTTACACGGAGAGCTTCCTGCCGGTCGCCGGTTCCGTCCAGGGCGACGGCGGCGTCCCCCTGTCCCCCTATCGCCCGCTGACCGGCACCCAGTACGAAGCCGGCGTGAAGTGGCAGCCGATGCCCAGCACGCTCATCACCGTAACCGCTTTCCATATCAAGGAACGCAACCGCGTCCTTTACCTCGCCAACAATGCCACCACCCAGTCGGGCGAGCTGACCACCAAGGGCGTGGAGTTTGAGGCGAGCCACACACTTCCCGGCGATTTCGAGTTGCTGGTCAATTATGGCTATAATGAGCTGAAGTCCGAGACGAACACCAATCTCGACTATATGCCCCGCCACACGGCCTCACTCTGGTCGACCAAGACGTTCAAACTCGCGGACGAGACCTCGCTCCGTCTGGGCGGCGGCGCTGTCTATGTGGGTAAGAGCATTTCGACCAGCGCGCTCTGGTCGATTGTCACCCCGGCCCGTACGACGGTCGATGCGCTGGTGGAACTCAACTGGCAGAGTTGGCGCTTCTCGGTCAACGCGACGAACCTGTTGAACAACAAGTTCTACGCCTCCTGCCTCGCACGCGGCGACTGCTTCATGGGTGCCCCCCGTAACATCATGGGCACCGTGGCGTATAAATTCTGATGCCATGGGTCTGGGCAGGGGCCGCGATGGCGGTGGTGGCGGTACTGTTGCTGCGTCGCGCATGGGGGCGGGCTGACCGCTCCCTTTCCCTGCTCGGCGGGGCGTGGGGGCTGATGCTTCTGGGCCTGATCGCTGGCGGCGTGGGGCATGGTGCGTGGGGCGTGGCGATGGTATCGCTGGCCCTGATGCTAAGTGCCTTTGCCTGCCTCGCCGTTGCGGGCTGGACCGCGCCACCGGACAAGGCCCGTCCTTCGCAGCGGCGTGCTCATATGCTGCCCGACGAAGGCGAGCCGTTGGGACTGGGGCGGCGGGTGCTGACCTTTATTATGACCGTGCCGCTGGCTCTGATCGCCTCGCTGGCGCTGGGGCTGGCGATCCGGGTGCTGGTTGCGGCCAGTGGCGGGGGAGAGGCCAATGCCAATGTCGCGACCCTGTTCCTGACGCCTTTGCTATGGTCGATCCTGATCGTCCTGCTGTTGCTGACCGCGCGGCGGCGGACGCAGTGGCTGATGCTGGGCGCGCCGATGCTGGCGGGTGGCCTGTTCATTTTCGCGGGGATGACGCCGTGAGCCGCGAGGGACTGCGTTTCGGAAAAGGTGGCGGCCTCAAGGGTTTCGACAAGGCGACGGTGCGCGAGGCGCTGTCTGCGCACGCCGCCATCGGCCTGCTGGCGGGCGCTCTCCTCTATCTGGTCTGCCTCACGGGGACCATCGTGGTCTTTTATGCCGAGTGGCAGCGGATCGAGCAGCCTGCCGCGCCGGAGATGGCCGACATCGCTCCGCAAGCGGTGCAACGCGGCGTCGATGCGGTGCTGGCGAGTGAGAAGGGCAAGCCGCTCACCACGCATCTGTTCGTACATATGCCGGTGCCCGACCTGCCGCGCACGACGATTACCACCGACAGTCAGGCGGTGCATCTCCGCGCGGATGGCAGCATCGCCATGCCGGAAGAAAATGCCTGGTCCGATTTCCTGCTGATCCTGCACTATACGCTTCACCTGCCGTCGACGTTCGGCATGGTGCTGGTCGCCATATTGGGCGTGATGATCGTCGCGCTGGCCATCTCCGGCGTGGTGGCGCACCCGCGCATCTTTCGCGACGCCTTTCGCTTGCGCGCCCGCGACACGGGCGGGGTCGGGCTGGCCGACTGGCACAACCGGCTGGGCGTGTGGACGCTGCCGTTCGTCATCGCCATCGCCATGACCGGCGCCATGATCGGACTGGCGCTGATCACCGGCTACGGTCTCGCCACCAGTTTCTATAAGGGCGACATGGAAGCGGTTTATGCGCCCATTTTCGGGGGCGAGGGCAAACCCGATAAGGCGCGTGGTCCGACGCCGGATGTCTCGGCGGTGATACGCTACATGCAGGCCCATCATCCGGGCGAGCGGATCGGCTATATCACGCTCCACGACCCGCTGACTGCCGGGCAGCATGTGCAGATTATGACGATCCATCCCAACCGGCTGATCTTCGGCGAATATTATATGTTCGACGCGCGGGGGCGGCTTGAAAGCAAGGCGGGGCTGTCCGACGGCGCGATGGGGCAACAGGCGGCGGCGTCCGCCTATAATCTCCATTTCGGCAATTATGGCGGGCTGCCGGTCAAGGTCGCCTATGCGCTGTTCGGTCTGGCGCTGAGCGCGATGACGGCGACCGGCGTGTCGATCTGGCTGGCCAAGCGCAGGCGGCGCGGCATCGACCAGCCGCGTCTGACGCGGGCATGGGATGCGGTGGTTTGGGGCACGCCCGTCGCCCTGATCCTGACCTTCCTCGTGCGGCAATGGGTCGGCAATGGCGCGCCGTTGATCGCGACATTCTGGGGCAGTCTGGCGGCGATCCTGCTGGTCAGTCCGTTCGTGGGCGATGGCCGGCGTTTTGCGCGCGCGCTGCAATGGCTGCTGGGCGCGGGCGTGGCGGCGGGCGCCATGGGCTTCGTCGCCGCTCTCTGACAGTGGACAAGCGACCGCCCTGCGACTATTCGCGGGGTTTCTGGGCGGAGCCGAAAGGCGCGTCCGATGATCGCGCCGGTGCCCCGAGAGGGGCTTAAAACGGGAAGGCGGTGCGGATGCCACGGCATCCAATTCCGCGGCTGTCCCTGCAACTGTAAGCGGTGAGCGCGATGCGCAGCGTTCCTCCACCTGTGGAGGGACAGCCACTGGACCGACGCCAAGGGGCGCGATCCGGGAAGGCGCGCATCAAGCGATGACCCGCGAGCCAGGAGACCTGCCGGCGTAAAGGTCGCTCTTGCCCTGGCCCAGGGATTGGCCATGGCTCGGTAACTCCCGCGTGGGCGACGCTATTGCGGCTGGGGGCCGCATCGGTGTGAGGCAGGGGTGCGCGCCCATTCCTGCTCCCGCGCCGACCGGATCGTTCCGGCACGCCCTCCGCCATCGTTGCTCCGCGGCGCGGGATGGATGGGCATGGAAGTGCGCCCGAACACTATTGGCGAGGCCAGGGTCTATGGCTGGTGCCCCAGCGCCTGGCGTCCGATGATGGCGGGCGACGGGCTGCTGGTGCGCGTGCGCCCGGCGCTGGCGCGGATCAGTCACGCGCAGGCGCTGGGCCTGTGCGAGGCGGCGCTGACGTTCGGCAATGGCGCGATCGACCTCACCAACCGCGCGGGCCTCCAGATACGCGGTGTCAGAGAGGCCGGGCTGGCGGGCTTGCTGGAGCGACTGGTGTCGCTGGACCTGATCGCTGCCGATCCGGCGGTGGAGGCGCGGCCCGCGCTGCTGGTCGCCCCGGACTGGACCCCCGGAGACATGACGCAGCGGATCGCACTGACACTGGCCGGGCGGCTGCACGAATTACCCGACCTGCCAGGCAAGACGGGCTTTGCCATCGACCTCTCCGGCGCGCCCGTTCTGAGCGCTTCGCCCGCCGATTTCCGGGTGGAGCGGGGGGAGGCGGGGAGCGTCATCGTGCGCGCCGACGGTCGGGATCGCGGTGTCGCGGTGGCGGAGGAGGCGGTTGTCGACACGCTGCTGGCGCTGGCCGGATGGTTTGTGGAGAGCGGCGGCGGTGCTGAGGCGGGGCGCATGGCGCGGCACCGCGCTGACCCGCCTCCCGCGTTGATGGGGACGGAGGCACCCGCTGCGTCTCGCGGGGTGGGGGATTCCCTCGGTGCCGTGCTGGGCGCACCCTTTGGGCGGATGGAGGCGCGGGGGCTGATGGCGCTGCTGAACCGCGTCGACACGCCCGCGCTGCGCATCACCCCATGGCGGCGGATCATCGTGGAAGGCGCATGGCCCGTTTCGGCGGAGGGTTTCACACTGGACCCGCAGGATGCCGTGATGCGGGCGGATGCCTGCGTCGGCGCGCCCGCCTGTCCGCAGGCGACGGTGGAGACGCGGGGCCTTGCGCTCGACCTCGCGCCGCATGTCGGCGGATCGCTGCATGTTTCCGGCTGTGCCAAGGGTTGTGCGCGTCCCTCTCCTGCCGATGTCGTGCTGACGGGGCGGGGCGGGGCGTTCGACCTTGCCTATGATGCCCGCGCGGGCGCTCCGGCCAGATGTTCCGGGCTGAATGCAGCCCAAATCCTTTCGCTTCTGGGAACTTCCTGACTTGCCCTACACCTATGAAACCGATGGCGCGGCCATTTATCGCCAGTCCTTTGCGACCATCAGGGCGGAGGCGGACCTCGCCCGCTTTTCCGGCGTGGAGGAGCGGGTCGCCGTTCGCATGATCCATGCGGCGGGCTTTGTGCCGCTGGCCGCGCATGTCCGCTTTTCGGACGGCTTTGGGGACGCGGCGAGCGAGGCGCTGCGCAAGGGCGCGCCGATAGTGTGCGATGCGCGCATGGTGTCGGAGGGTATCACGCGCGCGCGTCTGCCCGCCGATAATGCGATACTCTGCACGCTGAACGATCCCGCCGTGCCCGATTTGGCGCGGGAGATGGGCAACACCCGTTCGGCGGCGGCGCTGGAACTGTGGCGCCCGCATCTGGCCGGGGCGGTCGTCGCCATCGGCAATGCGCCGACTGCCTTGTTCCACCTTCTCAACATGCTCGAAGACCCCGATTGTCCTCGCCCGGCCGCGATCATCGGCTGCCCGGTCGGCTTCGTCGGCGCGATGGAGTCCAAGGATGCGCTGTGGGCGGCGCAGCCCGTGCCCTGCTGCATCGTCGAAGGGCGGCTGGGCGGTAGTGCGATCACCGTCGCGGCGGTCAACGCGCTGGCGAGTGCGGCGGAATGAAGGGCATGATTTACGGCGTCGGCCTGGGCCCCGGCGCGGTGGACCTGATGAGCGTGCGCTCCGACCGCCTCGTCCGGGGTGCGCGCCACGTCGCCTATTTCCGCAAGGCCGGGCGCAAAGGGCATGCGCGGCGGATCGTGGACGACATGCTGCGCGCGGATGTGGTCGAATTTGCGATGGAATATCCGGTGACGACGGAAATTCCGGTGTCCGACCCCCGCTATAATGAGGCGTTGGCGAGCTTCTACGCTGACTGTACGCGCCACCTCCAGAGCCTGTCCGACGCGGGCGAGGATGTGGTGGTGTTGTGCGAGGGCGACCCCTTTTTCTACGGGTCGTTCATGCACCTCTACAGCCGGTTGACGGGTGTCGCGCCGGTGTCGGTGGTGCCGGGGATCACCGGCATGTCGGGCGCTTGGACCGCGACCGGACTGCCCGTGACATGGGGCGACGATGTGATGACCGTCCTGATGGCGACCCTGCCGGAGGAGGAACTGGTCCGCCGCATCCGCGACACCGATGCGCTGGCCGTGATGAAGATCGGCCGCAACTTCGCCAAGCTGCGCCGCGCGGTGCAGGCGGCTGGGCGCGAGGGGGCAGCGTGGCTGGTCGAATATGCCACCATGGGCGACCAGCGCGTCAGGCCCTTGGCAGAGGTGGATGAAGGGGCGGGGGGCGTCACACCCTATTTCTCCATCCTGATCGTCCATGGGCAGGGGCGCAGGCCATGAGTGCAGGCTGGGTCGCCGTCGCGGGATTGGGGCCGGGGGACGAGGCGCTCGTCACGCCGGAAGTCACCGCTGCGCTGGCGGAAGCGACCGATGTCGTCGGCTATTTCCCCTATGTCGCGCGCGTGGCCGCCCGCCCCGGTCTGACCGCTCATGCGTCGGACAATCGGGAGGAACTGGACCGCGCGTCGCATGCGCTGTCCATGGCGGCGGAAGGGAAGCGGGTCGTCATCGTCTCGTCGGGCGATCCGGGCGTATTCGCCATGGCGGCGGCACTGTTCGAGGCGCTGGAGGCGGGGCCGGAAGCGTGGCGCGATCTCGACATCCGCATCCTGCCCGGCATTACCGCGATGCTGGCGGCGGCGGCGCGGGCGGGCGCACCGCTGGGCCATGATTTCTGCGCGATCAACCTGTCCGACAACCTCAAGCCATGGACCCTGATCGAGCGGCGATTGCGGCTGGCGGCGGAGGGGGATTTCGCCATGGCCTTCTACAACCCCCGTTCCAAAAGCCGCCCGGAAGGCTTTGCAAAGACATTGGAAATCCTGCAAGGGGCCTGCCATGGCGACCCCTATGTCCTGTTTGCCCGTGCCGTTTCGACGCCCGACGAAAGCCTGCGCATCGTGCGGCTGAGCGAGGCGACGCCCGATATGGCGGACATGCGGACGATGGTCATCGTGGGGTCGAGCCAGACCCGCCTGATCGCGCGGCCCGGTGCGCCGATCCTCTATACGCCGAGGTCTGCGGGTTGAACGATCCAATGGAGAACGGCGTCGACGTCCTGCGCCTCCCGCCGCTGCGGCAGCGCGGGGCGGTCGATCATCAGGACTGCTATGCCCAGCGCGCGGGCGGCGTGCAGTTTCGCGACCGCGCCGGTTCCGCCCGCATTCTTGGCAACGATCAGGTCGATGGCGTGATCGCGCAGCAGCGCCGTGTCGCCCTCCGCCGTGAACGGGCCGCGATCTACGACCAGATGATGCCGGGGCAGGGCGGGAGCCTCCGTCGGGCTGTCCACGAAGCGCAGCAGATAGTGATGCTGCGGCTGCGCGGCGAAGGCATCGACGTGCATCCGGCCCAGCGCCAGCATGACGCGCCGCGCCGGTCCCGCCAGTGCGGCGACGGCGGCGGATATGTCGGGCACGGTTTCCCAGCGGTCGCCCGGCTGCGCAGTCCATGCGGGGCGGGTGAGGGCGATCAGCGGAACCCCACTCTGCGCGGCGGCTTCCACGGCATGGGTACTCATCTGCGCCGCAAAGGGGTGGGTGGCGTCGACCAGATGCGTGACGCCTTCGTCCCGCAGGTAACGCGCCAGTCCCGCCACTCCGCCGAAGCCGCCAATGCGGATCGGCACGGGCTGCGCGCGCGGATTGTCGGTGCGACCGGCATAGCTGAGCATCGCGCTCCATCCCCGTTCGGCCAGCGCACGAGCAAGGGCGCTCGCTTCCGTCGTGCCGCCAAGGATCAGGATGTGGGGCATGGCTGAGCTTCCCTGGCTGACGATATTGGGCCTTGGCGAAGATGGCCTCGACGGCCTGTCCGCTGCGGCCCGGCAAGCATTGGACGCGGCGGAGGTCGTTGCGGGCGCGGATCGCCACCTGTCCCTGCTGCCTGCCCTTAAGGCGGAAATCCTGCACTGGCCAGTGCCGTTCGAGGACGGCATTGCCCTGTTGCTGGCGCAGCACGGGCGGCGTGTGGTGATGCTGGCGTCCGGCGACCCCTTTCACTTCGGGGCGGGGACGAGCGTGACACGCCATCTGCACCCCGGCGAATGGACCGCGCATCCCGCGCCCTCCACCTTCGGCATCGCGGCTGCGCGACTGGGCTGGCCGGTGCAGGAGACGGCGTGCCTGGGCCTGCATGCCGCGCCCTTGTCACGGCTACGTCCGCACCTCGCGCCCGGCAGGCGGATGATCGTGCTGGTGCGCGACGGAGCAGCGGTGGCGGTGCTGGCAAAATATCTGTGTGATCAGGGCTTTGGAACCTCTACCCTGCACGTCATGGAAGCACTGGGCGGTCCCCGCGAACGCATCCGGCAGGGGGTGGCGCAGGCGCTGGACTTCACCGACATTGCCCATCCGGTTGCGGTCGGGATCGTCGTGGCGGGTGAGGGCCGGACCATGCCGCGCGCGTCCGGGCTGGCCGATGACTGGTTCGCCCATGACGGACAGATTACCAAGCGGCCCGTCCGCGCGCTCACCCTTTCGGCGCTGGCACCGCGCCCCGGCGAGCACCTGTGGGATATTGGCGCGGGGTCCGGGTCCATCGCCATCGAATGGCTGCTGACCCACCCCATGACACAGGCGACAGCGTTCGAGGCCGATCCGGCACGCGCGGTCCGTGCGCGCGCCAATGCGGCGGCGTTGGGCGTGGAGCGGCTGGTGCTGGTAGAGGGGCGCGCGCCGGATGCACTGACGGGACAGCCCGTGCCCGACGTGGTATTCATCGGCGGCGGCCTGTCGCAAAGCCTGCTGGAGACGCTCTGGAGCATCCTTCCCCCCGGCACCCGCCTCGTCGCCAATGCGGTGACGCTGGAATCCGAGGCGCTGCTGGCCGCATGGCAGGGCGCGAAGGGCGGCCATCTGCTGCGGATCGAACTGGCGGAGGCACAGCCGCTGGGCAGCCGTCGCGGGTGGCGGGCGAGCTATCCGGTGGTGCAATGGACGGTGGTGCTGTGATCATCGCGGGCTTTGGCTATCGACCGGGCGCGGACATCGCCTCGCTGGTCGATGCGCTGACGCTGGCGCAGGCGGAGCATCCCTCCGTCCGCGCGCTCGCCACCGTATTGGACAAGGTGCCGCTGGTGGAGCGTTTGGCGAGCCTGCTGGACCTGCCCTTTCTGGCGTTCGGGACGGAGACTTTGGGCGGGATGGTCACGCTGACCAACTCGCCGTTCAGCCTGGCCGCGCGCGGTACGGGCAGCGTGGCGGAGGCGGTGGCGCTGGTCGCGGCGGGGCCGGGCGCGCGCCTTCTCTCCCGCCGCCATATTTCCCCCGACCGCATGGCGACCTGCGCGCTCGCCCAGGGAGTATCGCAATGACCGTCCATTTCATCGGCGCGGGTCCGGGTGCGCCTGACCTGCTTACCCTGCGCGGGCGCGACCTGATCGCGGCCAGCCCGGTGTGCCTCTATGCCGGGTCGCTGGTCCCTGCGGCGATCCTGGGCCACTGCCCGCCGGGCGCGCGGATCGTGAACACCGCCGCCCTGTCGCTGGATGAGATCATCGCGACGATCCGGGTCGAGCATGAAGCGGGTCATGACATTGCCCGGCTGCATAGCGGCGACCTGTCGATCTGGTCCGCCATGGGGGAGCAACTGCGTCGCCTGCGCGCTCTGGGCATTCCGTTCACGATCACGCCGGGCGTTCCTGCCTTCGCGGCTGCCGCCGCGACGCTGGAGGTGGAATTGACCCTGCCGCGCCTCGGCCAGTCGCTGGTCCTGACTCGCACGCCGGGCCGGGCGAGCGCCATGCCGGAACGGGAAACGCTGGATCGCTTTGCCGCGACGGGCGCTACGCTGGCGATCCATCTGTCGATCCATAATTTGCCGCAGGTGGTGGCGGACCTGTCGCCTGCCTATGGCGCAGAGTGTCCGGTTGCGGTGGTGTGGCGAGCGAGTTGGCCTGACGAGCGGGTGATCCGCGCGACACTCTCCACCGTGGAGAGTGCCGTGGCGGGCAGCATGGAGCGGACCGCGCTGATCTTCGTCGGGCCTGTGCTGGCGGCGGAGGATTTCAGCGAGTCCATGCTGTACGCACTGGACTACGACCGCCGCTTCCGGCCGCAGTCGGCGGACTCTCCGTTCGCGGATCACAGCGAGTGACAGTAGTGCCGCCGGGCCTTGTCATCTCCGCGCCCTGTTCCGGTGCGGGCAAGACGACTGTGACGCTCGGCCTGCTGCGCGCGCTGAGCGAGGACGGGCTGGCGGTGCAGCCGTTCAAGACCGGCCCCGATTATATCGACCCGGCCTTCCACGGCGCGGCGGCAGGGCGGCCTTCGTTCAATCTCGATAGCTGGGCGATGGGGGAGGGGCTGCTCCACGGCATAGCGGCGGAGGCGGTGGGCGCGGATTTCGCGCTGGCCGAGGGGGCGATGGGCCTGTTCGACGGTGCCGTCTGTCCGGGCGCTCAGGGTATAGGCGCGGCGGCGGACATTGCCCGGCTGATGGGCTGGCCGGTGGTGCTGGTGGTCGATGTGTCGGGGCAGAGCCAGTCGGCGGCGGCGGCAGTCTCCGGCTTTCGCCAGCATATCGGGGAGGAACTGTTCGCGGGCGTCATCCTGAACCGCGTTGCCAGTCCGCGACATGGACGGTTCGTCAGTGACGCCATGGCGGCGGCGGGGATTGCGGTGCTGGGCGCGCTGCCCCGGCGCACCGACCTCAGCCTGCCGTCGCGGCATCTGGGACTGGTGCAGGCGGTCGAGCATCCCGACTTGGAGCCGATGCTGGGCGCGCTGGCCGATTTCGTGCGCGGCCATGTCGATCTGGGCGCGCTGCGCGGGGCTGCGCGGCGGGGGGTGGGGGCTGTCGAAGCACCCCGGCTGACCCCGCCCGGCCAGCGGATCGCGCTCGCAAGGGATGCCGCCTTTTCCTTCACTTACCCGCACCTGCTCGACGGCTGGCGCAGGGCGGGGGCGGAGATCATTCCCTTTTCGCCGCTGGCCGATGAAGCGCCCGACAGCGCGGCGGACAGTATCTGGCTTCCGGGCGGTTATCCCGAACTCCATGCCGGTCGGCTGGCGGCAGCGCGGACCTTTCTGGATGGGCTGAAAGGGCGGCGGGTCCATGGCGAGTGCGGTGGCTATATGGTGCTGGGCGAGGCGTTGATCGACAAGGATGGGACGGCGCACCGCATGGCCGGGCAGCTGGGCCTCGTCACCAGCTATCAGGAGCGCCGCCTGCATCTGGGCTATCGCCATGCACGGCTGCTCGCGCCTGCCGCCGGGTTCGCTGAGGGCGCGGTATTGCGCGGGCATGAGTTTCACTATTCCACCCTTGTCGCGCAGCCCGATGAACCGCTCGCCCATATCACCGATGCGGAAGGGGAAGTGGTGGCCGAGGCGGGATCGCGCAGGGGGCTGGCGTCGGGCAGCTACTTTCACCTGATCGCGGCGGAGGAGGACGCATGATCGACCTGACGCTGATCGGTATTGGCACGGGCAATCCCGACCATCTGACCCGGCAGGCGATCCGGGCGATGAACGAGGCCGACCTGATCCTGTTACCGCGCAAGGGAGATGCGAAGTCGGACCTCATCGACCTGCGCCGTGGCATTTGCGCGGAGGTGCTGACCGGCCCTACGCGCGTTGTCGAGTTCGACATGCCGTTGCGCGAGGCGACGCCGCCCTATATCGATGCGGTCAACGACTGGCATGATGCGATTGCGGCCCTCTGGATGGCGGAGATTGCGACGCATCTGCCGAACGGCGGGCGGATGGCGCTGCTCGTCTGGGGCGATCCGTCGCTGTATGATAGCACCCTGCGCATTGCTGAGCGTCTGGGCGCAGGCGGGCTGGACGTCCGGGTGACGGTCGTGCCGGGGATCACCAGCATCCAGATGCTGACCGCCGCCCATGCCATACCGCTCAACAGCCTCGCCGATCCGGTGCTCATCACCACGGGGCGTCGGCTGACAGAACGCGGTTGGCCGCAGGATGCCGGGACAGTGGTGGCGATGCTGGACGGCAAATGCGCGTTCCAGACATTGTTGCGGGAGGGGCCCTCCGATGGCCTGCACATCTGGTGGGGCGCCTATCTCGGCATGGCGGCGCAGGCTTTACTTGCCGGGCCGCTGGCGCAGGTAGGCACAGAGATCATCCGGACCCGAGCCGCGCTCCGGGAGGAGCACGGCTGGATCATGGACATCTATCTTCTCAGAAAGATTTAGTCCTTTTCGACCTGGCTGACGTCCCGCACCGCGCCGCGTGCGGCGTTGGTGGTGAGGGCGGCATAGGCGCGCAGGGCGGGGGAGACGTTGCGCTTGCGGCCAAAGGGCTTCCACGCCTTCTTGCCGCGCTCGACCATCTCCTCGTGGCGATGGGCGAGTTCGGCGTCGTCCACGTCCAGCCGGATGATGCGGTTAGGAATGTCGATGACGATGGGATCGCCCGTCTTGACCAGCGCGATCAGTCCGCCCTCCGCCGCTTCGGGCGAGACATGGCCGATGGACAGGCCCGACGTGCCGCCGGAGAAACGCCCGTCGGTGATGAGCGCGCAGGCTTTGCCCAGCCCCTTCGACTTCAGATAGCTGGTCGGATAGAGCATTTCCTGCATGCCCGGCCCGCCCTTCGGCCCTTCGTAGCGGATGACGACGACGTCGCCTTCCTTCACCTCATTGCCGAGGATGGCGGCGACGGAGGCGTCCTGGCTTTCGTAGACGCGCGCGGTGCCGTGGAAGGTCAGGATGCTCTCGTCCACGCCCGCCGTCTTCACGATGCAGCCTTCGGGCGCGAGGTTGCCGAACAGGACGGCGAGACCGCCATCCTTGGAGAAGGGATGTTCGGTGCTGCGGATCACGCCATTTTCGCGGTCGAGGTCGAGTTCCTTCCAGCGGTTGTTCGTGCTGAACGCGACCGTGGTGCGGACACCGCCGGGCGCGGCCTTGTAGAATTCCCGCACGCTCTCGCTCTCGGTGCGGCTGATGTCCCAGCGATCGAGGGCTTCGCTCATGGTCTTTGAGTGAACGGTCGGCAGGGTGGAGTCGATCAGGCCCGCCTTGTCGAGCTGGCCGAGGATCGCCATGATGCCGCCCGCGCGGTGGACGTCTTCCATGTGGACGTCCTGCTTGGCAGGCGCGACCTTGGACAGGCAGGGAACCCGCCGGGAGAGGCGATCAATATCGGCCATGGTGAAATGCACTTCGCCCTCATGCGCTGCGGCGAGGAGGTGGAGGACGGTGTTGGTCGACCCGCCCATGGCGATGTCGAGGCTCATTGCATTTTCGAACGCGGCGAAGCTGGCGATGGAGCGCGGCAGGGCCGAGGCGTCCTCCTGCTCATACCAACGCTTGGCGAGGTCGACGATGGTGCGGCCCGCCTCGCGGAACAGCTTCTCGCGGTCCGCATGGGTGGCGAGAACGGAGCCGTTGCCGGGCAGCGAAAGGCCGAGTGCTTCGGTCAGGCAGTTCATCGAATTGGCGGTGAACATGCCGGAGCAGCTGCCGCAGGTCGGACAAGCCGACCGCTCGATGACCTTCACCTCTTCGTCGGTGTAGCTGTCGTCGGCGGCGGCGACCATGGCATCGACCAGGTCGAGCGCGACCGTCTGGCCATGAATATCCGCCTTGCCAGCCTCCATCGGGCCGCCGGACACGAAGATGGCGGGGATGTTGAGGCGCATCGCAGCCATCAGCATGCCCGGCGTGATCTTGTCGCAGTTGGAGATGCAGACCAGCGCGTCGGCGGTATGGGCGTTGGCCATATATTCCACGCTGTCCGCGATCAGGTCGCGGCTGGGCAGGGAATAGAGCATGCCGTCATGGCCCATGGCGATGCCATCATCGACCGCGATGGTGTTGAACTCCTTGGCGACGCCGCCCGCCGCTTCAATCTCCCGCGCGACCAGCTGGCCGAGATCCTTGAGGTGGACGTGGCCCGGCACGAACTGGGTGAAGCTGTTGCAGACCGCGATGATCGGCTTGCCGAAATCCTCGTCCGTCATGCCGGTGGCGCGCCAGAGGCCGCGCGCGCCCGCCATGTTGCGGCCATGGGTGCTGGTGCGTGAACGATAATGGGGCATTGTCCGCGGTCCTCGAAACTATCTTTTATAACGCCCGCCTCTACGCCTTCTGCCAAAGGTTGTGAAATATATTATTGGGCAGATATAAGGTCGCAGGGAGACTTTGTGCGATGATGGACTTGCGGCAATTGCGCCATTTCCTGAGCGTGGCGGACACGCTGCATTTCGGGCGAGCGGCGGAGCGGCTGGGCATGACACAGCCGCCGCTCAGCCAGTCGATCATGGCGCTGGAGCGGGAATTGGGCGCGGCGCTGTTCATCCGGTCGAAGCGGGCCGTCGCGCTGACGGCCTTCGGGCGGCAATGGCTGGAGCATGTGCGTCCGGCGGTGGAGGGCATCGCCGACCTGCCCGACATCGCCCGGCGCATCCGTGACGGCACGGCGGGCCGGATCGGCCTGAGCTTCGTCAGCACCGCCGACTACAGCCTGCTCCCCGCGCTGGTCCGCCATTATGCCGCGCGCTTTCCGCAGGTTGAGATCACCCTGACCGAAGCCACCAGCGACGTGCAGATCGGGGCGCTGATCGACGGAAGCGGTCCCGGCGCAATCCACGCGGGGATCATCATCCCGCCAGACGCGCCGCTGCCGGACACGCTGGCGTATATGCCGCTGCTGCGCGAACCTCTGGTGGCGGCGGTGCCGGAGGCGTGGACGGCCGACGGAAGCCTGTCGGGCGACGACTGGCTGGACCGGCCGCTGATCCTGTTCCCGCGCCGTGTCGCGCCGGTGTTCCATGATCTAGTGCTCGGCTATCTCGCCGGACGGGGCCAGCCCGCGCATATCCGGCAGGAGGCGATCCAGATGCAGACGATCATCAGCCTCGTCTCGGCGGGCATGGGCTTTGCTCTGGTGCCCGCGTCGCTGCGCAATCTCGCACGGACCGGCGTGCGTTACCTCGACCTGGCAGAGCCGCCGATGCTGGAGACGGGACTGGCATGGCGCAGGGCGGATGACAGCGCGACGCTTGCGGGATTGCTGACCGTCGCGGCAAGCGTGAAAATCTCATGACAAAAGTTCACCATTTCGACATATTGTTTTTATGTTAGAATTACGGTAGGAGCTGTATCGACTCAAATGCGCACCATCATCGATGGGCGAGTGGGAGAGAGCGGTGACTTTTCTGAAAAACGCCTGGTACGTCGCGGCCCATGTCCATGAGCTTGACGAGGGCCTCGTCAGCCGCATGCTCTGCAACGAGCAGATCGTGATGTACCGCACGGCAGATGGCGGCATCGCCGCGCTGGAGGATCGCTGTCCCCATCGTTTCGTACCGCTGTCGATGGGCAAGCGCATCGGCGACACGCTGCAATGCGGCTATCACGGCCTCAGTTTCGACCGGACGGGCGCCTGTTCCGACGCACCCAATGACGAGCAGCAGCGCGCGCGCATCTGCGTCCGTGCCTATGCGGCGGTCGAACGCTATGCGGTGGTCTGGCTATGGCTGGGCGAGGCGGCTGAGGCTGACCCGGCGCTGATCCCCGCCTTCGACTTCATGTCCGACACGGACCATTATGCGGTGGCGCGCGGCTATTCCCACATCGCCGCCAATTATCAGCTGCTGGCCGACAATCTGCTCGACCTCAGCCATGTCCATTATCTGCATCCCACCGTCCACGACGGATCGGATTTCTCCCAGTTCACCAACAAGTTGAAGGTGGAGGGCGATACGGTGTGGTCGATGCTGTGGCGGCACCATTATCATCTGGACGAAAGACGGCAGAAGATGATGGACCTGCCTTTCGACGATGTGGAGGGGCAGGGGCACAGCCGCTGGAACCTGCCGGGCAATATCCTGGTCGACACGGCGTTCTGGGAACATGGCAAGAGCAAGGAACAGGGGCTGTCGTCTCCGTCCGCGCATCTGCTGACGCCGGAGACGGAAAGCAGCACCCATTATTTCTGGTCGTCCGGGCGCACCAACGACATCCATAATGTCGAGCGGACGCGCATCACCGAACAGCGGATGCACAGCATCTTCGAGACGGAAGACGGCCCGATGTGCGAGGCGCAGCAGCGGGCACTGGGGGAGAATAGCGACTTCCTCGCCGCGCAGCCGATCATCCTGCGCGCCGATGCCGCAGGCGTGGCCGCGCGCCGTGTCACCAAGCGTCGCTTGCGCGAGGAGGCTGCGGCGCTGGCCGGGGCGGGGCGCCTGACGGTTGAGGAGGGAGAGCCGGTCGTCGCACAATTGGCGTCCGGCTGAGGATCACTCCTCCCGCGTCAGCTTCCACTGCATGTCGAGATAGAGGCCCGCCGCGGCCCGCAATTTCTCATCCTTGGGAAATGCATCGGCGGGAGAGGGGGCGATCTCCAGACCCGCCATCAGCGCCCAGAGCGCGAAACGGCGGCTCGGTTCCCGTTCCACCGCGAAATCGATGGCGAGCTGCTCCTTGCCCGCCGTCAGCGCGGCGTCGTCCAGTGTCTCCAGATCCGACGTGCCGAAATAGCGGAGGCAGAGCGTATCGAGGTCCATCAGCGTTGCTGCTGCATGACTTCGGCGGCGGCGATAGCGGTCAGGTTCAGGATGCCGCGCGCGGTGACGCCGGGCGTCAGCACATGGATCGGCTTGGACAGGCCCATCAGCATCGGACCGACGGTGGGCGAGCTGGATGACGCGGACAGGGCGGTCAGCGTGATGTTCGCCGCGTCGAGGTTCGGCATGACGAGCAGGTTCGCCGGCCCCTCGAACCGGCTGTCCGGCACCAGCCGCTCGCGCAGACGCTGCGACAGGGCGGCGTCGGCGTGCATCTCGCCATCGACCAGCAGGTCGGGCATTTTCTGCTGCACGATCTGGAAGGCCGTCCGCATCTTGCGCGCGCTGGGGCTGTGCGAGGCGCCATAGTTGGAGTGGGAGAGCAGGGCCACGCGCGGTTCCAGACCGAATTGGCGGATTTCCGCCGCCGCAAGCTGCGTCATCTCCGCAACCTGTTCCGGCGTCGGGTCGGGAACCATATGCGTGTCGGTGATGAACAGCGCGCCCGCATCAAGGATCAGGCCCGACAGCGCATAGACGCGGCTTTTCCCCGGCGCACGGTCGATGATGCGCAGGACATATTCCATCTGCCCCCAATATTCGGAGTTGCCGCCGACCAGCGCCGCATCGACATGGCCGGTCCTGAGCAGCATCGCCGCCGTCACCGTCGGGCGGCGATAGACGTGGCGGATGATCTCCGCCGAGGGCACGCCCTTGCGCGCGGCGATCGCGCGATAGGCCTCGACCAGCGGCTCCATGATCGCATGGTCCGTCTCCGGGTCGATGACCTCCACATCCTTGTCGAGTTCGAAGCGCAGGCCGAGTTCGGGCAGGCGCTCGGCCAGCACGCGGCGGCGCGCGACGATGACGGGGCGGACGATGCCGTCGTCCAGCGCGTCCTGAATGGCGCGCAGCACGCGCTCGTCCTCGCCCTCGCCATAGGCGACGCGGGTGTTTGTGTTCCGCGCGGCCTCGAACACCGGCATCATCAACTGGGTGGAGCGGGTGTTCTGCTGCTCCAGCGAACGCTTGTAGGCGTCGATGTCGAGCGGGCGCTTTGCCACGCCGCTGTCCATCGCGGCCTTTGCCACGGCGGGCGCGATCTCCGCGATCAGGCGGGGGTCGAAGGGCGTGGGGATGATATATTCGGGGCCGAAGACCAGCTTGCGCCCGCCATAGGCCTGCGCGACGCTTTCATGCGCGGGCAGGCGGGCGAGGCTGGCGATGGCTTCGGCGGCGGCGACCTTCATCGCCTCGTTGATCGTGGTCGCGCCTGCGTCGAGTGCGCCCCGGAAGATATAGGGGAAGCACAGGACGTTGTTGACCTGATTGGGATAGTCGGATCGGCCAGTGGCGACGATGGCGTCGGGGCGCACTTCGCGCGCGATTTCCGGGCGGATTTCCGGCTCCGGATTGGCGAGCGCGAAGATCAGCGGCTTGTCGGCCAGCAGCGGCAGCCATTCGGGCTTGAGCACGCCCGGCGCGGAGAGGCCGAGGAAGACGTTCGCGCCCGGAAGCACGTCCGGCAGGGTGCGCGCATTGGTGTCGCGGGCGTAGCGGGCCATGTTCGGCCCCATGCCCTCGCGGCCGGTATGCACCACGCCGTCCTTGTCGGTCAGCGTCACATTTTCCTGCTGAACGCCCATGGAGACGAGCAGGTCTACGCAGGCCAGCGCCGCCGCGCCCGCGCCCGACGTCACCAGCTTGGCCTCCGCCAGAGTCTTGCCCTGTAGCACCAGAGCGTTGCGCACCGCCGCCGCGACGACGATGGCGGTGCCATGCTGGTCGTCGTGGAAGACGGGGATGTTCATCCGCGCCTTCAGCGCCGCCTCGATGGCGAAGCATTCGGGGGCCTTGATGTCTTCGAGGTTGATGCCGCCGAAGGTTGGTTCGAGCAGGGCGACCGCTTCGATGAACTTTTCCGGGTCGGTCGTATCCACCTCAATATCGAACACGTCGATGTCGGCGAATTTCTTGAACAGGACGGCCTTGCCTTCCATCACCGGCTTGGAGGCCAGCGCACCGATCGCGCCGAGGCCGAGGACCGCCGTGCCGTTGGAGATGACGGCGACGAGATTACCGCGCGCGGTATAGTCGAGCGCCTTGTCCGGGTTGGCGGCGATTTCCATGCAGGGGGCCGCGACGCCGGGCGAATAGGCGAGCGCGAGGTCGCGCTGGTTGACCATGCGCTTGGTCGGTTCGATCCGCATTTTGCCCGGCTGGGGGAACTGATGATAATCGAGCGCGGCGCGGCGAAGCGTTTCGTCCATGGAGCAACCTTGATGCGAGGGCATGGGCAGGGCGGGGTTGCCGCCTGCCTAGTCCCCGTGCGCCCTCAGTTCAAACGCTAAAGCGAGCCGGACACGCTCAATCACCCGCTGGCAACAGGGGAATCCACAAATCCCGTCCGCTGCGTATTTTCGCGAGCACGGGTTTCCGCAGGATTTCATACATCCTCAACCTCGCGGCACCCTCTGCCCCACCGGATGGGTGGATGTGGCGGCAAATCGCGGGATCGGCGATGGCCTGCTGCGGGATGGAGATCCGCAATCCTGTCCGTCCAGTGCGTAAAATCCGCGCCGAAGTTATGACGCCCCGCTAAAGGCCGCTTTGCCATTCCGTGCGACCCTTGCGCCATGGAAAAGGATCGCAAGGCCGCCGCTCATACCGTTCGCAGGGCGCGCACGTTGCGCGGCGATGCGCGCGGCGCTGTGCTGATCGAGGCGGCGATTCTGCTGCCCATCCTCCTCATGATGCTGGTGGGCATGATCAACTACGGCCTGTGGTTCATGGCGGCGCACGCTATCCAGCAGGCCGCGAACGAAGGCGCGCGCGCATCCCTCGCCGGAATCGACGCAGGGGAGCGCCAGACGCTCGCCGGCGATGCAGTGCGGCAGAGCGTCGGCGCGGCGGGCGTGGTCAATCCCACGCTGGTGACGACCAGTTCTGCTGTCAGCGGCGATTATTACACGGTGACGGTCAGCTATAATGTCTCGAAGGCGGCGTTTTTCGTGACCGCCCTCCTGCCGATGCCGGCCGGTCCGATCCAGCGCGCCTCCGTCGTGAAACTGGTTTCGTTGTGAAAGTGGGAAGGGCGATCGCCCGGATCGTCCGGCACCTGCGGGCGTTGCATAGCGACCGCCGGGGTGTCGCCGCGATCCTGTTCGCCTTCTCGCTGACCGCGCTGGCGGGCGCGGCGGCGGCGGCGGTGGACATCGGTTCCCTGTTCCTCGCCAAACGCCAGTTGCAGGGGATAGCGGACGCCGCCGTCCTCGCCGCCGCGCAGGGTGATATTAGCGGGCAGGGCACCGCCTCGGCTCAGGCCATCATCAACCGCACCGGCGTGGGCGGCATCCAGATCGGCACGTTGACCACGGGCTCCTATGCGCGGGACAAGAGCGTGGCGATGTCCGCACGGTTCACGCAAGGGGCAACGGCCCCCTCCGCCGCGCAACTGACGCTGCAACGCACGGTGCCGCTGTTCTTTGGCAAGCTGCTGCTCGGCAGGTCGGGCCTCGTCATCCGCGCGCATGCGACGGCCGCGCGGGTCAACATGGCGGCCTTTTCCATCGGCACGAAGCTGGCGGGGTTGTCGGGCGGCATCGCCAACGACCTGCTGTCCTCCATCGCGGGCACCAACCTCAACCTGTCGCTGGTGGATACGCAGGGGCTGGCGGCGGCGGACGTGGACCTTTTGGGCTTTGCGGATGCGCTGCGTGTCCGGCTGAACATGCAGGGCGCGACCTATGCCGATGTGTTCGGTGCGAATGTCCCCCTGTCGACGCTGGTGCAGGCACTGGGCGACGCCGCGCCGACGAGCGGGAGCGCGGGCACGTTACAGGCTCTCGTCGCGCGGCTCGGCACGGGCAGCGTAAGGCTGTCGGATATCATCGACCTCGGCCCTTTGGGGCAGACCACCACGCGGGGCAATGACAGCGCGATCAAGGTCGATGCCCTGTCCTTCCTGCGCTCCCTCCTGATCCAGTCGAAAGGCGGCAGTTACGAGACGAGCCTCGACGTCGTCGTGCCGGGATTGACCAGCGTGAAATTGATCGTGGCAGGCGGTGGGACGGGGCATTCGCCGTGGCTGACCGTGACGCAGGCCAAGGATGTGGTGGTCCGCACCTCCGCCGCGCGCATCTATCTCGATACCCGCGTCGTCACGGCCTTGCCCGGCATCCTGTCGCTGCGCGTCCCGCTCTATGCCGAACTGGCGGCGGCGGAGGCGAGGCTTTCGGACATACGCTGCGACGGCAGCAGCAGCGACGGTGTGACGCTGGCGGTGACGCCCTCGGTTGGATCGGTCGCGATTGCGGACATCGCCGTAGACGACATCGACAATTTCTCCCTGCCGATGACGAAACAGCCCGCCGTGCTCCTCAACCTGTTGGGCACCAGGATCAACGCCTATGCGGACATTGCGCTGGGCGGCATGAGTGCGCAGAGCGTGTTGTTCAGCAAGGACGATATCGCCAACCACCGCACGCGCACCGTCAGCACCCGCGACCTGAGCACGGGCGTCGCGACATCGCTGGTCAGCAATGTGCAACTCAGCGTGACCACATTGGGCATCACGGTGAATGCAGGGCCGCTGGTCAACTCGCTGGCGGGCGTATTGCTGAGCGTTGCGCCATCGCTCGACGGGCTGCTCAATCAGGTGACGGGCCTGCTCGGCGTCAAGCTGGGCGCGGCGGATGTGCGGGTGGACCGGATGCGGTGCGGAGTGCCGACACTGGTAGCCTGAAGGCCAGGTGTCTCTCTTTTGTCGCAATGCTCCCTCCTGTCATCGATCTGCAATTTTGACCGCTTGCCAGAGGGCGGGCCATGGTGGACACTGCCCGCCATGGGGAGGATGACTGACCGCCAAAGGGGAGTCGTCCATGACAGAAAACAAGTCGGTACACGCATCGCCATGCGAGGCAGTCGGTACGCTGATCTTCAAGGACCATTGCTACGCCTTGCGCGGCGATGACGGGGCCGAAATGTGGCTGGAACTGGACCGGGTGCCGACGCATCTGGTCGACCACGCCGTCCGCGTGGAGGGGGGCCTCTATTCCTCCAAACTGATTTGCGTGGATCGCATCGGCCCGGTCAACTGACCCGTCGTCAGGCGAAAAGCTCGCTGTCTCTGTCGCGTTGCAGGGGATCGGGCACCGGCAGTTGAACAGTGCCGGTATCGCGGTCGGTTTCCGGTTCGTTTTTGATCAGCAGGTCCGACCAGCTTTGGGTCCAGAACTGAAATACCGTCCACGGCAGCGTCCATAACGCCAGCATGCCCGGCACGACTTCGGTAAACGCGCCGCCGTCCGTCTTCGACAGGGCGGCATTATCGATATAGCTGGTCACGTTGCTCTCCGTCAGGCGGCGACGACTTGCTCATCCACCATGTAAGCAGGCTCAACGACTCCTCGCGCCGGGCGTTCCCACCGTTGCGGGTGCGTAGAGACAATCCTTACCGCAACTGCCGCTTCTCCAGTTTGCGCGCCAGTGTCCGCCGGTGCATCCCCAGTCGGCGCGCGGCCTCCGAGATGTTGAAGTCCGTCTCCACCAGCGTCTGGTGGATATGCTCCCATTCCACGGTCTTGATCGACGACTGGCGGCCGTCCAACGGCGCGTCGGGATCGCCGTCCTCCCGCGCGAAGGCGGCTTCGATGTCGTCGGTGTTCGACGGCTTGGCGAGATAATAGGACGCGCCCAGCTTGATCGCCTCGACCGCGGTCGCAATGCTGGCAAAGCCGGTCAGGACGACGATCTTCATCTCGTCATCCAGCGCGCGCAGGGTCTGGGCGCAGGTCAGGCCCGACGCTCCGCCGAGTTTCAGGTCGACCACCGCGAAATCGGGATGGTGGTCGCGGAGCAACGCGACCAGTTCCTCATGGTTCGCTGCCGCGACGACATCATAGCCGCGCCGTTCGAACGAGCGTTTCAGTGTCCGCGCAAAGGCCGCGTCATCCTCCACGATCACCAGCAGGCGCCGATCCTCCATCGCCTCGCTCATGCCCGGCCCTCCTTGCCATAGGTCAGCGCCTCCAGCGGGAGGATGACGCGGACCAGAGCGCCGCCGTCCTCCCGGTTAACCGCGGATGCCTCGCCACCCAGTTTCCGCACCACGTTGACGAGCAGGAAGAGGCCGAGGCCGCCGCCCGGCTTGCCTTTGGTCGAGCGATAGGGCTGGCCGAAGCCGTCCAGTATCTCCTGCGAGAAACCGGGGCCGTTGTCGGCGATGTCGAGGATCAGGCTTTCGCGTTCCCGGCTGGCGGTGATGCCGATCCAGCGCGGGGAGACGTCCGCCGCATTGTCGATGATATTGGCGATCACCTGCCGCAGGGCGAGGTCGGAGACGATGGGCACATCTTCTCCGAAACGGTCGTCCAGATGGATGGTGCCGGGCAGCCGGATCGCGCTCCAGTCAGTCACGAGGCCGGTGACGAAGCCGCGTACGGTTGTGAATTCGGGCGCGATGCCGCGCGCCTCGCCTGCGGACATCAGGATGCCGCTGACGATGGTCTTGCACCGTTTTATGGCGGCATCCATGTCGGCCAGATCCTCCTGCATGTCCGCGTCCTGCGCGAAACGCGGCATGGATTTCCAGTCGCCGATCAGGACGGAGAGGGAGGAGAGGGGCGTGCCCAGTTCATGCGCCGCGCCGGAAGCGAGCAGGCCCATGCGGACGATATGATCCTCCTCCGCCGCGCGCTGGCGGATGCTGGCGAGGGAGGCGTCGCGCTCCGACAGGTTGCGGCTGATGCGGGTGACGAACAGGACCAGCAGCACCGCGATCAGCAGGAAGCAGACGAGGCTCCCCTCGACATAAAGCTTCAGCCGGTCGTCGGCATAGACGGGCGGCAGGGCGAGCGACGGGGACACTGCGCCGAGCAGCAGCAGCGCCAGCAGGGTCGCGCCGACGATCACCCAGGAGGATGCAGGGCGCAACATGGTCGCACCGATCACCACCTGCAGCAGGAACAGCGAGGAGAAGGGGTTGGACAGCCCGCCGCTATGGTGCAACTGCCACGCTAGCGTCGCCACGTCGAACAGCAGGGCGACGGTCAACTCGCCATTGGAGACGGGGCGGCTGCGGCCCGACAGCAGGACCATGCTGGCCAGGTTGATCGCGACGAGCATCCCCACCGCCAGCAACAGGTCGATGATCGGCAGGTCGATGTGCATCAGGCCATAGACGGCGGCGATGGTCACAAGCTGGCCGCCCACCGCGATCCAGCGCAGTTGCAGCAGCAATTCCATGTTGCGCCGCCCCGCGTCCGCCATGGGCGGCGACAGGGTGGGGCTGCTCGTTTCGGTCATGCCGACGACCTTAGTCGCCCAAGCGCCCAGAGGCAAAGCGCCGCCATGCCGAACCATGTCAGCGCATAGACCATGTGGTTGTCGGGAAAGCGGATGACGGTCAGTCCGCCTGTCGGCTTGCCCGGCGCGTCGAGGCTGCCGTCCGCGTCGATGAAATAGGGCGCGACCGTGCCGAGGCGGC
Source organism: Sphingobium sp. (assembly GCA_036383715.1). Taxonomy (GTDB): domain Bacteria; phylum Pseudomonadota; class Alphaproteobacteria; order Sphingomonadales; family Sphingomonadaceae; genus Sphingobium. The sequence goes on along the minus strand of DASVNT010000088.1, from coordinate 1,639 downwards.
GTTTCGCGGCGATGGCGGGAACGTCGCGAGAGTACCAGTTGTCGCTCGCGGGATCATTGGAACGCAGGAAGCCGCCGCCCGGCTCGGTAATGCGGAGGAGGCCGGTGATGCGGACCTGTCCCTGTGGCTCCGGCACGCGGCCCTTTGCTTCGGGCGGGATGAAGCCGCGATTGACCAACAGGGTGAAACGCCCGGTATCGAACGGCGCGAGAACCCAGTAACCGGAGCCAAGGTCGCTGACCGCACGCACGAGTGTCTGGCGACCGGGCAGGAAGCGGCCCTCCACCGTCACCCGGCGATAGGCATCGCGATCCTGAGTCACGGCGCGCCACTGCGCGGGGCCGGGCGCTGCCACCGGGGCGGCATGGGCGCGGGTCTCGACGGCGGCGACCAGCGCATGTTTCCACGCCCGACGCTCGACCTGCCAGATGCCCAATGCCACGAACAGCCCCGCGATCAGCAGCAGTACCGCTGTCAGGGCCGTCCGCGCGGGACGGCGTGTCACGGCATCTGGCTCATGTCGTGCACCGACGGCATCATATTGTTGTTGAGGTGGTACATGACCCACAGCGATCCGCTCATCATGATGACGACGAGGATGATCGTGAACAGCAGCGCGGTCAGCGTCCATCCGCCTTCCTGCTTGCCGTTCATGTGCAGGAAGAAGATCATGTGGACGACCATCTGCACGCCCGCAAAGCCCATGATGGCGACGGCGGTCAGCGTATTGGACAGCGGCCGTTCCATCACCAGCCAGAAGGGAGTGGCGGTCAGGATCGCCGACAGGACGAAACCGATCACATAGTCGCGCATCGATCCGTGTGCGCCCTCGGCATGGCCGTGGCCTTCATGTTCATCTGCAGCGTTCATCGCAGCATTCCCATCAGATAGACGAAGGTGAAGACGCCGATCCAGATGACGTCGAGGAAGTGCCAGAACAGGCTGAGGCACATCAGGCGGCGCTGGTTGGCGGCGATCAGGCCCTTGCGCGACACCTGCACCATCAGCGTCACCAGCCAGATCGACCCGAAGGTGACGTGCAGGCCGTGGGTGCCGACGAGGGTGAAGAAGGCGGAGAGAAACGCACTGCGCTGCGGCGTCGCACCCTCATGGATCAGGTGCGCGAACTCGTAGAGTTCGATGGACAGGAACGCCAAACCGAAGATACCCGTTATCGCCAGCCATCCCAGCACCTGCCCTTTGGCGCCGCGCTGCATCGACAGCATCGCAAAGCCATAGGTGATGGAGGAGAACAGCAGCATCGCCGTGTTCAGAGCCACCAGCGGCAGTTCGAACAGATCCTTCGGCCCCGGTCCGGCGGCGTAATTGCCGCCCAGCACCGCATAGCAGGCGAACAGGATCGCGAAGATGAGGCAGTCGCTCATCAGGTAGATCCAGAAGCCCAGCATGGTGCTGTGCCCCTCGGGATGGTCATGCGGTTCCAGGTCGTAGAAGGCGACCGGCTTGTTCGGGTCGTATGTTACCGTGTTGCCCATGGTGTCAGGCCCCCGCCGCGAGCTGGCGCGTCCGCTCGGCCTCGGTGGTGGTCACCGTCTCCGCCGGGATGTGGAAGTCGCGCTTGTAGTTGAAGGTGTGACCGATGGCGGTCGCGAGCAGGCCGAGGAAAGCGGCTGCCGCC
>DASVNT010000087.1:0-12540 GCA_036383715.1 Sphingobium sp. | reverse complement strand
CAGTTCGGCGACACGGTGACTGGCGACCAAAGGCTGGGGCTGGGCAGGCTTCTTCGTCATCGGCTCTGATCTCTCCCTCAGGGTGCAGTCTGTGCCGCTTATACGCGCGGCAACATATTCTCCAGCCGCTTTGCTCGAAGGGGCGGAAACCCGGCGGGGATCCACCACTGGGCGGTCTTTTCAGGCCAGATACCTGCGAATGAACCTGGCCTGCTGCTGCAGCACCTCCTGATCCTCCGGCGCGCCGAAGAAGCCGCCATGTGGCATCGCTTCCCAGACATGGAGTTCCGCCTCGATCCCGGCACGCAACAGCTTGCGATGCATCAGCACCGTGTTGGACAGAAAGGCGTCCCGCGTGCCCGAGTTCAGGATGGTGGGCGGAAATCCCTTGCTGAAGTCACCGAACAGCGGCGACAGATAGGGATCGGTCAGGTCGTGGCCGTCGGCATATAGCGCGATGCTGTCGGTCAACCGCCCCTGCAGCACCACGTCCGCATAATGATTGGTCTCGAACGTATCGCCCGCCTCGGTCAGGTCGGCCTCCGGCGTTGCCAGCACGCAGGCTCCCGGCAGGGGGAGGCCCAGGTCGCGCAGCTTCAGGATCAGCGACCCCGCCAGACCGCCGCCCGCCGACCCACCGGCAACAGCGATGCTGGCGGCGTCATAGCTTTCGAGCACATGGCGATAGGCCTCGACGGCATCGTCCAGACCCGTCGGGAACGGATGGTCCGGCGGCATGCGATAATCGACGCAAAAAGTGCGCAGTCCAGCCGTGCAGGCGAGCGGCATCGCCATATAGGCTCCCGCCCGACCGGAGCCGTGGATGAAGGCCCCGCCATGGATGTAGAAGAGGGCCCGGCCCGCATCCTCTGCCGCGATCTGTTCGGGAACGACCTCATACAGCGTCGTCCGCTCCAGCTGGTGCTCGCTGAGCGTGGCGGGAAACATCGCGGCGGCTGCTTCCATCTGCTGGGTCAGCCAGCCATTGCTCAGCTCGATATAGGCCTTCCACGCGGCCTTGTCCGCCGTGCCCTTGGGCGCGCCCGCGGCTGTCATGCGCTGCGACAGAAAGGCCTGCGCTTCCGGGCTGACCGTGGTTGGCGGGGGAATGATCCGTTCAGGGTCGAGGACACCCTTCGGCATCGCCGGTTCGGTCGTCGTCATCATGCTCTCCAACTTGCTATGGGGGCAGTTATAGGGTCGGGGCGACGCGCAAGAACCCCCAGATGGGGGCAGGCCTATTCGGCCATAGACAGGACACCGCCGCGCAGGATCCGCATCAGGTCGGAGAGGCCCCGCGCACCCGTCTTGGCGTAGATCGCCTTGGAATAGCTGCGCACCGTCTCCGTCTTGAGGCCCAGCAGTGCTCCCGCCTCCCCGATGCTGTTGCCCCGGCACAGGGCGAGCGCCAGTCGCGCCTCGCTGGGCGAGAGGGAAAACATGTCCGCCAACTGTTCCGATCGATCGATGGAGCGCCAGCTATCGCCATGGAGATAGGCGATGGCGGCGGGCGTCCCCGGCAGAAACAGGGATTTCTCCGTCACCGGGGTCAGGAGCATCTCTAGCCGGGGCGTATCGCGCAGCACGATGGCGCACGACCGACCTCCCGGCTCCGCCGTCTGGCCGATCCGGCGCATGATCTCACGCTCCAGCTCCGGCGCGGGGACGGCAAGCCGCCCGTTGGCCGCGCGCGAGACGATGCCCGACCGCGCCAATGCCCTCTCGGCAAAGGCATCCGCGTCGAGGATCATGCCTCCACGATCCAATGCCATCCAGCCGATCTGCATGGTGCCCACCGCCTTTGCCGTCACCGATGCGGAGAAACGATCCTTCTCACGCGCCATGAACAGGCGCAGCACGCCGCGCAGTAACGGCGCGAGGTCGCTCATCACCTGGGTGTCCCTATGCTCGAACGTCCCGTCGCGCCGTACCAGTGTCAGCCAGGCATTGATCCCACCCGGCTCCTGTACCCGCATTTCCCGAATGTCGGAGACATGCTGGTCGTGGATCAGCTCGTCGTAAAAGGCAGCATGCAGACCGCCATCATAGGCCAGCAATTCGGTCAGGGAATAGGGTACGCCATCCTGCGTCCAGTCGCGGGGAATCGGCGGAGCGGGATGGAAATGGGTGCGATAGGACCGGGTGATGTCGTCCAGCGTGCAGTCACCCGACACCAGCTGCAACCCTTCGTCCAGCGACCAGTCGGACGGGCGGATCAGCATTATCGCGAATTCGGAGCCTGTCCTCGTGCGCAACTCCCGCAGGAACGTCGACCAGAGGGGCGTTTCGAACGCGCCGTTGAGCAATGCCGTCGCGAAATCGACCATGGTCTTCCTCTCTCCCCGGCCTCTGCTGCGGCCACCCCCGTTCGGGGGTTTCGTATACATACAACCTGCCATTACCACGGCATTCAGGACAAGCCCCCGTGAACGCATTTCATGGTGGAGGCCCTACGCAACCCTCCCCGACACATTCTCAGGCGAGACACCCGCATGACCGACAGCCAAGGCTTTACCCTTCACCTCCCCGAACGGCATATCCCCCTGCCTTCGCATCTCAGCCCGGAGGCGCGCGCGCAGGCCGGGCAGCCCATGCTGTCCAATCCCGAATGGCCGGAGCAGGGCGATATCGACGGCTGGCGCGCCCTGATCGCCCGAATGGACGCGGTGGGCGAGGTAGGCCTCACCATGATGAGCCAGCATATTCCCGGCACTGTGGAGGAGCGCGACGTGGACGGCGTGCGCGTGTTCGTCGCGACACCGGAGGGCGTGGGTGAGGATGATCCCAGCGTCTATCTCGACATCCACGGCGGCGCATTGCTGTGGGGCGGCGGCGAGAGTTGCCGGGCGCTTGCGAAAGTCATGGCCGCGATGTTCGGCGCGCGGGTGTGGTCCGTCGATTATCGCATGCCACCGGAGCACCCATTCCCTGCGGGCGTCGATGATTGCGTGACGGTCTATCGCGCGCTGCTGCGCCAGGGCGATCCGCGCCACATCATCGTCGGCGGGCCATCGGCGGGCGGCAATATCGCCGCCGCCGCCATATTGAAGGCGCGCGACGAGGGCCTGCCCCTGCCCGCCGCCGCCGTGCTGATGACGCCGGAGATCGACCTCACCGAATCGGGTGACAGTTTCCAGACGCTGCTCGGCATCGACACTGCGCTGACCAGCAGCCTGATGCCCGCCAATTTGCTCTATGCGAGCGGCCATGATCTGACCGACCCCTATGTGTCGCCGCTGTTCGGCGATTTCACAAAGGGCTTTCCGCCGACCCTGTTGCAAAGCGGCACACGCGACCTGTTCCTGTCCAATACCGTCCTGATGCACCGGGCGCTGCGCCGCGCGGACGTGGAGGCGGAACTGCATATCTTCGACGCCGCGACCCATGTCATGTTCATGGACGGACCGGAGAGCGAGGACCGCACGCGCGAGATACGGACATTCGCCGACCGTCACTGGAACCGATAGAGAGAATTGGTGGGCGGGCCCATAAGCCTTGCAAATGACCCCTCACCGGCATTACCAATTTGCCCATGGCGAGCCGGGCGATCTCGGCAGCTTACAAATCGGAGGATGGCAAACTATTATGGACAGGCGGGAATTTATCCGGAGCGGCGCGGTACTGGCGGCGGCCTCGGCGGCCAGCCCCCTCTTGGCGCAGGGCGAGGGGCAGCCTGTGGAGGTTACCGTCGATACCGGCGCTGTAACCGGCGCCCTCCCCCATATCTGGGCCGAATGTGCCGGCTCCGACCGCGCCGCCATCACCCTGCGCGAGCATTGGCGGCACGACCTCGACCGCTGGCGCAACGAAGTCGGGCTGAAGCGCGTGCGCTTCCACGGCATCTTCGCCGACGAACTGGGCGTCTATGCGCCGTCGATCATGAACCGCAACAAGCCGACACCCAATTTCCGCAACGTGTTCGAGGTCTATGACGGCCTGATCGAACGCGGCGCAGCCCCCTTTATCGAGCTGGGTTTCATGCCCAAGGCGCTGGCGACCGGCACGGCCACATTCGGCTTCTACCAGGCCAACATCACCCCGCCCAAGTCCAACGAGGCGTGGGGCGAGTTCATCGCCACTTTCGTCAAGGCGTTGATCGGGCGCTACGGAATCGGCACAGTGCGGTCGTGGATGTTCGAGGTGTGGAACGAGCCGGACCTGCCCTTCTTCTGGACCGGCAACCAGCAGCAATATTTCGACCTGTACAAGGCGACCGCCGTCGCGATCAAAAGCATCGACCCGCACTTGCAGGTCGGCGGCCCCGCCACATCCGGCGGTCACTGGGTCGGCGATTTCGCCCAATATGCCGCGCAGAATAACGCGCCCGTCGATTTCTTCGCCACCCACGCCTATGCGGGCGGCAATCAGGACGCCCTGTACGGCAAGGGCGCCAAATATTCGGTCAACGACGTCATCCCCGACACGGTGAAGAAGGTCAGCGAGACGGTCGCCGCCTCGTCCTTCGCCAACCGCCCTATCTGGCTCACCGAATGGTCGTCGGACAGCCCCGCGATGATCGCCCATGTCGTCAGCCGCTGCCTTCCGATGCTGCGCGCCATGTCGCACTGGACGTTATCGGGCGAATATGAGGAACTGGGCGTCGCCGACTATCTGCTCAAGGAAGGCGACAATGGCTGGTCCGCCCTGTTCCGCGGTATCGCTCGGCCCAGCTTCAACACCTATAAGCTGCTGAGCCGTCTGGGCGAGGAGCGCCTGGCGACCACCGGCCCCGCTCTTGCCGCGCGCAAGAACGGTCGCGCCGTGTCCGCCCTCGTCTGGAACCTCGCCGAAGCGCAGCAGGCCGCAGGCATTCCCGGCGCGACCAGCGTGCGCAAGGTGGAGGGATCGGCCAAGCGGATCGACGTGCGCTTCGCCCGCGCCAAGGCCGGTGCCGCCGTCCGGGTCAGCTTCGTCGATCAGGAGCGCGGATCGCCCATGCCCGCCTGGCGCAAGATGGGATCGCCGCAATATCCGACGACAGCGCAGATCATGGCCCTGCGCAAGGCGGCCGACATCGCGCCGCCCGTGACGATGCGCCTCGACAGCAAGGGTGCACTGTCGCTGACCTTGCCGCCGGAGGGTGTGGCTCTCATCGAACTGGCCTGACGCGCGACATGGGGGGATGCGACGGACTGCTTCGCCGCCGCATGCCCCTGGACGCGGTCCGCTAGGGGCGAAAGCGCGCCGCTGCCGCGAGCGCGCCGTCGCTCTCCAGCGTTTCGAGCATGGCGGACAGCAGCGCGACCAGTTCGCCGTCCTGTCCAAATGCGACCGGAAACACAGCCTCGATCGCGAGCAACGCCGAAACACGTTCCGCCGCATCGCTTGCGCCCGCCAGTGCCGCCGCCGTGCGCGCCGCCAGCGGATCGTCCACGACAAAGGCCTCGCCCATATCGTCCACGCCGCCCTGCCAGCGCATCCATGCCGCCAGCGCCAGAGCCAGCGCATCCACCGGTTCCCCCTTGGCTCGGCGGGAGAGGATCGGCGCGACCAGACGCTGCGGCACTTTCTGCGACCCGTCCATGGCGATCTGCCGGGTGCGGTGCGCCAGCGTGCTGTTGGCGAAGCGCGCCATCAGCCGGTCGCGATAGACGGCGATGTCCAGACCCGGCGGGGGAGTCAGCGTCGCGGCGCTCTCATCCCACAATGCTTCCACGAAACCGCGCCCTTCGGGCAGCGCCACGAACTGGTCCACCTGATCGATCCCGGCCAGCCCGCCCAGATAGGCGATGCCGCTGTGTGCGCCATTGAGCAGTCGAAGCTTGGCCTCCTCCCACGGCGCGACCTCGGCGGTCAGTTGCACGCCAAGTGCCGCAAAGTCCGGGCGTTGCCCGCAAAAGCGATCCTCGATCACCCATTGCAGAAAGGGTTCGGTCTTGACCATCGCCCGATCCTCAACGCCCAATGTTTCGGACAACGCGGCGATATCTTCGTCCGTCGTGGCGGGCACGATGCGATCGACCATCGTCTGCGGAAAGGCGCCCTCGGCCGCGATCCATGCCGCCAGCGCGGGATCATGCGCTTCCGCCACGGCCAGCACGGCTGCGCGCAGGCGCGATCCATTGTGCGGCAGGTTGTCGCAGGAAATGGCGGTGAACGGCGGCAGCCCCGCCTCCCGACGCGCGGCCAGCCCCGCGACGAGGAAGCCCGGCGCACTGCGCGGCGCACTGAGGTCGGCGAGGTCCGCCGCGATCTCCATATCGTCCGTGCGCAACCGTCCCGTGGCCGGGTCGAGGTGATAGCCTTTTTCCGTGACGGTCAGGGTGACGATGTGGACGGAGGGCAACGCCAGCGCGGCCACGACCTTCGCCGGGTCTTCGGGCGCGACCAGCACGTCGCGCACCGCACCGACGATCCGGGCCTGCCGCCCTGCGTCCGACCGCTCCAGCACTGTATAAAGCCCGTCCTGTGGCACCATCTGGTCGCGTACCCCCGCCGAACGCAGCGACACGCCAACGATGCCCCAGCGCAGATCGCCGGACCGCAGCGCGTCGTCGAACACGACCGCCTGATGCGCACGGTGAAACGCGCCGATGCCCAGATGGACGACGCCCGTCTCGACCCGCCCGATGTCGTAGGACGGACGCTCCACATCGTCGGGCAGGCCGTCCAGCGCAGCGTTTGCCAATCTCCGCAATGCTTCGCTCACAGGCGATAAGCCTTCTTCACGAGGTCATAGGTCAACGCATAGGCGACCTCATGTGCTTCATCTTCCGGCAGGCGATGCTCTGCGACCAGTCGGGCGAGGAAGGCGCAGTCCATTCGCCGCGCCACGTCATGCCGCGCCGGGATCGACAGGAACGCCCGCGTGTCGTCGTTGAAACCGACGGTGTTGTAGAAGCCCGCCGTCTCGGTGACGTTCTCTCGAAACCGTCGCATCCCCTCCGGGCTGTCATGGAACCACCAGGGCGGCCCGATGCGCAACGCCGGATAATGGCCCGCCAGCGGCGCCAGTTCGCGCGCATAGCTGTCCTCGTCCAGCGTGAAGAGAATGATGCTGAGGTCCGGCTCATTGCCGAAGCGGTCCAGCAACGGTTTCAGCGCCCGCACATAATCGGTGGCCATGGGAATATCCGCGCCCTTGTCCCGACCAAAACTCTCCATGAGCGTGCGGTTGTGATTGCGGTACACGCCCGGATGGATTTGCAGCGTCATGCCGTCGTCGAGGCTCATCCGCGCCATCTCGGTCAGCATCTGGCCACGGAACAGCTCCGCCTCCGCAGGCGTCGCCTTGCCGCCCAGCACCGTGGCATAGAGAGCCTCCGCCTCGGCGGGCGACAGGTCGGCAGTGACGGCGCTGGGGTGGCCATGGTCGGTCGCTGTCGCGCCATGGTCACGGAAGAAGGCGCGGCGCACTTCATGGGCGCGCAGATAGCCCGCCCAGTTCGTCACATCCTCGCCCGTCAGTTCGCCCAGCCGCGCGACATTGGCGGCAAAGCCCCCGAACTCCGGATCGACCACAGGATCGGGACGGTAGGTGGTGATGACCCGCCCTTGCCAGCCGCTGTCCTGTATCGCTCGATGATGGGTGAGCGGGTCCAGCGGCCCCTCGGTCGTCGCCAGCAATTCGATGTTGAACCGCTCGAACAGTGCGCGGGGACGAAAGGCGTCGGTGCGCAGTGCCGCGTCGATGCTGTCGAAATAGGCGCCCGCATTGTCCGCGCACAATATCTCATCCATGCCAAAGACCTCGGCAAAGACCCAATCCAGCCACATGCGCGACGGCGTGCCCCGGAACAGGTGATACTGTTCCGCAAAGCATGTCCAGATCGCCCGCGAATCCGTCTCGACCGGCCCGCCGTCGGTGCGCGGCACGCCCAGCGCCTCCAGCGGCACGCCCTGGCTGTACAGCATGCGGAATACATAATGGTCCGGTACGATCAGCAACTGCGCCGGGTCGGCGAAACTGTCGTTCTGCGCGAACCATGCGGGATCGGTGTGGCCATGCGGGCTTATGATCGGCAGAGCCTTCACACCGTCATACAGGCTCCGGGCAATCGCCCGCGTCGCAGGGTCGGCGGGAAAGAGGCGGTCGGGATGAAGGGCAAGCGTGCGCACGGGCAGCCTCTCAAAGATGGGTTGAGGCCGGGAGTCGCGCTGACGGCCAATTGGTCAGGACAGGTAGAACCATAGCCGGAACCAGTCAACGGCTGCAAAAACAGGCAAGCAGCCGGGAGACAGCGGCGCTTTCGATCATTTGACAGGCTCTCCCGGTTCCGTCATTGGTCAAACCAAAATAGGGATGCGCCCGGATCGGCAGGGGAGTTTGAAGGCAATGCAGATGACAGGCAGGACGGGCGGACAACTGCGCTGGTGGATCATCAGCCTCGTCACGCTGGGCACCGTCCTCAATTATCTTGCCCGATCCTCCCTCGCAGTGGCTGCGCCAACGCTGAAGGACAGCTTCGGCATGACCACGCAGGAATATAGCTGGGTCGTCGCCGCTTTTCAGGGCGCCTATACCATCGCCCAGCCGCTGGCGGGCCTCGCGCTCGACCTCATGGGCCTGCGCCTCGGCTTTGCATTGTTCGCGGTCGCATGGTCGCTGTCCAACTGCGCCCATGCCTTTGCCACCGGCTGGCCCAGTCTCGCTGCCTTCCGGGGCCTCCTCGGCTTCACCGAAGCCGCCGCCATCCCGGCAGGGATCAAGGTGGTGGGGGAATGGTTCCCGCCGCGCGAACGCACCGTGGCAACCGGCTGGTTCAACATCGGCTCCTCCTTCGGCAGCATCCTCGCCCCGCCGATCGTCATCTTCTGCATCTTCACCTGGGGCTGGCAGTCCGCCTTTGTCGTCACGGGTGGCGTGGGCTTCCTCTGGGCGGCGCTCTGGTACTGGGGCTATCGCACGCCGGACGAGCACAAGGGGCTGAGCGCCGAAGAACGCGCGCTGATCATGGAAGGCCGGGCGGAGGCGGACAGCACCCCCACCGCCAGCTGGCGCGACGTCATCATGACCCGCGCCTTCTGGAGCATCGCCATCCCCCGTTTTCTGTGCGAACCGGCGTGGCACACGTTCAGCTTCTTCATCCCGCTCTACCTCGTCGATGCGCGCGGGCTGGACCTGAAAAGCGTGGCAGCCTTTGCCTGGCTGCCCTTCCTCGCGGCGGACCTCGGCTCCATCCTTGGCGGCTATTATGCGCCGTGGCTGATGAAGCGGTTCGGCATCTCGCTGCTGGGGTCGCGCAAGATCGTGATGACGACAGGCGCGATAATGATGGTCGGCCCGGCCTGCATCGGCCTCGCCGGATCGGCGGGCGCTGCCATCGCCCTGTTCTGCATCGGCGGCTTCGCACACCAGATGCTGTCGGGTGCGCTGATGACCTTGTCGGCGGACCTGTTCGAGCCGCGTGTCGTCGCCACCGCGACCGGCATGGCGGGATCGGCCGCGTGGATCGGCGGATTGAGTTTCTCACTGATCGTGGGCGCGCTGGCCGATACCGTCGGTTACGATCCGCTGTTCGCGGCGCTCGCCCTGTTCGACATCCTCGCCGCCATCGTCCTGTGGAGCATGTTGCGCAATCCGCCCGCCAAGGAGGCGCTCGCATGATCTCCCGTCGCTCCCTGATCGCCGCTGGCGGCAGCGCCTCGCTCGCCGCCCTTGCCACGGGGGCAGGCGCGCGGCGGTTCTTCGATACGAAACGCCACCCCATCGGCATCAACCTGTATGTCGTCTCCGGGCTGGTCGCCAAAGACCCCGCGACCACACTCAAGGCTTTGGCGAAGATCGGTTACCGCGAGGTCGAAACCGGCCTAGAAGGGCATGACGCCGCCACGATCGCCGCCGCGGTCCGGGGTGCGGGCCTCGCCTGCTCCAGCCTCAACCTGCTGCCCAAACCGCTGCGTGGCGGACGCAGCCTGGCCGACGATGCCGCGCTGGTGGCGCAGGATGCGCGCGCATTGGGCGCTGCCTATGTCACCTGCACCCTGTTCCCTCTGCCGGAGGGGATCGTCATGCGCCCGCAGGCAGGCGAGACGTTCGAGGCGATGATGGCCCGCGTCTCTGCCAGCATGACCAAGGACGAATGGCTGCGCACCGCCGACTGGCTGAACGCGCGGGGGGCGGACCTCAAACGTCATGGCGTCGCCTTTGCCTATCACAACCACAACCCCGAATTCGCGCCGCGCGGCGAGACAAACGGCCTTTCCATCCTGCTGGAGCACACCGACCCCGCGCTCGTCCATTTCCATATGGATGGCGGCTGGGTCGTGGCAGGCGGGCAAGACCCGGTGACGATCCTGCGCGCCCATCCGGGCCGTTTCCGCCTGATGCACGTCAAGGACGTCGCCCCCTCCTATCATGTGAACAGCGCGATTAGCGTGGCGACGACCGAAGTCGGCTCAGGCATCATCGACTGGGCGCGTGTGCTGACCGCCGCGCGCGCCGCCGGGGTTCAACATTTCGCGGTGGAGCAGGAACCACCCTATACCCTGCCCCCGCTCGAATCGGCGGCGAAAAGCTTCGCCTGGCTCAACGCACTGGACATCGGACGATAATATGACGCGCATCTGCCTGATCGGCGAAGCCATGGTCGAACTGTCGGGATCGCAGGCCCGCGGATGGGCCGTGGGCCATGGCGGGGACACGCTGAACACCGCTATCCACCTTGCGCGCATGGGGCATGACGTGGCCTATGCCACGGCGCTGGGCGACGATTCGTTCAGCGCGCAATTGCGCACCGCATGGGCAGCGGAGGGACTGGACCTCTCCCCCACCATCACCGCGCAGGGCGCGATGCCGGGCCTCTATGCGATACAGACCGACGCGGCGGGCGAGCGCAGCTTCAGCTATTGGCGCAGCGACAGTGCGGCGCGGCGCATGTTCGACCTGCCCGACAGCGACTGGATGATCGCCATCGCGGGCACGGCGGACGTGCTGGCCTATTCCCTCATCACCCTCGCCATCCTGCCGCCTGCCGCACGCGAACGCCTGTTCGAGCTATGCGCGGCCATCCGGGCGCGCGGCGGGCGCATCGCCTTCGACGGCAATTATCGCCCCCGCCTGTGGGCCGACGCCGCCACTGCCCGCGCCGCGCGCGACCGCGCCATCGCCTGCTGCGATATCGGCCTGCCCACGCTCGCCGACGAAGTGGAGATGGGGGAAGTAGATGACGCCGCCGATGCGGCTGCCCGCTGGCGCGCGCTGGGCTGCGCAGAACCCGTGGTGAAGCTGGGAGCGGCGGGCGCTCTGGTCGATGGAACCGTAATCGCCCCGCCCGCACTGGCCGCCGTGGTGGATACCAGCGGCGCCGGCGACGCCTTCAACGCGGGCTATCTGGGAGCGCGCCTTACGGGCAGTTCCCCCGCCGATGCCGCGCTGGCCGGGCACCGCCTTGCGGGATGGGCCATTGGTCATGCCGGAGCGATCCCCGCGCGAACCCCCGACGCGCCTTACTGATCCTCTCCCTGTGCGGCACAAAAAAGGGACCGGACGCGGTCATCGCATCCAGCCCCTTTTACCGCACAGGGCGGCGAATATTTACTTGGCGGCGGGCACCTTGGCCAGATCAGCCTGGACTTTTTCCAGCGTCGCGTCGGTCATCGTGTCCGGGCTGTACTGCTGCACCGTCTTGAGCGTCATGGAACGCGCCATGTCAATCTGCGGGTTGGAGGAGAAGCCGGGCAGATACTTGTCGAGCACCGCCTTGGTGGCAGGGTTGTCGAGCAGCGTGCCGATGTCGGTCGATTCGACGCTATAGGCGCTGGCGGCGGCTGCGGGCGCGGCAGGAGCCTGCGCGAAAACGGCGGCCGGCGCGGCGATGGCGAGGAGCAGGGCAGCGGCGGAAAGGGCAGTCTTCATGGATATTCCTCTCATTCGGCAGTCTTTAGCAGGGACTGACAGAAAAGCCTGCCGCAAGTGGACAGGCCAAAATCCCGCACTATGATGAAGCAGGATCGCTCCGATTTCTAGACCGAATGTTTGGTAACCGATGTGACAGCTGTCTCATCGGTCGCAGAACGGCCTCCTTTTATCGCTTCCACGGCCGAAGGCGGGCATGGTCGCGACCGACGTACGTCCAATGCCGGATGTACACGCGTCATACTATAGTCGGATGCTTCCCCTTCGGGCTGGTCACGCATCTCGATTTTTTGGGACACACCGATGGGCTGCGCGCTCAACCTTGAGGAGCAGATGTGATGAAGCTGGATGGTACGGGCGCAGCGTTGACGATGATGCTGATACTCGCGGGATGCCCGCTAATGGCCGAGGCATCCCCAGCAACCGGGGCCGTGCCGCAGCAGGTCGCCGGAGCTGCGCCATTCTTCGTTCCGGCGGATTTCACCGTCCCGACCCTGATCGAAACCGCGCATTTCAGACTCGTTCCGCTCGGCCCCGCTCTGGTGAAGGTAGATTTCGACGCGTACATGTCATCGATCGAGCATCTGCAGAAGACTTTTACACGCAGCACCGACTGGCCGCACAAAGGCATTACCGATTCCGACGCAATGCGGGACATAGAAACGGAACAGGCGCGATTCAGGAACCGCGCCTCCTTCGCCTATGCCGTGCTCACCCCGGATGGCAGGCGGGAACGCGGTTGT
>DASVNT010000086.1:0-1752 GCA_036383715.1 Sphingobium sp. | reverse complement strand
GCGGGCGAACGCATCCTCGTCGCGATCAGCGAATTGCCGAGCGCGCAGGGCATCGTCCGCGCCGCCAAGCGATTGTCCGACGCGCTGAAGGCGCCCTGGAGCGCCGTCCATATCGAGACGCAACGCAGCCTTCAGTTCACGCAGGCGGAGCGCGCCCAACTGGCCGACACCATGGCGCTGGCGTCCCGCCTTGGCGCAACCACGGCGACGATACCCGCGCCGTCCGTGGTCGAAGGATTGCGGCGCTATGTCGCCGATACGCGGGCTACGCAGATCGTCATCGGCAAGGCGTCGCGATCCTGGTGGTTCGAATGGCGCCACGGGTCCGTCGTCGACAGGCTGGTGCGCGACATCGGCGACGTCGCGGTGCATGTGCTGCCGGGCGACAGTATCGGGCAGCCTCCTCCCGCCGCGAACGTGGCGAAGGGCGGGCGCTGGGGCAAACCGTCCGATTATCTTTGGACGGGCCTGATGATCGTGGCGATGACGCTGGCCGGTCACCTGTTGGTCGAGGCGATCGATCTCGCCAATATCGCGCTGCTCTACCTCGTCCCGGTGATGTTCGCGGCCGCCTCCTTCGGTCTGCGGGCTGGCCTGTTCGCCGGCATCCTGTCCAGCCTCGCCTATAATTTCTTCTTCCTGCCGCCGACGGGCACATTGACGGTCAACAATCCTGAAAATGTCATCAGCATTTTGGTGTTGCTGGGCGTCGCCATCGTCACGAGCCAGTTTGCGGCGCGCATGCATGCCCAGGCTGATCTCGCCCATGCGAGCGCGCGGCAGAATGCGGCGCTGGCGGGCTTCTCCCGCGGACTCACGGCGGCGGCGAGCCAGGAGGAGTTGATGCAGGCGATCTGTGGAGAAATATCGCGCCTTTTCAACGTCCGCACCGTCCTCCTCCTGCCCTCGCGGGACGGCCCGCAGCTGCGCGCGGCCGTTCCGCCGGAGGACCGGCTGGAGCAGATCGAGAGGGCCGCCGCGCAATGGGCGATGGAGAACGACCAGCCGGCAGGGCGCGGTTCGGCCACCCTGACGGCATCGGACTGGCTCTTCCACCCGCTGCGCACGACACGGGGCGTGCTGGGCGTGCTGGGCCTCGCCCGGGAGGATGCGGGCGAGCCGCTCCGATCGGATCAGGTTCCATTGCTCATGAGCCTGCTCGACCAGGCGTCCATCGCCTTCGACCGCATGACCCTGGAAGAAGAGATGCTGGACGCGCGGCAGGTCCGGGAACGCGATCGGCTGCGTTCCGCGCTGCTGTCGTCGGTGAGCCATGACCTGCGCACCCCGCTCACCACGATCCTCTCGGCCATGCATGAACTCAAGCGGCTTCACCCGTCCGAGCTGATGGATACGGTCGACGTCGAGGCGCAGCGCCTCAATCGTTTCGTCGCCAACCTGCTCGACATGGCGCGGGTGGAGGCGGGGGCCCTGCCGCTCAAGGTTGAACCTATCGATCTGTTCGACGCCGTGGCCGGCGCGGTCCATGATACGCGGCAGTCGCTGCTGGGCCATGAGGTCAAGGTCGACATTCCGCCCGATATTCCGCTGGTAAAGGTCGATCCCACGCTGCTGCATCATTGCCTCATCAACCTGCTCGACAATGCGGGACGTTATGCGGACCCAGGCACGCCCGTGACGATACGCGGCAGGCGGCTGCACGACGCGATCGCCCTTTCAGTGCTGGACACGGGGCCGGGAATCCCGTCCGGCAGCGAGGAGCGGGTGTTCGATACCTTCATCCGCATGGAA
>DASVNT010000085.1:0-32792 GCA_036383715.1 Sphingobium sp. | reverse complement strand
CGGCGCGGTCAAGGCGCGGGCGGGCCGGTTCGAGGAGGCGGACGGCGGCACATTGTTCCTCGACGAACTGGGCACCCTGTCCATGGCTGCGCAGGAGCGGCTGCTGCGCGCGGTGGAATATGGCGAGGTGGCGCGTATCGGTGCGTCCCGTCCGGTCAGGGTCGATGTGCGGATCATCGGGGCGACCAATGCCGACCTGCCGGACGCAGCGGCGGACGGGCGGTTCCGGGCCGACCTGCTCGACCGATTGTCGTTCGAGGTCATCACCCTGCCGCCATTGCGGGTGCGGGCGGAGGATATCCCACTGCTCGCGGATCATTATGCCCGGCGCATGGCGCGCGAATGCGGCTGGGCGGACTGGCCGGGCTTTGCGGAGGAGGCTCTGGCCGCGCTCATCGCGTATGACTGGCCGGGCAATGTGCGCGAACTGCGCAATGTGGTGGAGCGGGCCGTCTATGGCTGGCCGGAACCGGAGCGGCCCGTGGGCGGGCTGGTGTTCGATCCCTTCGCCTCGCCCTGGCGGCCCGTGGCGGCACGGGGTGAGCCGGTCGCACTCGACGTGGTCCCTGCAACGCCCGAAGTCGTGGATGTCACGGACCTGCGAGCCGCCGTCCATGCGCATGAGGCGGCGATCCTGTCGCAGGCGCTGGAGCGCCATCGCTTTAACCAGAGGGCGACGGCGAAGGCGCTGTCCCTCAGCTACGATCAGTTGCGGCATTGCCTGAAGAAGCACGGGCTTCTCCAGGCATAGTCGTCCTTCACCCCCCGTTGAACGCGACCATCGCATAAAGCATCGCGATCGACAGCAGCGTGTTCGTGCGGCTGAAGATCATCGCGCGCGTCGCGGCCTTCGCCTTGGCGTCCGCATCGGCTTCGACGAGGCCGAGCGCGACCTTCTGCGCGGGCCAGATGAAGACCCAGACGTTGAACGCCATGATGAGGGCCAGCCACATGCCGATGCTGATCAGCGTGAACGGCGGCTGGAACGTCAGCGCCTCCACCAGATAGCCGGACAGATGCGCGACGATCAGGCCGGTCAGCACCGTCAGCGCGGCGGCCCAGCGAAAGAAGAACAGCGCCTTGGGTGCGATATATTTGGTGACGCCGGGTTTCAGCTCTGCCGGAACCTTGGGCATGGTCGGGATCTGCACGAAGTTGAAATAATAGAGCAGGCCGATCCAGGTGATGCCGAAAAACAGGTGCAACCAGCGGAAAATCTGGTTCAGGCCGGGGGCGCCCGGCGGCAGGTTGCCCGCGCCCATAATGACGGCGGCGGCCAGTATCAGGCCGACCAGCAAAACGAGATGCAGATTGCCGAAAAACTTCGCCATGCGACTACCCCTCCTATGTGCGGCATCGCTCTGTCGGCGACCGCTATCATAATCGGTCGATGCTAGAGCATAGTCGTTTCAATGTCACATCGAAACTTTTTCGCCCACTCATCGGCATTCCCAATTGGTTTCTGTTGCATCGCGGCAATAGGGGAAGCTGTCTGAACCAAATCCCGGCTTGGCCGTTAGCCCCCTAAAGGCGCGTAACAAGCCGACCCCCTGAGAGAGACCCGGAGAACCGATATGGCATTCATCCTGCCCGAACTTCCCTACGCCAAGACCGCTTTCGGCAAGGACATTTCCGAAGAGACGTTCAACTATCATCATGGCAAGCACCACAATGCCTATGTCGTAAAGGCCAATGAACTGGTCGGCGCCGACGCTGCGTTGCAGGGCAAGTCGCTGCTCGAACTCGTCGAATTGTCCAAGGGCGGCGCAAAGCCGGGCCTGTTCAACCAGGTCGGCCAAATCTGGAACCACAGCTTCTACTGGCTGGGCCTGTCGCCTGAAAAGCAGGAGCCGACCGGCAAGCTGGCCGAACTCATCACGCGCGATTTCGGTTCGGTGGACGCGCTGGTCGAGAAGCTGAAGGCGGAGGCCGTCGGCCATTTTGCCAGCGGCTGGGCCGCGCTGAACCTGGACGGCGACAAGCTGGTCGTTACCTCCTACCACGACGCCGACACGCCGGTCGCCCATGGCGCGACGCCGCTGTTCATCTTCGACGTGTGGGAGCACGCCTACTACGTCGACTATCGCAACGCGCGTCCCGACTATTCGCAGACGATCCTGGCGGGCCACATCAACTGGGCGTTCGTGGCGGAGAATCTGGACGGCAAGGGCGCATCGCGCGCCGATCAGGCGGGCTAAAACGCCTGGGCGAACTGACGCGGGGGATACCGCCCCCGCGTTAGGACGCCGGCGCGGGCTGACAGGCCTGTGCAATGACGATAGAGGTCGTCGTGCGGCTGGTGACGAGAACAAGGACGAAGGACTTAGGAGCGCGATGGCCCACGATCATGACCTGCATGCCGACGGTGAAGAGAATAAGATTCCGGTCCCGGACGAGGTGGCGGAAGCCGTCCGCACGCTGATCCGCTGGTCCGGCGACGACCCACAGCGCGAAGGTCTGCTGGACACGCCCAAGCGCGTTGCGCGCGCATGGCGCGAATATTGCGAGGGCTATCAGGAAGACCCCGCCTATCATCTGTCGCGCATCTTTCACGAGGTCGGCGGCTATGACGAGATCGTCCTCCTCAAGGACATTCCGTTTCAGTCGCACTGCGAACATCATA
Organism: Sphingobium sp.; assembly: GCA_036383715.1. Lineage (GTDB taxonomy): Bacteria > Pseudomonadota > Alphaproteobacteria > Sphingomonadales > Sphingomonadaceae > Sphingobium. The sequence continues at coordinate 30,169 of DASVNT010000085.1, read as the reverse complement.
TGGCGCCGATCACGGGCGTCGCGCACATCGCCTATCTGCCGGGCGATTATGTGGTCGGCATTTCCAAGCTGGCGCGCGTCCTCCATGCCTATGCCCGCCGCCTGCAGGTGCAGGAGCGCCTGACCGCCGAAGTCGCGGACTGCATCTGGGAGCATCTCAAGCCGCAGGGCGTGGCCGTCGTGATCGAGGCGACCCATGGCTGCATGACCGGGCGCGGTGTCCGCACTCCCGACGTCATCATGAAGACCAGCCGCATGATGGGCGCGTTCCGCGATGACGAGAAAAGCCGCAAGGAAGTGCTGAGCATGATGGGCAACTGATGCCCGTCGATCTGACCGTTTCGTCCTCACCGCCGCCGCTTGCCCTGATCACGGGCGGGCATCGGCGGCTGGGCGCGCATATTGCGGCGGCGCTGGCGGGGCGGGGCTATCGCATCGCCATCCACGGCAGCCATGATGCGGAGCCTGATGCCGATCTGGCCGCTGCGCTGGCCGGTTCGGGACAGGACTGGCACGGCTTTGTCGCGGATTTCGCCGTGCCGGAGAATGCGGAACGACTGCTGGCCGAGGTTGTCGCGCATTTCGGTGATGCGCCCGACCTGATCGTCAACAGTGCCTCGCTGTTCGGTCAGGACAGGCCGGAGAGCGTGACCGCCGACGATCTGTCCCGCCACTTCGCGGTCAACGCTTCCGCGCCCGCCTTGCTGACCAAGGCGCTGGCGGCGGCGATCCCGGCGGAGGAGACGGGGCGGGACCGCTCCATCGTCAACATCCTCGACCAGCGCCTGAGCCATCCTCATGGCGACCAGTTCGCGTACACACTCAGCAAGTTCGCGCTTGCGGGCCTGACGCGGACGAGCGCGGCGGTTCTGGCGCCGCGCATCCGCGTGAACGCGGTCGCGCCCGGCCTGACGCTGGTGACGCCGGATTATGCGGATGATCAGACCGAGCGGCTGGCGGACGCCATGCCCCTCGCACGATTGCCCCGACCGCAGGAGGTGGCGGAGGCGGTTGTCTATCTGGCGGGAGCGCGGGCGACGACGGGGCAGGTGATCCATGTCGATGGCGGCGCGCATATGGTGTCCTGGCCCGGCGATTTCATGAATTTGGGGTGAGGCGGGGCGAGCGGACAGGCCCGGAAACCATCGGTTAGGATCATCCTGCTAAGACGGTGGCATCATGACCGATGTTGCGCTTCCCACCCCTGTCAGGCCCAAGCTGGGCGGTATTGAGGGATTGCGTGGTATCGCGGCGCTCGCCGTGCTGGTCTATCACGCTGCCCGCCACGTCGATGCGGCCTTTGGCATGCCGCGCCTGATGACGCTGTTTCAGGCGGGGCATGTGGGGGTCGACCTGTTCTTCGTCCTGTCCGGCTTCCTGATCCTCCACGTCCATGGCGCCGACATCGGCCGGCCGACGCGGCTGCGCCATTATGTGCGGCAACGCTTCACACGGGTCATGCCGCTCTACTGGATCGCGCTGCTGTTCACCGTCGCCAAGCTGGCGGGGGGAGGGCATGGGATTCCGGATGCAGGCCATTTCATCCGTTCGCTCCTGCTCCTGCCGGGATGGCAGGAGCCGATCCTGGGACCGGCGTGGAGCCTTCAGCATGAGCTGCTGTTCTATCTGGTCTTCGCGGTGTTGATCCTGCATCGCGGGGCGGGGCTGGTGTTGCTGGGTCTGTGGGGTGTCTTTCTTGTCTGTGGCCTTGGTGGTATGTGGGAGGGCCATGTGCCGTTTCAGATCGCGGGCCATTATAATCTCGAATTCTTCATGGGCATGGCGGTGGCGCTGGCGATGCCTCGCCTGACGCGGGGCGGTTTGCTGCTCGGAGCGGGCGCGGTGCTGCTGGTGATTGCGGGCGCGGTCGAGAGCCTTGGTGGGCTGGATGGGCATGGCGCGTTGGCGCGGCTATATTATGGCGTTCCGTCGACGCTGGTGATCGCTGGTCTGGTCGCCCTGTCGCGGCGGCCCGGCGGGCTATCCCTGCCGCGCTGGCTGGCGGGGCTGGGCGGTGCGTCCTACTCCATCTACCTGTTCCAATTCCTGTTCATGGGACTGGCGGTCAAGCTGTGGGAGCGTGCCGGACTGAACGGGCCGGAATGGGCGATGGGGCTGTTCGCGGTCATGATCGTCGCCGGGCTGGCGGGCGGGCTGGCGATGACCCGTCTGGTCGAAAGGCCGCTGCTGCGCCTGATGCGCGGCAGGCCCCACAAAAATGTCGTTCCGCCGGTGCTGGAACCGGCCTGAGTTCAATGGCGCCGGATATGAAAAGGCCCGCGGGACACTGTCTCGCGGGCCTTTCCTTATTCACAAGCGGTCAGCCGTTCAGGCTTCCTCGCCCTCTTCGGCGGGGGCTTCTTCGCGCTCCAGCGCGCTTTCGCCCGGCTCCGCGTTCGGATCATAATCCTCGATGAAGCCGCTCTCGTCCTTCTCGAACATCGATGCCATGACATCGACGCCGTCCTTCTGGAGGTCGGCCTCTTCGGGCGAACGAGCGACGTTCACCTGAATGGTCACGGCCACTTCGGGGTGCAGCGCAACGCGGACGTCGAACAGACCGATGGTCTTGATCGGGCGTTCCAGCACGATCATCGCCTTGGTGACGATCTTGATGCCGTCAGCCTGCAGCTGTTCGATGATGTCGCGAACCGAAACCGAACCGTACAGTTGACCGGAGTTGGACGACTGGCGGATCAGGACGATCTGCTTGCCGTCGACATCCGTCGCCGAACCCTTGGCCGCGTCGCGGCGTGCCGCGTTGTCGGCTTCGATCTTGGCGCGGTTGGCCTCGAACACCTTTTTATTGGCGTTGTTGGACCGCAGGGCCTTCTTGTTGGGAAGGAGATAGTTGCGGGCATAGCCATCCTTGACGGTGACGATGTCACCGATGGCGCCCAGCTTCTCGATCCGCTCCAGCAGAATGATTTCCATGGGGATCGCTCCTTACTTGACGATGTAGGGCAGCAGGCCGAGGTGGCGGGCGCGCTTGATCGCCTGGCCCAGCTCACGCTGCTTCTTGGCCGAGACGGCCGTGATACGGGAAGGAACGATCTTGCCACGCTCGGACACGAAGCCCTGCAGCAGACGAACGTCCTTATAGTCGATCTTGGGTGCGTCCTTCGCAGCGAAGGGGCAGCTCTTGCGACGGCGGAAAAACGGGCGTGCCATGTTTCAGATCTCCCTTATTCGCCGGCAACAGCGGTGGTTGCGTCTTCGCGGTCACGGCGCGGGCCACGATCGCCACGGTCGCCTTCACCACGGGGGCCACGATCGTCACGGTCGCCACGACCGCCACGACGGTCGCCGCGCTCATTGCGGTCGCCCTTGCGCATGATGACCGACTGGCCTTCTTCCAGCGCGTCAACGCGGACAGTCATATAGCGAATGATGTCTTCGTTGATCTGCGTCTGGCGCTCCAGCTCGGCAACCACGCCAGCGGGGGCGTCGATGTTGAGCAGGACGTAGTGAGCCTTGCGGTTCTTGGCGATCTTGTAGGCGAGCGAACGCAGGCCCCAATTCTCGACCTTGGTCACCTTGCCCGACTGCGATTCGATAATCTGCGTGGCGTTTTCCGCCAGCGCGTCAACCTGGGCCTGGGCCAGATCCTGACGCGCGAGAAATACATGCTCGTACAACGGCATGGTTCGCGTCCTTCACATTGGCCGATCGCTGACGCCGCCCCATGCGACGCCCCTCCGGCTTTCTTCTTTCCCGCGTTTCGCCCATGGGGGTTCGGCGCGGAAGCGGGGCCTATGGGGCAAGCGCCGGGGAAAATCAACCCATGGATGCGCCCATGCTTGCGTCCATCTGCGCACGAGACTAGGGCGGCGCCCATTCTTAACCACCAGTCGCGGGAGCGGGACAATGCGGGCTTTCATCTTTCCGGGGCAGGGTAGCCAGGCCGTCGGCATGGGCAAGGCGCTGGCCGACGCCTCGCCCTTCGCGCGCGAAGTGTTTCAGGAAGTGGACGAGGCGCTGGGCCAGCATCTGTACCGCCTGATGACCGAAGGGCCGGAATCCGATCTCCTTCTGACCGAAAATGCGCAGCCCGCGATCATGGCCAACGCCATCGCCACGCTGCGCGTGCTGGAGCGGGAGGGCAATATCCTGTTGTCGGACAAGGCGGACTTCGTGGCTGGCCACAGCCTCGGCGAATATACCGCCCTGTGCGCGGCGGGCGCACTGGACATTGCGACCACGGCGCGGCTGCTGAAGACGCGCGGGCAGGCGATGCAGGCGGCGGTGCCCGTCGGCGAGGGCGCAATGGCGGCCCTGCTCGGCGCGGACATCGAAAAGGCGGAGGCGCTGGCCGCCGCGGCCGCAGAGGGAGAGGTTTGCGAGGTCGCGAACGACAACGACCCGTCGCAGGTCGTCATCTCCGGCCACAAGGGCGCGATCGACCGGGCCGTGGCGCTGGTCAAGGATTTCGGGATCAAGCGCGGCGTGCTGCTGCCCGTGTCTGCACCTTTCCACTGCGCGCTGATGCAGCCCGCCGCCGATGTGATGGCGGAGGCGTTGGCAGGCGCACCGCTGAATGCGCCGGTTGTGCCGGTTTATGCCAATGTGTTGGCCGCCCCCATCGGTGCGCCGGACGAGGTGCGTGTGCGTCTGGTGGAGCAGGTGACGGGCCGCGTCCGCTGGCGCGAATCGGTTGCGGCGATGACCGATGGCGGTGTTGCGCAATATGTGGAATTTGGCGGCAAGGTGCTCGGCCCCATGGTCAAGCGCATCTCGCCCGACGCGACGGTGACGAGTGTCGTTACCATGGACGACATTGAGGCGCTGCTGGCGTCGCTATAAGAATAGGGGGACAAGATATGTTCGATCTAACAGGCATGACCGCGCTGGTGACGGGCGCGGCGGGCGGCATCGGGTCCGATATCGCCCGCGCTCTGGCGGGGCAGGGGGCGAAGCTGGCCCTGTCCGGCAGCAATGAGGAGAAGCTGAACGCCTTTGCGGCGGAATTGGGCGGCGAGCATGTCGTCGTGCCGTGCAACCTGTCCGATCCGGCGGCGACCGACGCACTGGTGCCTGCCGCCATCGCGGCGCTGGGCGGCAAGCTGGACATCCTCGTCAACAATGCGGGCATCACGCGCGACAATTTGATCCTGCGTATGAAGGACGATGAGTGGTCCGATGTGCAGCGCGTCAATCTGGAGGCCGCTTTCCGCCTGATCCGCGCCGCCGCCAAGCCGATGATGAAGGCGCGCTTTGGCCGCGTGATCTCGATCACCAGCGTCGTCGGCGTCACGGGCAATCCGGGGCAGGCAAACTACGCCGCGACCAAGGCGGGCCTGATCGGCATGTCCAAGAGCCTGGCGCAGGAACTCGCCTCGCGCTCGATCACGATCAACTGTGTCGCCCCCGGTTTCATCCGCTCCGCCATGACGGATGCGCTGAACGATGCGCAGAAAGATGCCATCAATGGCAAGATTCCCGCAGGCGCGATGGGAGAGGGGGCTGACATCGGCGCTGCCGTCGCCTATCTCGCCAGTCGTGAGGCGGGCTATGTCACCGGCCAGACGTTGCACGTCAACGGCGGCATGGCCATGATCTGACCCAAAACGGCAAGGGACGGCGAAACCGGAGGGTAACGCTAGGCTCTTGCCACCTCGCCACCTTGCCACTAGGGCAGGGGCCGAAACAGAAATTAATTAACTGAAGGACCTCCCATGAGTGAGACCGCAGATCGGGTAAAGAAGATTGTCGTCGAGCATCTCGGCGTCGAAGCCGACAAGGTGACGGAGGATGCGAGCTTCATCGACGATCTGGGCGCGGACAGCCTCGACATCGTCGAGCTGGTCATGGCGTTCGAGGAAGAGTTCGGCGTCGAAATCCCTGACGATGCGGCCGAGAAGATCGCCACCGTCAAGGACGCGATCGATTATATCGAAAGCAAGCAGTAAGGATCGGGCCGGGCGCGCGGGCAAAGGCCGCCACGCGCTCAGGAACGGGAATTACGCTTAGGCAAACGGCTCTCCGGCCCCGGGTACGCCCCGCGGATGGGGAGCCGTTTCGCAATTACGGCTCTTCACAAATCGCAGGTGATTTTGAAGAGAGTGCAGCAAGGTAGGAGCTGGACATGCGTCGTGTCGTCGTGACGGGTCTTGGAATGGTTACGCCCCTGGGTGCGGACGTCGAGACAATATGGCGGAATATCCTGGCATCGAAATCGGGCGCTGGCACGATCACGCACTTCGATGCCACGGACTTTCAGAGCAATTATGCCTGTGAGGTAAAGCCCGCCGACCATGAATATGGGTTCGATCCGGGCAAGCGCGTCGATCACAAGATCCAGCGCCAGGTCGATCCCTTCATCGTCTATGGCATCGACGCCGCCGGACAGGCTCTGGAAGACGCCGGGCTGCTCGACATGACGGAGGAGGAGCGGTTCCGTGCGGGCTGTTCCATCGGTTCGGGCATCGGCGGCCTGCCGGGCATCGAGAGCGAATCGCTGGTGCTGGCCGAAAAGGGGCCGAAGCGTGTTTCGCCGCACTTCGTCCACGGGCGCCTGATCAACCTGATCTCCGGTCAAGTGTCGATCAAATATGGCCTGATGGGTCCGAACCATGCGGTGGTCACCGCCTGCTCCACCGGCGCGCACAGCATCGGCGATGCGGCGCGCATGATCCAGATGGACGATGCCGACGTGATGCTGGCGGGCGGCGCGGAAAGCACCATCTGTCCCATCGGCATCGCCGGTTTCGGTCAGGCGCGGGCGCTCTCCACGGGTTTCCGCGACGAACCGTGGCGCGCCAGCCGTCCCTATGACAAGGACCGCGACGGCTTCGTCATGGGCGAGGGCGCGGGCGTCGTCGTTCTGGAGGAATATGAGCGGGCAAAGGCGCGCGGCGCGAAAATCTATGCCGAGGTGATCGGTTACGGTCTGTCGGGCGACGCCTATCATGTCACCGCGCCGCATCCCGAAGGTTCGGGCGCGTTCCGCTCCATGCAGATGGCGATGAAGAAATCGGGTCTGGCGTTGTCAGACATCGATTACATCAACGCCCACGGCACCTCGACGCCCATGGGTGACGAGCTGGAACTGGGGGCCGTGCGCCGCCTGTTCGGGGACGACATCGGCGGCCTGTCCATGTCCTCCACCAAGTCGGCCATCGGTCACTTGCTGGGCGGCGCGGGCGCGGTCGAATCGATCTTCTGCATCCTCGCGCTGCGCGATCAGGTCGCGCCGCCGACGCTGAACCTCGACAATCCGAGCGACAGCTGCATCGGCGTCGACCTCGTCCCGCATGTGGCGAAGGAGCGCAAGATCCGCGCGGTGCTGAACAATTCGTTCGGCTTTGGCGGGACCAACGCCAGCCTCGTCATGCGTTCGGTCTGACGAAGGGATAGACGCCATGCGCCGCACCGGTCTGATTATCGTCGGGCTGCTGGTTGCGGCGCTGGCGTTCGTCGCGTTCAACTTCGCCTATGGCTGGATCGGGGCGGGGCCGCTGAAGGCGGACAAGACGGTGTCGGTGCCGCAAGGGGCGACCCTGACCAGCGCGGCGCGTGTCCTGAAGTCCGAGGGCGTCGTGCGCTCCGCCGATGCCTTTCTCACCCGCGCCAAGATTTTCGGCAGTTCCGCCCCGATCAAGGCGGGCGAATATCTGATCCCGCGCGGCGCGAGCAACAGCCGGGTGCTGGAAATCCTGCAGGGCGGCAAGGCGCTCTCCCACCTCGTCACCGTGCCGGAGGGACTGCCCTCCATCCTCGTCCATGACAGGCTGATGGCGGAGGAGGAACTGACCGGGTCCGTGCCGGTGCCGGCGGAAGGCTCCGTGCTGCCCGACAGCTATGCCTTTGAAAAGGGTGAGAGCCGGGCGCAGGTGCTGGCCCGGATGCAGTCGGCGATGACTGACTATCTGGCGCAGGCATGGGACAAGCGGTCCCCCGGCACGCCGGTCAAGTCGCCGCAGGAGGCGATCATCCTCGCATCCATCGTGGAGAAGGAGACGGGCCTCGACAAGGAACGGGCCATCGTCGCGGGCGTCTATGCCAACCGGCTGCGCGTCGGCATGATGTTGCAGGCCGATCCCACGATCATCTACCCCATCACAAAGGGCAAGCCGCTGGGTCGCCGCATCCGCAAGTCGGAGATTGTCGCGGTCAATGGTTACAACACCTATTCCATGGCGGGCCTGCCCAAGGGACCGATCGCCAATCCGGGCCGCGCGTCCATCGACGCCGTGATGAACCCGGCCGAGACGCAGGCGCTGTATTTCGTCGCGGACGGCAAGGGCGGCCATATTTTCGCGGACACGCTGGAACAGCAGAATGAGAATGTCCGCAAATGGTTCGAGATTCGGCGGCAACGCGGCGAACTCTGAATGATCGATAAATCGGTTCACTGGTTGCTTTTTAAGTCATTTCCCAAATGAGACTGTGGCGGCCAGAGGGTGTTCACACAGTATCTCCCCACAGCAGGAAGCCACACTCATGATCGGACGCAACATCCCCGACGTCACCCTCAAAACGCGCGTGCGCGACGAAACGGTGGACGGACCCAATCCCTTTCGCTGGGAGGATGTGCAGACCGGCGAACTGTTCAAGGGCAAGCGCATCGTCGTCTTCTCGCTGCCCGGCGCGTTCACCCCGACCTGCTCCAACGAGCAATGCCCGGCGTTCGAGCGGCTGTACGATGATTTCACGGCGGCGGGTGTGGACGAAATCTACTGCATCTCCGTCAATGACGCCTTTGTGATGTTCCAGTGGGGCAAGCAACTGGGCGTGCAGAAGATCAAGCTGCTGCCCGACGGCTCCGCCGATTTCACGCGCCGCATGGGCATGTTGATCCGCAAGGACCATGTCGGCTTCGGTGAGCGCAGCTGGCGCTATGCCATGGTGGTGGATGACGGGCAGATCACGGCATGGTTCGAGGAGCCTGGTATCAATGACGCGGGTCTGGACGACGATCCCTATGGCCAGACCGCGCCGGAGCCGGTGCTGAACTGGTTGCAGGCCAACGCTGCCTGAGGATCGCCATCTCGACGCGCCCATCATCGTCACGGCGGAGATGGGCGCGCAGGATCAGGCGTGGGCCGATGCGCTCCGACTGCGGTATTTCCCGCCGGAGCGCAACCATCTGCCCGCGCATATCACGCTGTTCCATCACCTGCCGCCGACCTGTCTCGCCGAAGTGCAGGACAGGCTGGCCCGTCTGGCGCAGGAGCCAAGGCCACGGGCGCGGCTGGAGGGGTTCTATTCGCTGGGCGGAGGTGTTGCGGTTCGGGTGGAGAGCGCGGAACTGCTGGCGTTGCGCGACTATCTCGCGGACCATTTCGCCTTGCTGCTGACGCCGCAGGATCGCGCATCGCCGCGCCTGCACATCACCATCCAGAACAAGGTGACGGCGGAGGTGGCAAGGGCCACATTGGCTGAGGTGTCGGCCGAGTTCCGGCCGCGTCCGCTGGTCATCGCGGGCCTTGCGGCGTGGCATTATCGCGGCGGACCATGGTCGCTGATCCGCCGCTATCGTTTCAGGGGTTAGGCCAACCCGACTTCCTTGAGCGGGATGGCGGCGTCGCCAAGCTGCGCGATGTCGAGCTTCGATCCTGCCACCACATGCGCACGGCCCTGCGCATAATCCTTGACCGCATTGACGCAGTCGAGGGCGATCACCTTGCCGCCCTTCAAATACACGACGGAGAAGCTGCGGTTGGCGGGGTCGCCGCGCAGGACGGTCTGGTCATATCCGGTAGACAGTCCGACGGTCTGCAGTTTCAGGTCGTACTGGTTCGACCAGAACCAGGGCAGGGCTTCATATTCGTTGGTCGTCTCGCCCAGGATGTTCTGCACGGCGAGCTTCGCCTGATCATTGGCGTTCTGCACCGATTCGAGGCGCATTTGCAGGCCGTCGGCGAACTTGTTGGAATGCGCGGCGCAATCGCCCACGGCATAGATGTCGGGCAGGCTGGTGCGGCAATAGCCGTCCACGTCCACGCCATTGCCACCCGCCGCGCCCGCCGCGATCAGCGGGCCGACTTCCGGCACGATGCCGATGCCGACGATGACGAGATCGGCGGGCAGGACGGAACCGTCCGCCATGCGCACGCCCGTCGCGCGGCCATCCGTCTCCTCGATATAGTCCATCTTCGCGCCCGTGCGCAGATCGACGCCATGTGCGCGATGGTCGGCTTCGTAAAAGGCGGAGAGTTCCGGCCCGGCAACGCGCGCCAGTACGCGGTCGAGTGCTTCGAGCAGTACGACCTTCTTGCCCAGCTTGGACAGGACGGCGGCGGCTTCGAGGCCGATATAGCCGCCGCCGATGATGACGACGTCCGTGATGTCGGACAGGCGTGCCATGATCGGGTCCACGTCGCTGCGGCGGCGAATGGCATGGACGCCCTGCGCGGTCGCACCGGCGCAGGACAGGACGCGCGGCGTGCCGCCAGCGGCCCAGATCAGCTTGCCATAGGTGTAGCTGGTGCCGTCGGTCGTGCTGACGCTGTGCGCCTGCGGATCGACCTGCTCCACGCGCTGGCCCAGCAGCATGGTGATTTCGCGCTCGCCCCAGAAGGCGGCGGGGCGGATCAGGATTCGTTCGAACTCCTTTTCACCGGCCATATAATCCTTGGACAGAGGCGGGCGTTCATAGGGCACTTCCGGCTCGTCGCCGATCATTCCGACCGTGCCCTCGAACTTCAATTGCCGAAGCATGATCGCAGCCTGCGCGCCCGCATGGCCCGCGCCGACAATCAGAACGTCGAAATGACTCATATGCCTTGCCTCACCCGCTCGAAACTGGCCCGCTTGCCGGACCCTGCCATGCAGGCGCCTTGCCATGACATATTGATGAGCGCAACGTTTCAACGGGGCATTGACCATGCCTGTGATGGTGCGTATAGCGCCCCGACCCACCCGGCAGCGATGCCGGTACGAGGGCCTTTCGAGGCACCGGGGCGGAGTAGCTCAGCTGGTTAGAGCAGCGGAATCATAATCCGCGTGTCGGGGGTTCAAGTCCCTCCTCCGCTACCAATCGAACATCAGAGCTGGCCTTGCATTTTTCGCAGTTTTCTGCGGTTTTGGGGGTTTGAAATCGGCGTCTCGTTCACTCGCTTGTGCGGCGTGCTTCTTCGCTAGGCAGCTCAATGCAGCCCGCCGCTTTGTCAGGCGCGCCACACCGTGTCGTACTGGTTCACCTATCAGCTGTTTGGAGTAGCCCGAACGGCAGGTTTTCGCAGGACGGGACGTTCGCTGGTGGCGAACTTCATGACTAGCATTGGTCGACAGCTGCCAAAAACGGAACGTTTGCTGCTGGGGATCGAAAATCGGCGCTGAGCGTCCGGCAGGGGTCGCGTTTGACGTACGCCCTTGCTGAAATCTAGGGCTAGGGTTGGCGAAAGGATGGTCCAACTCTTGGACCGAATCCTATTAAAACTGCGTTCTCTTGGAAAATTCTGGATGCATCATCACCCTCGTAAGGGAGCCGATAGACGTTCGTTTCCAGCCGAGCGTGGCGGAACACCTTCATGTGTCATCGATACTGACATTGCATCCGGGTGATGTGATCTTTTCCGGCACTCCGCCCGCCAGCATGGGTCCGGTTCAGCCGGGCGACGTCATGGTTGCCCGCTTCGGCAAAATTGGCACTATGTCCGTTGCCGTTCACGCCAGCGCACCTGGTGCGCAGCCCACTTATGGAAACTGAAAATCTCGAAGTCCCATCAACACGCTGAAAATGAAGTTCGTTTGCAGCCCCACGCAATGCAATATTAAGGCCTATCAAGCATATAGAGGGCCTAACCCTCAGATAAAACAGTCGCACGGAGGGCAGGTTTGGTGACATGGGCACGGTCCGTTCGATAGAGCCCGCAACGGGCATCGTCCTGTGGCAGGGCGAGGAAAGCGATGTTGACGCTGCGGTGGCGCGCGTCGGCGGCGCGTGGCTGCCGTGGGCGGCGCGACCCTTTACCTTTCGTATCGAGACGATGCGGCGCTTTGCCAATCTGGTGAGGGGCCGGGAGGCGGAACTGGTCGACCTGATCGCCCGCGAAGTGGGTAAGCCGCTGTGGGACGCAAAGGGCGAGGTTGCGAGCCTCATCGACTCTGTCGAACAGAGCATCAGCGCCTATTCCACCCGCACCGGGCAAAAACGGCTGGAGGGCGCCATGGGCGCGCGCCAGACGCTGCGTCACAAGCCGCATGGCGTGCTGGCGGCGATCACCCCCAGTTGCAATCCGGCGCTGATCCCCGTGGGGGAGGTCGTGCCTGCTCTGATCGCGGGCAATGGCGTGCTGCTGAAACCCTCCGAAAAGGCACCGGCGACGGCCCTGTTCCTGACCGCTCTGCTGCATGAAGCGGGCGTGCCGGTGGACGTATTGTCCTGCGTGATCGGCGGGGCGAAGACGGGCAGGGCGCTGGTCGAGCATGTGGGCGTGGCGGCTATCCTTTTTACCGGATCGGCGCATGTCGGCCTGATCATCAATCGCCTGCTGGCCGCGCGGCCGGATCGCATGGCGGCGCTGCACATGGGCGGCAATAATCCGATGATCGCGTGGGACATGCCGGACATGAACACGGCGGCGGCGCTGATCGTCCAGTCGACCTTTCCCTCGGCAGGACAGAATTGCGCGGCGGGGCGGCGGCTGATCGTCAAGGATGCGATGGCCGACGCGCTGATCGATGCCTTGTGCCAGACGGTGTCGCGCCTGATCATCGACGATCCCCACGCCGACCCCGCGCCCTATATGGGGCCGGTGATCGACATGGAAATGGCGGATGGGCTGACGGAGAGCTTCCTCTATCTGATGAGCAATGGCGGGCGTCCGATCCTGCATATGCGTCGGCCCAAGGAGGGGCTGCCGTTCGTCACGCCCGGCATCATCGACGTGACGCCGATGGACAAGCGTATCGACATCGAACTTTTCGGCCCGATCCTCCAGATTGTCCGCGTGCCGGATTTCGAGGCGGCGGTAGCAGAGGCTAACGCCACGCATTTCGGCCTCTCCGCTGCCCTGTTCGGCGGGTCGGAGCAGCAATATGAGCATTTCTGGGCCGCCAGCCGTGCCGGTCTGGTCAACTGGAACCGTCCCCTGATCGGTCCCGTCGCGGGATTCCCCGCGGGCAGCGCCGGCCTGTCGGGCAATTACCGGCCCGGCGGCGCCTATGCGGCGGATCAATGCGCCTATCCCGTCGCATCGGCGGAAACCGCGCAGCCGCGTGCGTTCGTGGGCGTGGGCATGCGCCCGGTCGAAGTCATCGCCGACCGCTGACCCCCCATCGCTGTGCAGGCGCACAATAGTTTAGCTAGGGCCATGCCAAGGCTTATTCGCTTGGCGTCGGCGAATGCAGCCTCCATATCGCCACCATGACCATAGCCGCCCCCAATTCTCCCGCCGGTCGAGCCGGTCCCGTTGGCCGGGTTTTCCTGGTGGGCGCGGGTCCGGGCGATCCCGATCTGCTGACGGTTCGCGCCGCGCGACTGATCGCGAGTGCCGATGTGGTTATCCACGACGGCCTTGTGGGCAAGGGCATTGTGGAAATGGCGCCCGCCACCGCCGAACTGATTTCCGTCGCCAAGACGCGCAGCCGCCACAGCGTGCCGCAGGAGGGCATCAACGCCCTGCTGGTCGAGCATGCCAAGGCAGGGCGCATCGTCGTTCGCCTGAAGGGCGGTGACCCGTTCATCTTTGGCCGGGGTGGCGAGGAACTGGAGGCGTGCCGCGTCGCGGGAGTCGAGGTTGAGGTGGTGCCGGGCATCAGCGCCGCTCTGGGCTGCGCCGCCGCCGCCAACCTGCCGTTGACGCACCGCGAAGTCGCCAGCGCCGTGACCTTCGTCGCGGGCCAGTGCAAGGGCCTGACCGACCAGAATTGGGCGGGCCTGGCGGGCAAGGGGCGCACCCTCGTCATCTATATGGGCGTTGCGACGGCGGAGGATATTGCCGACAAGCTGATGGCCGATGGTCTCTCCCCGGATACTCCGGTGGTAGTGCTGGAAAACGGCACCCGGCCGGAACAGCGTGCGCTCAGGACGCTGCTTGCCGATCTGGGCGATATGGTTCATCGGGAGGCCGTGAAAAGCCCGGCGATCATCGTCGTCGGGAACGTTGCGGGGCTGGCCGATGCCGAGGATCGGCTGGGCAGCCGCGTGGGCGGTTTGCAAATGCTCGACATATTGAAGGGGCTTGGGGAACAGGAATGATACTGGCGACGGGTAATGACCTGGGCAGCGGCGATGTGATCTGGTGGACCGGCGAAGGCTGGTCGCGCCATGTGGGCGATGCCGTGGACGTGGGCACGGACGGCGAGGCGATCATCGAGCGGGAAGCCGCCGCGCGCCGCGTCAATGTGGCCTATCTGGTGGAAGCGGACGCTGGCCCCAATGGCCCTCTGCCCCATCATATCAAGGAACGCATCCGCGCGAGCGGTCCGACCGTGCGCACCGACCTTGCCATCAATGCCGATATTCCGATCGTAAAGGCCTGAAAACCATGTACGTCTACGACCAATATGACCAGGCAATGGTGGATGCGCGGGTCGCCGATTTCCGCGACCAGACCGCGCGCCGCCTGACCGGCGAACTGACCGAGGAACAGTTCAGGCCGCTGCGCCTGATGAATGGCCTCTACCTGCAGTTGCACGCCTATATGCTGCGCGTTGCCATCCCCTATGGCACGCTCAACGCGCGCCAGATGAAGATGCTGGCGCATATCGCGCGCAAATATGACAAGGATTACGGGCACTTCACCACCCGCCAGAATATCCAGTATAACTGGATCAAGCTGGAGGATGCGCCCGACATCCTCGCCGATCTCGCCACGGTCGAGATGCATGCGATCCAGACCAGCGGCAATTGCATCCGCAACATCAGTTCGGACCAATATGCGGGCGTGTCCGCCGACGAGGTGGTCGATCCGCGTCCGTGGGCCGAACTGCTGCGCCAGTGGTCCAGCTTCCACCCGGAATTCACCTATCTGCCGCGCAAGTTCAAGATTTGCGTGATCGCGTCGGAGGAAGACCGCGCGGCCATGCGCCTGCACGACATCGGCATCGAGCTGGTGAAGCGTGACGGCGTGATCGGTGCGAAGATCTTCGCGGGCGGCGGCATGGGCCGCACGCCCATCGTCGGCCCGGAGATCAAGGATTTCGTCACCGAGGACGAGATCATCTCCTATGTCGAGGCGTGCCTGCGCGTTTACAATCGCTACGGCCGCCGCGACAACAAGTATAAGGCGCGGATCAAGATCCTCGTCTCCGAACTGGGCGTCGAGGAATATAAGCGCCAGGTCGAGGAAGAATGGGCGCATATGAAGACGCTCGGCATCGATCCGCCGGTTGCCGAACTGAACCGCATCCGCGCCTATTTCACCGATCCCGCCTATGAGACGGGCCTGTCGGACGCCATCGACCGCACCGACCCCGACTTCGCTCTGTGGGTCGATCAGCAGACCGCCGCACACAAGGCGCCGGGCTATGCCATCGTCAACATCTCTCTGAAGCCCATTGGCGGCATTCCGGGCGATGCGTCCTCGGCGCAGATCGACCTGATCGCTGACCTTGCGGAGAAGTACAGCTTCGACGAATTGCGCATCACCCATGCGCAGAATGTCGTGCTGCCTTCGGTGAAGAAGGCGGACCTCCATGCGCTGTGGTCGCAATTGCGGGAGGCCGGGCTGGCCGAGGCCAATCTGGACCTGATCACCGATGTCATCGCGTGCCCCGGCCTGGATTATTGCAGCCTCGCCAATGCGCGCTCCATCCCGCTGTCACAAAAGCTGACGGAGCGTTTCGGCGATCCCGCGCGCCAGCGTGAGATTGGCGAACTGAAGCTCAAGATTTCGGGCTGCATCAACGCCTGCGGCCATCATCATGCGGGCCATATCGGCATATTGGGCGTCGATCGCCGGGGTAAGGAGAATTACCAGCTCCTGCTTGGTGGATCGGGCGCGCAGGACGCCAGCCTTGGCCGCATCGTCGGTCCCGGCTTCGATGAAGATGGCGTCGTGGATGCCATCGAACGCGCCACCAACCTCTATCTCGCCAAGCGGGAAGAGGGGGAGCGTTTCCTCGATACCTATCGCCGCATCGGCATGGACCCGTTCAAGGAGGCCATTTATGGCTGATGTCATTTCCTTCCGCGACGACGTGGCCAGCCAGGAACCGGCGGTCAGCGTCGATTGCTTCGCCGGGCAGAACAACGCCACCGCCGTCCGTATCGAGCCGGGCGAGGATGCGCGCCTGCTCCTCCCCGACCTTGACCGCCTGTCGCTCGTCGAGGTGAACTTCCCGGCGTTCGGTGACGGTCGCGGCTATTCGTCCGCCGCCATCCTGCGCGAAGCGGGCTATACCGGCGAATTGCGGGCCGTGGGTGACGTGATCGCGGATCATATCCCCGCCATGCGTCGCTGCGGCTTCGACACCTTTGCACCGCGCGCCCCTGTGGACCCTGCGGTCCTGGAACGTACGTTGAGCCGCTATCCCGAAGTCTATCAGAAGGTCGGTCTGGGCGAAGTGCCGGTCTGGAAACTGCGTCATGGCTGAAGCCGCACGCACGCTCGACGTGATCAACGCCCGGCCGCGCTTTACGCAGGCGGATGCGGACGCGCTCAATGCGCGTTTCGCGGGCGTGGACACGTCGACCATGTTGCGTGCGGTCTTTTCCGAGCGGCTGCTCGGCAATATCGGCATCGTCTCCTCTTTCGGGACGGAGAGCGCGGTGTTGCTCCACCTGATCGCGGAAGCGGACAAGAGCGTTCCGGTCATCTTCGTGGATACGCTCAAGATGTTCCCGGAGACGCTGGAATATCGCGACCTGCTGGTCAGGCGGCTGGGCTTCACCAACAGCAGCACGATCACGCCGGACGCCGCCGTGCTGGCAAAGAAGGACGAGAATGGCCTGCGCTGGTCGTTCGATCCCGACGGCTGCTGCGAAATCCGCAAGGTGGAGCCGCTGGCTCGCGCCAAGGAGGGCCTCGATAGCTGGATTTCGGGCCGCAAGGCGTTCCAGTCGCAGACCCGCGCCAACCTGCCCCGCTTCGAGGTCGAGGATGGGCGGATGAAGCTCAACCCGTTGGGTGACTGGGACAAGGCGGCGCTGGAAGCCTATTTCGAGGCGAATGATCTGCCGCGTCATCCGCTGGAGGCGCAGGGCTATCTGTCCGTGGGCTGCGAGCCGTGCACGTCCAAGGTGATGCCGGGCGAAGACCCGCGTGCCGGACGCTGGCGCGGATGGGACAAGGTGGAATGCGGCATCCACACCGCCTCCACGCCGCTGGGCGATCCCGACGATCCGGCCAACGAACCCGTATTCTGATCGCCGCCGGGGATTAACTCCCCGGTCGGGGTTTGACGGCTTTCGGGGCGGGCAGCTTGCACGCCTCGCAGCGGCGCCAGCACAACAGGCCCGGCATGGCGTCAAAGGGCTTGAGGCCCGGTTCGGGACGCAGGCCCGCCATGATCTCCGCCGAAATGCCCTCCGGCGCGGCGCGGTTGTGGCACATCAGGCAGTTGCGGCGGAAGCTTTCGCGGGTCAGGCCGGTGTGATCCTCCTGAGCGGAGGCTTTCGGCGAGGGCAGCGTCAGGAGCGCGACGAGGGCTGCCACGATGAGCGGACCAATTTGATTATAGCTGCGAGTCCCCATTGCGCGTCCTTTGAAAGCCGGGCGGGGGGACGCTTGCAGGAAACCGGACTGTCGTCCAGCTTGCGGCGCGGCGTTGTTCAGTTGAACGATCAAAGCCGTTCGCCCTGAGCTTGTCGAAGGGCTGCACTTTCTTCCTGCGCTAGGCCTCGGAAGAAGAACGGTCCTTCGACAAGCTCAGGACGAACGGAGTGGTCGCCAGACCGTTAATTGGGCACCCCGAACAGGTCGTGCTCGTCGGAATCCTCGATCTCGACGGAGATGATGTCGCCCGCCTTGAGCGCCGGATGCAGATCCTGCACGTCGCGCAGGAAGACATTGCCGTCGATCTCCGGCGCATCCGCCTGCGACCGTGCAGTCGCACCGACTGATCCGTCCTCGTCCGCTTCGCCCACTTCGTCGATGATGACGGGCAGGGTGCGGCCGACCTTCTTCGCCAGTTTCTCGGCGGAGATGCGGGCGGTCAGGTCCATGATGCGGGCGTAGCGTTCTTCCTTGACCTCTTCCGGCACGGGATCGGGCAGGGCGTTGGCGGCAGCGCCTTCCACCGGCTCGAAACGGAACGCGCCGACGCGGTCGAGCTGCGCTTCCTCCAGCCAGTTCAGGAGGTACTGGAAATCCTCCTCCGTCTCGCCGGGGAAGCCGACGACGAAGGACGACCGGATCGCGATATCCGGCGCGATGCTGCGCCAGTTGCGGATGCGGTCCAACACCTTGGCCTCATTGGCCGGGCGCTTCATGGCCTTCAGCACCTTGGGGCTGGCATGCTGGAACGGAATATCGAGATAGGGCGTCAGCAGCCCCTCCGCCATCAGCGGGATCACCTGATCCACATGGGGATAGGGATAGACATAGTGGAGACGCGTCCACACGTCGCCGGGCTTCTGGCCCAACTGGCCCAATGCACGGGCGAGATCGGTCATATGGGTGCGGATCTCCGCGCCCTTCCAGTTGCGCGGTTCATGCTTCACGTCGACGCCATAGGCCGACGTATCCTGACTGATCACCAGCAGTTCGCGCGTGCCCGCCGACACCAGCTTTTCCGCTTCGCGCAGCACGGCGTCGATGCGGCGGCTGGCGAGGTCGCCGCGAATCGACGGGATGATACAGAAGGAACAGCGATGGTTGCAGCCCTCCGAAATCTTGAGGTAGCTGTAATGGCGCGGGGTCAGCTTCAGGCCGCCCTCCGGCACCAGATCGACAAAGGCGTTGGGGACCGGCGGCGCGGCGTCGTGGACCGCGTTGACCACCGCCTCATATTGATGCGCGCCGGTGACGGCCAGCACATCGGGGAAGCGGGCGCGGATCACATCCGCTTCATTCCCCATGCAGCCTGTGACGATGACGCGGCCGTTTTCGGCCATCGCCTCGCCAATCGCCTCCAGCGATTCTTCCTTCGCGCTGTCGAGAAAGCCGCAGGTGTTGACCAGCACGACGTCGGCCCCGGAATAGTCCGGGGACAGCGCATAGCCGTCCGAGCGCAGCTTGGTGAGGATGCGTTCGCTGTCGACCAGAGCCTTGGGGCAGCCGAGCGACACCATGCCGACTTTCGGCTGGGAGGGGAATTTTGTTGCCATAGGATCGCGCGCACATAAGGCCTGCCGCGCGAAAAGTCACGTCCCGTGGTTGGAAATGCTGTCGGGCGACGGCGTGCGGACGATCTCGACAATGCAGTCGCCCGGTTGCAGGGCGTTCGCCTCCGCCTCGTCAAAGCCGATGGGGTGGCCTTGTCGATAGATGCGCACGCCCAGGCCCGTGGTGATCGCGGACAGCGGGTGACCGATTTCCTCGGCCCGCACGTCCCGTTCCGCCAAGTTCACCCGGCCTTCCGCATTGGCGAGGTCGGCGAGATAATGGGCGATGTGGAAGCCCTGGCTCGACCCGGCGAGGAGCAGGCCCGCAAAGCTGGCCGGGTTGATGACGGTGGTCGCGCCCGCCTGCGCCGCGAGCAGTTCATTGTCGGTCGCGCGCACCACCACGCTGATCGGCACCTTGGGCGCGAGGTGGCGGGCAGTGAGCGTCATCAGGATCGAGGTATCGTCGCGCCCGGCGGAGATGATGATCGACCGCGCCCGGTCCACGCGCACGTCCGACTGGATATGATCGCGGGTCGCATCGCCGTTCAGGACATTGCACCCCATCGCCTCCGCCTGCGCAATCGCGCCCTCGTCGCGGTCCACGACCACCATATCCTCTGGCCGGATACCGCGCGCGATCAGTTCTCGCGCAGCCTCCGCGCCGCTGGTGCCGAAGCCCAGAAGGACGACATGTCCCGTAAGTTGCTGCTGGATGCGGGCCATGCGCCACCTGTGCCATGTGTTGCGGAAGACGAAATGATAGGCCGTGCCGAGGAAGACCAGCCAGACGAAAATGCGGATCGGGGTGACGACGAATGTCTCGAACAACCGCGTCGCGTCGCTGACCGGGACGATGTCGCCATAGCCGACGGTCGTGACGGTGACGGTGGTGAAATAGAGGACGTCGATAAAGCTGATGCTGCCATCCAGATTGTCCTTCAGCCCGTCCCGCTCGACCCAATGGACGATCAGGACGATGGCGACCATGAAGACGATCAGCGTCACGCGCCATGCAAGGTCCGCCCAGACCGGGAGGCCGGATCGCCGCCGCAGGAAGGCGGGTGCGGGGGAACGCTGATCATTATGGAAGCGCATGGGAAGCGGACAGTGCCATTGCGGGGTGGGCAGGGCAATGGCAGGTTGTTACCCAAACCCGGCTAGCGGAACGCCTCGGCCAGCGACTCCAGCGACCCGTCATGCGTCAGGTCATAATGGAGCGGCGTAACGGTAACATAGCCCTGCGATATGCCCTCCAGATCGGTGCCGGCGGGGACGGAGTCGCTCATGCCGAGACCGAACCAGTAATATTTATAGCCGCGCGGGTCGGCCCCCTCCACGATGCGGGTGCGGTCGACCGCGTGAAAGCCTTGCCGCACCACGCGCACGCCCTTGACCGCATCCGCCGCGATGGCGGGGAAGTTGACGTTGACCAGCATGTTGGCGCGCGCCGGAACGGCCAGCAGGGAACGGATCACCCGCTCACCCCATGCTGCCGCCGCGTCGAACGGCACGGCGTCTCCCGCGTTTTCCTTCGCATAGACCTGGCTCAGCGCGATGGAGCGCACGCCGTAGATCGCCCCCTCCATCGCCGCCGCGACGGTGCCCGAATAGGTCACATCCTCCGCCAGATTGGCTCCGCGATTGACGCCCGACAGGACGAGATCGGGTTTGCAGTCCTTCATGATGTGGCCGATGGCCATGGCGACCGCGTCGGTCGGCGTGCCGGACACGCTGTAGCGTTTCTCGCCATGCTGGCGGATGCGCAGGGGACGGGTGATGGTCAGGCTGTGCGAGGCGGCGGACTGTTCGTCGGCGGGGGCGACGACCCACACATCGTCGGACAATTTGCGCGCGATCGCCTCCAGCACCGCGAGGCCGGGGGCGTGATAGCCGTCGTCGTTGCTGAGCAGGATACGCATATTTTATAACTCCGTTCGCCCTGAGCCTGTCGAAGGGCTGCACTTCTACTGTGAAAAAGGACGGTCCTTCGACAAGCTCAGGACGAACGGAAGAAATTCAACGTGGCGTCAAAACTTCGATGCCGCCCATATAGGGCCGCAGCACGTCCGGCACGACGACGCTGCCGTCCGCCTGCTGCCCGTTCTCCAGCACCGCGACGAGCGTCCGCCCGACCGCGAGGCCGGAGCCGTTGAGCGTGTGCAGGAAGCGCGTGCCCTTTTCGCCTTCGGGGCGATAGCGCGCGTTCATGCGCCGCGCCTGGAAATCGCCGCAGTTGGAGATGGAGCTGATCTCGCGATAGGTGTTCTGGCTGGGCAGCCACACTTCGAGGTCGAAGGTCTTGCGCGCGCCAAAGCCCATGTCGCCGGTGCAGAGCAGCACGCGGCGATAGGGCAGGTTCAGCGCCTGCAAAATGCCCTCCGCGCTGGCGAGCATATGCGCATGCTCCGCCTCCGACTGGTCGGGCGCACAGATGGCGACGAGTTCCACCTTCTCGAACTGATGCTGGCGGATGAAGCCGCGTGTGTCGCGGCCCGCCGATCCGGCTTCCGAGCGGAAACAGGGGGTGAGGGCGGTGAAGCGAATCGGCAGGTCGCCCTGCGCCTGTATCGCTTCGCGCACGAGGTTGGTCAGGCTGACTTCGGCGGTGGGGATCAGCCAGCGGCCATCGGTGGTGCGGAACAGATCCTCGGCGAACTTGGGCAGTTGCCCCGTGCCGACCAGCGCCTCGTCGCGGACGAGCAGGGGCGGGTTGACCTCCTCATAACCGTTCGTGCCGGTCTGCGTGTCGAGCATGAACTGGGCGAGTGCGCGGTGCAGGCGGGCCATTTGTCCACGCAGCGCGGCGAAACGCGCGCCGGACATGGCGGCGGCGGCCTCGAAATCGAGGCCGAGGGCGGGGCCGAAATCGGCATGGTCGCGCGGCTCGAAATCGAGGGTGCGCGGTTCACCCCAGCGGGCCTGCTCGACGTTATCGGCTTCATCGGCGCCCTCCGGCACATCCTCGAACGGCAGGTTGGGGATGGCAAGGAGGCGGTCGTTGAGCGCGGCGGACAGGTCGCGTTCGCGGGTTTCGAGGGCGGGCAGGCCCTCCTTCAGCGCGGCGACTTCGGCTTTCAGCGCGTCCGCCTTGGCGGCGTCCTTTTGCGCCATGGCCTGACCGATGGCCTTGCTCGCCTCGTTCCGGCGCGCAAGGCTGGCCTGCATTTCCGTCGCGACGGAGCGCAATTCGCTGTCGATGTCGATGAGGGTCTGGGCCGCCGGTTCCAGCCCGCGACGGGCGAGGCCCGCGTCAAAGGCTGCCGGATTTTCGCGGATGGATTTGATGTCATGCATGGCGGCCAAGCCTATGAAGGCTCAGCCGCCATGTTTCAAGGTCGCATCGGGTTTTGCGAGGGCGGGTCAGCCCTTGCTGCGCTGAAAATGACGCCGCGCGAACAGCGCCGCCACCGCGCCCGCGAACAGGCCGAGCATCGGCGGGGCGGGCACATCATGGCCGCCGCTCGAACTGCTGGTGCCGGAGCTGGTGCTGCCGCTGGACGTCGAGGACGAGGACGACGACGAGCTGCTGCTCGAAGAGGAGGATGAGCCGCTGCTGGAGCCGCTGGACGATCCCGTCGATCCCGACGAGCCGCTGGAACTGCCGGACGAGGACGAAGAACTGCTGCTCGACGACGAACTGGACGAGGAAGAGGACGATCCGCTCGACCCGGACGATCCCGACGACCCACTCGACCCCGACGAGCCGCTCGATCCATGATGATGGCCGTGGTCGTGATCCTTGCCGCCCGAACCGCCCGACGACGAACTGCTGCTCGACGAGGAGGAGGAAGAGGATGACGAGGAGGAAGACGAACTGCTCGAAGAGGACGAACTGCTGACGCCCGACGATGTGCTCACATTGCCGGAGGAGGTCGAGACGCCGGAGGAGGTGCTGACGTTACCGGACGATGTGGACACGCCGGACGACGTGCTGACGCCGCCCGTGGAGGTGCTGACATTGCCCGACGATGTGCTGACCCCGCCGGTGGACGTGGAAACGCCGCCAGTGCTGGTCGAGACGCCGCCTGTGGAGGTCGACACGCCCGAAGAGGTGCTGGACGAGGTGCTGATACCGCCTGTCGAGGTCGAGGAAACGACCACCGATCCGCTGGACCCGCCGCTGCTGCCTCCGAAGAAACCGCCGAAGAATCCGCCACTGCTGCCGCCGAATCCGCCGCTGCCACCCCAGAAGCCGCCGCCACCGCCGCCGGTGCTGCTGCCGCTGAATTCCACCAGCGGCGCATTGAACACAGTGGGCACGAACACGGCCTGCTGGGCCACGCCGCCTGCACGGACGCAGACACTGCCGCCGACGCCCGCCACCTGCTGCCCGCCCGCATAATAGCCGCCGCCATACGCGACGGTGCGCGTGGTGGTGGTGGTCGTGCGCCTGCGGATGCTGCTGCTCATGGAGCGGCTGGAACTGCTGCTGGCGCTGCTTGCCGAGGAGGATGCGCCATGTCGACCGACGGCGGACGGCGTGCCGCTGGCCCAGTGAGTCGCAACGCCCTGGCTGCCGGAAAGGCCGGAGGTGCTGCTGCCCGTCGCCCAGTGGCCTTCATTGTAACTGCCTGATTGCGCATAGCTCGCGCCGTCGCCGGGGCGGCCATAGACCGGGCCATGGAAGACTGGGCCATGGCCGATGGGTGCGCGCGGAGCCGACGCGCCATAGCTGGCGCCGGCGAAGCGTGCGCCGGATGCCGCCGCCGCATGGGCGGGGCGGCCGAGAACATAGTCGGGCGGGCAGCTCAGCACGGTCTTGACCGTACGGCGCACACGCTTGACGGCGACGCGCTTGACCGGCCCCTTGCGGACGACGTGCCTGACCGCCTTTGCCTTGGCCTTGTGATGAACTGCCGGGCGCGGCGCGTGCATGACCTGCATCGCGCCACCACCCAAAAGGGCGCCGCCGCATGCGCATGCGCACAATTTCGCAAGGGCCGTTCTTACAGACATGTTCCGCTTCTCTCTCTTTAATGTCCGCGGTAGCTGTCCCCGTACCACCGACATTCGGTCGTATTTGAAAGAGCAAAACAAACCCTTAACCGCAACGGTGATTAACTCTGTGGCTTCCGATACTGTCCCAATAGGGAGCGAAGCCTTTAAGCAACATGGTTAATGTCCAATAATGGTACATGGCTGGACTGTATTTCTTGACACAAGTTAACGATTTTGGCGGTGTTGGCCCCGATTGGTTCATGCCGCGTACAGAGCTCCTCCGCTAACGGATATCCTCCGCCGGAGGCATTCTCTTCCGTCCCGCTTGTTTCATGCTTCGGGGCACAGTATAGGCCCCGCGCGAACCGGGTGTGGTGGTAGCGGCATCGCCCCAAGCGACGGAGAGTATGGGATGTCAACGCTGGTGCCTCCCGCCGAAGAGTCTGTACCTTCACCGGGAGACCGTCGAGTGGATTTGCCGAGGGATTATCGTCCCTCGGTCGATGAAGAGTTCATGAATCCGCTGCAACTCGAATATTTCCGCATGCGGTTGCTGGACTGGAAGAAGCAGATATTGAACGAGGCGGAAACGACCCTCGCCGTGCTGCAGAATGAACCGCTGCGCGAACCGGACCTGAATGATCGCGCGTCCAGTGAAACCGACTGGTCGATCGAACTGCGGACCCGCGATCGCCAGCGCAAGCTGATCTCCAAGATCGATGCGGCACTCCACCGGATCGACGACGGCGAATATGGCTTTTGCGAAGTGACCGGCGAGCCGATTTCATTGGGTCGTCTGGAAGCCCGTCCGATCGCGACGATGACGGTCGAGGCGCAGGAGCGTCACGAGCGTCAGGAAAAGGTGTCGCGCGACGACTGATCCTGATGGCGTCAAGTCTTTGTTCAACATTGCCGCCTAGACAATGCGGGTCCGCTTCCCAACGCGATCAGACCCGATGCCGCAAATGACCGACGATGCCATTCCGTCCAACCGCGCCGCGCCGCGCGACAGCCTGCTGCTGCTTGCCGAACTGCAAGCGGAAGGGAGTGGGCGGTCGATTGGCATGGCCCGGATTAGGAATGTGTCCTCCACCGGCCTCATGGCCGAATGCGATGCGCGGCTGAAAGAGGGCGACCGTGTCCTGTTCACCCTGCGCGGCGTGGGTGAGGTCGCGGCGCAGGTCGGATGGTGTCGGGAGGGGCGTATCGGCCTGATCTTCGATCATCCGATCGATCCCATGGCGACGCGCCGTGCGCCCGTCGCCGGCAGCGCGGGCATTGCGGAGCCGTATAAGCATATCGGTGACCCGACGATCGGGCGCGTACGCCGCACACGCTAAAGCGACGAACACTATTTCAGCGCGCACGTCTGTTCTGTTTTTCAGTATTTCCAGTGATGTTTCGGGCGCGTTCAGCAACTGCGACCGGTAGATCATCAACGCTGAGCCGGAGGGGGCGCCCCCTCCGTCCCATACGCCGATAATGGTCCGCCATGCTGCTTTACGAGCAGCGGATCAGCGGTCCTGGATCAATGACTGAGGTTCTGGATTTCCTGCTTGATTGCGAGCTTCTGCTTCTTGAGCGTCGCTACCAGGGCGGTGTCCGGTAAGGGCCGGATCGACTCGGCCTTGAGTCTTTGTTCAAGGCCGGCATGTTTGGCGTTAAGTGCGGAAATATGGCTTGAATCCATGGTAGTTCCTCCTTGGCCTAACAACAAGATTCAGGAGTAGATCACGATTCGCAGGCTTTGTCTCGCGCTCTCCGGCAGTTAGCGATGAGTTGAGATTTTTTTATGTGTGAACTGGTCACGCTGTCCTGTGGCGTGATAGGGGAGTTCCCGTGATGACACCGGAAGAAATCGCGCAGCGGCTTGAGATTTTGCGGGTCGAACATCGTGACCTCGACTGCGCTATCGGCGCGTTGAGCGGCGCGCCCTTGCCCGACCAGTTGCAACTCGCCCGCCTGAAAAAGCGCAAATTGCGGCTGCGCGACGAAATCTCCTTGCTGGAAGACAGCCTGGTCCCCGACATCATCGCCTGAGACGCGTAAAGGTTGTCCCGGTCCGGGCAAACTTATCCCCAGAAACGTGCTTAAGAACTCCTGACATCGGTCCTTCGCTATGGCAGCAAAAGGCATGACCGATTCTGCAGCCAGCCGCCTTCTCGTCATGGACGGAAAGCTCATCGACGACCTCTATGTCGAAGCCATGGTGCTGGCGGACGAGGCGCGCGGATACCTCGAAAAAGGCGCGAATGCGGAACGGGAATTGCTGGAGCCGATGGAGCGGGTCCAGTTCTCCTGCGAGGCGCTCAAGATCACCACGCGGCTGATGCAGGTCATCGCCTGGCTGCTGAGCCGCCGGGCATATCTGCGCGGGGAGATCGACGCGGCGGAGGTGCGCAGCGAGAAATACCGGCTGGGGGATGCCGCCGCCACCGACCATTATACGACGCGCGACCTGCCATCCGACATGCGCGTCCTGATCGCGGCCAGCGAGAGCCTCTATATGCGGGCGCAGCGGTTGGAGGAGCAACTGATCGACCGTCCGCAGGCGGGTGCACGTCCGGGCAACAGCCCCGCGCGCGATCTGATGAAATTGCTCGAAACCTCCTTTTGACATAGGTCCGGCGCGGTCGCGGAACGAACAGCTTTGTTCGGACGTCTGTTTACGCACATGCGAATCGGGCTACAGGGTGGGAATGGATCGCCGATCGTCCAGCAGAATCCGGCTACCCGATTCGACTGGGGCAACGGCGACGATGGTCGTGGCCGGCGTGATGCTGCTTGCCTGCTCACCAGCGGCGCGGGCGCAGGCGACACCCCCGCAAAATGCCCCCGCCGCGGCTGACGCGCCGCTGCCTTCGGACGATCTCGACAGCATGGGCGATATCGGGCTGGACTGGCCCGACCTGGGGGCGGACGATTCGACCTTGCTGCCCGCACCATCGGCCGATCCTGCCGACCCGCTCGCTGCCCTGCCGTCCGGTCCGCCGGTCGTGCCTCTCCCCGCGTTGGATGCACAGGTGGATGAGGCCGCCCGGCAATCGGAGCGTCTGGCGAAGATCGATCCCACGCTCCCGCTCCATTATGACGTGATCTTGAAGGGTGTGGATGCGGTTGCGGACTCGCTGTTCAAGGCGCGCTTCGATGCGGCGTCGGAACTGAAAAAGGACGGGGCCGAGGACGCCAATATCGCGCAGATCACACGGCGCGCGCGGACGGACGTCGACCTGCTCGACAAGCTGATGCGGACGCGCGGCTATTATGATGCGCGTATCATATATCTGCTCGATGCCCCGGAGGCGCGGGGGCGACAGCATCTGGACGTCACCTTCGACATCGCGCCGCGCGAACTCTACAAGCTGAGCGAGGTGACGGTCAGCGGCCTGTCCTCCACCGATCCGCGCGAAGTGGCGTTGCGGGGGCTGTTCACGGTCAAGCCGGGCGATCCCGCCGACACCGACCTGATCCTGGGGTCCACGGAGAAGCTGCGCAGCGGTCTGGCGGAGGGCGGCTATCCTTTTGCGAAGGTGGAGGAGCCGGTGCTCCGGGTCGATCATGACGACCACGACGCTACCCTCGATGTGATCGTCGCGACCGGGGGCTATCGCCGCTACGGGCGCATCACCGTGACCGGCGATCCGCCGTTCAGCGCGAAGCATGTCGGCGACATCGCGCGTTTCGATCCGGGGCAACCCTATGCGCAGGCGCAGATCACCGACCTGAAACGCGCGCTGGTCGCCACCGGCCTCGTCGGCAGCGTGGAGGTGACGCCGGAAAAGGGCGCGACCGACGATAGTGTCGACCTGATCGTCGCGCTGACCAAGGCCCCGCCGCGCACCATATCGGGCGAGCTTGGCTATGGCACGGGCGAGGGCGCGCGCACGGCGCTCAGCTGGCAGCATCGAAACCTCTTCCCGCCGGAGGGCGCTCTGACCGTACGCGGGGTGCTGGGTACGCAGGAACAGAGCGCCAGCCTAGGCTTCCGGCGCAGCAACCTTGGCCGCCGCGACCGCATCCTCAACACGGAACTGGTGTTCAGCAACCTCAATCAGGATGCCTATGACGCCACGTCGCTGCGGTTGAGCGCCAGTTTCGAGAAGCAGACCAACATCATCTTCCAGAAGAGATGGGCCTGGTCGGTGGGCGGTGAGGCAATCGTGTCGGACGAGCGCGACCTCTATGGTGCCAGCCTGACCCCGCGCCGCCGCCGCTATGTCATCGCGGCGGTTCCCGCGAACATGAATTATGATGGCACGAACGACCTGCTCGATCCGCGCAGCGGGTTCCGGTTGGCCGGGCGATTGTCCCCGGAACTGTCGTTTCAGGACGGCACCTTTGGCTATGTCCGGGCACAGGTCGATGGCAGCGCCTATGTGCCCCTGTCCGACCGGCTCACGCTGGCGGGGCGTTTCCGGCTGGGGACGATCGTCGGCGCGTCCGCCGACCGGATCGCGCCGACGCGGCGTTTCTATGCCGGTGGCGGCGGATCGGTGCGCGGCTATGCCTATCAGGCCATTGGTCCGCGCGACCTGAATAATGATCCGGTCGGCGGGCGCAGTCTGGGCGAGCTGTCGTTCGAGGCGCGCTATCGCTTCGGCAGTCAGGACCAGTTCGGCATCGTGCCGTTCATCGACGCGGGCACCATCGATTCCGACCCGTGGCCGTCGATCCGCGAGATGCGCGTCGGGGCGGGCATCGGCGTACGCTATTACAGCAATTTCGGCCCGATCCGCGTGGACGTGGGCACGCCCGTCAACCCGCAGGCGGGCGATCCGCGCATCGGCGTCTATGTCTCGCTGGGGCAGGCCTTTTGAGCGCGGACGTGCCAGAGGAAGCGGTGGCGGCACCCGCGCCAGTTGCCCGGAAACGGCGCGTCGGGCGCTGGCAGGTCGGGTTGCTCGGCCTGCTCATCCTTCTGCTGGTGGCGGCGGGCGCGGGCCTGTGGTGGATCGACACGCCGTCCGGGCACCGCTTTATCGCCGCGCGCATCACGCAGTTGCGCCCGGCCTCTGGCCTCCGCATCGGGCTGGGGCGGATCGAGGGGAGCGTCTATAAGCAGATGGTCCTGCGCGACGTGACCATGGGCGATCCCAATGGCACAGTCGCGACGGCGCCTGTGGCGTATCTCGACTGGTATCCCTTTGCATGGTTCTCCAACCGGCTGGACATCGACCGGCTGCATATTCCGCGCATGACGTTCGACCGGATGCCGGTGCTGAAGCCGAGCGGCGAGAAGAAGCCGATATTGCCCGGCTTCGACATTCGTCTGGCGGACCTGCGCATCGAGCGGATCGAACTGGGCAAGGCGATTGCGGGGCAGCCGCGGCTGGCTTTCGTCAAGGGGCGGGCGGACATACGGTCGGGGCGCGCCGTCATCGCGCTCGACGCCCGTTCGCCGGATGCGGGGGATGCGCTGCGCCTGTCGCTGGACAGTCGTCCCGACGACGGGCGTTTCGATCTGGAGGCGCTGGCCCTCGCGCCAAAGGGCGGGGTGCTCGCGAAACTGAGCGGCATCAACCGGCCCTTTGTCGGGCGGGTGACGGGCAGTGGCGACTGGAAATTGTGGAAGGGGCAGGCGCTGCTCTCCATCGAGGGCAAGAGGCCCTCCCGCCTCGACATCAGCCAGAGCGAAGGCCGAGCGAAAATCCGCGGCACGGTGGAGGGGGCTGCGCTGGGCAGTAGCCTCGCGGGGCGTCTGGCGGACCCGCGCGTACGGATTGAGGCGGAGGGCATGCTGGCGCAGCGCATCCTGTCCGGGCATCTGCGGCTGCAGTCCAGCGCGGTGCGGCTGGATGCGACGGGCGGCATCGACCTTGGTCGGTCGAGTTTCGACAATCTGCTGATCGACCTGTCGGTTCCGCGTGCGGGCGCGCTTTTAAAAAATGCGTCGAGCGACGGGTTGGTCGCGCGGATGCGGCTGCGCGGGGCGTTCGGCACGGCGGCCTATGAATATCTGCTCACGGCAAAGCGGCTGTCGCTCGGCAAGACGCGGATCGAGGGATTGCGCAGTGAGGGGAAGGGGCGGCTGGCGCTGAGTGACACGACCGTCATTCCGCTCAACCTGACCGCA
>DASVNT010000084.1:0-51482 GCA_036383715.1 Sphingobium sp. | reverse complement strand
AGAGGTTTGGTCGAGAAGGGCTATTATCCACGCCTTCGCATGTATGAGTTGGAGGAACAGCGCATTGAGCGGGTCCGCCGATGCCGACAGCGAGCGCGTGCGCGGCGGGTGTGAGCCATTCGGATCATCTTCCCTGCGGGGGCCGCGTTGACGGCACGCCTCGCTCTCCAATATATGATACACAATAGATCATATAGTTGAGGAGCAGGATGATGGCGGATATGCGTGCGGACGATGCGCGGCCCGATTATGCGCAGGCCGATTTCTATGGCGATGCCTGGCTGGTGGACGATCCGCATGCCTATTTCGACTATCTGCGCAGGCAGGGCCCGGTGACGCGCCTGCCGCATCGCAATGTGGTTGCGGTCACGGGCTATGAGGAGACGGTGCAGGTGATGCTCGACACGGAGCATTTCTCCAGCATCAACGCCGTGACCGGGCCGGTGCCGGGGCTGCCGTTCGCGGTGCATGGCGACGATATCACGGCAGAGCTGGAGGCTGCGCGAGGCAAGATGCCCTTTGCCGACCAGATCGTGACGGAGCAGGGGGTGCGGCATGCGAACCTGCGCTCCATCCTCGCGCCGCTGTTCACGCCCAGCCGGCTGAAGGCGCTGGAGGGATCGCTGCGCGCGACCTCCGATGGACTGATCGACGAGTTTGCGGCGGACGGGCATGTCGATCTGGTGCGGCAATATGGCGGCCCCTATGCGACGCTGATCATCGCGGACCTGCTCGGCATACCGGAGGAGGGGCGGGCGAAGTTCCGGGAGATACTGAAGGATGCGGTTCCGGCGGAGATCGGCGCGACGCCTGAGGATATGATGAAGAACCCGCTGGTGTCGGTGGGCAAGCATATCTTTCGCTATATTTCCGCGCGGCGGTTGGCCCATCATCCAGTGGTCTGCGGGCTGCGGCGGATGGTCGGGGCGGGCGCGCCGCCAGCGGATATTCTCTCCACGCTGGCGCTGGCGAAATTTCCCGACGGCACGAGGCCCACGCTGGTGGATGTGACGGGGCTGGGCGCGTTCCTGTTCGGTGCGGGGCAGGATACGACGAACCGGCTGCTCGCCAATGCGTTCAAGGTGATCGCGACGCGGCCCGACGTACAGGCGGAACTGCGCGCGAACCCCAGGCGCATCCCGGATTTTCTGGAGGAGGTGCTGCGCTTCGACGGGTCGGTCAAAAGCGGTGGGCGCATGTGCCAGAAAACGGTGACGCTGGGCGGGGTGGAGATCAAGGCGGGGACGACGGTGCTGATGTCTCACATGGCCGCGAACCGCGATCCGGGGCGGTTCGAAAATCCCGCCGAGTTCGACATGGACCGCCCGCGCGCGAAGGAGCATCTCGCCTTTGGTCGGGGCGCGCATACCTGCATCGGCGCGCCGCTCGCCCGGCGGGAGGTGGGGATCAGCATTGAGCGGCTGCTGGCGCGGATGGGCAACATCCGGCTGTCGGAGGCGCATCACGGCCCGGTGGGGAGCCAGCATTTCGATTATGAGCCGACCTATATCCTGCGCGCGCTCAGGAGCCTGCATCTGGAGTTCGATCCGATCTAGCGCGGATGTCGGCTTAGTTACGGTGGCGGCTTGACTCTCGCCGCTGCCGCCTCGACCATGGGGTGAGGAATGCGACACGCATTCTGTGGGGAAGGGGGTTCCTGCAGATAGGTTCGGCCACGCGGCGGCGCGGTCGATGGCGGTTGCGCAGGGAGGGTCGCATTGAAATCACTGGCGTTGTCGCGTCCGGGCGATGATGGGGAGCGCCGCGATGTGCGGCATGTATGCGGCTATGGATGCGTACGGTGTGGAGCGACCATCTATCAATATCGCACGCTGAGCGGCAGCGAGGCGATCGACGACATCGTCCTGCTCTGTCCGCCCTGCACCCATGCGCTGCGCGGCAGGCCGGGGGCGGAGCAGGCGCTGCGGGTTATGCGCGCTAGGCCGGTCGCGCGCCAGCCGCAGTTTGACCGGCGCAAGCTGCCCTATGGCCATGGCACGCCCGACCTGACCGTGGTGCCGGGCGTCACCATGCGCAGGACGCCGGTGCCGATCCTGTTCGGCGGCATGCCGGTCCTGCGCCTCGACACGCCGGAACAGCCGGGGGGCGCGATCGGCATCAGCGTGGCGCTGGGCAGGGCAGGGGAGGAGCCACGACCGCTCATCCTGTCCAACGAATGGCTGCCCGACGATGAAGACGACGGCTGGACGTTCGAGCGCCCCGGCAACCGCTATATCATCAGCAGCCGCGACGGGTCGGCGCAGATCGTGATCGTGATCGTCACGCCGGATTTGCTCGCCCTTGACCTGCTCAGGACGCATGGCGGGGGGCAGATGCTGGAATCGGGGCGGTTCGGCACTCGGCTGGACGGCGTGATGCTCGATACACCCGCCGCGAAGTCTCAGATCATCGGGATGGTGATATAGTCGGTGCGCGGACGTGGCATTTTGCTTTGCGCGTTTCGATCACGAAGCTATAGGGGCGGTCCAGCCTGTGCGGGCGTGGTGAAACTGGTAGACGCGCCGGACTCAAAATCCGGTTCCGCAAGGAGTGTCGGTTCGATTCCGACCGCCCGCACCATATTGGCAAGCATGCTGCTGCCGTCAGCATTTTCACCGTCAAACTACAGGCAGATTGCTGGCATCATTCCGGGTTAGGATGCGGGCATGACACGTCAGCCTTTCACCAGCTTCGCTCCGCCCGTGCGGCTCCCGTCGCTCCTGCGCAGGGCGATCACCGCCGCCTATCGCCGCGACGAGGCGGCGTGCCTTGCTCCGCTGATCGCCGCTGCCACGCTGGACGCACCGGCGCGTGCAGCCGTGCGGGATACCGCGCGCCGCCTTGTTACCACCCTGCGCGCCCATCGCAGGGGCGGCGCGGTGGAGGGGCTGGCGCAGGAATATGCTCTGTCCAGTGACGAAGGCGTGGCGCTGATGTGCCTTGCGGAAGCACTGCTGCGCATTCCCGACGACGCCACGCGCGATGCGCTGATCCGTGACAAGATCGGGGACGGCGACTGGCGCGCGCATTTGGGCGGCGGGCGGTCGCTGTTCGTCAATGCTGCGACCTGGGGGCTGGTGGTGACGGGCAAGCTGGTGTCCAGCGTGGACGATCGCGGCCTTGGCGCGGCGCTGACCCGGCTGGTGGCGCGCGTGGGGGAGCCAGTGATCCGGCGCGGCGTCGACCTCGCCATGCGGATGATGGGCGAGCAGTTCGTGACCGGCGAAACCATCGCCCAAGCCCTGAAGAACGCCCGCCCGCTGGAGGCAAAGGGCTTTCGCTACAGCTATGACATGCTGGGGGAGGCGGCGACGACGGCGGCGGATGCGGACCGCTATTATCAGGACTATGAGGCGGCGATCCATGCCATCGGCGCGGCGGCGGGCGGGCGCGGGATTTACGAGGGGCCGGGCATCTCCATCAAGCTTTCGGCGCTTCATCCCCGCTATTGCCGGGCGCAGGCGGGGCGGGTGATGGACGAGCTTTTGCCGCGCGTCCGCCAATTGGCGATGCTGGCCAAAGGCTATGCCATCGGCCTCAACATCGATGCGGAGGAGGCCGACCGGCTGGAACTGTCGCTCGACCTGCTGGAGAGCCTCGCGCTCGATCCCGATCTGTCTGGCTGGGACGGTCTGGGTTTCGTGGTGCAGGCCTATGGCAAACGCTGTCCGTTCATCATCGACTGGATCATCGATCTTGCCCGGCGTGCGGGCAGGCGGATCATGGTGCGGTTGGTCAAGGGCGCTTATTGGGATGCGGAGATCAAGCGGGCGCAGGTCGATGGGCTGATCGACTATCCGGTCTATACGCGCAAGGCGCATAGCGATGTCGCCTATATCGCGTGCGCCCGAAAGCTGCTGGCCGCACGCGATGCGGTGTTCCCGCAATTCGCTACGCACAATGCCCAGACGGTGGCGACCATCCATCATCTCGCCGGTCCCGGTTTTGCGGTCGGCGATTATGAATATCAGTGCCTGCATGGCATGGGCGAGCCGCTGTATGAGCAGGTCGTGGGCAGGCAAGGGCTGGACCGGCCCTGCCGCATCTATGCGCCCGTCGGCGTGCATGAGACGCTGCTGGCCTATCTGGTGCGCCGCCTGTTGGAAAATGGCGCGAACTCCTCCTTCGTCCACCGCATCGCCGATCCCGCCGTGTCGGTTGACGAGCTGATTGCAGACCCTGTGGAGGTGGTGCGTGCCATGCCGCATCCCGGCGCCCGCCATGAGCAGATCGCGCTGCCCGCCGATATCTATCCCGACCGGCGCAATTCGGACGGCATCGACCTTAGCGACGAACAGGCGCTCGAAGCGTTGGCGACACAGTTGCAGGCGAGCGCGGCAATCGAGTGGCACGCGCAGCCGGAGGTGCCCGGATTGCAGACGGAGCGCCGCATCCGCATTGTGACCAATCCTGCCGATGGCGCAGATCGTGTCGGCACGGTGGCCTTTGCGCTGGAACGGGACGTCGCCCATGCCATGCGGGTGGCGGCAGAGGCGGTTGGCCCGTGGGCATCGACCCCCGTTCATCCGCGCGCGGCCTGTCTGGAGCGTGCGGCGGATGTCCTGCAGGCGCGGATGCCGCTGCTGCTCGGCCTCGTGGTTCGAGAGGCGGGCAAGTCCCTGCCCAACGCCATTGGCGAGGTGCGGGAGGCGATCGACTTCCTGCGCTATTATGCGGTTCAGGCGCGCACGACCCTTAGGGGGGGGCACGCGCCGCTCGGTCCCGTCGTCTGCATCAGCCCGTGGAATTTCCCGCTAGCGATCTTTACCGGACAGGTCGCCGCCGCGCTGGTCGCGGGCAATCCCGTGCTCGCCAAGCCTGCGGAGGAAACGCCGCTGGTCGCCGTGGAGGCTGTCCGCATCCTGCATGAGGCGGGCATTCCGCGCGAGGTACTCCAGTTCCTGCCCGGCGAAGGCGATATTGGCGCGGCGCTGGTCGCGGCCCCGGAAACGGCGGGTGTCATCTTCACCGGATCGACGGAGGTGGCGCGGCTGATCCAGCGCCAGCTTGCCACGCGGCTTTCCCCGGCTGGACGACCCATACCGCTGGTCGCGGAGACGGGCGGACAGAATGCGATGATCGTGGATTCCTCGGCATTGGCGGAGCAGGTGGTGGCGGACGTCATCGCCTCCGCCTTCGACAGTGCGGGGCAGCGTTGCTCGGCGCTGCGCATATTGTGCCTGCAGGAGGAGATCGCGGACCGTACGCTCGCCATGCTGAAAGGGGCTTTGCGCGAATTGCGGATCGGGCAGACGGACCAACTCGCGGTAGATATCGGCCCCGTGATCACCGCGGAGGCGAAGGACGCGATCGAGCGTCATATCGCAGCAATGCGCGGCCTGGGTCGGCCCGTGGAGCAACAAGATCTGCCCGCCGCGACCGATGCCGGAACCTTCGTGCCGCCGACGATCATCGAAATCGACCGGCTGTCGGACCTCAGCCGGGAGGTGTTCGGTCCGGTGCTGCATGTCATCCGGTTCCGGCGGGAGGGGCTGGATGCGTTGATCGATGGGATCAACGCCACCGGCTATGGCCTGACCTTCGGCCTCCACACCCGCCTCGACGAGACGGTCGCGCATGTCACCGGGCGGGTGAAGGCGGGCAACATCTATGTGAACCGCAATGTCATCGGCGCCATCGTGGGGGTGCAGCCCTTTGGCGGGCGGGGCCTGTCTGGCACCGGGCCGAAGGCGGGCGGGCCGCTGTATCTGAAACGTCTGGTGGCGCACGCATCGCACGCCACTGGCGCGGCAGGTCAGGCAGCGCAGTCGCTGCGTGATTTTGCGGACTGGCTGGCGGAGCGGCATGGGGTGGATGCGGCGGCGATGGCGCGTGCCTATGGCGCGGCATCGGCACTTGGCGATGTGCGCGACCTGCCGGGGCCGGTGGGGGAGCGCAATCTCTACGCGCTGCATCCGCGTGGGCATGTGCTGCTATTGCCGGAAACGCAGGAGGGGCTGTTTGCCCAGATGGCGGCGGTCCTCGCCACGGGCAATCGCGCTACGGTGGAGGGTGTGGATCTGCCAGAAGGACTTCCGCTAAGCGTCGCGGCAGCCTTTAACAGCGCGCCCGGTGAGCCCTATGCCGCCGCTCTGGTGCAGGGTGACGCGGCGCGGGTGATGGCGCTGACACAAAGGGTGGCGGCGATGCCGGGGCCGATCATCTCTGTCCATGCGGCCGTCGCCGGGGAGGAACTGGCCTATCCGCTCGATTGGCTGCTGGAGGAGGTGTCGACCTCGATCAACACAACCGCCGCAGGGGGTAATGCGAGCCTTATGATGATCGGTTGAATGAAAACACCCCCGGAGAGCCTATCTCCGGGGGTGTTTCTATCGTGCTCTCTGGATGACCCGGATCAGAAGTCCGTCCAGTCGTCCTCGTCCACCTTCATCGCCAGATTGCCGCTGACGACGGGTGCGGGGGCAGACCTTGCCATGACGGGGCGAGGTGCGGCCTGCGGCCGGGGTGGTGCGGCGCGCGTGGCCGAGCGACCTGCGCCGCGAAGCTGGAAGCGTGCGACGAGGGCGGCCAGTTCATCGGCCTCACCCGCCAGGCTGCGGGCAGCCGCCGTGCTTTCCTCGACCATCGCGGCGTTCTGCTGCGTCATCTTGTCCATGTCGGTGACGGCATGGTTGACCTGTTTCAGGTTGGTCGCCTGCGTCTCGGTGGAGTTGGCGATGTCGTTGATCAGGCCGTTGATGTCGCTGATCTTGGTCACGATGCGCGCCAGCATCTTGCCCGTCTCACCGACCAGATCGACGCCATGCGTGACCTGCTGCGAGGAAGTGGTGATCAGTGCCTTGATGTCCTTGGCCGCGTCGGCGGAGCGTTGCGCCAGAGCCCGAACCTCGTTGGCCACGACCGCGAAACCCTTGCCCGCATCGCCTGCTCGCGCCGCCTCGACGCCCGCGTTCAGGGCGAGGAGGTTGGTCTGGAAGGCGATGCCGTCGATCACCGTGATGATCTGACCGATTTCCTGGCTGGATTTCTCGATGGCGTCCATGGCTTCGACGGCCTGCGCGACGACGGTGCCGCCGTCGCTGGCGTCCTTGTGCGCCGCATTGATCGCGCCGCGAACCTCGGACGCACCGCGCGCGGTGTCTCCGACCATGCCCGTAACCTGATCCATGGCGGCGGTCGTCTCTTCGAGAGAGGCCGCCTGCTGCTCGGTCCGGCGCGACAGATCTTCCGACGCGGCGCGGATTTCGGTGGAACCGGCGTGCACGCTCTGGGCGGAGCTGGCGACGTGACTGAGGCTGCGCTCCAGCCCTTCGACCGTGCCGTTGAAGGTCACGCGAAGACCGTCATATTCGCCCGCGAAGGGCTCGGTGATCTGATAGGTCATGTCGCCCGCCGCAATGGCTTCAAGGCCGGTGCCCAGCGCGCGAACAACCTGATCCTGCGCTACGTCGGCGTGCGATTTCGCACGGGCGGCGTCCCGGAAAACGAGCACGGCACGCGCCATGTCGCCCAGTTCGTCGCCGCGATCCACCTCGGCAAGCTGGATGTCGTTCCGACCCGCTGCCAGTTGCGACATGGCGCCGGTGAGCTCGCTGATCGGACGGGCGATCATCTTGCTGAGCGCCATGGCGAGCGTGATGGCAATACCGATGAGCGCGATGCCGCCGACGACCAGAACGACCATCGCGGTCGTGATCGCGGATTCCTGGCTCACGCCATTCTGGTCGATCTGCTTGGTTTCGGCATCGCGGATGTCGCGCAGCGGCAGCACGGCGGCGCTGATCAGTACGGCCTTGCCGGCTGTACGAACGGCTTCCTGCGCTTCATCGCGGCGACCCGCCTTGACCCATTCGATCAGCCGGTCGCCCCAGTTCTTGCGCCAGGCCAGCGTTTCCTTGCGCGATTCCAGCAGCAGTTCCCGCTTTTCCGGTTCGACGAGCAGGGCTTCCAGCTCGCTCGACGTGCGGTCATATTCGTCGCGCCCCTCATTGTAGGACTTGAGATAGCTCGCATCGCCCGTCACCAGATAGCCACGGAACTGGCTGTTCTGGCGCAGGATCGCCGTATCCAGGGCAAGCGCCTTGGCATAGATCGACTGGCTGAGATTGTTGCTATCGGTTGAGCTGCGGATCATCGTGATATTCACGAAGAATACGATCATCATGACCGCAGCCGATGCGCAAATCACAAAGAAGGACAGACCCAGCTTCCTTGGAATGTTCATCGATTTGAACATTTGAGTCGCTTTCACATGAGAGGCTTCGAATTTTCCGGGCCGGGCATGTCCATCATGGGCATATCCGTACCGGGGCTTGTCGTATTTAAAAAATCAAACCGGGCCCGGACGCTACCATGGTCGAGTTGTGCTCGACCATGCTGTTCGCGCCCATCGCCATCGGCCTGACAGTCAGTAGGAGATGGCTGATTTTCACTCAGAGTCCGTTTCCCGGTTTATTCACAATTTCTGCATTTGCTCAAAAGGGGTTAAAAACCCATTACCCATTGAGAGAATGGGACTTATATTTTTGCCCGGTGGCGGATTTCGATCGCGTGACTCGGCCTTTTGCGGCGGTCGTGGCCCTTTCGTCGCGCATGTCTGCGGATGCGCACTGAACATGGCGACACAGGGGCAGGCGACGCGCCGGATACTTGGGCGCTGTTGTCCTCACGGTTCGCCTTGCGCGGATTTCCGCCAAAAACGCACATGGCCGTCACTGACGGCGGCGGGCGTGTTTACCGGGAATTAAGGATCTCTACGTAACAGCAATGTATCGACATTGTTGTTTCCGGGCGATGCCCGTCAATTGCGATGCCGACGTCAATATCATCGAGAAACGATGATGGGAAAGGATCTTGTCGGACGTTCTGATCTGATCGCGCCACCGCTCTGGAAGCTTGCAGTTGCGCTTCCTTATCGGCGAGCCGTCACATGAGTATTGAGTAAATGGCGGACATCGGAAATTTCGGAACATTGTGGCGCTATGCCGACATTTCGAGAGCTCTGGGCTCTCCGTTTGTCGCATCCGTGCTCGAAGCGGGCGAACGTCAGTTGTGGCATGCGCCCAAGACGGCTGCGCTCATCTCCGACTGGACCGGCGATTCCGGCGCGGCGGCGGTGGCGATGCGGTTCAACGGCGCCATCCATGCCCTCGCGCGGCAGGGTAATGTCCCCTCGCTCAGCGCGCTTTATCAGCAGGAACATCAGGATTTCGACGCCGCGTTGCGTAGCGCCCTGATCGCGGAAGATGCGTTCGTGGCCGAATGGATGCGCGATCCGCCGCAGACCAATGAAGTGGGCCGCTCTGCATCCATCGCGTCCGCGCTGATGGTCGCGAGGGTACATACGGGCCTGCCGGCGGAATTGCTTGAACTGGGGTCGAGTTGCGGCCTGAACCTCAACCTTGCCCATTATTCCTATGATCTCGGTGGCCTGCAGGCCGGTGTGCCCGCCTCGCGCGTCCGCGTCGCGCCGCAATGGCATGGCGCCCCGCCGCCCGACGTACCGCTTGACGTGGTGTCGGCAAAGGGTGTGGACCTCAAACCCCTCGATCCCACCGACTATGCCACGCAGGATCGGCTGCAATCCTTCGTCTGGGCGGACCAGCGCGATCGGGCCGATCGTCTGGAGCAGGCGCTGGCTTTCGCACAGGAGCATCGACCGCAGGTGGATCGCGGCGACGCGGTGCATTGGCTGGCGGAGCAACTGGACTTGCCGCAGCGTGAGGGCGTGTGCCGCACCGTCTTCCACTCGATGGTGCTGCAATATCTGGGCGATGCCAATCGCGCCGCGATCTGCGACATGATCCATCGGGCGGGGGAAAGAGCGACGGCGGAGCGTCCCCTCGCGTGGATCTCTTTCGAATGGAATCCGGGACGTACCGAGGTGCAGCTCAAACTGAGTTGCTGGCCCAAGGGCGAAACGACGCTGCTGGCGATCTGCCATCCCTATGGCGACTGGATCAGGTGGCAGGCCTGACCCGGTCAGATCCGGTCAGGCTGCGGCCCGCTTGGCCTCCTCGAAAGCGAGGGGTAGGCGCAGGCGGGCGGTGAAGCCCGTCGGCCCGGAAAACAGGCTCACATCACCGCCATGGGTGCGCGCGATGGAGCGGCTGACCGCGAGGCCAAGTCCGCTGCCCCCCTTGGTGGAGGCGCGTGCATCGGCTGTCCGGTAAAAGGGTTCGAACACGCGATCCTGTTCATCGGGAGGGATTCCAGCGCCCTGATCGACGATGTCGACAATGGCTTCCTGTCCGTCGTCCCACACCCTGATCCGGGCACTGTCGCCATATTTTATCGCATTCTCGACCAGATTGCCGATCAGGCGGCGCACGGCCAGCCGATCCACGTCCACGACATCCTCATGCCCTCTGGTGGTCACGACGATATCCGCGCCCGTCTCCGCCCAGCTATCGGACAATTCGCGCACCAGCGTCGATAGCGGCACATATTCGCGCGTGCTGTGCGTCGCCCCTTCGCGGATGAATTCGAGGACGGACGAGATCATCGCCTCCATCTCCTCCACCTCCGCGATCATGCCGTCGCGCTTCTCGTCATTGTCCACATCCTCGATGCGGAACCGCAGGCGGGTGAGGGGCGTGCGCAGGTCGTGGCTGATCGCGCCGACCATCGCGGTACGGTCATCGACGAAGCTGCGCAGGCGGCTCTGCATCTGGTTGAAGGCGCGGGCGGCGCGCCCGACTTCCGCCGGTCCTTCGCCCAGCGCGAGCACGGGCGCGGTCGGGTCGCGGCCCAGTTGCTCCGCTGCGCGTGCGAAACCGATCAGCGGCTTCACCAGACGCCGGGCAAAGATCCAGCCGAGCGGCGTCACGATCGCCAGCGCACACAGGAACCAGAGCAGGACGCGGCTTTGCCAGCTATTGGGGAAAGGCTCGTCGGCCAACTTGACGACCGACCAGCGACCGTCCGGCAGGCGCATCGCGGCCACGAAATCGCCCTGCACGAACGGGGCGGGGGCAAGGCCGAACAGGCCGCGCGAGGGGGTGGCGGGGTAGCTGGCCTCCGTTGCGGCCGGGATCGACTGAATATCGGGCGTCGATACAGGCGCGGCCATCGTCGTGGTGATCGGTGCGGGGGCGATCGCCGTGACGGCCGCCGGGGCCGCAGGGGTGGAGGCTGGCGCCGGGCTGTCACTGCTCGCCGTGCGATCCGTCCGCGTTTCCGGCGCGGGCTGGACGGGGAGCGAGGGCAAGGACTGTTGCCCGCTTATGGTCGGTTGCAGGTTCAAATCCACCAGAGGGGGAGAGCCGGTGAAGGGCGGCAGAGGCTGCGGTGTTTGCAGGATGCGGCCGGGCGAGGGCGGGCCGCTCTGTCCCGCCGGAACCGGAATGTCGCGCGCCCGCTCCGCGCGCTGGGCCGGCATGGCGGATGGGGCGCGGCCTTGCTGCGCCGAAGGGGAGGAATCCGGCATCTGGCCACGGGGCGCCCCGCCGAACCCTTCGCCGCCGTGTGAAGAGGGCATGCCGTCGCCACGGCGCTCGCCGGGTCGTTCCCGCGATCCACCCATGGAGCCGCCCATCGGACCACCCATAGGCCCCATGCCGCCCCCCATCGGTCCCATGCCACCGCCCATGCCGCCGCGGGGCGGGTGCTGTTGGGCAAGGGCCTGACCCACGAACGGGTTGGCGGTCCACGTCGAGCCGGCTTGCGATAGCATGCCGAAGCGTTCGGCCGGGGGCGGGGCGGACGGTTCGGCGGCAAAGGGTGCGGGCGAATAGAAGAACAGCCGCACGCTCGTCCGCGGGGCATCGACCATTTTGGCGAGGTTGACGGCGGCGGTTTCCGACACCAGCCACCCACGGCCGGAAACGGCGGGCGGGCGGGCCTGAAGCGAGCGTTGCAGGCCTTGGCGGGACGTCTCGCCCGACTTCAGCGTCAGGGCAATGTCTTCCAGCCGGTGACGCGGCATCGGTGCCGGCGGCAGGACAAGCGTCAGGAACAGCGTGACCAGTTGCGCGACCAGCAGCCCGCCGATCAACAGCGCCTGAATCTGGATGACCAGCGGCGGCCCGCGCCACAGGGGGAGGGAGGGGGAGGGTGCGGGGCGCTCTGTCATGCTGCCATTCTGCCATATCCTGTGCCGGACGGGAAATGGCCCTGGACGGAACGCAGGCGGGGCCGTGGTCCCGTCCAGGGGGGAAGGGACGCGGCGCGCCGCGCCCGGAGCGCGGGGGATCGCGCCGCATTGGGCAGGATGAAGGCGTTCGATGCGACCCGAAGCATCCTTTTCCTGTTCACCCCATGCCCCTCCCCTGTTGCGTGGGGCGAGTATCGGGGTGTCAGTTTGCGTCCGCATTTCAGCGTTGCGGTCTGGTTGAAATATGTCGCAACAAAAGCGGACCTACAGAAAAATCCCCGCAAACTTGGGCTGGTAATCGGTGCGGATGAACGCCATTCCCTTTTCCATGGATCTCGCCACCCGCATCCTGATCGTCGATGATGACGAGGGTATTCGTACCCTGATCTCCTCGTTCCTCGCCAAGCACGGGTTCTGCACGGACACCGCGAGCGATCCCGGCCAGATGCGGGAAAAGCTGGAGACGGAACGCTACGACCTGATCGTGCTCGACGTGATGATGCCGCGCGAGGACGGGCTGACGGCGCTGCGCCGGTTGCAGAAGGACGGCGGCCCGCCGGTCATCATGTTGTCGGCGGTGGGCACGGACATCGACCGGATCGTGGGGATAGAGATGGGCGCGGAGGATTATCTCGCCAAGCCCTGCAATCCGCGCGAACTGCTGGCGCGCATTCGCGCCGTGCTCCGCCGCAACACGCCGCTGGTGGTGGTGGCGCCTGCGGAGCCGCTCGCCGAGGACCAGGGCGAGATGCGCCGTTTCGCGGGCTGGCGCATCGACCTCGCCGCCCGGACGCTGCGCGATCCGGCAGGGACTTCCGTGCAATTGTCCGATGGTGAGTTTCGCCTGCTCCGCGCCTTTGTGGAGCATCCGGGCCGGGTGCTCACGCGCGACCAGTTGCTGCATTTCGCGCGCGGCGACGATGCCAATCAATATGACCGCGCCATCGACGTGCAACTGAGCCGTCTGCGCCGCAAAATGGGTGCGGACGATGGTGGCGAGATCATCCGCACTGTCCGCAACGAGGGCTATATCTTCGTGCCCGCCGTGTCGAAATGACCTCCTGTTTCTGACGTTTCGCGGACCATATCACCCTGCAACATGACTGAAATTCTCCTGCAAAGCGGGGCCTGCATCGTCTTGGCATGAGGACGCGGTGCAAGCCCATGACGACGGGATCGCTTGGGAAAGGGGCAGCGCGGACACCCACTATCAGGGCGCTACCGCAATGCAGATGAATATCCGTTTGGAGGGTTGTTCCCACGTTCCGCGCGCGCAGGATGTGCGCGAGGAGTTTGGCGTCTATCGGTCGGTTTGCCGCCGCTGCGAATGCAATCTGGTCCGAACCCTGGCCTCGCGCAAATGGTATCGATCCGGCCTGTTCGGATGATCGAAGGCGCTGCGCGCCGGAACCGACGGGCCGCGCTGCGACATTCTGCGACGTTTATTTCAATTCCGGCTCCTGAGATTTCCGTCCTGCGGGGACGGTGAAATTCTGCGGCAAAGCCGACACGCCATTTTTGGGGCGTCGGGGCCCACGGCGGCGCAATCGCGGCCCGGTCCCAAAGGAGTGAGTCATTGCGTTCAGCGGGTCCAGATCAGCCAGTCAAGGAACGGGACGAGAATGCGCGGAGTATCGTCGCCGAATTAAAGTCTCTCGCACGCGAGAGGGACACTTTTGGTGGCAGGGGTGGCGTTCATAGGCGAAAGGCTGCACCTGCCCGGACCGCCCTCATCCTGCTGAGAAATAGTGTCGCCGGCCTGTCCGCGCTCGCCCTGATGGCGTTCGCGGTGGTGTGGTCGGTTCGCAATCCCGACGGAGGGTTGCAAAAGGCGGTGCTGACCCTTGCCGATGCGCCCCGCTTCGTCGTGGAGACGGTCGCCAATGTCGTGTCCGACCGCTTTGCCTTGTCGCGCACGCCCGATGTGTTCAGCGATCGCTATAGCTATCGGCCTGTGGTCAATCATACGGCCCACCGGATCGACGGGCTGGTGATGCGCACCGCGCCGGGTGCGCTGCCGCAACCGGGCTGGCGCGTGCTCTATGGCATTTTCGGTATCGACGGAGAGCCGTCCTATGCGGCGATCGCGCTCTCCCCGACCTTTGCGATCGAGCATATCTGGCTGTTGAATGGCAAGGTTTCGGGCGATGCTGTGACGCCGTTCGAGCCAGCGCCCTATCCCCATGGCTTCGCGCTGCTCAGGGACGGGTCGATCGTTGTCGGGTTCGACACCAATTATCACAGCGCGCGCATCGGTTTCTGCGGCGAACCGATATGGAGTTCGCCCGCCTATCTGAACCACGCCATCTATCCGGTGGACGGCGAGCGTTCCGCCTGGGGCGTGGGCGCGCACGACACCATCCAGCAGGTCGATTTGGCGACGGGCAGGGTGGTCCGCACCATCGGCATGGACGCGGTGCGCAGGGCCAACCCGGACATCAGCGCGCTGGACATGCTGCGCATCGACGACAACGGGCTGGGCGCGAATGACCGCACCGGCGCGAGCCGCAGCCATGCTGACCCCTATCACCTCAACGATGCCGAGCCGCTGACACCCGCAATGGCGTCAAAATTCCCGCAGTTTCGCAGCGGCGACCTGTTGCTCAGCTTTCGTTCGCTCAACATGATCGC
The DNA here is from genome assembly GCA_036383715.1 of Sphingobium sp. Lineage (GTDB taxonomy): Bacteria > Pseudomonadota > Alphaproteobacteria > Sphingomonadales > Sphingomonadaceae > Sphingobium. The sequence continues at coordinate 36,796 of DASVNT010000084.1, read as the reverse complement.
GGTGCTCGATCCGGCCACATTGCGCATCAAGTGGATCGATAACGATCATCTGTTCCGGCAGCACGACCCCGACTGGGAGCCGACCGGGCACATCAGCGTCCTCGACAATGAAATGGGGCGCGGGTTCAGCCGGATCGTCGATTTCGATCCGCGCACCGGCAGTCACAGCGTCGCGGTGAAGGGCGAACCGCTGAATTTCTACACCCGCATACGGGGCAAGCATCAGTCGCTGGCCAATGGCGGCATCGCGATCACGAGTTCGGGGCAAGGGCGCGTGTTCGAGACGGACCGGAACGGCCGCCTCGCCGTCGAGATTCTCAACAGGGACAACCGCACGAAAGGAATGAACTTCCTGATTTCCGAAGAAGTGATCCTCCCCCCCAACCACCCTGTTTTCGAGAAGGCGCAATCATGCACAAAATGACCCTCCACATCGCCCTTCCCCTCGGCCTCGCCATGATGCTGTCGGCGCAGCCCGCCATGGCCTATGTCGGCCCCGGTTCCAGCCTGGGCGCGGTCGGGGTGGTGTTCGGCCTGATCGGCACGATCCTTCTCTCGCTCGTGTCGTTCGTCTGGTATCCCATCAAGCGGCTGCATCGTAAAATCCGCCAGCACACGCAACCGCAACTGCGCGCCCGGATCGTGTCGCGCCGAGGTCAGCTATGATCTGGCTGCCCGCCCTGCTGCTGAGCTGCCTGATCGTGGAGATGTTCGCGCATATCCCGATCGCGCAGTCCGCCGTCCTGACCCTGCAAAGCGGGGCGCGGGCGCGGCGGGTGATCCTGTCGCCCGGCATCTCCGACCATTGGAAGGAGCGGGTGATGCCCGTCTATGCCCTGCGCATGGGGCGGCAGTGGCTGGTGCTGGCGGGCTATTTTGCGATCTTCGCCGTCGTGGCCGCCGGGGCGATGGCGATCATGGAAAGGGCGATGCCGGAGGCGGCCCTGTTCATGCTCAGCGCGCGGGGCGTGGCCTTTGGTTTCGCCGTCTCGATCCTCTATTTCTGCGGGAGGCGCCGGTTTGTTCGAGCATGACTATGGACTGGCCGACAGGCTGCTGCACCGGCTGGCGCTGGGGTCGCGGTCGATGCTGGAACTGAGCTTCGACCTCGACCAGAAGGCCAGCGGCGCGGCGGGTTGTGTCGATGCGGTGGCGCAGGGCGAGCATGTGTTCGTGACGGGACTGGCGCGGGCGGGGACGACGATCCTCCTGCGCCATTTCCATGACAGCGGCTGTTTCCGCTCACTCACCTATCGCGACATGCCGTTTCCGCTTGCCCCCAATCTGTGGAAGCGGGCCTCCGCGCGCTGGCGCCAGCGCCGCGATGGGCAGCAGCGCGCGCATGGCGACGGGATCAGCGTCGATGCGGACAGCCCTGAAGCACTGGAGGAAGTATTCTGGCGTGTCCAGTCGGGCGACGAGTATCTGCGCCGCGACGGCTTGCGGCCCCATTGGCCGGAGGGGCGGGTGCTGGAGCTGTTCCGTCGCTATGTCGCGGCAATACTGGCGTCGAGTGAGACGGGTGTCGGGGCGGGACGGGCGCGCTATCTGTCCAAGAACAACAATAATATCCTGCGCCTGCCCGCGCTGCAGGAGGCTTTTCCGGCGGCGTGGTTCGTCATCCCGTTCCGCCACCCCGCCGCTCACGCCCTGTCGCTGTGGCAGCAGCACCGGCATTTCTGCGCGATGCAGAAGGAGCAGCCGTTCGTCCGTTCCTATATGGACTGGCTGGCGCATCATGAATTCGGGCAAGGACATCGCCCGTTCCTGATGGACGGCGGTCCTGCACAGGGCCTCACCCCCGACATGCCCGATTACTGGCTGGACATGTGGATCGGCGTACACCGGACACTGGCCGCGCAGTGCCATGAACGGTCGCTGCTGGTGTGCCATGAGACATTGTGCGCCGACCCCGGCGTTTGGTGGGCATTGGTGGATCGGCTGGGTCTGCCGGAGCAAAATCCCGCCCGGTTCAGGATGAAGGACGGCCCGCGCGCGCCTTTGTTCGATGCCGCGCGGCTGGCGAAGGCGGAGGTGCTCTATGGCGAGTTGCGCGCCAACGCCGTGCAGGGCGATGGGCAGCGCGCCGCCTTCTGGGCGCTGATGAAGAACACGGGGCGGGCGATGTGACCACCGCCCGCCCGCGTCAGGGGCCGGTTCAGAATTTCAGGCCGACGCGGCCATAGTAGAAGCCGCCGGTCAGGCCGAAGGGGGCGAAGCTGCCATAGAGTCCGGCGCCCGTGTTGGAGGTGATGACGCCGACAGCATCGGGATAGACGTCGAACAGATTGTTCGCGCCCACCGCGATATTGAGCGTGGGACTGACATCGACGCTGATGTCGAGGTCCGTCACCCATTTCGGGCTGAAGGTCCGGTCGTCGACGGTAGAGGTCTGGCTGGCCGACGTCTCCGTATAGCTGCCGAAGCGGGTGAGGCGCAGGGCGGTACGCAGTTTGCCCTTTGTCCATTCGCCATTCAGGATCAGCTTGTCGCGCGGCGTGCTGCTCACCAGATCGGCTCGCGCCTGACGACCGAAAAGAACGGTGTTCGTCAGATTGGCCGGATTGGCCGCCACGCGCAGCAGCTTGGTGTTGTTATAGCTATAGGCGGCATTGAGGCGGAAATTGCCGAGGCTGCCGGTGCGCAGCGTATATTCCGCCACCACATCGACGCCGCGCGTGCGCGTATCGACGCCGTTGATGAAGAATTGCGCGCTGCTGATCCCCGGAACGCCGCGCGCCGCGAGGATGGATGTCACGGCGGCGCTGTTGAGAATGGTCGTCGCTTCCGCGCTGTTCAGGATTTCCGTCTTCACGATCCGGTCCTTGATGCGGATCTGATAGGCATCGACGGTGAAGCGGAACGGGCCGCTCTCATAGGTCGCGCCCGCCGTGAAATTGAGCGACTTTTCCGGCGTCAGCGGCTTGGCCCCGAACAGGGCGGCAATGGGATCGTTGGCGGACAGGAACTTCACGAGCTGCGGTACGCGGTCGCCGCCGATGATGATGCTGGTGTTCTGCGAGGTGGAGAACCCCTGCTGCGCCAGCGATGGCGCGCGGAAGCCCGTGTTGACGCCGCCGCGCAATGCAAATCCCGGCAATAGCTCATAACGGGTGGAGATCTTGCCGCTCACCGTGTTGCCGGAACTGTCGCTATAATGTTCCGCACGGCCCGCCACGCCGACATACCAGGCCTTTGTGATCTGCGCGCCGACATCGACATAGGCCGCGATATTGTTGCGGGTCAGGGTGAAGGCATCGGCGGGCGTCGTGCCGGTGAAGGAGACGAGGCTGGCCTGCGGACGCTGACCGGCAAAGGGCTGCCCGGCGGGGATCACATAGCCGCCGTCGCGATAGCTGTCCGGCTCGCCCGCCTTGTTCTCATATTTCTCCCAGCGATGCTCGACACCGAAAGCGAGCGTCAGCGGGCCAGCCAGTCCGACCTCGAAATCGCGGCTGAGGTCGAGATTATTGACCCACAGCGTCGAAATCTGCTTGCCCATGAAGAAGCTGGTTTTGCTCGTCGGCCCCAGCGAGGGGTTCAGCGTGTCGCTCGCGCCCAGCTTCACATCGTCCCGACCAAAGCTGCTGCTGGCGTCAAGGTCGAAGCCCCAAAGCGCCGTCCGCACGCCGCCGGTGAATTGATAGTCCGTTTCCCAGATACGCCGCTTGGCAAGGAAGCCGTCGGGATAGAGCTGCGGCAGCGAATTGACGTTGTTCGCGTTGAACTGGCCGCGCCCGTCCTTGATGTCGCGATAGCTGAGCGTGCCGAAGCTGTAGAGCGTTGCCGCACCCAGCGGCAATTCGGCATTATAGGTGGAATTGGCGATCCAGTCGCGATTGGTGCGGCCGTAATTGCCCGCGCGGTTGCGGTCGATGGTCGCTTCGCGGGGGTCGCGCACATTGCCCGCCAGCCGGGGGTACAGGTCTACCGACGGATCGACGATGGCACCGGAGGGGGAGGCGCGATCATGGAACTTGCCCTCGAAACCCACGCGCAGGAAACCGCCATCATTGCCCAGTCGCGTGCCAAAGCTCAGCCCCTGCTGGATCAGTTCGCCGCCATGGGAATAGCTGATGCCCGCCGTGGTCGATGCCTGACCGCCTTCCGGCGTGTTGTCGAGGATGATGTTGATAACGCCGCTGATCGCGTCCGATCCATATTGCGCGGCGGCACCGTCGCGCAGCACCTCGATCCGACCGATGCCGGGGGTGGCCAGCAGATCGATGTCGACGGGCGTACTGCCGCCCGAAATGCGCGACAGATTGTTGATGAGCGAGGTTGTGTGGCGACGCTTTCCGTTGACCAGCACCAGCACATAGTCGCCGCTGAGGCCCCGGATCGAAATCGGCTTGGCGCTGGACGATGTGCCGCCGCCGCCCAGTGCGGGTACGGTGAGCGAGGGGACGATGTTGCCGAGGATTTCCTTGAGGCCGGTGCGGCCGGTGGACTGGATTTCCTGCGCGCTGATGACGTCAATGGGCACAGGGCTGTCCGCCACGGTGCGGGCGCGCGATCCGCGCACGCCGGTGACGACGATGGCGCCGCCGTCTGCATCCGCATCGCTGCCGGCATCCGCCGCGGGCGCGAGGGTCGCAGGCTGATCCTCGGCAATGGACGCCATGAGCGGGGTGCTGGACATAGTAGCGATGGCAATTGCGATCGAAGAAGAAGTCTTGATTATGCTATTATAAGAAAAACTCATAAGTATCCCCGTCAATGTTGATGGGGGGTACAGGAATTGATCGGATGTATTCCAGAAACTAAATCTAGGGAGTCTGGAAGTTCAATCGCATATTAAAGTTATAAATCTGATAGTTTTGCATTGCCAATATATGTATTGACGTTCGCTTATGTCACCGTCGGTTGTGACGTAGGGGATTGGCCGGGTCGGATAGGGAGCTCGCCACGATCTGCGCAGCGATTTCGGGTCGAAAAACGGAGACACTATGAGTGACGGTACGGCGCCGGGCAGGCGCACAGGATTGATCGCAGCGGTCGCGGTCATCGTCGTGGCCATTCTGGCGGTGCTCGCCTTCTGGCGGGCGGGATCGGGGAGGGACGGCGCGCAGACGCTGACCGTCGGGGACCAGCGTGGCGGGGTGCAATCGCTGCTGCAGGCGGCGGGCGAACTGGACGACGTGCCCTATCATATCGAATGGGCACTGTTCCCGGCAGCATCTCCGCTGCTGGAGGCATTGGGTTCGGGTGCCGTCGATATCGGCTCCATCGGGGGATCTCCTTTTGCCTTCGCCTATGCGGGCGGCGCGAAGATCAAGGCGGTGTTCGCGGCGCGCTCCCCGACCGGGCGTGGCAGTGCGGCGTCTGCGATCGTGGTGCTGGCGAAATCCCCGCTTCGCAGCGTGGCAGACCTCAGGGGCAAGCGGATCGCGACGGTGCGTGGCTCCGCCGGGCAGGATCTGGCGCTACAATTGCTCGACCATCACGGCCTGAAGGCCAGCGATGTGAAATGGGTCTATCTCAACAATGGGGAGGCCAAGGCGGCGCTGGGCACGGGCGATGTGGATGCCTGGTCGACCTGGGGCAGCTATGTCGGGCTGGCACTGCTCAAGGACGGCGACAGGGCATTGGGGGATGCTCGGGAACTGCCCGCGCAGGCGGGGTTCTACGCGGCGAGCGACAAGGCGATTGCGACCAAGCGCGCGCAACTGACCGATTTCGTGGCGCGGATTGCACGAGCGCGCACATGGGCGCTGACGCACAGGGACAGCTATGCCGCGATACTGGCGAAGGAGACGGGTATCCCCGTCGACGTCGCGCGCTTTACCGTCGAGGGGCAGATGCTGGCTGCGACGCTACTGGACGATACCGTCGCGAACGAGCAGCGCGCCATATTCGAACGCTATGTGAAGGCGGGGATCATTCCCAAGGTGCCCTCAATCGACGGGGCGTTCGATCCCTCCTTCACGCCGAAATCCTGATGCGGGCCGGGGCGGAAGGACGCCCCGGCCACTGGTTCAGAAGGTATATTTGACGCCGATGCGCACCGTGCGAGGTTCCACCACGCGGCTCAGGCGGCCCTCCGTGGGCGCGGTGTCGAAGGACGGCAGATAGGATTCGTAGGAATAGGCGATGTCCTTGTCCCGGCTGTTCAGGATGTTGAGGACTTCGGCATAGAGCTCGATCCCCTTGGGCTTCCACGCGGTGCGCAGATTGACGACCGTGCTGCCGCCGTCGCGCTCGCTATTGTCCTCCACCAGCGGATAGGGGCCGAGGTGGCGGACGCGCGCGCTGAAGCTCCACTGGTTGAGCACGACGGAGATACCCGCCGCCGCGGCATTCTCGAACGCATTGGGGATGCGGTCGCCATTGTCGTAGCGCGAGTGGCTGGCGGTGTAATTGCCGTCGAGCGCCAGCCAGGGGAAGGGCCGCCAGAAGGCGACGATCTCATAGCCCTTGCGGTTGCTGGCGCCGGTCGGTTCCACCGCGTTGGAATCGCCCACGAACCGCAGTTCGCTGCCCACGTCGAGCCAGAAATAGGTGCCGGTCAGGCTGAACGATCCGTGCTGGAAGCGCGCGCCCAGTTCCTTGCCGATGCCGCGCACCAGCACGGGGACGGGAGCGTCCCGGTTGACCGCGCCGCGCACGTCGTTGGAGTGGAAGCCCCGGCCCCAATTGGCGTAGAACTCGATGGCGGGGAGGGGGGAATAGGCCACCGCAATCTTGGGTGAGACGAGGCCCGCGCTGCCGCTGCCCTCGCCCAGCGCCGATGCCTCCACATCGCGAGCGCGGACGGTATACCAATAATGGTCGCCGCGCAGGCCGCCGATCACGCGCACGCCGGGCAGCGGGCGGAGCGTCGCCTCGCCATAGAGCGCGGCCGATCCCTCGGCCACGCGATAGGCGCCGAAGGATTCGACGAAGCGGCCCGCATCGGTGTGATAGACGCCGACATTGCCGATGTCGTCATAGCGGGCCTCCGTCCCGATGGTGAGGTCGGCCCAGTCGGTCAGCACCCATTGCTTGTGGAGCGATCCGCCCAGGACGATGCGGCGGTCGAACTGTTCGATCTGCGCGCTGCTGCCATCGGCATTGGCGTAGGTCGGGTTCGAACTCATCCGCCAGTTGTAATATTGGGCATAGAGCGACCCCGCCCAGCGGTCGCCGTCCAGATTGGCGGCGAGGATGAAGCGCGTCGTGCGGCCCTTGGCCGTCGGGTCGGGCGAGCAGAAGACGTCGGGGCAGGCGGCCGATCCGATGGCGCGCTCCGGTATCTGTTCCGTGGGTTGCCATGTGCCGTAATAGCCGTGGAGCGAGACGGACAGGCGGCCCAGATCGGTGTCGGTCGCATATTTGGCGAAGCCGGAATAATGGCGCAGCTTTTCCGGCTGTTGCCACGGGCCGTCATAGACCTTGAACTGGCCGACAAGTGTCAGCTTGGCGTTCTGGCCCGGCGCATCCACGGTGCCGCCCGCCGCCACACGCCGCCAGCCGTAGCTCCCGCCCTCGGCAGAGATCCATGGCGCGTCGAAGCCCTTGATGGTGGTCATATAGGCCGCGCCCGCCAGCGCGAAGTCGCCGCCGTCGGCGCGATAGGGGCCTTTGCGATAGTCCTCGCGGTCGATGATCTCCGGGATCAGGCCGTTGAGGTCGAGATAGCCATGGCCATGGCCGTGGGTGCGCAGGTTCATCTGCACCCCGTCGACATAGGTGGTGAAGTCGGAACCATGGTCGAGGTTGAAGCCGCGCAGGAAATACTGGTTCGCCTTGCCGCTGCCCGAATGTTGCGCCGCGATCATGCCGGGTACGGCCTCCAGCAATTCCGCCACGCGCAGCAGGGGGCGGATGAGGAGGTCGGACCCGGCGACGCTGCCCTCGCTCGCGGCGCCCGCGACGCCGATCTTGTTCTCGCCCCGGCCAAAGATGACGATGTCCTGACCCGGCGTTTCAGCGGCGGCGTCCGCATCGGCGGGAGCGACCTGACCGGCGCTCTCCGCCGGGGCGGCCCATGCGGCGGGGGCGATGCACAGGGCGATCAGGCTGGCGCTGACGGACAGGGATGGGGGGAAACGCAAAAGCTGAACTCCTCGGGCCGAAATATTTATTGCTGACGCCCGCATTCCGATCCTGCTGGCCATTGTCATGTTCTTTACGGTAACTGGCTTGTTACAGGCTGTTACACTGGCGCATGCGGGGCTTTTTGGGGGATCGTTCGGACATATTGGAAGGGGAGGCGCAGCGGTTTCGCGCATCGGGACTGCTTGGCCGCTCGACGCCGCTGATTGCGCTGTTCGACTATCTGCTGGTCGCCTCGCTGGAGGGGCGCGCGCCCAAGGAAGACGAGATCGCCTTTGCCGTGTTCAACCGGGAGCCGGGCTTCGACCGGGGGCAGGATTCGGTCGTGCGCGTTTACGCCCACCGGCTGCGACGCAGTCTGGAAGCGGCCTATGCGGAGCCGGGGCTGGACGGCGTACGGCTGGAACTGCCGCGCGGCGAATATCGGTTGCAGGTGGCCGCCCCGGAACCGGAAACGAGCGCGCCGGAGGAGAGCGTCGCCCGCCCGCGCTGGTGGAAGCAGCCGGTGTCGATGCGCATGCTCGCGCCGATCGTGCTGCTGGTCGGGGTTGCGTCCGCCGCCGGGAGCTGGGCGGTCCTGTCGCATGGCGGACAGGATGGGGAGGTTGCGGCGGGGCGCGCCAACAGCCTGTGGTCGCCGCTGCTCGCCAACGACCTGCCGACGCTGGTAGTCGTGGGGGATTATTTTCTGATCGGGGAAAGCGACGATGGGGTCGAGGTGAACCGGCTGGTCCGCGAGTTCGACGTGAACGGCAGCGCCGATCTGGAGCGCCATTTCCTGTCCCATCCGGACAGCATGGCGCATTATATGGACATGGACCTGCGCTATCTGCCGACATCCTCGGCGCTGGCTCTGGGGCGGGTGATGCCGGTGCTGGGGCGGATGGGCGGCACGCGCGGAACGTCGGTGATCCTTGCGTCGGACCTGACGCCCGCCATGCTGAAAAGCAGCAACATCGTCTATGTCGGGCTGATCAGTGGCATGGGACTGTTGCGGCAGAGCGCCTTTGCGGCGTCACGTTTCGCGGTGGGCAGCGACTTTGACGAGATCGTCGATACGCGCGGTGGGCATCGCTATATCAGCCAGGCGGCGATGCCGCAGGAGGGCAATGCCTATTCCGATTACGGCCTTCTTTCGACATTCCAGGGACCGGAGGGCAATATGATCGTCATCATGGCGGGCACGCGCGATACCGCCGTGCAGGAAATGAGCGAGATGGCGACGCGTAGCGATGCGGTGGAACAGGCGCGCAAGGGGGCGGGGGGGAAGCCCGCGTTCGAGGCGCTGTACGAAGTCGCGGGCATGGACAAGACCAACGTCACCGGAAAGCTGCTTATCGCATCGGCCATCGATAGCGTACAGGTGTGGAGCGCGCAGCGGCCTTCGCACTGAACCGCCCGCCGCGAAAATCTGGATAGCAGTTGAGCAACTCTGGTTGGACCGAGCCGCGCAATTGCCCTGTATTCCTCTGAAGGGTTCATCTTTCGGGAACCGGCGAGGAGGTTCGACATGCAGGATCTGGGGCGGGAAGGTCAGTCGTGGATTGGCGCGATCGTGGCGATCATGCTGATCCTCTTTGCGGGCGTGGTGTTGGCAACGCGCATCTGACTCAGCGTCTTTATGCAATAGCGGAGCGGGGCGGACAGGAATGTCCGCCTTTTTTGTTGGGGCAAGATGGCCCCAAAACGACCATGCCGGCACCGCTGTGTCCAGCGGCACCGGCATGGCGCGTCTTCGCGACAGGCGATCAGAGATCGGTGTAGAGACGCTCGTCGGAGATCAGGATACGCTCCAGCAGGCGCGGATAGTCGCCATAGTTGCGCACGGCATAATGGACGGCGGCGCGGTTGTCCCAGAAGGCCACCGAGCCGGGCTTCCAGGAGAAGCGCGTCTGGAATTCGGGGCGCTTGTACTGGCGCAATACCTCCACGGCCAAGCGGCGGCTTTCCTCCAGCTCGACGCCGAGGAACTGCGGTTTTTGCGAGAAATTGACCCAGAGGATTTTCTTGCCGGTTTCGCGGTGGGTCCGGACGGCGGGGTGCGCGACGATGGGATATTCATGGCCGAGCTGCTTCAGGCTGTGCTGGAAGTCGTGGACGACGTGCAGGCTTTCCAGTTGCTCCTTCAGTTCCGCCGACAGCCCTTCATAGGCGAGATTGGCATCGACCCAGATGGTGTCGCCGCCGACCGGGGGCAGGTCGACCGCGCGCAGCACCGCGCCCCATGCGGGGACGAGCCGCCAGCTGGTGTCGCTGTGATAATAGTCGCCTGCGCCGATAATGTCCTTGAGGAAATCGGGCTGCTGGCCGCGATCCTGCTTGCGGGCATCCACCGCCGAAATCGTGTGGAGCGGCACGATGTTGGTGTCCACGGGCGACCGGATGTAATCGTAGAGCGGACCGAAATTGCGGGCGAAAGCGGCCTGGCTCTGGTTGTCGAGGTTCTGGTCGCGGAAGAAGACGACCTTGTAATCCAGCACGGCGGCCTTGATCGCGTCGCGCTGCGCGAGCGTCAGGGGTTTGCTGATATCGACGCCGTGAATTTCCGCGCCGATAGTGGGTTGTAGCGGGCGAACCTCTATCCCTGCGGCTTCGGCGGCGGTGTGCGATGCAAATGCGGTAGCCATGATGTCTGTCCTTTCGGCAATGTCTCTCCGCCGCGATCATGCGGCGGGGAGGGGCGGCTGTCTGTTGAGAAGCTGTGATAAGCCTATGAAATCGAACGCCGGATCAGGCCGCGGAGCGTGTCCGGGCGGCAGCGGTGTAACGGTTTTCGGGCAGGGATAGGCCCAGCCGGTCGCGCAGCGTGTCGCCCTCATATTCTTCGCGGAACAGCCCGCGTGCCTGAAGGATCGGCACGACCTCGCCCACGAATCGTTCGAGCTGGCCGGGCAGGGACTCGCCGATGATGAAGCCGTCCGCGCCCTCACCCTCGAACCAGCGTTGCAGTTCGTTGGCGACGGTTTCGGCGGACCCGACAAAGGCGCCGCGCGGCGTGGACAGGCGTTGCACCACCTGACGGAGAGTGAGGTTCTCCGCGCGCACCTGACCCAAAATGCGCTTGCTGCCGCTCTGCTGGCTGTTCAGGCCGATATGCTCGACATCGGGGAAGGGCGCGTCGAGATCATATTGGCGAAAGTCATGATCGTTGAACGTGCGCGACAGGAGGCCGAGGCCGGTCTCCAGCGATTCCAGCGCCGCCAGTTCGGCATAGATACGCTCCGCATCGGCATCCGTGTCGCCGATGACGGGCGAGATGCCGGGCAGGATCAGCGGGGGATTGGCGTCCCGTCCGAAACCACGGGCGCGGGCCTTTACATCGGCATAATATTCGACCGCATCGTCAAAGGTAGGCGCGGCGGCGAAGATGGCGTCCGCGCGCTTCGATGCGAAGTTGCGGCCATCGTCGGATGCGCCTGCCTGAAAGATCACCGGCTGGCCCTGTGGCCCGCGCTTGATGTTGAGGGGGCCGCGCACCTGGAAGAACTCGCCCTTGTGGTTCAGCGCGTGCAGCTTGTCGGGATCGACGAACTGGCCGCTGTCCTTGTCTGCGACATGGGCGTCGTCTTCCCAACTATCCCACAGGCCCTGCACCACGTCGAGATATTCGCCCGCGATGCGGTAGCGGACCTCATGGGCGGGGTGTTCGGTCTTGGAGAAGTTCGCAGCGGTGTCGGCCAACCATGACGTGACGACGTTCCAGCCCGCGCGCCCGCCGCTGATATGGTCGAGCGAGGCGAACTGGCGCGCGACGTTGAACGGTTCCGAATAGCTGACCGTCAGGGTCGCGACGAGGCCGATGTCCGTCGTCGCGCCCGCGATGGCGGACAGGATGGTGATCGGCTCGAAACGGTTGAGATAATGGGGGCTGGACTTGGCGGTGATCGACAGGCTGTCCGCGACGAACAGGAAGTCGAACTTGCCCTTTTCCGCCAGCTGCGCCTGATGGCGGTAGAGCGACCAGCTCGTGCTGCCGTTCACGTCGCGGTCGGGGTGTCGCCAGTCATTCCATGTGCGGCCGACGCCGTGCAGCATGAAGCCGAGCTTGATCTTGCGTGTGGTGCTCAATGGTCTTGTCCGTTCTGGGAATACAGACGGTCAGACTATGCCTCGCGCCGCCGATGGACGAACGCGGATTGCCAATAGGATCATTGGCATTTCAAAAGATGGAAGCGCGGTAGCGGGCCGGGGGCAAGCTGGGCCTGCCCCCGGTCTCCCTCACCGCTTGTAGGTGATCGTGAACAGCACGGTCAGCGGATCATTGTAGTTGGTGCTGCGATAGACGGGCAGGCCTGCGGCATCGGGCGTATAGCCCTGACCCTGCGCATAGCGCACATTGGCGAGGTTGCGGGCGGAGATGCTGCCGGTCCAGTGCTGATCCTCGGTCGTGTAGCTGACCTGCGCGTTCACATAGGTTTGCGTGGGCAGCAGCGCGCTGAAATTATTATTGGCGTCGGTGTAGGTGGAGCTTTGATAATTCACGTCGCCCTGCAACACGAGTGCGCCGGGCAGGTTCACAGGGACTTTCCATGTCGAGGCGACGCGGCCCTGCCACTCCGGGGAGTTGGGCAATGTCGCACCCGCAAACGGGGAGTTATTGATCGTGAAGCCGCTCGGAAAATAGGGGTTTGCCGCATTGGCGGCATAGGTCGTCTTCGACACCACGCCGCCGAAACTGTCCAGCCTTGCATCCAGATAGCTGACATTGAGGTCGAATTGCAGCCCGTCGACCGGGATCGCCGTCGCCTCGAACTCCAGTCCGCGCGTGGAGGCCTGCCCCGCGTTGAAACGGCGGGATATGCCGAGGACCGGATCGGTCGTCGTGATCTGCACATCCTTGAAGTCGATATAGAAGCCGGTCAGGTTCGCGCGCAGCCGCCCGCCCAGCCACTCGGTCTTGATGCCGACTTCATAATTGGTGACGCGCTCCGGGTTGTAGGGATTGACCGCCTGCTTGTAGCCATTGGACCCCGGCGTCTGCGCACGATAGTCGAACCCGGCCGACTTGGTCCCCTGCGAATAGCTGGCATAGGTGAGGACGGCGGGCGACCAGCGATAGTCGATCGCGAATTTGGGCGACCATGTGTCCCAGCTTTTGACGCCCAGCGCAGGCCCTTCGGTCCATGCCGACTCCTTGGGATCGCTGTAGATGACCTCCAGGAAATTGGCGGCGTTGGAAGTGCGGTCGGCGGCGCCGGAAAGATAGGACAGACGGTTGTCCTGCGTGTGCTTCTCCGAATTATAGCGCAGGCCACCCGTCAGGGTCAGGGCGTCGGTCGGATGCAGCTTTGCCTCGCCGTAGAGCGCGATGTTTTCGGTATTCTGCTGGATCGCCGAATAGACGGGCGTGTAGCGGATATTGGCTGTGACGGAGGTGTTGGGCGTGCGGGCCGTGTTGGCGCGGCGATTGGTGAACCACTCCTCGCGATAGAAATAGGCGCCGGTGGTGACGTCCAGCCAGCCGAAGTTGCCGATGAGCTGGAGTTCCTCCTGATAGGTGCGGTCCTCATAGCGGACCCACTGGCTGCCCCGCCCATAATAGTCGCCGGTATTGTCGAAGAATGCCGTCTGGTTGAAACCATAGAGGCCCGACAGGGATCGCAGGCGCAACTGGTCGTTGATCTGATATTTGATCTCCACATTGCCCGACCATTGTTCATACTGGTTGTACGGGAAAATCTGGTTGTGAGCCTCCTGATCGTTGAACAGGAGGTTCTGGACGCCGCGGGCGGTGCTGCGGTCGCGGACCCCGGCCACGGTGAACAGAATGTCCAGCTTGTCATTGGGGACAAAGCGCAGCTTGGTGCGGCCCGCCAGATAGTCGATGGTGTTGACGTCGCGTCCGACCGTCACATTGCGGTCGAAGCCATCGCGATAATGATAGGATAGCGACAGGCCGCCATAGACGCCGTTCGCCAGCGGGCCGCTCACCGCGATCCCGGCGCGGGTGTCGTTGTAGGTGCCGTAGCCCAGTTGCGCCTTCAGCACCGGCGTCTCACCGGGGACATTGGTGGTGATCAGGATCGCGCCGCCCGCCGCCGAATGGCCGAACGCCTGTCCCTGCGGTCCGCGAAACACCTCCACCCGTTCGATATCGAGCAGTTCCTGCTGCGATCCGAGGTTCTTCGGCACGTAGATGCCATCGACATAGACCGCGACAGAGGGTTCGCCCTGTGCATCCGACTCGCCAACGCCACGCAGGAAGAATGAGGAGTTGAGGTAGGAGACAGCTGTGCGGGGCTGGAACAGGTTGGGCACGATATTGCCCAGTTCGCGGACGTTGGTGATGCCCTGCTGGTTCAGCTTGTCGCCGGACAAGCTGGTGATGGAAATCGGCGTCGCCTGCACTTCCTGTACCCGCTCATTGGGGCGGCCGATGACGATCAGGTCGGTGTTGCTGCTGTCATCGGCGGCGGCTGCGCCGGCACTAGCGTCCGCGTCGTCGGCGTTCGCTTCGCTGATGGCGTGGGCAGGGGAAGCGAGGGCAAGTGCACTCGCGGACAGGAGGAAGGAAGAGAATAGGGTGCGATGGTCAGGAATATATGAGGAGATGATATAAGACATTATGCCCCCTGATCGTGTCTGATTGATCGGGTTGCAAATAAAGTTCGAAATTATGCCAGGGAATTGACTAGTTCATCATTGTCTATTGTTATCTCGAATAGGTTCGATCCGACCCTGAAACAAAAAATCCCGCCGCACCGTCCCTGCCGCTACTGGATGGTCCAGCGGAAAGACAGGGATGTGCGACGGGCAGGGCGGGTCGGCCGGAACGTTCGGAAGGACGCCCGGCCTCGGGAATCAGGTAACGGGAGCCGTGAGCAGTTCCGGCAGCTTCGCCAGGATCGCATCGGCTTCGGTGCGGACGAGCCAGTCCGGGCTGACGTCGATGAAGCGGATGGTGCGATCCTGATTCAGAATGATCACGGTCGGCTGCGCCAGTTCATAGCTGTCGGTGCCGAGTGTCGCGCCGATCCAGGCGTCGCCGGGTTTTACCACAGGCTGCTCGTCAGGCAGGAAAGTGATGCCCAGCGCACGACCAAGCGCATAACCGGTGTCGCTCGCCAGAGTATAGTCGAGGCCGTGGCGTTCGATGGGGCCGCGGTCCACCGGCGTCTGCGGGCTGATGCCGACCAGCGGAATGCCCGCAGCCTTCAGGCGCGGCCAGACGGCTTGGTTATAATAGGGCAGCGCGATGTTGCAGGCCGGGCAACCGCCGAAGCGGAAGAAGAAGAGAACGGCAGGGCCATTGGCCAGCAGGACTTCGCTCGACAGCGTCTGGCCGTCCGCATCCACGAGCGTAAACGGGGCAAGCTGATCGCCGACCTTTGCATGTTTGGCCGGATCGTAGCGATCGACCAGCTTCGCGCGGGTCGCGACATTCTTCGCGAGTTGCTCCGGCGCCCATGTCCGTTCGCGTTCGGCGTGAAGGGCGGCAAATTGTTCGTTCAGTCCGGCTTGGGGCATGGCGAGTCTCGCTGGCTGTGGAAATGCCATGGCTAGGCCGCGCCTCTCGCCCGGAAAAACGAGAAGGCGTGGTCCATGCTTGAATATTTCCAATAAGCCTAGAGCGCGGCGACGGTTTCCCGCGCCAGTTCCGCGAGTCGATGGGGCGCGCCGGTCAGCGAGCTGGCCGTCTGGATGATGCACGCGACCTTTGGCAGCGGCGGGAGGAAATCCGGTTCGTCCAGCGGTTCTTCGCGCAGGAAGAGGTGGGTGCGGCAGGTTATGCCCAGCCCTGCCTGCACGGCGGCGCGCAGGGTGGTGAGATTGGGCGTCTCCACCGCGATGCGATAGGGGCGGCCCGCATCGTCCAGCGCGCGGGTGGCGGCATCGCGGAAGCGGCAGGGAAGTTCCAGTACGGCCAGCGGCAATACGTCCCGCTGCAACAGGTCGGGGTTGCCGTACCAGGCCATCGGTGCGTGGGTGATGGCGTGCGGATCATTGTTTCCTGCAAAGCCCAGGACGATGTCGAGCTGGCGCCGGTCGAGCAGCGAGAGCAATTCCGCGGTTCCGGCAACGCGGGCGAAAATCTGCGCATCGGGATGCAGTTCCGCGAACTGCGAGAGCAGGCCGGAAAGCAATGTCTCGGCGAAATCCTGAACCATGCCGACGCGGGCGGGGCCGGAAAACTGGCCCGCGCTTACCGCCGCCACGGCCTCATCATGGATCGCGAGCACTTTGCGCGCGTAATCGAGCAGCAATTCCCCGGCGGGCGTCAGGGACAGTCGGCGTCCCTCGCGGTGGAACAGCGTCTGTTGCACCAGCTCCTCCAGCCGCTTGATCTGGAGGCTGAGCGCGGACTGGGTGACGAACACCTGTTCCGAGGCGTTGAGCATCGATCCTGTATCCACAATGGCCACGAAACTGCGAAGAAGATTGGTCGGTAGATTGACCGGCATGGATGCCCCCGGCGGTAAAAGGAAGTGAGCGTTCGAACGATCGATCGAGCGGATTTTGCGCCTTTTTCTATTATCAATCAAAATAGTAGAGATTTAGAGGCCTCAAGCAAAATTTGCCCGCTCGGATTGTCGTGCAAAAAGCACGGAAATCAGTCGTTTGGAGGCTCAGATGATAGATTTTCAGGCTCCTATAAGCGTTCCTTATAGCGCCGAAGAATAACTTGATTGAATTGGTAGAGAATGAGGTGTTGGCATGGCTCCGGTCCATCAGCGAAAGCCCTTATGTCGAATCTCTCTGCCATTGCCCGCTCGGTCGGAGGCTCCCGCCTCCTTTCCCCGATCGTCCTGCTCCTGCTCTGGGAAGCGGGGTCGCGTAGCGGCCTGATACCGGAACAGACGCTGGCCGCGCCATCGGCGGTGGGAGCGACATTGTTCGAACTCATCGCGTCCGGGGACCTGCTGTCCAACCTGTTCGTGTCGTTCGGACGGGTATTGGCCGGGCTGGCCATCGGCATTTCGGTCGGCGTGGTGCTGGCGCTGGTCGCGGGCCTGTCGCGATCGGGCGAGGTGGCGGTCGATCCGCTCATGCAGATCAAGCGGACCATTCCCACGCTGGCACTGACGCCGCTGTTCATCGTGTGGTTCGGCATCGGGGAGGCGCCGAAGGTGGCGCTGATCGCCTTTGCATCGATCTTTCCTGTCTACCTGAACCTGTACAGCGGCATTCGCGGCGTCGACCTGCGCCTGATCGAGGGCGCGCGCAGTTTCGGGCTGACGCGCGGGGAGCTGGTCTGGCACGTGGTGCTGCCGGGTGCGCTGCCGTCGCTGCTGGTGGGGCTGCGCTATTCCCTCTCCGTCGCGATCCTCGTGCTGGTGGTCGCGGAGCAGATCAATGCGTCCGCCGGCCTCGGTTTCCTCATCAACAATGCGCGCGACTTCATGCGGACGGACATCATCGTCGTCTGCCTGATGGTTTACGCGGCCCTCGGCCTGGGTGCCGACTGGCTGGTGCGTGCGGTCGAAAAACGGGCGCTGGTATGGCGTCCCAACCTCGTGGAGCAATGAGCATGAACGCTGTCTTCGGATTCCCCGGTCGGATCGCAGGCGATCGCGCCACCGTGTCGGACCCTGTCGTGCGCCTGCGCAATTTCACCCGCCGTTTCGGTGACAATGCGGTCATCCGCGAGCTCGACCTCGACATCGCTCCGGGTGAGTTCGTGGCGCTGCTGGGCCGCTCCGGCTCCGGCAAGACCACGTTGCTGCGTACCCTGGCGGGCCTCGACGATGTGAAGGGGCAGGATGTGACCGTCCCCGGTTCGCGCGCGGTGGTGTTTCAGGACGCGCGCCTGCTGCCGTGGAAGCGGGTCTGGCGGAATGTCTCCCTCGGCCTGCGCGGCAAGGATGTGTATGAGCGGTCCATTCAGGCGTTGCAGGAAGTGGGCCTCGGCCACCGCCTCGACGCATGGCCGCTGACGTTATCGGGCGGTGAGGCGCAGCGCGCGGCGCTGGCCCGTGCGCTGGTGCGTGAGCCGAAATTGTTGTTGCTGGACGAACCCTTTGCCGCGCTCGATGCGCTGACCCGCTACCGCATGCACGACCTTGTTCTCTCGCTGTGGCGGGTCCATCGCCCCGCGGTGCTGATGGTTACCCATGATGTGGACGAGGCGATCACGCTGGCCGACCGCATTCTCGTGCTGGATGAAGGCCGCATCGTGTCGGAACAGCGGATCGAGGCGGCACGCGGCGAGCGAGCCGGGCTGGTCGGCGCACTGCGCGAACGCCTGCTTGCTACGCTGGGCGGCGATCAGGTGCAGCCGGTGGAGCGCGCCAGCGTGGTTCCCTTTCGCGTCGGCCAGACCGCATGAACGCCCCGGCCACCTTCGCCCCGGCGGTGGATATTTCGGCGCTGCGGGGCTTCGTCACCAGCTTTGGCGCCCTGTTGTCCGGTGCGCGGACGGAAGAGTCCATCCTGCAATCAGGCGGCGCGCTGCTCGCGCGGCTGGTGTCGCGCGACAACTGGCTGCCCCCGCAATTCGCGCAGCCCAGCGCCGAGCGTTATCGCCAGTATCTCCTCCATTGCGATAGCCGGGAACGGTTCAGCGTCGTTGCCTTCGTCTGGGGGCCGGGGCAGGCGACACCGATCCACGATCACCGGACATGGGGCCTGATCGGCGTGCTGCGCGGCGCGGAAAAGGTCGAGCGGTTCGAGCGGGCCTCCGATGGCTCGCTGCGCCTGATCGGCGAGCCGGGCTTTCTCTATGAGGGGGAGGTCGACGCGGTCAGCCCGCGCATCGGCGATATCCACCGCGTATCCAACGGACTGGCCGATGCGCCGTCCATTTCCATTCATGTCTATGGCGGCAACATCGGCGCGATCGAGCGCGCCACTTATGGCGACGATGGCCGGGAGAAGGTCTTCATCTCCGGCTACGCCAATGATGTGCTGCCCAATTTGTGGGACCGTTCGGAACAGTAATGACAGCTACAGCTCAGGACATTCGCAACGCGCTGCTGGCGCGGCAGGAAATTGCGCTCATCGACGTGCGGGAGGAGGACAGCTTCGCGCGCGCCCATCCGCTGTTCGCGGCGCAGATCCCCTTGCGGCGCATCGACGTGGAAGCTCGCTGGCGCATCCCGCGCCTTGATACGCCGATCGTCGTTTATGATGCCGGCGAAGGGCTGGCGCGCAAGGCGGTCGTCCGTCTTCTCGGCCTCGGCTATACCGATGTCCGCGAACTGGAGGGCGGGTTGGACGGCTGGCGTGCGGCCGGGTTCGAACTGTTCGAGGACGTCAACAGCTACTCCAAGGCCTTTGGCGAACTGGTCGAGCATCGCCGTCACACGCCGTCTCTCCCTGCGGAGGACGTGCAGGCGCTGATCGACGAGAAGGCGGATATCGCCATCCTCGATGCGCGACGCTTCGACGAATATGCGACGATGAACATCCCGACGGGCGTCAGCGTTCCCGGCGCGGAATTGGTGCTGCGCGCCCGCGCGGTCGCGCCGGACCCGGACACGGTGATCATCGTCAATTGCGCGGGCCGGACCCGCAGCATCATCGGCACGCAGTCGCTGATCAACGCAGGGCTGCCCAACCGCATCTTCGCTCTGCGCAACGGCACCATCGGCTGGACGCTGGCGGGGCAGTCGCTGGAGACGGGACAGCAGCGCAAGGCGCCGGAGATCGACGTGGAAGGCGCGGAGGAGGCGCGGGTGAAGGCCCGCAACGTCGCCTATCGCGCGGGCGTGAAGCGCATCGGCTTTGCCGAACTGGAACATCTGAAGGCGGATGCTGCGCGCACGCTCTATCTTTACGACGTGCGCCTGCCCGATGCCTATGCGGTGGGCCATATTCCCGGCTTCCGCAATGCGCAGGGCGGGCAGCTCGTGCAGGAAACCGACCATTTCGCGCCGGTGCGCGGTGCGCGCATCGTGCTGGCCGACGACCTTGGTCCCCGTGCGGACATGACCGCGTCCTGGCTCGCACAGACGGGGTGGGAGGTGTTCGTGCTGGACGAGGCTTTCGACGGCACGCCCGAAACCGGCGCGGACGGCGCACCGGCACCGCGCGGGCCGGAGGGGCGGTACAAGCGCCCCTATGAAGGCACCGACAATAAACAGGCCGCGATGCAAGCCTATCTCGACTGGGAATATGGCCTTGTCGACCAGCTCGCGCGCGACGGCACCCACGGCTTTTTCGTCATCTGATCCATTCCGGCATCGCTTGCCAAGGAGACACTCCATGCCCGTCAAGTTCATCGGCTATATCGGCTTCAACAACGCCTCGGAAATCCATGCCCCGGTGCGTAGCCGCGCGCTCGACAATGATTATGTGAACGCGGCTGCCAAGGCGCAGGAGGAGGGCGGTTTCGACCGGGTGCTGATCCCGTTCGGATCGGCCAGCCCGGAAAGCCAGATCGTCGCGGCCCATGCGGCGGCGATCACCACGAAACTCGGTTTCCTGGTCGCGCATCGCCCCGGCTTCACCCAGCCGACGCTGGCGGCGCGGCAGTTGGCCACGCTCGACAAGCTGTCGGGTGGCCGGGTCGCGGTCCACATCATCACCGGCGGTGCGGATGAGGAGATGGCGCGTGACGGCGACGCGGGGACGACCAAGGCGGAACGCTATGCCCGCACGGACGAATATCTCTCCATCCTGCGTCAGGAATGGACCGCCACCACGCCGTTCGACCACAAGGGCAAGCATTACGAAATTCGTCAGGCGCTGAGTTCGATCCGCCCCGATAATCTGCCCGTTTTCTTTGGCGGTTCGTCGCCCGAAGCGGTGGACGTGGCGGGTCGCCATGCCGACGTCTATGCCCTGTGGGGCGAGACGCTGGAGCAGGTTGGTGATGCCGTGCGTCAGGTGCGGGCATCGGCGGCACGCTATGGTCGCAGCCCTGGCTTCTCCCTGTCGCTCCGCCCGGTCATTGCCGATACCGAGGAAGCCGCGTGGAAGCGCGCCAAGGAGATCGAGGACATCGTGCGCAGCAATCGCGAGGCGGCTGGCCTGCCGACCACCGGCCATCGTCCGCCCAATGCGGGCGCGCTGCGCCTGCTCGAAACCGCCACGGGCGGCTCCCGCAAGGACACGCGGCTGTGGACGGGTGTCGCGGCGCTCACCGGGGCGGCGGGCAACAGCACCGGCCTGGTCGGTACGCCAGAGCAGGTCGCGGACGCGCTGCTCGATTATTATGACATCGGCATCGACCATTTCCTGATCCGCGGTTTCGAGCCGCTGGAGGACAGCATCGTCTATGGCCGCGACCTGTTGCCGCTGGTGCGCGAGAAGGTGGCGCAGCGCGATGCCAATCCCGTGGCGCTGGCAGGCTGAGCGGCCAGAGAATGCTTACGAGACGGACCATGCTCGCCCTTTCGGGGGCGAGCTTCGCGCTGGCGGCTTGCGGCCAGACCGGGCAGGGCGGCTCCCGCGTCCTGCGGGTCGGGAGCCAGCGCGGCGGAACCAAGGCGCTGATCAATGCCGCCGGCGTGCTGGAGGGTGCGGAGTACAGCGTCGAATGGTCGGAGTTTCCGGCGGCCCAGCCGCTGATGGAGGCGATCGGCAGCGGTGCGGTCGATGTCGGTGTCGCGGGCGACGCGCCGTTCCTGTTCGCCTATAACAGCGGCAGTCCGGTCAAGGCGATACAGGCGCAGACGACATTGGAGCGCCCGTCGCAGGCGCTGGGCATATTGGTCCCCGGATCGTCCCCGGCACAGCGATTGTCGGACCTGAAGGGCAAACGGATCGCGACCACGCGGGGCAGTATCGGACATTATCTGGTGCTGCGCGCGCTGGAGGCCCAGCATTTGCCGCCCGATTATGTGACGATCACCTACCTCTCGCCCAGCGATGCGAAGGCGGCGCTGCAATCGGGCGCGATCGACGGCTGGTCCGTCTGGGTTCCCTATATCAGCATGGCGATCGCGGACGGCTATCGCGTGCTGGTGGATGCGCAGACGCTGCTGCGCGGGGCGGGCTTCGATGTGACCAGCGAAAAGGTGATCGCGGCCAAGCATGACCTGCTGAAAGACTTCCTGGCGCGGGAGGCGAGGGCGCTGCTGTGGGCCAAGGACCATGTTGCCGATTATGCCGCCGTGCTGTCGAAAGAGACGGGACTGCCCCTCGCCGTCGCGCATGAGATGGCGGTGCGCAACGCGCGCCAGGCGGTGCCGTTCAGCCCGACCCTGATCGCGGAGCAGCAGACGATCGTGGATACCTTCCGTGCGGCAGGCGAGATCAAGGGCGTGCGGTCGCTGAAGGATGCCTTCGTAACGCTGTGACGACGACAGGGGCACGCGCGATGCGCGCCCCTGCCTGTTCAGTCCGCGTGGCGCTCCTGATAGCGAAGCGCCGCCGTCTTGCCGCCTTCGCCGAGCAGGGGGCCTAGCAGGCGATAGTCGTCGAGGTGCTGCTGTCCTGCTTCGGGTGGGCGGTCCCAGCCATGATCGTGGCGGATGCGACCGAGATGGCCGGAGGCGCGGATGGCTTCGGGGTCGATAGCTTCCACCACAAGCTGATCCGGCGCGACGTAGATGGCGTCGGATTCGCAATAGATTTCACACATGTAGCAGGTCTGGCACTGGTCCAGCCTGGCGATGACGGGACCGTTTGCGCCCGCGTCGAACACATGGGTGGGGCAGGTGGTGACGCAAGCATTGCAGCCGTCGCACAAATCCTCGAAAATATGGGCGATCATTCGGCGGCCTCCGCAAATGCGCGGCTTTCGGGCCGCGTCCAGACTTGGTCGAGTCCGCCGGACAAGAGGCGTGTGCCGCCGGCGGGATCGAGATGGGGGGCGTCCACGCGCACATGGATGCCTCTGCTTTCCCGGCGCGCCAATGCCGATGCAGTGCACCAGCGCGCGGTGGCGGTCAGGGCGACCGTTTCCCGCAGGCCGACGAGGGCGGTGCCCTCCGCCCGGCCATGGTCGCGCAGGGTGCGCCAATGGTCGTCGAGCAGGGCGAGCGACTCCGTCAACTGGGTTTCGCTGCGGAAGAGGGAGTGTTGATAGCCGTTGAGGTGCAGGTCCACGTCGGCCTCTATCCCCTTGCGATCGATGGCGCGGATGGAGGCAGCGGGATGGATGCCTACGGTGCCGGTTGGTCGCCCGGCGCTCGTCGCCCGGTCGCGCAGGGCCAGCGCCCGGCGAGCCGCAGCCGCGCCCGAAATCTGGCCGGAGGTCAGTGCCCAGGCGGAATTGACCGCACCACCGCCGCTGATCGCGCCTGTGACCAGCTCGCGGGTCGCGGCGTCGCCTGCGGCATAGAGGCCCTCGACCGTGGTGGCGCAGTCGTCGTTGGCGATGCGCAGGCCGCCGGTGCCCCGGATCGTGCCCTCACCGAACAGCTTGATTGGCCAGCGTTCCTTGAACAGGTCGATACCCTTGCGCGCGAACGGGGCGGGGGTGAACGGCTGGATGCGGTGGAGGATCGGCGGCAGCGGTGCGGGGGCGTCGATCAGGTCGGCATAAACCGGCCCCTTCAGCAGCGCGGCCCCCAGCACCTGATAATGGGCGTGGCCGCGCGGCGGGACGTCCAGTTCCTGCCCGTCCTCGTCATAATAGCGCGCGGCGCCATAGGGCAGGGTGCGGGTGGAGGCCCATGCGGGGGACATGGTATACTGGATGGAGAACTCCATGCCCGACAGCTCCGCGCCGACCTCCGCCGCCAGCAGATAGCCGTCGCCCGTGTTGCCGTGGCTGCCGATCAGGCCGGAGCGAAAGGCGCAGCCGCCGGTCGCCATGATGACGGCGCCCGCCTGCACCTCCCAATCCTGCCCGGTCAGGCGCGCATGGCCGCGCGCTCCGGTCACGGTGCCTTCGTCGTCAACCAGCAATTCGGTGGCGGGATGATGGTCGAGGACGCGCGCGCCCGCCGCCAGCGCATAGGCCCTGAGCGCACGCATATATTCCGACCCGCGCACGCCCGAATAAAATGTGCCGCCCTTGCCGTCCGTGCCAAAGGCATAATAGCGGCCAAGGTCGGGCAGGGTGCGGAATGTCGTGTCGATGACGCGCTCCATCCACGCCGCGTCGCCGAGGCCGAGGCTGGACTCCAGGCGTTTCTCGATGACGTCGCGGCGCAGGGTCGGATCGGGCGGAATCCACCAGTGATTGGGGCCGCCAGTCGCGGTCACGCCGCTGGTGCCGAGATAACCCTTGTCGACGAGGACGGTGGAGGCACCCGCCTTTGCCGCGGCGATCGCGGCCCAGGCGGCGGCCATGCCCCCGCCGATGATCAGCACATCGGCGCGGGTGGTCAGGCGTTCGCTCATTCTGCGGCGATGGCGGCGGGAAGCGCGCTGTAGCGGTTTTCGGGAACCGGCAGGCCGAGGTGGCCACGCAGCGTGTCATGCGTGTATTCGGTGCGGAACAGGCCGCGCTGTTGCAGGATCGGAACGACCCGCTCACGGAACAGGGCGAAGTCATCCGGCGTCGTCACGCGGACGTTGAAGCCATCGGCGGCGCGGCCCGTGAACCAGCGTTCGATCTCGTCCGCGATCGTCTCCGGCCCGCCGACGAAGCCCTTGCGCCCGAAACTCAGGCGATGGGCGGTCTGGCGCAGGGTCAGCTTTTCCTCACGCGCGATGCGGATGATGCGTTCGGCCTGCCCTTTGTAGCTGTTGAGGGTGACGCCGGTCAGGTCTGGGAACAGCTCGTCCAGCGGATATTGGCGGAAGTCGTGATAGTTGAATGCGCGGCCCAGCCCGATCAGCAGCTTGTCGAGGTCGAGTGCTTCCTCCTGCCGCGCCGCGATGGAGTGCGCCTCCTCATCGGTGTCGGCGAGGATGGGGAAAAGGCCGGGTAGCACCTTGATCGCGTCCGGATTGCGGCCCAGCGCGGCGGCGCGGGATTTCAGGTCGGCGTAATATTGGCGGCCGCTCTCGAAATCAGCGGAGGCGGCAAAGGTCGCTTCGGCGATGCGTGCGCCGAGGTCGCGGCCCTCACTGCTGTCGCCCGCCTGGAAGATGACCGGCTGGCCCTGCCGCGAGCGGCTGAGCGCAAGGGGGCCGGCCACGGAGAAATGCTTGCCCTTGTGGTCGAGGCGGTGTTGTTTCGACTTGTCGAGGAACTGGCCGGTCGCCTTGTCGCGGGGGAAGGCGTCGTCTTCGTAACTGTCCCAGAGGCCTTGCACCACGCCCACGAATTCCGCCGCGCGTTCATAACGTTCGGCGTGGAGGAAATGCTCCTCCCGTCCGTAATTCTGCGCGGCGCCTTCGAGGCCGGTGGTGACGACATTCCAGCCCGCGCGGCCACGGCTGATATGGTCGAGCGATCCGAATTGCCGCGCGACATTATAGGGTTCCCAGTAGCTGGTGGTCAGCGTACCGACCAGGCCGATATGGGAGGTGTGGCTGGCCACGGCGGACAGCAGGGTCAGCGGCTCCAGCCGGTTCAGGAAATGCGGCGCGGTGTCGGGGGTGATGAACGGCGAATCCACGATGAAGACGAGGTCGAACTTCGCCTCCTCCGCCAGTTTCGCGTTGCGGATGTACCAGTCGATATCGACGCTGGCATCGCCTGCAAGCTGCGGGTCGCGCCAGCTATGCTGGTCGGTGCCTACGCCTTCGAGGATCGCGCCGAGATGAAGCTGTCGCTGGGTCATGTTGCCGTTCCCGTTGATGTTCGGTGATGGTGGTCAGATAGGGCAGGGGCGGGGCGGGGAATAACGAATGGTTCTGATAGGGCTATTGAACCTTCTGAACTGCGGGCCTCATCGACATTCCGCTCAGGCGGGCCCGCAAAGCACGATTTCCTGCGCTCCTGTGCTCGGAAATCACGCTTTTCGGCTCCACCTGAACAGAATGTCGATAAGGCCCGACGGCGCGTTTCGCTGCGAGCGCGTCAGCCCCTCACTTCAATCCAAAACCCAGCGCGTTCAGCGCGTCGCGCAGGCGCTGGCGACCGTTGAGCGAGGCGGCCCCCTTGCTGCGGGTCAGGATCGACTGGACCCAGCCCACCGGCTCCTGTCCCTGCGAGCGTTGGAAACCGCGCGCCGTCTCGTCATAGGCGGTGATGGCGGGACGCTGGCCGTCGAGGCGATAGTGGCCGTCGTGCAGCACGGCTTCCTGCGGCAGGCGCGGTTTGACGGCGGCGGGGCGGCTTTCGTCGGGCCAGCCGACGACGAGGCCAAAGGCGACGGCGGCATGCGGCGGCAGTCCGGCGATGGCGGCCACCTCCTCCGGCTTGTTGCGCAGCGCGCCGATATAGACAGTGCCGAGGCCCAGCGATTCCGCTGCGACCACGGCATTTTGCGCGGCGAGGGCGGCATCGACGGCGGCGACCGTCCAGCTTTCCAGATAGCTGAGGCCTTCCACCGGCTGAGCCTGATCCTGCGCGATCAGATGGGCGCGGGCGAGGTCCGCGATCCAGAGGAGGATCAGCGGCGCGGTCGCGATATGCGCCTGTCCGCCCGCGAGGTCTGACAGGGCCTTGCGCTGATCCGCATCGCTGACCGCGACGACGCTCCACAACTGCAGGTTGGAGGAACTGGCGGCGGATTGCGCCGCGGCCACCAGCGTGGGGACAGTGCCTTCGGGCAGCGGATCGGTGCGATATGCGCGCACCGTACGATGGGCGAGCAGATGTGCGATGGTGTCGTTCCACAGCAGGCCTGTGGGGGCATCCGCGCCATAGCGAGCGTGGAGCGCGGCCTGCGTGGCGGGGGCGATGGGATCGTCGAGGGCCATGTCTCTATCCTTTGCGGGATTGGGTGGGGAGAATTCTGG
Source organism: Sphingobium sp. (assembly GCA_036383715.1). Lineage (GTDB taxonomy): Bacteria > Pseudomonadota > Alphaproteobacteria > Sphingomonadales > Sphingomonadaceae > Sphingobium. Next base: position 10,129 of record DASVNT010000084.1, on the reverse strand, counting down.
CGCTCTAGCTACGGTCGGCGAGCGTGTCCGTCCTATGAGATTGTGGCAGTCCTTCATTGAATTTCTTGCGGATGCTCGTCGGGAAAGGGGCAAAGGCGGACGCCGCTTCACATCCGTTCGTTTCGAGCAAGGTTCGAGCTTGTCGAGAACCGGTGTTGAGAAATCAGCGCATTGCCAGCGTTCTCGATACGACTTCTCGACGGGCTCGAAGTCTACTCGAACCGAACGGATGTGGGTTTAGCAGCCGGTCCATTCTCCAGATTGCGAATGCTTGAGACGATATGAGAGGATTCAATGCCTCATCGGCGTTGCTCGCCGCTATCGCCGGAACTCCACGGAGCAAGGGTATCATGATTATAGAGGTTTTGACCGGATTTGCCGCGTGGCTCGGCAAGACGCCGCTGACGGAAGTTGTCGCGAGCCATTTCTGGGTCGTGCCTGCGCTCCAGACCATCCATATCCTGTCCGTGGCGGCGGTGCTGATCAGCGTGTTGCTCATCAACCTGCGCGTGGTGGGTATCGTGGAGGGCGGCCAGCCGGTCGCGGTCGTCCTGAACCGGTATTTGCGGCCCACCGCCATCGCCGTGGTCGTGCTCGCGATCACCGGCTTCCTGCTGATCGCGGGCGAGCCGACGCGCGCGATATTTCGAACGATTTTCTGGCTGAAGATGGCGTTCATCGTCGCCGCCGTCATCCTGACATGGTCGCATCGCCCGGCCTTCGCTGTCGAGGGTGCGCAGGCGACCGTGGCCCGCCGGGGCATCGCGGTCGCCGCGCTGCTGCTGTGGGTGGCGGTGGTCGTGGCGGGACGGTGGATCGCCTATGTCGAAGCCTGGCCCGGAGCACCTGAATGAGCCTTGAGGATTTTGCCATCCGTCTGTCCGAGACGTCCCTGTCCATTGCGCTGACGGATTCGGAATGGGCGTTCCCGGCGCTGGAATCGGCGCATGTCATCGCGCTGACGCTGGTATTCGGGTCCATCGCGGTGGTCGACCTGCGCCTCCTCGGCCTCGCCGGGCGGGACCGGGATGCGCGCAAGCTGATCGCGGCGGTATTGCCGATCACATGGGTCGCCTTTGCCTTTGCCCTGACGACCGGCACATTGCTCTTTATCGCCAATCCGATCAGCTATGTCGCCAATATTTTCTTCCTGACGAAGCTGGGTCTGCTGCTGCTGGCGGGGGTCAACATGCTCGTCTTCCACTGGGTTTCGCAGAAGCATCTGGACCGGGAGGGCGCGCTGGCGCCGCGCCTGTCGGGGGCGGCGTCGCTGGGCCTGTGGGTCGCCATTGTGGCGGCGGGCCGCTGGATCGGTTTTACGCTTTGAAATGAAAAAGGCGGACGAAGCATGATCGCTTCGCCCGCCCTTTGTTGATCCGACACGGAGGCTATTGCGCCTTCTTCTCGATGTCGATCAGCTTGGCCTGCAGCACCTGACCCGTCTCGACCAGCGTCGCCTTGCGGAAGCCCCCGCCGCGCTGTCCGTCGCGCAGCGGATTGACCTCCACCAGCACCTTGTCACCGGGTTTGAGCGATTTGCGGCTCCAGCCGAGGCGGGTGAGGTTGCCGGGGCTGGTCAGCTCCACCGCCCACACTTCCGGGGTGCCGCCACTGACGCCGTCCGCCAGCACGAACAGCGAGACGTGCGGATTGACCCAGCGAAATTCCTTCACCGTACCTTTCAGCGTGCGCGCCTTGGTCTGGTCGAACATCGCAAAGCTGTGATGCGCCAGTGCCGGCAGGGTGGCCAGCGATCCGCCCGTGATGGCGAGCAGGCCGGCGAGGGCGAGAAAGCGGTGTTTGGGCGCGTGCGTCATGGCCGCGATCTCCTTCATTCAGTGGGCCGGGGCAGGACGTTGCCGTCCTGTTGATGGGTGGGGACATAGATGGGGTTGCCCCATGCGTCCGTGCCTTCCTCGAAATCGCCCTGACGACAGACGCCCTCGACAATCTCGAAACTCCGCTCGCGGCGGCGGTGATAGAGGCGGGTGGTCGTCCACGGGCGGGTCAGCACATGCGGCGCGGTGATTTCAAGGTCGAAGGCCAGCGTGTCCGGGTCGATCAGGTGGATGCGTTCCTTCACCGTCACGTCGCCGCCATTGGGGACGCCGACTGCCTCGCTGACCGCCAGCCAGGCCTGCGGCAATATGCCCTTTGTCTCGACGACGAGCGCGTCTTTCTCCCAATGCCCGACCGAATAGCCGTGGAAGCTGGGGTCGGGATCGTCGGGCAGGGGGCGTCCGTCGGTCCATATGCGGCGCAGGCGGTTGCCGTCCGATTCGCCCAATATCGTGACGCGGCCCGGCGTGAAGAGAATCTCCAGCGCATTATGGGTGATCAGGATGAAGGTCGGCGTGCCGTGCGGCAGGCAGTCGAGCAGCAGGCCCTTGGGCCGACCCGCTTTCTCCTCCTCCGCCCAGTGATCGATCTGTTTCTGGACCTCCGGCTTCCATGGCGTCGGGTTGGTCTTGATCTGCGCATTCTGGTCCGCGATGTCCGGCGACCATGTGCCGCTCCAGTCGGGCAGACGGCCGATGGCGGTCCAGTCGGACGCCTTGGGTGCGGGCACGATGGCGTCCTTCACCGGCTGCGCTGCCGCAGGGGCGGCCAGTATGAGCGCGACAAGGGGAAGGAGCATCGCGCGGCGACGGTTGTGCATGGTGCGATCTCTCATTTTGGCGGCTGCGTGCCGGGAATGGTGCCGATGGTCAGTATCTTGCCGCTGTCCACGAAGGTCAGCTTTTTGAACTGCCCCGACCGGCGTCCGTCGCGGATCGGGTTGATGTCCACGCGCACCTTGTCGCCCGGCTTCACGGCCGTGCGCGACCAGCCCATCTTGCTGAGATTGCCAGGGCTGGTCGGCAGCTCCAGCGACCACAGGCCGGGCGTGTAGGTGCCGACCTTGCCCGCATCGATCCACAGGATCGCATGGGGCGCGGTCCATTGCAGCGTCTTGACCGTACCCTCGAAACTCAGCGGTTTTGACGGGTCGAACATCGCGAAACTGTGATGCGCGGCGATGGGCGGGGCGATGGTCGCCGCGCCGATCAAGGCAGCGGCGAGACGCAGGGTCGGGTGAGTCATGCTGGTCCTCTGGCAAAAGGTCATGGCGCGGTGGGTTGGTCGGGCGGCACTGGCGCCCCGCCCGCGTCCTTCGGGATGGGGGTGTAGATCGCGTTGCCCTTTGCATCGACCTCATCGAAGAAATCGCCCTGCCGGCAGGAGGATTCGATGGGATCGAACGAGCGTTCGCGATGGCGGATGAAATTGCGGGTGGCCTTCCACGGTTGCGCCAGCACCTTGGGCGCATGAACGGTGATGTCCCAGCGCAGGGTGTTGGGATCGACCAGCGTGATCCGCTCCTCGACATGCATGTCGCCGTTGTTGGGCAGTCCGACGCCCTGGCTCATCGGGATGAACACCTGCGGCAGGAAACCGATGGTGTCGATGACCAGCGCAGTCTTCTCCCAATGGCCGATGCTGTGGCCGCTGAACGTCGGATCCGGATCGTCCGGGTGCGGGCGTCCGTCGGTCCAGATGCGGCGCAGGCGATTGCCGTCGAACTCACCGAGCATGGTGACACGGCCCGGCGTGACGAGCAGTTCGAGGCTGTTGAGCGTCTGCGTGACCGAACTGGGCAATCCTTCGGGGAGGCAGTTGGTGTAGATATTCTGCGGACGACCTTCCTTGTCCAACTGCTGGAGCGCGGCGATCTCCGCCGCTTTCTGCGGCGTCCACACGGGCGCGGTGCTGGTGCCGGGCAGGAACTTGTCCATGGGGCCGGGTGTCCAAACGCCGGAGAAGTCGGGAAGCTGCCCGATGGCGGCCCAGTCGCGCGCAGTCGGTTTGGCGTTGATGGGGTCCGGCTGATCCCCGCCCGCCGGGGCCTGCGCCAGTGCCGGGCTGGCGGCGATCATGACCGCGAGCGCGGCCACAAGGCAGTGATCGATCCTCATAGATGCCATTTGATAGTCTCAATGGAACGGGCCGCGGTGCGGCGCTTGAATGCGATTCTGTTAGCGTGGCGAAAGGCGCGAATCTCTTGAGTTTCTAAAATAGGTTTTGGCGATGCGTCTCAATCAAATCGGGCGGACAGACGTGTCCGCTGAAATCTATCTGGTTCGTCATGGCGAAACCGAATGGAATGCCGCCGGACGGTTTCAGGGGACGTTCGACTCGGTGCTGACGAGGAGGGGCGTGGCGCAGGTGGAGGCGATGGGGCGGACGCTGGCCGGGCTGGGCGTCGTGCCGGATGCCTTCCATGCCAGCCCATTGGGGCGGACTCGCCATAGTGCTGCGATAATCGCCGCCCATGCCACCTGTCCGCCCGTCATTCTGGATCAGCGGCTAGCGGAGGTGTCGCTGGGGTCGTGGAACGGGCTGACCTCCATCGACATCGACCATTGCTATCCGGAGAGACTCGTGGGTGCATCCCGGCACGACTGGTATTATCGCTCGCCCGACGGCGAAAGCTATGAGGCCGCAGTGGCGCGGGCGGGTCGGTGGCTGGCGGATGCGCGCGGCACGATCATCGCGGTAAGTCATGGTCTGATTGGGCAAGTGATACGGGGTGTCTATCTGGGGTTGGACATGACGGAAGCTCAGCGGCTCCCGGTGCCGCAGGACGTCATCTGGCGGTTGCATGATGGAGCGGTGGAGGGGATAGCGGTGGGCGACAACTGACAGTTTCTCAATCCGAATTGGTGTGAAACTCAATATGTTACGGTTCGATCCTGCGCTATCGAACGGGATAGGGGCGCGTCGTTGCATCGACCCACTGTCATGCCGCTGCCACGCTTTTGGGTGTAGGACGGCGCAGGCCGGAGGGGACAGGAGGAGGTGAGCCCGATGACTATCGTGGCCATAGATTTCGAGGCGTCGTGCCTCCCCCGGCATGGCCGGTCCTTTCCGATCGAAGTCGGTATATTCGACGGGTGCGCGCCGCCCCGGTCCTGGCTGATCCTGCCGCATGGCGACTGGATGGGCTGGCACTGGGCCGCCGAGGCCGAGGCGCTGCATGGTATAGAGATCAGCGAACTCCACAATCGCGGCCTGCCCGCCAGACAGGTGATGGAGGAACTGCTGTGCGCCGTGGCTGGCTGTCGGCTGGTCGCGGATAGCGCGATCGACCAATATTGGCTCGAAACGCTCGCCGCAGCGGCTGGATACAGGGAGGCACCCATCATCCATCATGTCGCGCAGGTGCTGGACGAGTGGCACGTCTCCGCCGATGAAGTCGCGGCGTCGCGCGTACGGGCAGATCGATTGCAGCCCAGGAGGCACCGGGCGGCGGACGACGCGCACTGGCTGGGTCTGGTGCTGGCGGATCTGTCGGAGCGGGTCGCGGTCGCGGCATAGGGCCAGCCGAAACCATCATCATTTCTCAACGGTCGGGGCCGGGAACTTGTTTGTTTCCGGCGAGGGCGGGTCATAGCTGTTGCAGCCTTCTTCAACGGGGGCAGTAAATGGGCGTTTCTCCTCTTTGGCAGGGAGTCATTCTGGCCGTGGCGGCTTCGGCGGCGGCGCCTGCCGTGGCGAAGCCGGTGCTGGTGATTTCCATCGATGGCCTGCGCACGGGCGACGTGATCGAGGCGGACAAGCGCGGCCTTGCCATCCCCAACCTGCGCCGGTTGCTGGCCGAAGGCACGCATGCGACGGGCGTGCGAGGTGTCCTGCCGACCTTTACCCTGCCCAGCCATGCGACGCTGGTGACGGGCGTCAGTCCTGCGCGCCATGGCGTTTTGAACAACCAGACGTTCCGGCCCGCCGATGCAGGCGGAGCGCCCTCCTATAATCTCGCCAGCAAGATCAAGGTGCCGACGCTGTGGGACGCGGCGCACGGCAAGGGCATCGGCACGGCGAGCGTCAACTGGCCGGTGAGCCTGGGTTCGCGGTCCATCGACGCCAATATCTCCACCTTCTTCGTGGGGCCGGGCACGACGCAGGACGATGACGGATATAATCGCCTGCTCAGCACGCCGGGCCTTGTCGCGGACATCGAGAAGGCGATCGGGCCGATCACGCTCACCCCGCGCCATGACGCAGCGGGCGAGCAGCAGGATCTGCGCATCGCGGAACATATCCTCAAGGCTCGCAAGCCGGGCTTCGCGACCGTGCATTTCGGTGCGGTGGATGAGGCGGAGCATAAGTTCGGACCGGGTTCACCGGAAGCCAAGACCGCCCTGCAGACCGTGGACGGCTATATCGGCCAGCTGGTCGCGACTGCCCGCGCGGCTCAGCCCGATACCGTCGTCGCCATCGTCTCGGACCATGGTTTCACGGCGGTGACGCGGGAGGTCAATCTGCCCCGCGCCTTTGTGGATGCAGGGCTGGCGCGGGTCGATGCGCAGGGCAAGCTGACCAGCTGGGACGCGATCCCCTGGGCGGCGGGCGGATCGGCGGCGGTGATCCTCGCCCGGCCCGACGACGCGGCGCTCAAGGCACGGGTTGCGGCTTTGCTCGACAGGCTCAAGGCCGATCCGGCGGTGGGTATAGAGGAGATCTATGGCGCGGACGAACTGGCGCGGCGCGGCGGTTTTCCCGGCGCCAGTTTCGGTATTTCCTACCGTCTCGACACGACCGGCCCGGCGGCGCGTCCGCTGAGCCAGGCGCTGGTCGCGCCCGCCATCCAGAAGGGCACCCACGGCCACGCCGCCGCCCATCCCGAACTCTATGCGACCTTCGTCATCGCGGGCCCCGGCATCGCAAAGGGCCGCGATCTGGGCGTGATCGACATCCGCTCCGTCGCGCCCACGCTCGCCAGCGTCCTCGACGTGCCTTTCGCCGGTGCGGAAGCGCCCGCCCTGTCCGTTCAGGCCCCCTGATCCCCCACATCTTCACAGGAGATTTCATCCATGACCCAGACCAGCAAGCGGCAACTGCACCTCGGCGCGATCCTCGCGGGCGTCGGTTCGACGCAGAACGACTGGCGGCATCCCGACCTGCCGGGCGACGCCAGCGTCAATATCGACTGGTACATCGAAAATGCGAAGAAGGCGGAGGCGGCGAAGTTCGACCTCGTTTTCATCGTGGACTCGCCGTACATTACGCCCGACACAGCGCCGCATTTCCTGAACCGGCTCGAACCGCTGACCCTGTTGTCGGCCATTGCCACGCATACGTCGCGCATCGGCCTGGTCGGCACGCTGACCACCAGCTATTGGGAGCCGTATAATGTTGCCCGGCAATTCGGGTCGCTCGACCTGATCAGCCGGGGCCGGGCGGGTTGGAACGTCGTGACCACCGGCCTCGAAGGCGCGGCGGGCAATTATGGCCGCGATGCGCATTTCGATCATGAGCTGCGCTACGACCGCGCCGCCGAGTTCGTCTCCGTCGTGAAGGGGCTGTGGGACAGTTATGAGGATGACGCCTTCCCGCGCGACAAGGCGGCGGGGGTGTTCCTCGACAAGGGCAAGCAGCATCGCCTGGACCACAAGGGGCAGTTTTTCTCCGTCGCAGGGCCCCTGGCGCTGGAACGCTCGCGTCAGGGACAGCCTGTGATCTTTCAGGCGGGCGATTCCGACAAGGGGCGCGATCTGGGCGCGCAGATTGCCGAGGGCGTCTATACCAATGGCGAGAGTTTCGAGGTGGCCAAGGCCTATTATGACGACCTCAAGCGCCGCACCGTGGATCAGGGCCGCAATCCCGATCATGTCATCGTGCTGCCCGGCCTGATCCCGATCATCGCGGATACGGACGAAGAAGCGCGGGCGCGCGAGGAAGCGGAAACCGGCAAGCTGGATTTCGACAAGGCGCTGGCGCAGTTGGGCCGCCCGTTCAACTATCATGATTTCTCACAATATGACCTCGACGCGCCGTTCCCGGATGTCAGCAGCCTCAGCCTGAACAGCTACAAGGGCAGTGCGGAGCGGATCGTGCGGACGGCCAAGGCGGAGGGGCTGACCCTGCGCCAGACGGTGTGGCGCTTTGCGGCGCGGCGCAATCCGTTCGTCGGCACGGCGGAAACGGTGGCGAACGAGATCGAACGCTGGTTCACGGGCGGCGCGACGGACGGCTTCAACTTCCGCGTCACCAACCCGGTCGACTTCGCGCGGTTCGTGGATGAGGTCGTGCCGATCCTGCAGGCGCGGGGCCTGTTCCGCACCGAGTATGAGCATGAGACGCTGCGTGGGCATCTGGGCCTGCCGGTCCCCGAAAACCGCTACAGTCTGCCTGCCGAAGCGGAGTTGCAGGCGGCGCAGTAAACATGGGTGCGGTAAGCTGGCTTATGTAGTTGCCGACGAAGGTTGCGTAAAATCGACAGTCGTGCAAGTTCGAACACAGTAACGCAAATTGCGTTCACAGAAGGGTTCGATGATGCCAACAGGTGAGGATAAGCGAAGCGACTTTCTTTGGCTCGTTCAGATGTTCATGCTGCGCGATAATAATGTGATTGGTTGGCATGGTATCGCAGGAGATGCGTTGGCGGCGAGCTATCGCATCCCCAAAGGCAAACCAGCTCGCGATGCAGCACTCGAATTTTGGGCATTTTTCAACGACGATTTCAGAGGTGATGCAGAAAAGATATGCCCATCATGGATGATGGCTTTGCATGATCCAGTTTACGGATAAGTTTCGTTGACGAAATATCCCGTGGTGCGGAGCGACTGCCGCGCCACGGGACATTTTTCTGCTCAATAATGGATTGCTTTCGCTGAGCCGCCGCCCGCCGCAATGGCGTCGCCGTTGATCGCGGCGCTGCGCGGAGAGGCGAGGAAGGTGACGATGTCGGCAATCTCCTCCGCCTCCACGATCCGGCCGATCAGCGATCCGCCATAGAGGCGCTTTTCCGCTTCCTCCTCGCTCACACCCCATTCGCGGGCGCGGTTGCCTACCGTCTCGGCGGTGCGTTCGGTGCGAGTGGCGCCGGGGTGGACGACGGTGACGTTTACGCCCTTCGGCCCCAGTTCATCGGCGAGATTCTTGGTCAGCGCAGCGACGCCGATGTTGCGGATGGAGCCGACGATATTGCCCGCCTGCCGCGCGGCGAGGCCGCTGATGTTGATGATCCGGCCCCAGCCGTCCGCCGTGAGATAGGGGGCCACTGCGCGGGCGGTGCGCAGATAGCCGATCAGCTTGGTGTTGATCTCGTTCAGCGCATAGGCGGATTCGACGCCTGCGACGCCCGGCACGGCGGGTGCTGCACCGGGGCGGGCAGCGGCGTTCACCAATATGTCGATGCCGCCCAGCCATTGTGCCGCGCGCTCGACGAGTGCGTTCACATCCTCGTCGGAGCGCGTGTCCGCCGCGATGCCGATCACCTTGCCACCGGTCTGCTGCGCCAAAGTGGTCGCGGCCTCGGTCAGGGCGGCTTCGTCGCGGGCGGCGATCACCACCTGAACGCCTTCGTCCAGCAGGGCGCGGGCGATGGCGCGGCCAATTCCCCGGCTCCCTCCCGTGACGATGGCGCGCTTTCCGGTGAGTTGCAGATCCATGGACTATCCTTCTTTTCCGTTTCGGGAGCGGCAGACCATGAATGGTGCGGGAAGACATATTCAAAGTGCGAATGCGGGCTTTGGAAATTCTTGATCCGGCGGGCAGAAAGCTGAAATTCCGGGGCTTTTGTCGCCGGGAAAAGCAAAACTGCGCACGGGCCAAGCAAGATTGGCTCGTCAAAGTCGATCAATGAAGTAGAGAATGCGCCAACAGGGCGATTGCTGGAGCGTATCGTGAGTATAATTCCTCTGACAAGAGACGAGCCGGCGGACGATCGGGGCCGCTATTGGGACAGCGAGCGCCTGTCCGCCGACCTTGCGGACATTCGCCACGCCTGGCGCGCGGCGCAGACGCATCACGCCGAATATGGGGCGGAGGGTTTTCCGTCGCGGGGCGACCTCGCCAAGATCTTGCAGGCGCTGTGCGGCGCGCTGTTCCCGCTGCGGCTGGGACCGGAATTCGTGCGGCTCCATAATGAGGACAGCTATGTCACGCAGACGCTGGAGACGGCGCTGTCCCGCCTGTACGGGCAAATCCGGCTGGAGTTGATCTATGCCATGGCGGAGTCTCCCGCGACGGAGATCGACCGGCGCGCGGGCGAGATCATCGGGACGTTCGCCAGCGAGCTGCCCGCGCTGCGCAAGCTGCTCGACGCCGATGTGGAGGCGGCCTTCCACGGCGATCCCGCCGCGCG
>DASVNT010000083.1:0-27745 GCA_036383715.1 Sphingobium sp. | reverse complement strand
CGCCTGCGGCATCGCGCTGCTGCAGGTCGCGGCCAATCCCTATGTCGCGGTCATCGGCCCGCCGGAAAGCGCGGAATCGCGGCTGACCATGGTGCAGGCGTTCAATTCGATGGGCACGTTCTTCGCGCCCTATTTCGGCGGCTATCTGATCCTGAGCCGCACGGTTTCGGGCACCAGCATGGAAGGCACCGCGGTCAGCGCGGCGCAGCGGCTTGCCGATGCGCAGGCGACGCAACTGCCCTATATATTGGTGGCGGTCGTGCTGACCGTGCTGGCCGTCATCATCGGCCGCGCGAAGCTGCCGATGCTGGGCGGCGCGACGCAGCGCGCCAATGCGGACGAGCGCCGCGGCCTGTCGCTGTGGAGCCACCGCAATCTGGTCTTCGGCATTCCGGCGATCTTCATCTACCTGATCGCGGAAATCGGCGTGGCGAACCTGTTCATCAGCTTCGTCTCGCAGCCGGGCATCGGCAATATGACCCATGCGACGGCGGCCAATTATCTGGTGCTGCTGTGGGGCGGGATGATGGTGGGGCGCTTTCTGGGCGCGGTCATCATGCGGCGGTTTGCGGCCAATCATGTGCTGGCGGTGTTCGCGGGCGCGGCGTTTTTCGTGATGATCGGCGCGGCGACGCTGCACGGTCCGGTTGCGATGTGGGCGCTGATCCTGGTCGGGCTGTGCCATTCGATCATGTTCCCGACGATCTTCGCGCTGGGCATCAAGGGGCTTGGGCCGCTGACCGAGGAGGGATCGGGCCTGCTGATCACCGCCATTGCGGGCGGTGCGCTGGTGGTGGTGCAGGGCTGGCTGGCGGACCATTATGGCTTGCAGAACAGTTTCTGGCTGACCGTGGCGTGCGAACTCTACGTCCTGTTCTACGCGCTGTGGGGCAGCAGGCCGACCGGCGCTCTGCCGGCGGAGACACTCGTAATGGAGGCTGGAGAATGACCCGCCCGTTTTAACGGGCGGAGCGTCCCAGCCCGAACGAAACCCCGATCCAGAAGGTCTGCGGCGTGCCGAGATCCTCGGAAAGCGTGGGCGTGCTGACGCGGCGGGTATAGATTTTCGCGTCGAAGAGATTTTCCACCCGGCCGATGATCGCGGCGTCATGGCCCAGCGGAATGCGCGCGAAACCGTCGAGCGTCAGCGCATCCGGCAATGTGTCGATGTTGAGGTCATCCTCATATTGCCGTCCGGTGTAGCGCAGCGTCGCGGCGAGGCGTGCGCCGCCCTTTGGTTCCCACGCCAGCGTGGCGGAGGCGGCATGGCGCGGGCTCTGTGCGGGGTCGAGGCCGTCCAGCGCGGTGCCAGCGGCGCGCACCTTTGAATAGCTGTACGCATAGGTGCCGGTGAAATGCATCGTGCCGACATGGGCGGCGGCGGTCAGTTCGATGCCCTGCGCCTCGATCGCACTGACATTCTGGCGCGTACGAACGTTTACGGCGGTGGTGACATTGGCGATGGCGTCGTCGAGCCGGTTGTCGAACGCGGTAATGCTGAACGACACGCCCCGCGCAGGCGTCAAGTCCAGTCCGACCTCCGCGCCGCGCAGCCGCTCCGGCTTCAGATTGGGATTGGCGTTGGTGACGACCGGAAAGACGGTGAAGCCGCGATAGAGTTCGTTGAGAGTTGGCAGGCGAAAGCCGGTGTAGGCCGCCGCGCGCAGGGCGATCAGGCTGGTGGGCTTCCAGAGCGCACCCGCCCGGCCGCCCGCTTCCCAGCCGGATCGGTCGGGATAGATTGTAGTCGTCTCCACGCCGGTGGCGACGGTCAGGCTTTGCAGGGAGGCGCTGCGGATCGTCCAGCGGTCGATGCGGCCACCGGCGGTCAGGACCAGCTTGCCGCCCAGTGCCTCCGGCGTCCAGTCATCCTCCACAAAGCCGCCAACGGTTAGTTGCTGCCCATAGGCGTGGCGGCGCGCGGTGACGGGATTGGCGGCGAGGTTGGCGTTATACGCATCCTCCACCATGGCGCCATTGGCGTAGCGGCTGTCCACGCCGAAGCGCAGCAGATGATCCGCGCCGACCCGCGGGCGCAGTTCGATCTTGCCGCCAAGGCCCAGGGCGGGGGTGTTGCGCTGGTCGAGCGTCTTGCGGAAGGTCGAACTGGAAATCACCACATTGGAGAAATTGCGCGCCTGCACATAGGCGAGCGCGTCCACCTGCCAGTCGCCGCGGGAGATGAGGCGGATGCTGGCGTCCTGTCCCTCCGCATGGCTGTCCGCCCCCTGAAAGCGCAGGGTGCGGTCGTCACGGTAGACGAGCACGCGGGCCTGCACCTCCGCCGTGTCGCTGATCGGGGCGACGGCGCGCACGCCTGCGCTCCAGCTTTCGTAGCGGGCGGCGGCGGTGGCCGGTGTCCACTGGCTGGCGGGCGTGGTCTGGAAACCGTCGCCGCGCTCATAACGGCCCGACACGGTGAGGAAGCCCGCGCCCAGATCGGGCGAGAGTGCGGCGGAGACTTCCTGCGCATCGCGGCTGCCATAAAGGGCGGAGGCGGAGAGGAGGGGGAGGTCGGCGCGGGTGGCGCTGGCCATCTCTATCGTGCCTGCCACCGCGCCGGAGCCGAAAGCGCCTTCGCCGCCGCCGCGTGTCACGCGGATGCCGGACAGGCGATCCGGCACGATGGCGGCATAGGGGATATAGCCAAAGAAGGGGTCCGCCATCGGCACCCCGTCGAGCAGGACCAGCGTCCGGCTGGCCGCATTGCCCCCCAGCGAGCGCAGGTTTGCGCCCTGCGCCGACGGGTTGGCGGAACGGCTGTCCGACCGGCGGAACTGCGAAAAGCCCGCGACGTCGCGCAGCACATCCTCGACCCGGCCCGACGCGGCGCTGTCGAGGCGATCCCGGTCGATGACGCTCTGCCCATAGGCGGGCGTGCCGGGCGGCAGGTCCAGCGTCCCGCCGAGCACGATGATGGGCGGGGAGGTGGCGTCATCCTGCGCCAGAGCAGGCGTGGCGGCGATCACGGGAAGGGCGCACAGGCCCAGTGACAGGGCGGTGCGGGAGAGGAGGGTGGAGCGAATCATCGGGCCAATGCGCAGATCGGGGGTGGGTCCGTCCACCCCCTTTCGGGGATGGGCGGCATTATAGGGCGCCTTGCCGGGCCGAAGCTGGGGGAAATCCGCCGCGTTCAGCGTCGGGGAGGCAGTTTCGGCAGGCCGAGGGCGGTCCGCAGTCCGGGTTTCAAATCGGTTATCCAGAACCCGCTGTCATTGCATGCAAACCAGATTTACCCGGTTTTCGGCTGATAGCGGCCATGCGCCGGGACACGCGCCCAGTTCGCCCGCGCCGACCAGATAGGGCGCACCCTTGATATTCGCCTGTATGGCGCTGTGCCATCCGCCATGCTGCGCCGTACCGACCAGGCGCACTTTCGGATCGGCCTTGCCATCCACCAGATCGCTGTTGTCGAGGATATAGATGCCGCCCGTTTCCGGCCCCAGCCCGTCGGCATTGGGCGGGAACAGCTTGACCCCGGCATTCAGGTCGCCGCCCTTTGACGCGATCACAGCCGCGTAGATGCGCCGCTCGTCGGGGCTTAGCGACACCTCATGCGTGGCAAAGGCCTATCGACGGCGGCAGCCTGTGCAGTGGTGGCGAGCAGCGCCGCCATGGCAGCGGAGCGGCCAAGGGCGGACAATGGGGTTTGGGTCATGGCGTCAATCCTTGCCACTTGTTCATGCGGTTCAGAATTGGCGGATCGGTTGGGATCGGCGCTGCCACGCCTGCGATGTTGGCGATGCCCCGCGGCGCCTGCGCGCTGCGAAACATCGGTCATCGTGCCTGCTCTTTCTTCTAATCAATTACCGACTATTTAGCAGTATTTAATAGGGGATGGCGGTGAGGCTGAGCAGGCCCACCCCCCTGCAAGAGGCCAATAGGCGCGCAGTTTCATGACATTCCTCTCCTTCATGGGCCTTATTTGCCCATATCGCCTCATGAGTTATTTCATTATAATGTATACATTCAATCTATAATTCGTCATCCAAGATGATGAGTTTTTGGCATGGGTGGTGGGGAGATATCCCGGCAATTTTTGCCGATCAGAGAGCGTAGGCGCCCAGGCAGGACGAGAAATCGGCGATATGGCATGTCGATTGGCCCGCGTGAAGGATTGGCCTGCTTTCCGGTCTACAGCATTTTCGCATACATTCGATGCTCTCCGGCATTTGCCTTTTCGATCATCTTTCTGCATCCCATGCGAAAGATGGAGAGGGATAAGCTTGTGATGGGACGACTCGCGCGTGTCGGGAAATGGGTGCGGTTGCCGCTCGTAGCGGCGGTTCTGGCGCTCGCGGCCTGCGGCCATGGTGGCGGTGGCAGCGATGCGAACGACCCGCTGCTCGAATCCGGCAACTGGCCCAATTATGGCGGCGACGGGCGCGAACTCCATTACAGCCCGGTCGGGGAGATCGACCTCTCCAACGTCGATAAGCTGTCACTCGCCTGGCATTATGATCTGGAGCCGGGCTTTACCGTGTCCGCGCCCGTGGAAGCGGACGGCAAGCTGTTCACCACGACCGGCCATTCCCATATCCGCGCGTTCGACGCGACCAACGGCAAATTGCTGTGGGAGTTTGACGCGAAGACGCGCGAGATCGCCAAATCCGGCCTGCACATGAGCTTCGGCAATCGCGGCATCGCCTGGTACAAGGGCAAGATCTATCTCGCCACCACCGATGGCCGTGTCATCGCGCTCGACGCCAATACGGGCAAGCAGCTCTGGGAGCAGCGCCAATTTGGCCTCGACGAGATGAAGAACAACAATGGCCCGCCGCGCGTCTTCGGCGGCAAGGTCATTGTCGGCAATGGCGGAGCGGATATCACGCCCGCGCGCGGCTATGTCACGGCCTATGATGCGGAGACGGGCAAGCAGCTCTGGCGTTTCTACACCGTGCCCAGCGATCCGTCGAAGCCCGCCGAGTCAAAGGCGGACAGCATCGCGCGGCCGACGTGGAAGGGCGACTGGTTTAGGAAAGGCGGTGGTGGCACCGCATGGAATGCGTTCAGCTATGACGAGAAGCTGGGCCTGATCTACATCGGCGTCGGCAACGGCTTCCCCTATAACCAGAAACTGCGCAGCCCCGGCGGCGGAGATAATCTGTTCCTGTCCTCAGTCGTGGCGGTGAAGGCCGATACCGGTGAATATGTCTGGCATTATCAGGTGTGCCCGGCGGAGCAGTGGGATTGCACGGCGGTGCAGGACATGTCGCTGGCCGACATCGCCATCGACGGCAAGCCGCGCAAGGTTCTGCTCCACGCGCCGAAAAACGGCTTCTTCTATGTGATCGACCGGGAGAACGGCAAGCTGATCTCCGCGGAGAAAATCGCCAAGGTGACATGGGCGAGCCATGTCGACCTCAAGACCGGTCGCCCGGTGGAGAACCCCGGCATCCGCTATGCGGGCAAGCCGGGCATGTTCGAACTGTGGCCCGGACCGCAGGGCGCGCATAGCTGGCCGCCGCAAGCGTTCAGCCCGAAAACCGGCCTGATCTACATCCCCGTGATCGAAATGGGCGCGTGGATCGGCGAGGCAGACCCCAATGCGAAAGGGCTGGGTGCGGGCAATGGCGTCACGCTGCTGAGCGACGCCGACCTGCCGGGCAGCCGCAAGAGCTTCCTGAAGGCGTGGAACCCGGTGACGCAGAAATCGGCATGGACGGTCGAACTGCCGGGCGACTGGCCGGGCGGCGTGCTGGCGACGGCGGGCAATCTGGTCTTTCAGGGACGCATAGACGGGCAACTGGTCGGCTATGACGCAACAAACGGCAAGGTGGTCTGGTCGTACAAGACCGCCGCGCCGATCGTGGCCCCGCCCATCTCCTACCGCGTCAACGGCAAGCAATATATCGCCGTCCTGACCGGCAGCGGATCGCAGGGCGGCGGTATCAACGCGCTGGGCAATGCGGCCTTCCGCACCGATTACCAACTGCCGCGCCACCTCCTCGTCTTCGCCATCGACGGCAAGGACAAGCTGCCTCCATTCAAGGTGCCGGATCTCGTGCCGCTGTCGATCCCCGGTTTCGTGCCGGAACCGGCGAAGGTGATGAGCGGCGCGATGGCGTTCACGGGCAATGCCTGCCTCGTCTGCCACGGCATGAACGCCATCGGCGGCGGCGCGGCCCCTGACCTGCGCTATTCGCCGGTCATATTGGACAAGGACACGTTCAAGGCCATCGTCAAGGAGGGCGCGCTCAAGCCCAATGGCATGCCGCCCTCACCGCAGATCAGTGACGAGGCGCTGGAGCAGATCCGCTATTATCTGCGCACCCGCGCGTTGGAGGCTCCGGCCGAGAATGCGGATATCAAGGCGGGCAAGATGCCCAATGCCGGAACGCCCAAGGTGCGCGCGGCGGGCGCGGCCAAGGGCGTCTGACGATCGGCAGGCATCGAGGGCGGGTTACTGGCCCTCGATGGCGAACTGGTCCATGTGCAAATAGCTGAGGCGGCTCTTGCGGATGCGCCATTGGCCGTCGGCGCAGCGCATATACCGTTCCCGATAATGGCCGAAGCCGATGTGGCCGGCATTGCCGACCTGCTGGCGGCGGCTCTCGCTCCAGACATTGCGGTCCTGCATCGCCCAGATCACATCGGCGGCATCGGGTCCGTCGAAGGTGATTTCCGGGTTGTGGACGTGATGCGTGGTGACGGAATCGTCGAGCGTCGCGCTGATCTCTGCCACGATGGCGTCGCGGCCCTGTTGCACGACGGTGTAGGGCGGCGTCTCAAGCTCGAAATCCTCGGTGAAGCAGTCGGCATAGCCCACCCAGTCCTTGGTATCGAGGCAGCGGCAATAGCGCGCCTTGGTCTCGCAAATGGCCAGCCAATCGACGAAGTTGGTCATCCTCACCCTCTCTCATTGTCCATTATGGCTGTCCGGATGACATATGCCGCATGGGAGAGATAGAATAAAAAGGGCCCGCTTCCATCGGGAGGCCGACGTAGTTTTCCGCCAGCGATCGCTGCGCCGCTTGCGACCCCCGAATATAGTCGATCTCCGCTGCCTGTATTCGCCGGGCAAAGCCGTCCATGTCAGGGAAACGGTGGGTGATCGAGGTGAACCACCAGGAAAACCGCTCCGCTTTCCACACGCGGGCGAGGGCGCGGGCGGAATAGCCCTCCAGACCGGCGTCCGAGCCGTTGCGATAATGGTCGACCAGCGCCTCGCCCAGCATGGTCACGTCGGAGACGGCGAGGTTCATGCCCTTGGCCCCGGTTGGCGGCACGATATGTGCGGCGTCCCCGGCGAGGAACAACCGGCCCCAGCGCATGGGCTCCGTGACGACAGAGCGCAGCGGCGCGATCGACTTTTCGAAACTCGGCGCCCGCGTCACATGGGCGGCGGCCTGCGGGCCAAGGCGCAGGCACAGTTCGTCCCAGAAGCGTTCGTCCGGCCAGTCCGCCAAATCCTCGTCCAGCCCGCACTGGATATAATAGCGACTGCGCGTCGCGGAGCGCATGGAGGCGAGCGCAAAGCCGCGCTCATGATTGGCATAGATCAACTCATGATCGGCGGGCGGCACGTCGGCGAGGATGCCGAGCCAGCCGAAGGGATAGACACGCTCATAGGTGCGCAGCACATCGGCGGGGATGCTGGACCGGCTGACCCCATGATAGCCGTCGCAACCCGCGACGAAATCGCAGTGCAATTCCTTCGCCACGCCATCTGCGGTCCAGCGAACGACGGGATGGTCGGTGTCCAGCCCCTCCAGCATGACATCCTCGGCATTCCATTCGATCTGCACGCCGCGCGCGGGCGCTGCCTCGAACAGGTCGTGCATGACCTCCTGCTGGCCATAGACGGTGACGGCGCTGCCGCCCGTCAATGCGGCCATGTCGATGCGGAATAGCGATCCGTCGAGGGAGATTTGCGTGCCCTCATGGACCAGCCCCTCCTTATCGAGCCGGTCCGCGAGGCCGAGGCGGCGCATCAGGTCGGTCGTCACCTGTTCCAATACACCCGCCCGCACGCGCCCCTCGACATAGGCGCGGTCGCGTCGTTCGAGGACAAGGGCGGATATGCCTTCCGCCGCGAGGAGGTGGGCGAGGAACATGCCGGCGGGGCCGCCCCCGATAATGGCTACGCTGGTGCGCATCAGGAATCCTCTCGGCAATGGACGCCCTGAACGGCATCCCGGCTTGTTCGCGCTATCTTATGCCGTCCAGCCGCAATGGACATGGCCGCACCGACATATTAGTTGGACAAATCATCAGCCCTTGAAAGGTGCTCAGGCTCAGGCAAAATCTATGTCGAAGCAGTCGATTCCCAGCTTCTACCTCTATGGCGAGCCGCACAGGTTGGTGGATCAGGACTTCGTGCATGTCGAGGCGCTGGACGACCGATCCCGGCCCAGCGAATGGACGATAAAGCCCCATAGCCATGCCGAACTGACGCACCTCTTCGCTCTGATTTCAGGGGGCGGCGCGATGCGGGCGGACGGGAACGCGGTGCAATTTTCCGCCCCCTGTTTCCTGCTGGTGCCCGCGGCGACCGTCCATGGCTTCGAATGGCTGGAGGAAACGGACGGATATGTCGTCACGATGGCCAACAGCTATGTGCTCGAACTGGCCCGCCATGACGCGGAACTCGACCTGCTGTTCCAGCAGCCGGGAGCGATCGCGCTGGGGCCGGAGGAGGGGCCGCGCGTGGACCGGTTGATCCACGACCTGATGCGCGAATTGAGCTGGTCCGCGCCGGGGCACCGGGCGGCGGTCAATGCGGCGATGCTGTCGCTGCTCGTCACGGGCCTGCGCCATTTGAGCGTGTCCGCCCAGTCCAGCCCCCGCGCGGGCACCCATGCCTCCATCGTCGCGCGGCTGCGGGAGCGTATCGAGCGGCGCTTTCGCCTGCGCGAGCCAGTTTCGGTTCATGCCATCGCACTGGGCGTCAGCCAGACCGCGCTGCGCGTGGCCTGCGCGCGGATCGCCGGACGGTCGCCCGGCGCGATGATCGACCAGCGGGCGCTGCTGGAAGCGCGCAGGAGCCTCCTCTACTCCAATCTTTCGGTCGCGGAGATCGCCTTTTCCATCGGTTTTGCGGACCCGGCCTATTTCAGCCGCTTCTTCCAGCGCAACATGGGCGTGTCGCCGCGCCAGTATCGGGATGGGCAGCGGACGGCGTGAGCGGGGGGCATTGCGGCGTTCTGCATCGTCTGCGATGGATGGCGGATGATTGATCCTCGCAGCTTGCGGACGTTCCTGGCGGTGTGCCGGGCCAATTCGATCAGCGGCGGCGCGCGCTTGCTCAACATCTCTCAGCCTTCGGTGTCGAACGCCATCGCGCAACTGGAGGATGTGGTGGGGTCGCCACTGTTCGCCCGCTCGCGCTCCGGCATCACCCTGACGGCGGAGGGGGAAGTGTTGCTGCGCCGGGCGGAGGCGGTCGACAGCCTGCTCAACGATGCGCAGGAGGAGATCAAGCTCGTCCGCATGGGCGTGGCAGGGCCGCTGCGCGTCGGCGGTACGCCGGGCGCGCTGGTCAGCCTGCTGCCTGACGCCATCCGCCGCATGGAGGAGCAGGTCGAGCGGTTCACGCTGCATGTCGTGGAAAAGGCCGATAGCGAACTGGCCGCGATGCTGAGCCGGGGCGAGATCGAACTCGCCTTCGTCACGACGGGGATACAGGATCCGCCGGAGGGGTTTGAGGAACTGACCTTCTCCAGCGACCCGTTCGCCCTGATCGTCGGACGCCGCAACGACCATCTGCCATCCTCGCTGTCGCTCAAGGACGTGACGGCGATGCGGTGGGTTCTGCCGGAAGCGGGCGGCGCGTTCCGGCGGCAGATCGACGCGCTGTTCATGGGGGCTGACGTTTCCGTGCCGCAGGACGCCATTCGTTGCGACTCGCTCCTCACCACCAAGGCGATAGTGCGGAATAGTAGCCGCGTGACCATATTGCCGATGCAGGTGGCTGCGGCGGAGCTTTCCATCGGCGTGCTTCGCGCCATCCGCATCAAGGAAGCCGTTTTTCCGCGCAATATCGGCGTTCGCAAGGTGCGGGACGGACATTTGTCCCGCTTGGCGCAACTGATGCTCGACAGCCTTATCCATAGCCACAAGCTATGATGATACCAAAAGACATTATTTTTATGATGGAAAAGAAAGGAGCATAAGGCCGCAACGATCAAGAATATCCGGGGAGATCATCGTGCGGCAGCTCATTCGCGATATAGCGATTTTCGATGGCAGCGGCAGTGAACCCTTTGCAGGGGCCGTGGTGATCGAGGACGACCGGATCGCCGCCGTCATGCGCGATGCCGACGCCATTGCCGCCGTGACGGCCGACCATGTGATCGACGGCAACGGCCGCACGCTGATGCCCGGCATGGTCGATGCCCATACCCATCTCACCTGGGGTTCTTCGGTCGAGAAGATCTATCACCAGTTCATCCTGCCGCCCGAGGAGCTGGCAGTCGCCGCGTGGCGCAACGCGCGTGTGCTGCTCGACCATGGTTTCACCAGTGCTTATTCGGCGGGCGCGCTCGGCGACCATATCGAACCGAAGCTCGCCCGCGCGATAGAGGCTGGCGAAACGCCCGGTCCGCGCCTCGTCCCCTCGACGCTGGAACGCAGCCCGGAAGGCGAGGAAGGCGTCGAGACGGGCGACGTGTTCAACGGTCGCGGGCCGGAAGCGATGCGCGCCTTCATGACCTATTGCCGCGCCGAGGGCGTGAAGTCGGTCAAGCTGGTCATCTCCGGCGAGGATGCCCTGAAGCCGGGTTCGGCGCAGGACATTCTCTACACGGATGAGGAAATGGTCGCGGCGGGCGAGGCGGCGAAGGCGGACGGGCTGTGGATCGCTGCCCATGCCTATTCACCCCGCGCCATCCAACTGGCGCTCGAAGCGGGCGCGCGCATCCTCTATCATTGCTCCTTCGCCGATGAGGCCGCCATCGACGCCATGGCGGCAAAGAAGGACGAGATTTTCTATGCTCCGGGCGCTGGCGTGTCCGTCGCCGCGCTGGAGGCCAGCCCGCCGCCGCATATCGACATGAGCGCGATGAAAGCGAGCGCGGCGCAGCGCATGGAACTGGAACAGAAGCTGGTCCCCGAACTCCGCAAGCGCGGCGTGCGCGTCATGATCGGCGGAGACTATGGCTTTCCCTTCAATCCCCATGGCCGCAACGCCCGCGACCTGTCGCATTTCGTCCAGTATTTCGGCTTCTCCCCCGCCGAGGCCCTGAACGCAGCGACAGAGCTGGGCGGGCAGCTCATGGGGCGGGGCCATGAACTGGGGCTGGTGCGGGAAGGCTATCTGGCCGACCTGTTGCTGATCGACGGCGATCCGACGCAGGATGTCGCGATCCTCCAAGACGCGAGCCGCATTGCGATGATCATGCAGGGCGGACGATTGCACAAGGCACCGACGGCGCAGCCGGCAATCGCCTGATCCTTCGAAGGCAGAGACTATCATGTTCGATGTAGCGATTATCGGCTGCGGGCCGGTAGGGGCCTTTGCGGCCAATCTTCTTGGGAAACATGGCCTGTCGGTCCTGGTGGTCGAGCAGGAGGCAAACCCCTATCCGCTGCCGCGCGCGGTGCATCTCGACCATGAGATGATGCGGTTGTTTCAGTCTGCGGGCGTGATCGACCGGGTGGCGGGCGACATGCGCGATACCGAGGGGCATCTGCACATCGGCGCGGATCATGGCGTGATCCGGTACATGGGCACGGTCGGGCGCGCGCGTCCGTTCAGCTGGTCCAACGACTATTTCTTCTACCAGCCCGAACTGGAAGCGCATCTGCGCGAGGCGCTGGCCGCACATCCCGGCGTCGAGCTGCGTCTCGGCACGGCGCTGTCGGGACTGACGCAGGATGAGGACGGCGCCACCCTGACGCTCTCCACGGCGACCGGCGTGGTGGAGGCGCGGGCGCGCTATGTCATCGCCTGCGACGGGTCGCGCAGCGTGGTGCGCAAGCTGCTCGGCATCGCGCTCGACGATCTGGATTTCGAGGAGCCGTGGCTGGTCGTCGATGTGGAGGTGAACGGTTCGGTCCGCTTTCCCGACCTGACCGGCGTGCCGCCGGAGGCGGACCTGCAAAAGCTGTCCGTAATGATGTGCGATCCGCGCCGCCCGACAACCATCGTGCCGGGACGCGGGGATCATCGTCGCTGGGAGTTCATGTTGCTGCCGGGCGAGGATGACCGCGCGATGATGGAGCCGCAGACGGTGGCCGCGCTCCTCGCACCCTATCTGGACGACGTGCCGCACACGGTCCTGCGCGCGGCGACTTATCGCTTCCACGGGCTGATCGCGGAACGCTGGCGGCAGGGCCGGGTGTTTCTGGCCGGGGATGCGGCGCACCAGACGCCGCCCTTCTTTGGGCAGGGCATGTGCCACGGCCTGCGGGACATCGCCAATCTGGCGTGGAAGCTGGAACGGGTGTTGTCGGGCAAGGCGACCGATGCGCTGCTCGACAGCTATCAGCAGGAGCGCGATCCGCATGTGCGCGCGGTGATTTCCGCCGCCGTTGGCGCGGGCCGCTATATCTGCATGCTCGATGCCGATGCCGCCGCCGAGCGCGACGTCAGGATGCGGGCGGAGGCGAAGGCGGCGCAGGCAGGCACCGCCGCCGACCTCATCCCGGCCATCGCCAGCGGCATCGTGGCGGCGGACACGCCGGGCGCGGGCGAGCGGTTCATCCAGCCGCGCGTGGGTGCACAATTGTTGGACGATATAACCGGCGATGGCTGGCGGTTGTTCACCCGTGCGTCCGTCGCGGCGGATGGTGATGTCCGTGTGATCGCGGTCGAGGGGCTGGACGACGGCGGCGCGATCGCGGGCTGGCTTGACGCCCGCCATGTCGAGGCGGTGCTGATCCGTCCCGACCATTATGTCTTTGGTTCCGGGCAAGGTGATGACCTGATCGCGCGGCGCGATGCGCTGCTCGCCCGGCCATCCCTGCAGCGGGAGGCGGCGGCATGACGCTTTCGCTCGTTCAGGCACGCGCCATCATCGACGGCGCTTTGGCGGAAGCCCGTGGCCGGCAGGCGCAGCCGCTGGCGGTTGTCGTGCTGGACGCTGGCGCGCATCCGGTCGTCTTTGCACGGGAGGATGGCGCGAGCCTCTTCCGCTTCGACATTTCGCGGGCCAAGGCGACGGGTGCGCTGGGCATGGGCGCGGACACCCGCGTCATCACCGCCCGCGCGGCAAACAATCCCGTCTTCTTCCAGAGCGTCGTGGCCGTCACTGGCGGACAGATAGCCCTGTCGCCCGGCGGCATACTGATCCGCGCTGCGGACGGCACCCTGATCGGCGCGGTGGGGATCAGCGGCGACACCGGCGATTGCGACGAGGCGTGCGCGATTGCGGGCATCCTTGCCGCCGATCTTTTCCATGGAGAACAGCAATGAAGTTACGCAGCATCGAACTGGCGCTGCCGGGCGCGGCGGAGGCCGCCGCCTTTCTGACCGACGTGTGGGGTATGGCTCCCGCCGAGGTGCAGGGGCAGACGCAGTATCTGCGCGGCAGCGGGGTCTTTCCCTATCTCGTCGCGCTGGAGGAATCGCCGGAATCTTTCGTCCGGTCGACCACCTTCACCTGTTCGGTGGAGCGGCTGGAGCAGCTTGCCAGCACGGTCAGTGCGGCGGGCCTCAACGCCGCGCCCGTCACGTCGAGCGATCCGGGCGGCGGCTATGGCATCATCGTCGAACTGGCCGAGGGCGAAGTGCTGCGCTTCCTCGTCGATGCAGGCGAAGTCGCCCCCATTGAGGGCCGCGACCTGCCGGTCAAGCTGACCCATGTCGTGTTCAACTCGGCAGATGCGGAGGCGACGGGCCATCTGGTCGAGGAGGCGCTGGGCTTTCGCGTGTCCGACCGGACGAAGGCGATGGTGTTCGTGCGCTGCAACGATTCCCATCACTCCACGGCCTTTGCCCGCGCGGGCTTCGCCTCGCTCAACCACATCGCGTTCGAGATGGCGGACATGGACGCGGTGATGCGCGGCATCGGGCGTCTGCGCGACCAGAATATCGCGCCTGCCTGGGGTCCGGGCCGCCACGGTCCGGGCGACAATGTCTTCGCCTATTTCATCGCGCCCTTCGGCCCCGTCATCGAATTTTCGACGGCGGTGAACAAGGTGCCGGACGACTATCGCGTCGGTGCTCCCGAAGACTGGACCTGGCCCGCAGGTCGCATCGACCAATGGGGCATGTCCGACAAGGATTTCGGCGGCCTGCGCGCCGCCGAGGAGAAATTCCGCCACCGTCGCGACTGGGAAGCCCGGCCGCTCGACGTCCTGACAGAGGAAAACCACTGATGCGTTATATCAGCTTCCGCCGCCCCGACGGCACCCCCAGCTTCGGTCGACTGGACGGCGAGCATATCGTCGATCTCGCCAGCCCCGACGGTCCGCAGAGCCTCAAGGCCGCGCTGGTCGATGGCAAGCTGGACCGGCTGTCCGGCAGCACCCGTTTCGCGCGGTCGGAGGTGGTGCTTATGCCGGTCATCCCCGACCCCGCCAAGATCCTGTGCGTCGGCCTCAACTATGCCGACCATGTCAAGGAAACCGGACGCGAGCAAAAGGACTATCCAGCGATCTTCGTGCGCTATGCCGACAGCCTGATCGCGGACGGTCAGCCGATGGTGAAACCCGGTGCGACCGATCGTTTCGACTATGAGGGCGAACTGGCCGTCGTCATTGGCCGCCATTGTCACAAGGTGCCCCGCGCCGACGCACTGTCCTATGTCGCGGGCTATGCGCCGTTCAACGACGGGTCCGCGCGCGACTGGCAGCGGCACAACATCCAGTTCACGCCCGGCAAGACCTTCCCCGGCACCGGCGGTTTCGGCCCCGCGCTGGTCACACCGGATGAGGCGGGCGATCTGGCGGCGCAACATGTCGTCACCCGCCTGAACGGCGAGGTGGTTCAGGACCAGCCCATTTCCGACATGATCTGGGATATCCCCTTCATCATCGAATATATCTCCGCCTTCACCCCCCTCGCGCCCGGAGACGTCATCGCCACCGGCACGCCCGGCGGCGTCGGGGATAAGCGCAAGCCGCCGCTGTACATGACCGCCGGGGACAAGGTGGAGGTCGAAATCGGCACCCTCGGCACACTCACCAACCGCATTATCGACGAACAATAAACACAAGCTGCCTTCATCTTCAGGAGAGGATAAAAACATGAGGAAATCAGCCATTTCGCTTTTCGCTCTCGCGGGAACGAGCATGATCGCGCTGGCGGTGCCGGCCTTTGCGCAGGACACCGGCACCGCCCCGCAGGCGGCGTCGGACACCCCCGGTTCGGAAGACATCGTCGTCACGGCCAGCCGCCGGGCCGAACGTCTTCAGGACGTGCCGATCGCCGTGTCGGCCATCAGCGCCGAACAGCTTGGCAAGACGGGTTTCAAGAACCTGACGGACATTGCTTACACCTTCTCCGGCGTGCAGTTCGGCACCACGCCCAACGACGCAGGCTTCCGCGTTCGCGGCGTCGGCACGCTCGGCGGCTTCACCAGCGCGTCCGAAGCACCGGTCGGCCTCGTCGTCGATAACGTCGTCGTCGGCTTTGGCAGCCCGGTGAACAGCCTCGGCGACCTGGAGCGTATCGAGGTGCTGAAAGGCCCGCAGGGCACGCAGTTCGGCAAGAACGCCTCCTCCGGCGTCATCAACATCACGACGAAGAAGCCGCAACTGGGCAAGCTGAACGGCAATGTCTTCGCCTCCTATGGCTCGTTGAACGAGCGGGACATTCATGGCGCGATCAACCTGCCGCTGGGCGAGAAAGCGGCGCTCAATATCTATGCGTTCGACCGGGCCTATGACGGTTTCATCCGCAACACCGTGCGCAATGAGGATTGGGGCGGTCAGCACTTCTACGGCACGCGCGCCAAGCTGCTGTTCGAACCGACCGACAAGCTCTCCATCTATGTGATCGGCGATTATTCCCGCCAGAAGCAGAAGGGGCCGGGCCAGACCTGGACGCTCAACAAGCTGTCCGCCGCGCAGACCGCGCCCGGAGGCATCGCGGGCCTGCCATTCGTGAACCTGTCCGCGCTGGGCGTGACGCCCGGCTTGCACAACGACGTGTCCATCGAGGACGGCACGGGCTTCTACGACGTCGAGAATTTCGGCGGGTCGCTTCAGGTGGACCTGTCGCTGGGCGACTATACGCTCACGTCCGTCACCGCCTTCCGCGAGTTTAAGGAAGCGCCCTACACCTATGCGATCGACGGCCTGCCCTATGAGAAGTTCTTCGCCAAGTCGAAGGGAGAGACGAAGCGTTTCTATTCGCAGGAATTCCGCCTGACCTCGCCGTCCGGCAGGCCGCTGGAATATATCGCGGGCGTGTTCGTGTCGCGGCAGCAGGCGGGTCTGGGCGGCGGGCAGAGCGCCATATTGCGTCCCGCGCTGCCCTATGCGACCTTCCCGACCGTCTCGATCACATCGGGCTACAATGTCACCCGCACGACGACGGACAGCGCCGCGCTCTATATCGACGGCAAATATCATCTGTCGGACCAGTTGAGCCTGATCGGTGGTGCGCGCTTGACGCATGACCGGGTGAAGGCGCTCAACTATTCCTACGCCGATCCCGACCTCGCGCCCTTTGTCGCGCCGTCTCCGGCCAATGGCTTCACCCCGTCGGGCACCGCGCCCTATGCCACGCGCGCGCTGCAAACCGGAGATGCCAGGAAGACAGACCTGTCGGGACGCGGGGGCGTGGAGTTCAAGCCCAACCGCGACCTTCTCTTCTACGCCACCTATGCACGCGGCTATCTCGGCCCGACGGTGACGTTCTCCGGTCTGACCGGCACGAAGAGTTCGGTTGCCCCGCAGACGGTCAACGACCTGACGGCGGGTGCGAAGATGCAGTTCCTGAACCGCACGCTGACGCTCAACGTCAACGCCTTCTGGGACAAGTACAAGAACCTCCAGACCAGCGTGTTCAACGGGCAGGAGTTCCTGACCGAGAATGCGGGCGGCGCAGAGGTGAAGGGCTTCGAGATCGAGGCGATCGTGCGGCCCGGCTCCGGCTTCACCTTCAATGGCTCGTTCACCTACTCGGATGCGAAGTTCACCGACTATTTGACCGCCTGTCCGACCGCGCTGGTCCTGTCGGGCGCATCGGCCACGCGCTGCTTCACGTCTGGCGGTACGTCGCTGTATCAGGCGGCTGGTGAAGTGCTGCCCGGTTCGCCCAAGTACAGCATCGTGCTGGGCGCGAATTGGGAGCATCCGATCACCGAACGGATCAAGTTCGATGCCGCCGGTAATCTCTCTTTCCGCAGCAAGACACAGAATGCGGTCGGCGACGTGAACACAATCCAGCCTGCCTATGAGGTGGTGAACCTCAACTTCGGCATTGGCGATGCGGATGGCGCGTGGCGGGTCGGCGCCTTCGTCCGCAACCTGTTCGACAAGGACTTCAACTCCGCCGTGCTGGGCCTGCCCTTCTCCGACGGCGGCTATGTGAACTGGCGCACGCGCGAGGCCGAGCGGACCTTTGGCGGATCGGTCGAATTCCGCTTCTAAAAGCGCAGGGCGGGGGCGCATAAGGCCTCCGCCCGGCAAGACATGAGATCGCGAACGGGTACGAGAGGGATGGACATGACGCGATCTGCGCAAGGCGATGCCATCGCCGCTATGGGGCGGACATTGGGGCCGGATGTGCTCACGCAATGTCGGGCGCTGTTCGATGCGGAGCAGCAGGCGCTGGCGGCGGCCTGTCCCCCTGCGGCGACCGACATCGCCTATGGCCCGCATGTCCGGCACCGCCTCGACCTCTATCGGGCTGAGGCGGGGGAGTCCTTGCCCATCCTCCTCTTCGTCCATGGCGGCGGTTTTCTGAAGGGTGACAAGGGCGGTGCGGCGGAGTGGCCCAACGCCAATGTCGGGCGCATGGCGGCACAGGCGGGCTTTCTGGGCGCGGTCATCAACTATCGCCTCGCTCCCGATAACCCATGGCCGTCTGGCGCGGAGGATGTGGCGGCGGCGGTTGACTGGCTGCGCGCCCATGCGGCGGATCAGGGCGGTGATCCGGCGAAGATCGTGCTGGTGGGCACATCGGCGGGCGCGGCGCATGTCGCGGGCTATCTGAAGCTGGCAGGCGGGCATGCGGACCGGGACGTTCGCGGGGTCATCCTGTTGTCCGGTCTGTATGGCTACACACCGCTAGAGGAGCGCGATGCGCTCTATTATGGCGACCCGGCGCTTTATGCGGAGCGCATGCCGATGGACGCGGTGGCGGCGACAACGCTGCCGCTGATGGTCGCCTGCACCGAATTTGATCCGCCGCGTTTTCAGGCGGAGTGGACGGGCCTGATCCGGGATCGGCTCGCGCATCATGGCCAGTTGCCGCGCGGCACGATCCTGTCGGGGCACAATCATTACAGCATCACCATGCACCTCGGCACGAGCGACCGGCGGCTGGCCGACGACATCTGCGCCTTTGTGCGCGACATCACCCAATGACAGGAGAGATCATGCTGGACCGCAGAACGCTGATGAAGACCGGCCTGGTTTCCGGGGCGGCGATGGTCGCCGGGCCTGCCTTTGCAAAGGGGAGTCCGGCTTTCCCCAAAGGCTTCCTGTGGGGCACGGCCACCGCGCCGCACCAGATAGAGGGCAATAATGTCGCCAGCGACCTGTGGTTTCTGGAGAACCAGCAGCCGACCATCTTTGCGACCCCCTCCGGCGATGCCTGCAACAGTTTCGAATTGTGGGAGACGGACCTCGACCTCATGAAAGCCATGGGCCTCAACACCTATCGCTTCGGCATCGAATGGGCACGGATCGAGCCGGAGAAGGGCCTGTTCTCGACGGCCATGCTGAACCATTATAAGGCGTTGATCGAGGGGTGTCGCACACGCGGGCTCAACCCCATCGTCACGTTCAGCCACTTTACCGCGCCGCGCTGGTTCAGCGCGCAGGGCGGCTGGACCAATGCGGAGGCACCGGAGCTGTTTGCGCGCTTCTGCGACCGGGCGATGCGGGCGCTGGGGGCGGGGATTGCGTCCGCGATCACGTTCAACGAGCCGAATATCCTGCTGCTCCTGAAATCCATGCTGCCGCCGCCCGTCTGGCAGATGCAGCGGCAGACGCTGGACATGGCGGCCAAGCGGCTGGGCGTGCCCAAATTCGTCAGCGCCAATGTCGCGGGCCTCGACGATCTCCCGGCGCTTCAGCAGGGGCTGCTCGCCGCGCACAAGGCGGGCAAGGCGGCGATCAAGGCGGTGCGGCCGGACCTGCCCGTCGGCCTGTCGCTGGCGATGATGGACGATCAGGCGGTCGGTCGCAATTCGGTGCGCGACCGGATGCGGGAGGAACTCTATGGGCCGTGGCTGGCGCTGGCGAAGGCCGACGACTTCATCGGCGTGCAGAATTACGAGCGCGCGCTCTGGGCCGACAAGGGTCGCCTTCCCACGCCCAAGGGGGCGACGGTGAACTGGTCGGGTACAGAGGTTTACGCGCCCTCGCTGGGCAATGCGGTGCGCTATGCCCATGCGGTGACGAGCGTGCCGATCCTCGTCTCCGAACATGGCGTGGGCACGGATGACGACGCCATTCGCGCCGCCTTCATCCCCGCCGCTCTGGCTGGTCTGAAGCAGGCGATGGACGATGGCGTGCCGGTGTTGGGCTATTGCCACTGGTCGTTGATCGACAATTTCGAGTGGATTTTTGGCTATAAGCCCAAATTCGGCCTGCACAGCGTCGATCCCGTTACCTTCGCGCGGACGCCCAAGCCGAGCGCCGCCGTCTATGGCGCGATCGCGCGCCGCAACGCACTGTAGGGGGCGTATGCGCTCGGTTCCGGCCCTGTCGATTGCGCGGGAAGCGGCGATCAGCTTTGCGATCAACGCGGTGCTGAGCCTCGTTTTCTTCCTCGCGCTGTTTGGGCGGGCGGAGGGCGTGCTGCATTGGGGCGCTCCCGACGCGCTGGCGATGGACTTCCTGCCGCAAAGCCTCGCCGTGTCGCTGATGAGCGCGCTGGTGCCGACCCTGATCGTGCGTCGGCGCATGGTCAGGACGGATATTGCGGTGGGGACGATCCTGCGGACTGCGGCGGCCTTCGCGGTCGGGGGTCTGATCGTGGGCGGGGTGCTGGCCGGAGCGGCGCAGGGACTCGCTCTGCCCCCTATCGACTGGTGGTCCGCGTTGACGCTCAAGCTGCTCTACGGCGGGATGCTGGGCGCGATGATAACGACAATGGCATTGGGGAGGATGATGCGATGAAGCGACTGCTATGGCTTGCCCTGACCGTGACGGTTGCCGCCCCGGCAATCGCGCAGCAGGTGCGGATGGACCCGATTGCTGCACCCGACCAGAAGGCGGCTATCCCGCTCTACCCCGACCAGCCCGTCCCCGCGCCCGATGCCGACGAGCAATGGTCGCATATGCACGTCCAGATCGGCGCCAATGCCATCGACAATATCATGGTACGCAATGTCGCGCGGCCGACGCTGACGCCCTATCTGCCCGCACCTGGTAAGGCGACGGGCGCGGCGGTGGTCGTGGCGCCGGGTGGCGCTTTCCTGTCGCTGTCCATGACGGGCGAGGGGAGCGACATCGCCCGCTGGCTGGCGGATCGTGGCGTCGCGGCGTTTGTCCTGAAATATCGCCTCAACCCGACGCCGCGCGACGACCGGGGCTTTCTGGGCGTCATGGGTGCGCGCATGGGCGAGGCGACGAAGGGCGGCCCGATGCCCGACGTCCGGGAACCGCGCGCGACGCAGGATGCCCTGCGCGCGCTCGACATGATCCGCATGCGGGCCAAGGAGTTCCGGGTCGATCCCGCCCGCGTCGGCATGATCGGCTTTTCGGCGGGCGCGATGACGACGCTCAACGCGGCGCTGGAGGGGAAGGGGGCGCAGCGTCCCGCCTTCATCGGCTATATCTACGGGCCGATGGCGTCCCTCGCCGTGCCCGCCGACGCGCCGCCGATGTTCGCCGCCATCGCGATGGACGACGGCCTTTTCGCCAAACAGGGCTTTGGCATTGTCGAGGCGTGGCGACAGGCGAAGCGCCCGGTCGAGCTGCACGCCTATGAGCGCGGCGACCATGGCTTTGGCGCGGGCCGGCCCGGCACGACGACCACCGGGCTGTTGCCGCAGTTCCTCGCGTGGATGGAGGCGGACGGCCTTCTGACCGCTCGCCCATAAATCTTGTCGGGACATATCATGACAGCCAAGCCCCTTCGCCTCGCGGTCCTTCTGGCCTGCACGATCCTTGCCACGCCGTCGCGGGCGGACGATCTGGCGGAGGGGTTTCGCAACCCGCCGTCATCGGCGCGGCCCCGCGTCTGGTGGCACTGGCTGAACGGCAACGTGACGAAGGAGGGGATCGACAAGGATCTCGACTGGATGGCGCGCATGGGGATCGGCGGCGTCCAGAATTTCGACGCCAATCTCCAGACGCCGCAGATTGTGGCGCAGCGGCTGCCCTATATGACCGATGGCTGGAAGGATGCGTTCCGCCATGCCGTGCAGGTCGCCGACGCCAAAGGGCTGGAATTCGCCATCGCCGCCTCGCCGGGGTGGAGCGAGACGGGCGGCCCGTGGGTGAAGCCAGAGGATGCGATGAAGAAGCTGGTCTGGTCGCAGGCCGATGTGCGCGGCGGCCAGCGATTGCAGGCGGTCCTGCCGTCCCCGTCCGACGTCACTGGCCCGTTCCAGAGCGCGGCGTTCAGCGATCCGCTCGCAGGCGGCGCGGAGGGACCGCCCGCTCCGCGTTTCTATCGGGACGCGATGGTGCTGGCCTATCCGGTCGCTGCGTCTGCCCTGCCATCACCCAAGGCCGCTCAGGCCGATGGCACGGCGTTGGCGGCGGGGCCGCTGATGGACGACAGTCTCGATTCAGTGGCGCAGGTGGCAAAGGGCGATGCGGCGCATCCGGGTGCGCTGATCCTCGACTATGGCAGGCCTGTCACGATACGCTCGGCCAGCCTGTACGTGCCCCATGCCCGACCGCCGTTCGGCGATCCCGCCTATCTGCCGACGCTCGAAGCCGAGACGGCGGGCGGATGGCAGGCGATCGGGCGACTGCTCCTGACCGAAGTCGCGACGACCATCGCTTTCGCGCCGGTCACGGCCCGGCGTTTCCGGCTGGTGCTTTCCGCCAATGACGGCCCGAAGTCGCCGGGGCTGGGCGACGGAGCGCCGGGAGCGGTCAGCATCGACGTCTTCGGACGGGCGGAGAGCGCGACCCTCGGCATCGGCGACTTTCGCCTGTCGGGCGAGGCACGGATCGACCAGTATGAAGCCAAGGCGGGCTTTGCCCTCGTCTCCGACTATAACCGGCTGAGCGCGGGCGCTGCGCAGGACGGGCCCGCCGTCGATCCCGGCAAGGTCGTCAATCTCACGGATCGGCTGCGTCCCGACGGCACGCTGGACTGGACTGCGCCCAGGGGGAGCGACTGGCGCATCCTGCGGCTCGGCTATTCGCTGACCGGCAAGACCAACCATCCGGCCACACCGGAAGCGACGGGTCTGGAAGTCGACAAATATGACGCCGCTGCCGTGCGCCGCTATCTGGAAACCTATCTCGCGATGTATCGCGACACGGTTGGCGCGGCGTGGATGGGGGCGAAGGGCATTCGTGCGCTGCTGACCGACAGTATCGAGGTTGGAGCCTCCAACTGGACGCCGAGTGTCGTCGCGGAGTTCACCGCGCGGCGCGGCTATGATCCAACGCCTTTCCTGCCCACGCTGACAGGCGCGGTCGTCGGGTCGCCCGCGCGGAGCGAGGCGTTCCTCCACGATTTCCGTCAGACGCTCGCCGACCTGCTGGCCGATGCCCATTATGGCACGGTGGCGAAGGTCGCGCATGAAAATGGCCTGAAGGTCTACGGCGAGGCGCTGGAGAATGGGCGTCCCGTGCTGGGCGACGATCTGAGCATGCGATCCCATGCGGATGTGCCGATGGCGGCGATGTGGACGTTCAACCGGGGCGCCGCTCCGCGCCCGACGTTGATCGGGGACATGAAGGGCGCGGCCTCGGTCGCGCATATCTATGGACAGAATATCGTGGCCGCCGAGTCCATGACGTCGGCCTTTGCGCCATGGGCCTTTGCGCCGTCCGACCTGAAACGGGTGATCGATCTGGAATTCGCGTCCGGCGTCAATCGCCCGGTCGTCCACACCTCCGTCCATCAGCCGGTGGATGACAAACAACCCGGCCTCAGCCTCATGATCTTCGGCCAATATTTCAACCGGCATGAAAGCTGGGCAGAGATGGCGCGGCCCTGGGTGGACTATATGGCGCGGACCGGGTTCCTGCTGCAACAGGGCCGCGACGTCGCAGACATCGCGTGGTTCGTGGGCGAGGATGCCCCGATCACCGCGCTGTTCGAGCATGGTGTACCGAAGGGCATTCCCACCTGCTACGCCTATGATTTCGTCAACGCCGACATATTGGCAAAGCAACTAAAGGTCGATGGCGGCGATCTCGTCGCGGCGAGCGGCGCGCGCTACAGGGCGCTGTATCTGGGCGGGAGCAGCAAGGTCATGACGCTCGGCACGCTGCAACGCATCGCCGCGCTGGCGGAGGGCGGTGCGACGATCATCGGGGCGGCGCCGGAACGGACGCCCTCGCTGCACGACGATCCCGCCGCTTTCCGCGCGCTGGTCGCCCGGCTGTGGGCGGGCGGGGCGGTCACGCGCGTCGGGCAGGGCCGGGTGATGGCGAGCGAGGATGCGGAAGCAGCGCTCGGCAGTGTCGGCATCGGAGCGGACTTTTCCGTCGATGGCGCGGCGGCGGGCGATTATGCGTTCGTGCATCGCAAGCTGGCGGAGGGCGACCTCTATTTCGTCCGCCGGGGTACGGCAGATAGCACGGCGCATGTGGAGGCGCGTTTCCGCACCACCGGGCGCGCGCCCGAAATCTGGCGCGCGATGGACGGCACGGCGCGGCCTCTATCCTATCGCACCGAAGGGCAGGAGACGGTCGTCCCGCTCGACATCGGGTCGGAGGATGCGTTCTTCGTCCTGTTCCGCACCAAGGTCACCGCGCCTGCGCGCACCGTCGCGGCTGAACAGGCGCAGGTCGTTGCGACCCTGTCGTCGCCCTGGACGGTCAGCTTCCAGCCGGGCCGGGGCGCTCCCGCGGGCACCACCATGGCGAGCCTGCTCCCGCTGGAGAAAAATGCCGACACGGGCATCCGCTATTTTTCGGGCGTTGCGACCTATTCGAACAGCTTCGTCCTGCCGCAGGGGGTGAAGCCGGGCGGTGCGCTGAAGATCGACCTTGGCCGCATCGGTGACGTGGCAGAGGTGCGGGTCAACGGTACGCTGGCGGGAACCAGATGGTTCGCGCCCTATCGCATCGACATTGGCGCACTGGTGAAGCCCGGCAAAAACAGGCTGGAGGTCAGGGTCGCGAACCTGTGGGTCAACCGCCTGATCGGGGATGAGCAGCCGGGCGCGAGCAAAGTCAGCTTCACCGCCGCGCCGACCTATCGCCCCGACGCTCCGCTCCGGCCATCGGGGCTTATCGGGCCGGTGACGCTGGTTCGGTGAGCGCCGCGCCGCGGATCAACCGGCGACGATGACCTCCAGCCCTGCCTTTTCCAGCGCGCGGCGCATGTCGGGTTCGATGCCGCTGTCTGTCACCAGTCGGTCAACCTCGTCCAGCCCGCAGACGATCGCGCCGGAGGAGGAGCGGAATTTGGAGCTGTCGACCAGCAGGATGACCTCCTCCGCCCGGTCGATGAAGCGCCGTTCGGAGGCCACCAGGATCACGTCCTGCTGCATCACGCCCTGCGGCCCGACCGCCGCCGCGCCCATGAACAGCTTGGGCGCGTGGAAACGCGGCATGCTGTCCTCGCCTGCAGGGGCGAGGATGATATTCTGTTCCCGAAAGATTGACCCGGAGGGGACGAGGACGCGCGTGCCCTCCTGCGGCAACAGCGCGTTGACGATGTGGAGCGAATTGGTCAGCACCTGAAGGTCCAGCCCCGCAAGGTGCGGACACATTTGCAGCGTGGTGCTGCCCCCGTCGACCATGATGCCTTCGCCGGCACTGCACAGCGCGGCTGCCGCCCGGCCTATCGCCTGTTTCTGCGTCAGGTTGAGCGTGATCGCCTGATCGAACGGCGTGCCGATCAGATGCGGCTTGGCATCGGGGGCGGCGACCGGCGCATCGACGATTTGCGCGCCGCCATGGACGCGCACGACCAGCCCCTGCGCTTCGAGGCGGTTGAGGTCGCGGCGAATGGTGACGGGGGTGACGGCGAGCAGCACCTCCAGCTCGCTGCTGCTGACGAACCCCGTGGCCTCCATCGCTGCGAGGATCAGCTTATGTCGTTCCGCCGAATGCATTAACCCGCTGTCCCGTCATTGCGCCTGCCGCTCGGCGTCCAGTTGTTCGAGCGACTTGCCCTCGTTGCGCGGCGCCCAGAGGATGCCGATAACACCGCTTATGACGAGGAAACCCGTCAATATCCATGCCAGCGTGGTAAAGCCGGTGGCGGTCAGGAACGGCACGAAGAAGCTGAAGATGCCGAGGCCAATGCGGACCACCGCGAACGCCAGCCCCTGCGCCGTGGAGCGGAGCAGCGTCGGGAACATCTCCGAACTCCACAACTGGAAGAAACTCTGCGCGCCGAAGCCGCCGCCGAATTGCAGCAGGAAGACGTGGAGGATCGCGATCGGCAGGGTCAGCGGGAACAGCGCGAGGAGCGCCATGCCGATAATCTGGATCCCGGCGGAGACGGCGAAGAGGATGCGCTGGTTCACCTTGTCGGCCAGCCGCATGAACACGAACCAGATGGACAGCATCCCGATGAAGAAGCTGAGCGCCTGAATCGCCACGCTCTGCGCCTGCGTCGCCGCGCCCACGGTGCGCAGGATATAGGGGAAGAAGAAACCGTTGGTGCCCGACCACAGGTTCCAGAACCCGTACATGCCGACCAGCATGGCGAGCGAGGCGAGATGCTTCGGCTTGAACAGGTCGGTGATCGGCGGGCGCTTCACGTCGCCTCGCTGCGCCTCCTCCCAGCGTTCGGACTCGCGCATCTTGGACCGCAGCAGGGTGAGGGCGAGGGCGATTACCAGCAGATGCGCGAACACGATCCGTGCGCCGAGGATGCCGAAATTGGTCAGCGCCAGCGAGAGCAGCAGCACGACGACCGGGCCGAGATACCAGAGCGCCTGCGCGACGCCGCTATGCTTGCCGCGCTCCTTGTCCGGGGCCTGTTCCGCGATCAGCGACCAGCTCGCCGGAATATCTGCCCCGACCGCGAGGCCGACGATGACGAAGCCGGTGACGATCATCCACGGCGCGCTCGCAAAGACCAGCAGCGCCATGCCGAAGGCGTAGACGAACATGTCCCACTGGTAGATCTTCTTGCGACCGATCCTGTCGCACAGCCAGCCGCCGATCAGCGCGCCCACGCCCGCCGAAATGGCGTTGGCGGAGAAGGCTCCGATCAGGCCGATGAAGCCGTCGGAGAGGTGGTAGATGTCCTTCCACAGCGCCAGCGCGGCGGAGCCGGCGACGATGGAGCCTGCGTCGATGTAATTGGCGAGGCCAGCCAGCACGGTGTTGCGCCAGTGTTCTTTCGTGCTCATCGTATCGTCGTGCGGCGCAGCGGCCATCGTCAATCCCCTCGTTTTTCTTATCGGGCCAAAATTGTCTGGTTGATTTCGGCAATGGAGCGGGTGCCGGTCAGCGCCATGGCGACCCGCATTTCCGCTTCGATGATCTGAATCACTTTCGTCACGCCCGCCTCCCCCTGCGCGGCCAGCGCATAGGCCCAGGCGCGGCCGAGAAGCACGCCTTTCGCGCCCAGCGCCAGCATTCGCACCACGTCGAGGCCGGACCGCACGCCGCCATCGGCCAGCACGGTCAGTCGGTCGCCCACCGCCTCCACAATGGGGGGCAGCGCCTTTGCGGTAGACAGCACGCCGTCGAGTTGCCGCCCGCCATGGTTGGACACGACGATGCCGTCCGCGCCCAGCGCAGCGGCTTCTTTGGCGTCTTCGGGGTCGAGCAGGCCCTTGATGATCAGCGGCCCTTTCCATTCGGACCGGATGAAGTCGAGGTCGCGCCAACTGATCGACGGGTCGAAATTATTGCGCATCCACGCGAAGAAATCCTCGATCCCGGTGCGACCCTTCAGAACGGGTGCGACATTGCCGAGGGCATGGGGACGACCGTTGAGGCCCACGTCCCATGCCCATTCCGGGCGTAGCATCGCTTGGCCCAGCCGCCACAGCGCGCCCTTCATACCGCCCGATCCTGCAAGGCCCGTGTGATAGTCGCGGTAGCGACTGCCCGGCACCGGCATGTCCACGGTGAAGACGAGCGCGGAGCAGTTCGCCGCCACCGCCTGCGCCAACAAATCCTTCATGAAAGCGCGGTCGCGGATCATGTAGAGCTGGAACCAGAAGGGTTTTGTCGCCGCCTCCGCAACCTCGCCGAGCGGGCAGGCGGACACGGTGGAGAGGGTGAACGGGATGCCCGCCTTCTCCGCCGCACGCACCGCCTGGCATTCGCCGCGC
Source organism: Sphingobium sp. (assembly GCA_036383715.1). Classification (GTDB taxonomy): domain Bacteria; phylum Pseudomonadota; class Alphaproteobacteria; order Sphingomonadales; family Sphingomonadaceae; genus Sphingobium. The sequence goes on along the minus strand of DASVNT010000083.1, from coordinate 296 downwards.
CGGGCATTGAGGCCCGCAAGGCCGATGGGCGCGAGGCCGACGGGCAGGGCAAGTTTCTGTCCGAAGAGTTCGGTCGACAGGTCGATGTCGGAAACGTCGCGCAGCACGCGCTGGCGCAGGGCGAGAGCCGACAGTTCCTCGACATTGCGGCGCAGCGTTACCTCCGCATAGGAGCCGCCGTCCATATATTCGAACAGGAAGCGGGGCAGGCGCCGCCGCGCGGCCTCCCGGAAATCCGTCACCGACGCGATGATCATGCCGTCACTCCCAGTTCCGCCAGCCCCAGTTCGCTAAGC
>DASVNT010000082.1:0-3965 GCA_036383715.1 Sphingobium sp. | reverse complement strand
GGCGATGCGGTCCTGAACGGGCGCGATGTCGGGCAGGGCGGCGCGGGCGTCGTCGATCGCCTTCGCCTCGGCTGACGCGCGTTCGAGGCGGTGGCGGGCGCTGACCATCGCGGCCTCCGCCACGCGACGCTCGGCCTGTTCGGCGGCGCGGCGGGCCATGGCCTGCGCCAGTGCGACTTCGCCTTCCTTGACCGCCAGTTCGGCGGTGGCGATGCGGCCCGCAAGGTCGGGGATAGTGTCATCGAGCAGCGCGATGCGCGCGGTCAGTCCCTCTGCCTCCGCCGTCAGCCGCGCCATGGCCTCCACAGCGTCGCGGTCCAGCGCGCTTTCGCGGGCCTTGTCCGTGTCCAGTCGCTGCACCTGCATGGTGAGGTCACCGATGCGCTTTTCCACGCTACGCCGCTGCGCCGTCAGCTTGTCGACCGCGTGCCGCGCCGCCAGCGCCGCATCGCGCGCGGCCTGCACGGCACCCCGATGATCGTTCAGCGTGTCGGCGGAAAAGCGTTGCGCGCTGGTGGCGGTCGCCTGTGCACTCTGGGCGCTTTTGACCCCTTCATGGGTGCGGGTGGAGGCGTCGGTCGCCTGTGTCTCTTCGCGGAGCGCGGCGGTATAGCGCGCAAAGAGCGCCCGTGCCTCAGCCAGTGCGATGCGGGCGGAGAGTTCGCGATAGCGTTCCGCCGCGCGCGCCTGCCGCCGGAGGGAGGCGACGCGGCTGTCCATGTCCGCCATGATCTCCGCCAGCCGGGCGAGGTTGGTTTCGGTGGCGCGCAGTTTCTGCTCGGCATCCTTGCGCCGGACGTGGAGGCCCGCAATGCCCGCCGCTTCCTCCAGCATCGCGCGCCGCTCCTGCGGCTTTGCGGCGATGACGGCGGCGATGCGGCCCTGGCTGACGAGGGCGGGGCTGTGCGCGCCGGTCGCGGCGTCGGCAAACAGCAGGGCGACGTCCTTTGCCCGCACATCGCGCCCGTTGATGCGATAGGCGCTGCCTGCGCCGCGCTCGATGCGGCGGATGATCTCCGCCTCACCGCCGTCGGCCCCTGCGTCGAAACCGCCGGCGAGGCCGGGCTGCGGCGTCACATTTTCCGCGAAGATGGTGACTTCGGCAAAGTCGCGGCGTGGACGCTTGGTCGTGCCCGCGAAGATCACATCCTCCATCGCGCCGCCGCGCAATGTCTTGGGACTGCCCTCGCCCATGACCCATCGGATCGCTTCGAGCAGATTGGATTTGCCGCAGCCATTGGGACCGACGATGCCGGTCAGCCCCGGCTCGATCAGCAGATCGGCGGGTTCGACGAAGCTCTTGAAGCCAGACAGCTTCAGGCGGGTGAGCCGCATGGGATTAGCGCCCCCCGCCCGTTAGCCAGTCGTTCGTCGCAATCAGGCGCCCGCCTCTTTCAGCGCGGCCTCCAGCTGGGGCCAGCTATTGGCGTTGTCCAGCTTCTTGCCGTTCAGGATCAACGTCGGCGTGCCTTCGAGCTGGAACTGCTTCACCGCGGCCTCATTGCCAGCGGCCAGCGTTTCGGCTTCCTTGAAGTTCGCGAGGCAGGTGCGCGCCTGCGCTTCCGGTATGCCGCGCGTCTTGGCGAAGTCGATCAGGCCCGCCAGTTCGCCCAGACGACCGAAACGCTGCTGCGGGGGCAGGTTCATCGCGTCCTGATAGCCCTTTTCGCCCACGCTCTGGATTTGCTTGAACATCGCTTCCTGGTTGCCGAACAACTGGTGCGACAGCGGAAAGAACGGATCCTTGCCGCCGCAACGCGCGATCAGCGCGGCGGTGATGTCGAGCGGGTCGCGGACGAAATTGCGGAACTCGTAGGACACCTTGCCGCTGTCCACATATTTGGTGCGCAGCGGCTCGTCGGCCTGCTGCGCGAAGTCGCGGCAATGCGGGCAGGTGAAGGACGCATATTCCACGACCTTCAGCTTGGCATTGGGATTGCCCATGACAAAGCCGCCTTCGGGCGTGGCCGCAATGGTTTCGGACCAGCTGGTGCCCGCAGGGGCGGAGACAGCCGCGACCGGATCGCCCGACGGAGCCGCACTATTGCCGTCGCCTTTGCCGCCGCAGCCCGAAAGCGCGAGCGCGGCACCGATGGTCGCGAGAAGGAACGCCGTCCTCATGCCAATATATCTCCGTCCGAAAGTCTGTCGGTCCCCTGATGGACCCCGCGTCTACTTCACTTGGGCGAGGCGGGCAATGCGGCGCGCAGGCCGTTCCAGTCGTGCGCGTCCTCGACCATCCGCCCGTCGATGCTGAACGAGGGCGTGCCGCCGATCTTCTTCACTTCCCACGCATCCTTGGCCATCGCGCCTAGGGCATCGAGCGTCTTTTTGTCGGACAGGCAGACGCGCTGCTGCTGGGCTGTTACGCCCCGCTTGGCGAAGAATTGGGTCAGGCCGGTGCCGCCCGCGATGGAAATCAGCTGTTCCGCCGCATTCTTGGGCGTGGGCAGGCTGGCACGCTTGGTCTCATAGGCCTGAACCCGCTCCATCCAGTCGTCCTGATTGGCGAAAATGGCCTCGTGATTGGCAAAGAAGCTCGCCTTGCTGCCGCAGCGGACCAGCACGGCGGCGGCGAGGTCATAGGGATCACGGATGGCGTTGCGCACTTCCAGACCGAGAGTGCCCTTCGCGATCCAGCCGCTGCGCAGCGGCGTGCTCGCCTCGGCCACGAAATGCGCGCAATGCGGACAGGTGTAGCTGATATATTCGATCAGCCGGGCGGCGCGAGGGTTGCCAAGGACGTAGGCGCCGCCGGGCGTGACCGTGACGCTGCTGGTCCAGTTGCCGCCCAGTTGCGCGGTGGCGGGACCGATGAGGAAAAGCGCGGCGAGAAAGGCGATGAAGGCGCGCATGGCGTGCTCCGGCTGGATAGAGAGTGTCAGGAAATGCGGGGCGGGCGACCGCTGGGTGCGACACCGCCAATATCGAGGCCACACGCCATGGCTTCCAGCACGGCGCGCAGTTCGGGATCGCCAATGTCGCGCAGGCCGTCGCCAATCTCCACGGGTATGGGGCGCAGCATTCGGGGCGGCGGGCGGTCAGCGGGCGCCGCCTGCTGGACATGGCCCTGACGGATGGCGATCTTGACGATGGCGGTATAGCCGAAGAAGCGGTTCACCCGCTCGATCAATTCCGGGATCACATGCTGTAATATCGGCGCATGGCCGCCCGCGACGATCAGTTGCAGCGTCCCTTCCGACCGTTTGCCCGCCGGAAAGCGGATGGATTCGGGCATGGAGAGGGCGGCGTGGCGCTCGCCCGCAATCTCTGCCCAGCGGGTGACGATGCTCGACTGGATGAAGCCGAATTTGCGGAACGCCGCGCCACCGATTTCGGGCATCAGGTCGGCGATGGCGCGCGGGCCGCCGACTCTGGGGCGCTCGCTCGCAGGCGTCTTGGCACGCTTGGTCGCACGTTTCAGGGGAGTCTTCTTGTCGTCGGCGGAAGGGGATTGGGTCATTGGCGGCTTCATGCCATAGACGGGTCATGCCCGTCGATGCTCTTTCCGCTGATCGCTCCAAACCGGCGGATGTAGCGGCGCTGTTGCTCGACCATTATGACCGTACTGCCCGCGCCCTGCCATGGCGGATGCCGCCGGGTGCGAACGCCGCCGACCCCTATCGCGTGTGGCTGAGCGAGATCATGCTGCAACAGACGACCGTCGCGGCGGTGATTCCCTATTTCGCGAAATTCACGGGCCTGTGGCCGACCGTCCATGATCTTGCCGATGCCGATGACGCCGATGTGATGGCGGCGTGGGCGGGCCTTGGCTATTATGCCCGCGCCCGCAACCTTATCGCCTGCGCACGGACCGTGTCACGGCAACTGGGCGGGGATTTCCCGGATACGGAGGAGGGATTGCGCGCCCTTCCCGGCGTGGGCGCCTATACCGCCGCCGCCATCGCGGCCATCGCCTTTGGGCGGCGCGCGGTCGTCGTGGATGCCAATGTCGAGCGGGTGGT
>DASVNT010000081.1:0-30971 GCA_036383715.1 Sphingobium sp. | reverse complement strand
GTCTGTCGACGTAGGGGCGAGTGCTACCTGCAAGTCGTTGGCGCCGGTTGGCATGTTCCCGGTCACACCCGGTCCTGGTATAACATAGGTCGATGTACTGTTGATGCTGTTCGAGGTTGAACGCTCCTCTACGCATCCGTCCCAGGTGCTGGTCATCCATGTGCTGTTATGGGCGACCGTGGAACAATAGCTACTGTTGCTGGTGCTCGCGTTGTCGGTGCAGTATTTTCCGCTGGTGTTGAACCAGTCCGGCTTGCGTGCATAAAGTGTGCTCTTGCTGCCGGTGTCGCTGCCGTCGCCGCCGAAATCATATCCCATGCTGCCGCCGACGTTGACCATCTGCGAAAAGGGAATGATGGCCCAGCGCACGCGCTTGCGGGTGGCGCTGGGGGCGGCGTTGAACTCCGTCTCGATCTTGCCGATGTCGGTCTGCAGGTCGGAGAGCGCGTCGCGCAGCGCCTGCATACGGGAAATGTTGTTCTTACTGCTGTCGGTCTGCTCCGCCCGATAGCTGACGGTGCGGCCGTTGACGGTCATCGTCTTGGTGCTGACGGTGCAACTGGTGACGGTGGGGGAACAGGCCATGGAGCCGGTGGTGTCCAGTACCAGCACGATGTCGATATTGCTGTAATCGTTGCGCGCGGTGCAGCTGGTCGCGACGGCGACGCTCGTCTTGCCGAACAGGCGCATGATCGCGGTGGGCACGGTTGTCTGGAGCGACAGGATCACCTGCCGGTTGCTGTCCGTGGTCGGCGTCACCGTGAAGGCGGTGGTGCCCATATAGCCTTGCGGGAAGTTGAAGTTCACGAACTTCTGCACTTCCGTTGTGACGTCGGTGGTCAGCGTCCCGTCCGACCCCATCATGCGGCGCCCCGCCAGCACGCCCGCGTCGCACGCCTGCGACAGGCGCGTCTTGACCAGATAGGCGCGGCTGATGTCGAGCGCGCCGCCGATCATGCCTGCCAGCGGAAGAACCGCGGCCGCCACGATGGCGAGCGTGTTCCCGGCCTCATTACGACCGAGACGGGTCAGTAGGCTGCGGCCCTTGCTTCGCGCGGTTTTCATCCGGTTTCCATACATGCGAGTGGCAATCGAACCGCTTCATGCAGCAGAGATGGTTAGGAAAGCGTTCGGTGGAGATGGTTAAGCGGTCGCTAACCGCTCGTTGCCCGTCGCGCCGCTGTTGCAGACGGGGGGATATGCGGTAGAGCGCGGGCATGTCGAACCCACCGCATCATGATCCCGCGAACGGGCGGGACGTCACCCCGGACGCAGCGCGCGTTCCGTCCGAATTGCCGCTGCCCTTTCCCCTGCTCATCGCCCATGCACCGCAGCGGGACCGCGCATGGCACAGGCTGTGCTGGCGGATCGACGACCTGATGGCCCGCACGGTGCTGGGCGCGAAGGAGGGGGCAATGGCGGCTATCCGGCTGGCGTGGTGGGAGGAGGCGCTGACCGGCCGGCACAGTGCGCCCAATGACCCGTTGCTCAGCGAATGGCTGTCCTATGCGCCCGGCGTTCAGGCCAGCGAAAATGTCGGGCGGGTCGCGGAGGCATGGCGCATGCTGCTCGATCCGGCCCCGATGAGCGAGGGGGACTGGCGCAGCTTTGGCGAGGCGCGGGGGCGGCTGTTCGCGCTGATCGCCCGGACCGGAGAGGGCAATGATGCCTTGAACGAAGCGGGCAAGCTGTGGGCCTTGTGGGACGTGGCGCGCCGTGATGAAGATCGGGTGCGGGGCGAGGGTGCCTTTGCCGCTGCGATCGAGGTGGGAAGTGCGGTCGACCCCCGGCGGCTGGCGCATGTCCGGCCCAAGCCGCTGATGCTGGCGGCGGGCATGGCGCTGGACGATGTGCGGGATCATCACCTGCCGACCGTCGAATTTGGCTTGCGGCAATATCTGCGGCTGCTGCGCCGTGCGATCTTTGGCTGAGTTTCGGGCCTGACGGCTTGGCAGCGCGCGACCTCTCTCCTAGGATAGAGGATATGGGGCGTTTTCTGGCAGGTTCGATTGCGGCTTTGCTGCTGGTGGCGGGTGGCCTGTTCTGGTGGCAGGGACAGGCGTCGCGTGACACCGTGGCCGTGCAGGCGCGCACCGAGCCGCCGCCGCTGGACGAGCCTTTGCCGGAGGGGGATGCAAACGCGATGGGCGACGCGCTCCCGGCTGCGCCCTCCGCCACCGCCCGCACGCGGGAGGAAAAGCGGTTCGACCGCTATGACCGCGACCGCGACGGCATCATCGCCCGCAATGAGATGCTCGCGAGCCGGGTGAAGGACTTCCGCAAGCTGGACAAGGACGGCAACAACCTCCTGTCCTTCGAGGAATGGGCGAGCCACACCATCGACAAATTCGACGGCGCCGACGCGAACCATGACGGGCGACTAACTCGCGCCGAATTCGCGACGACGGCACCCGCGCCCAAACCGTCGGCCAAATGTAAATGCTGATCGATCAGCAGTTTACGCCGGAACGTTCAGCCCCACTGTGCCCAGCCAGCCGGTAAAGGACTCGCGCGCCCGGTCGGTATAGGCCTGCTTGCGCTGCTTCTTGCGGACATCCTCGCCCATGGGCGGGAACAGGCCGAAATTGACATTCATCGGCTGATAGCTTTCCGCATCCGCCCCGCCGGTGATGTGCGACAGCAGTGCGCCGAGCGCCGTGTCCGCCGGTGGCGCGTCGATGCTGCGCCCGCCGAGTTCCGCCGCCGCGAACAGGCCCGCCATCAGGCCGACGGCGGCGCTCTCCACATATCCCTCGCATCCCGTGATCTGGCCGGCAAAGCGGATATTGGGCCGCGACTTCAGGCGGAATTGCGCGTCCAGCAATTCGGGGCTGCGGATGAAGGTGTTGCGATGCAGTCCGCCCAGCCGCGCGAACTGCGCATTGGCGAGGCCGGGGATGGTGCGGAACAGCTCGACCTGCCCCGCATGTTTCAACTTGGTCTGAAAGCCGACCATGTTCCACAGCGTTCCCAAAGCGTTATCCTGCCGCAACTGCACCACCGCATAGGGCCAGCGCCCGGTGCGCGGATTGTCGAGGCCGACCGGCTTCATGGGACCGAAGCGCAGGGTTTCGATGCCCCGCTCCGCCATCACCTCGATCGGCATGCAGCCGTCGAAATAGGGCGTGTCCTTCTCCCACTGCTTGAACTCGGTCTTCTCGCCTTCGCGGAGGCCGGTGATGAACGCCTCATATTGTTCGCGGTCCATCGGGCAGTTGATATAGTCGCGCCCGTCGCCCTCCGGCGATCCCTTGTCCCAGCGGCTGGCCTTCCAGCAAATATCCATGTCGATGCTGTCGACATGGATGATCGGCGCAATGGCGTCGAAGAAGGCGAGCTGGTCGCTGCCGGTCGTTCCCGCAATATCCTCGGCCAGAGCCATGGCGGTGAGCGGCCCGGTGGCGACGATGGTCGCGCCGCTGTCGGGCAGCGTGTCGACCCGCTCGCGGACGATGGTGATATTCGGATGGCCAGTGATCGCGGCGGTGACGCCGTCCGCAAACAATGTCCGATCCACGGCGAGTGCGGAACCGGCGGGCACGCGCACCTTGTCCGCCTCCCGCAGGATCAGCGATCCCAGACGCCGCATTTCCTGATGGAGCAGGCCGACGGCATTGCTGTTGGCGTCATCGGACCGAAAGCTGTTGGAGCAGACCATCTCCGCCAGCGCGTCCGTCTCATGCGCCGCCGTCATGTCGCCGCCGCCGCGCATTTCGGACAGGCGGACCTTATGCCCTGCCTCGGCCAGTTGCCACGCGGCCTCCGACCCTGCCAGGCCGCCGCCGATGATGTGGATGTCATGGCTCATGCGTCAAAACCCCTGCGGAAAGACATGGCGGCCGTCGTCGCCGATGCGCAGCACGCTGTGGCCCGACACGGCCTTGTACGAAATCGCGCCATAGACATGGGGAAAGAGCGCACCGCCGCGCGATTCCTCCCATTTCAGAGTTTCGCGCACGGCGGCGAGGTCCACCATCGCCAGAACGACGGGGTCCATGGTGCTGAAATATTTGGCTGCCGTCTCGGCGGTCTGTTCCGCCGTGGACAGGTGGATGAAGCCGTCGCGGGCGTCATCGGGCGATCCGGTGTAGGTTCCGCTCTCCTTCCAGTCCTTGAAGGCGGCAGGGTCGAGCAGCTTATAGGCGAAGAGTGTGTTCATTCGCGCTCTCTAGCCCTTGCGCGCGGCGCTGTCAGCGGGGAAGAAGCGCCATGACCGTAACCCCGCCGCTTTCGCCGCAGCGTTTCGATGCCGTCGAGGCGCATATCCGCCATCTTGTGGAGACAGGCGCGCTGCCCCATGCGCAGTTTCTGGCGGCGCGGGACGGGGAGGTGCTGCACGCATTCCATGTGGGGCAGGCGCGGGCGGACGGTACGGTGCTGCGGCCCGATGCGCTGTATCGCATCGCCTCCATGACCAAGGCGGTGACGGCGGTCGCTTTCCTGATGCTGGTGGAGGCGGGTCGGGTCGCGCTGGACGATCCCGTGGCGTCGGTCTTGCCGGAACTGGCGGATTTGCCGGTCTATGCAGGCGGACGGTTCCCTCCGTTTCAGACGCGCCCCGCCGCGCGGCAGCCGGTCATGCGCGACCTGCTGACCCACACCGCCGGTTTCACATACGGTTTCCAGCAGCATTCGCCCGTGGATCAGGCCTATTGGACGGCGGGCGTGGATAATTTCAAGGCGTCGATCACGCGGGAGGGGATGCTGGCGGCGCTTGCGGGACTGCCGCTGCTCCACGATCCGGGCGCGCATTTCACCTATTCTGTCGCGACCGACCTGCTCGGCCTGATTGTGGAGCGATTGACGGATCGGCCGCTGGACGACTTGTTTGCGGAGCGCATTTTCGCGCCTTTGGGCATGACCGACACGGGTTTCGCGCTGCGGATCGACCAGCAGGATCGCCTGACCGATGGCTGGGCCATGCATCCGCGTCAGGGCCGGTATCTCTATGATACGGGGGAGGAAAGTCTGTGGTCGAACCCGTCACGCTTTCCCTCTGGGGGTGGCGGTCTGCTGTCCACAGCGGCGGACTATCATCGCTTCTGCCGGACGCTGCTGGGACGCGGGACTCTGGGCGGAGAGCGCCTGTTGCAAGCCGCGACGGTGGAGACGATGACCCGCAATCACCTCCCCCATGGTGGCAGCATCGGTGCTCTGTCGGTGTCGAAGTTCGCGGGCAAGGCCTTTGAAAATACGGGCCATGGCCTTGGCATCGCGGTTTCATTGCCGGGCGCGGCGCGGCCATGGCCTGCCGGTGCGTTTCACTGGTCTGGGCTGTTTTCGACCTGGTATTGGGTGGAGCCATCCAGCGGCGTGATCCTGATCTTTATGTCGCAGCTCATCCCCCTCGTGGAGGATTCGCTGTCGGTCGACGTCAGGCGGATGCTGTTCGACTAATCGCCCATGGTGCCATGCTGGCGGGTGTCACGCATGACCAGATAGGCGATCAGCGAGAGGCCCGCCATGCCGCTGACATACCAGAAGAAAATCGGTTCCTGCCCGATGCTCTTGAGCCACAGAGCTGCATATTCCGCCGACCCGCCGAACAGGGCGTTGGCGATGGCATAGGGCAATGCGACGCCCAGCGCACGGATATGGGGCGGGAACATCTCCGCCTTCACGATGGCGTTGATCGCGGTATAGCCGCTGACGATCACCAGTCCCGCCAGCACGAGGAGGAAAGCGCGAATGGGCGAGCCGCCTTCACCGATCAGCGTGAACAGCGGTACGGTGAAGAGGGCAGCGCCGATGCCAAAGGCGATAAGCAGCGGCTTGCGCCCGATACGGTCGGACAAGGCGCCCACCGCCGGTTGCAGGATCATGTAGAGAAATAGCGCCACCGTCATGATGCGCGCCGCGACCTCGCGATCATAGCCTGCTGAATTAACGAGATATTTCTGCATATAGGTGGTGTAGGCATAAAAGGCGAGCGTGCCTCCGGCCGTCAGCGCCACGACGAGCAGGGCCGTGCCGGGATGCTCATGAAAGAGGGCAAAGGCGGAGGAGGCCTTGTCCTTTGCGCGGCTGGTGAAATCCTGCGTCTCGGCAAGTCCGCGCCGGATCAGGAACACGGACACGGCCAGCACCGCGCCGACGAAGAAGGGGATGCGCCATCCCCATTGCTCCATCGCCGTCTCGCTGATGACGGATTGCAGCGACACCTGCACCGCCAAAGCGACCAATTGTCCGGCTATCAGCGTAACATATTGAAAACTGGAATAGAAACCCCGGTTCTTGCGCGTTGCCATTTCGGATAAATAGGTCGCGCTCGCGCCATATTCGCCGCCGATGCTCAGACCCTGTAGCAACCGCGCGAACAGCAGCAGCGCGGGGGCCGCGAGGCCGATCTGCGCATGGCCCGGCGTCAGCGCGATCAGCAGCGAGCCGCCGCCCATCATCAGAACGGACAGGGTCAGTCCAGACTTTCGGCCATGGCGATCACAATAAATGCCCATGATCCAGGCGCCTATGGGCCGCATCAGAAAGCCCACGCCAAAAATGGCGGCGGCGCTCAGTAACTGTGCGGTGGCATTGCCCTTGGGAAAGAAGGCCGGCGCGAAATAGAGGGAGAAGGCCGCATAGGCGTACCAGTCATACCATTCGACCAGATTGCCCAGCGATCCGCCGATGATCGAGCGCAGGCGATGCCGTGCGTCCGTGCCCTGTTGCTGTTCGCCCCCTGTCATGGCGCGACCCTATACGCATCGCGGCAAAGCGCAATCGCGGTACTGGACCGGCGAGCGCGCGAAACGCTCGCCGGAGCAAGGATCAGCCGCCGATAAAATGCAGCGCGCACAGCTTGTTGCCCGACGGATCGCGCAAATAGGCGAGGTACATGGCATTGGGCTGGCCCGCATTGCGCACGCCCGGCGCATCCTCGACCGCTTCGCCGCCATTGGCGACGCCCGCTGCGTGCCAGGCGTCGACCTCTTCCGGCGACTTGCAGGCGAAGCCGATGGTCGATCCATTGCCGTTGCAGGCGGGGGTGCCATCGATCGGTTTGGTGATCGCGAAATTGCCATTGGGCGTCGACCAGAACCAGCGGCCCTTGGGGTCCTGAAACGTCTTGTCATGGCCCAGAGCGCCGAGGATGGCGTCGTAGAATTTCTTGGATGCGTCGAGGTCGTTTGCCCCGAGCATGACGTGACTGAACATGCGTTTTTTCCCTTGAAAATGCCGATGGTGATCCGTGTGTCAGAACACCACGACGCTGCGAATGCTCTTGCCCTCGTGCATCAGGTCGAACCCCTTGTTGATCTCTTCCAGCGTCAGGACGTGGGTGATCATCGGGTCGATTTCGATCTTGCCGTTCATGTACCAGTCCACGATCTTGGGCACGTCTGTCCGTCCCTTGGCCCCGCCGAAGGCCGAACCCTGCCACACGCGGCCCGTCACCAGCTGGAAGGGGCGCGTGCTGATCTCCTTGCCCGCCTCCGCCACGCCGATGACGGTGGAGACGCCCCAGCCGCGATGGCAGGCTTCCAGCGCCTGCCGCATGACTTCGGTGTTGCCGGTGCAGTCGAACGTATAGTCCGCGCCGCCGTCGGTCAGTGCGACGAGATCGGCGACGACCTCCGCAGTCGTCTTGCCCTTGGGGTTATAGAAGTGGGTCATGCCGAAGCGGCGGCCCCATTCCTCGCGATCCGGGTTGATGTCCACGCCGATGATCTTGTCCGCGCCGACCATGCGCGCGCCCTGCAGCACGTTGAGGCCGATGCCGCCGAGGCCGAAGACGATGACGTTGCTGCCCGGCGTCACCTTGGCGGTCTTCACCACCGCGCCGACGCCCGTGGTCACGCCGCAGCCGATGTAGCAGCTCTTGTCGAACGGCGCGTCCTCGCGGATTTTGGCGACCGCGATTTCCGGCAGGACGGTGAAATTGGAGAAGGTCGAGCAGCCCATATAGTGAAAGATCGGCTGCCCCTTGTAGCTGAACCGCGTCGTGCCGTCGGGCATCAGGCCCTGACCCTGCGTGGCGCGGATCGCGGTGCACAGGTTCGTCTTGCCGCTGAGGCAGCTTTTGCACTGGCGGCATTCGGGGGTGTAGAGCGGGATGACATGGTCGCCGGGCTTCACGCTGGTCACGCCGGGGCCGACTTCGCGCACGATGCCCGCGCCTTCATGGCCGAGGATGGAGGGGAAGATGCCCTCGCTGTCGAAGCCGTCCAGCGTATAGGCGTCCGTATGGCAGATGCCGGTCGCCATGATCTCGACCAGAACCTCTCCGGCGCGCGGTCCCTCGAGGTCGACCTCTACGATCTCCAGCGGTTTTTTCGCTTCAAAGGCTACGGCGGCGCGGGTCTTCACGAGGATGTCCTCCAGTCGGGGGCAGGGATGGCCTTTCATAACGTCGCCGGATGACGTCGCAAGCTCGTTGCACCTTGCAATCGGACGGGAAGCGCGCACATGGACACTATGACCGACGCTGTTTCCGCCGAACGCCCTCCTATGCCCCATGGTGAGGCCATGTCGCTGTCGCCGCTGGTGACGCGGGTGCTGGCTCCCAATCCCTCGCCGTTCACCTATACGGGCACGCAAAGCTATATCGTGGGGGCGGAGGAACTGGCGGTCATCGATCCCGGCCCGAACGAGCCGGCGCATCTGGACGCCCTGCTGCGCGCCATTGCCGGGCGGCCGGTCAAGGCGATCCTTTGTACGCACACCCACCGCGACCATAGCCCCGCCGCTGCGCCTCTGAAGGCCGCGACGGGCGCGACGATCATCGGCTGCGCGCCTTTTTCGATCACGGACGACGGGCCGCGCGCGGATGCGTCCTTCGATCCCGGCTATGCGCCCGATGCGATTCTGTCCGATGGCGACACGGTCGAGGGGGCGGGCTGGACTCTGCGTGCGGTCCATACGCCGGGCCACACCTCCAACCACCTCTGTTTTGCGCTGGAGCAGGAAAGTGCGCTGTTCACCGGCGATCACGTCATGGGCTGGTCGACCAGCGTCGTCTCGCCCCCTGACGGCGACATGACCGCCTATCTGCTGTCCCTGCAACTGCTGATGGAGCGGCAGGACGTCGTCTATTACCCCGCCCATGGCGAGGCGATAGAGCGGCCGCAGCGGCTGGTGCGCGGCATGATCGGGCACCGGCGCATGCGGGAGGGGCAGATATTGCGCTTTCTGGAGAGCAAGGGCGCCTCGCTGATCCCCGACATGGTGGTGGAGATGTACAAGGGCGTAGATCCGGGCCTTTATCCCGCCGCCGGGCGTTCGGTGCAGGCGCATCTGATCGACCTCGATGCGCGCGACATGGTGCGGCACAGGGAAGACGGCAGATGGGAACGGGTGGCGTGAAGCGGTTCAGAACGGCGATCATTCTGATTCTGGTGCTCGTCGGACTGGGGTCAGGATTGTGGTGGCTGGAACGCTACACTAACCGGCAGATCGACGGGTCGGTAGAGACGATCGCGACCGCCAGCCTGCAGGGGCTGCGCGAGCAGGCGCGGCTGACGCCCTTTGTCGCCCGCTTCGTGGCGGTCACGACCAGCGAGCAGAGCCGCTTCGGCCTGAGCGCCAAGCAGACGATGATCCTGCCCGGCGTGGTCCGCTACGAGATGGACCTCAACCAGATCACGGCGCGTGACCTGTCGTGGGACGAGGCGGCCAAGACGCTGACCGTCTACCTCCCGCCGCTGATCCTCACAGGGCCGGAGGTGGACCTCAAGGGCATGCAGGTTTATGATGGCGGCGGTATCTTGATGGCGCTCACTGACGCGCAAAAGACGCTGGACGCGGCCAACAAGGATCGCGGCCAAAAGGAATTGCTGGCGCAGGCACGGGGCGCGGTGCCCATGCGGCTGGCCCGCGACGCGGCAAAGGCGGCCATGGAGCGCAGTTTTGCTATGCCGCTGCGCGCAGCCGGTATAGACGCGCGCGTAACAGCGCAGTTCAAATAGAATCGCCTGCCCAGATCAAAAAAGATCGAGAGAGACCATGACTGCACAACCCCGCGAGAACCTCGCAGGCGTAGACCTGCTGGCCGAGATCGAACGCCTCCGCAAGGAGAAGAACGCCGTCATTCTGGCGCATTATTACCAGAAGCCGCAGATTCAGGATTTGGCCGACTTCGTGGGGGATTCCCTCGAACTGTCGCGCAAGGCGGCGGAGACGGATGCGGACGTGATCGCCTTTTGCGGCGTGCGCTTCATGGCGGAGACGGCAAAGATCCTCAGCCCGCAGAAGATCGTCGTGCTGCCCGACATGGATGCCGGTTGCAGTCTGGAGGACAGTTGCCCGCCGGATCGCTTCAAGGCGTTCCGGGAGGCGCATCCCGACCATATCGCGCTCAGCTACATCAACTGCTCGGCGGAGGTGAAGGCGCTCAGCGACATCATCGTCACCTCCTCCTCGGCGGAAAAAATCCTCGCGCAGATACCGAAGGACCAGAAGATCATCTTCGGTCCCGACCGTCACTTGGGCGGCTATCTGGCGCGCAAGATGGGGCGCGAGATGCTCCTGTGGCCGGGCGTCTGCATCGTGCACGAGGCGTTCAGCGAGACGGAGATGCTCAAGCTCAAGGCGGAGCATCCCGATGCGCCCATCGCCGCGCATCCTGAATGCCCGCCGCATATCGTCGATCATGCGGACTATGTCGGATCGACCAGCGGCATCCTCGACTATGCCAAGGCGATGCCGGGCGACACGCTGATCGTCGCGACCGAACCGCATATCATCCACCAGATGCAGAAGTCGGTGCCGGACAAGACCTTCATCGGCGCGCCGGGGGCGGACGGCAACTGCAACTGCAACATCTGCCCCTATATGGCGATGAACACGATCGAGAAGCTCTACCTCGCTCTGCGCGACCTCAGCCCGCGGATCGAGATGGAGGAGGGGCTGCGCCTCGCCGCAAAAAAGAGCCTCGACCGGATGCTGGAAATGGCGTCGGGCAGCGTCGGGCAGGGCGATCTGGGCGCACGCTGATGGCGGACGCGCAGGCGAGCGATGTCCTGCATTTCTGGTTTCGCGAAGTCGGGCCGGAGCGGCAGTTCGCGCAGGACGATGCGCTGGATGCCGAATGCGCGCGGCGTTTCGGTCCCCTGCGCGATGCCGTGCTGGCGAGTGTAGCGGAAGGATGGCGGGGGGACGCGGACAGTTTGCTCGCCGCCATCATCCTCCTCGACCAGATTTCGCGCAATATCCATCGGGGCGAGGCGGAGGCGTTCGCAGCCGATCCGCTTGCGCTCGAACTGGCGCTGTCGGGCATCGCCGCCGGATTCGCCCGCGACCTGCCGCCGGATCGCCGCGCGTTCCTCTATATGCCATTGATGCACAGTGAGGATCGCGGGGTTCAGCGGTTCGCGGCGCGTTGCTTTGCCGAACCGGGACTGGAGAAGAATGCCGATTTCGCGCGGGATCATCGCGCCGTGATCGAGCGTTTCGGTCGCTTTCCGGGGCGCAATGCGGCGCTGGGCCGTACCACCACGCCGGAGGAAGCGGCCTTCCTCGCATCCGGTCAAGGCAATTGGTGAGCGGCAATCGGCATGCGTGCCGTTGCAACGTCATGAAAATCGGCTAGTCAGCCGCGTATGACCTTCATCCTCCCCGGTTTCGACCTCGACGTCTTTGTCGCCTCCACCCTTACCGAAGATCTCGGCGGTGCGCCGGGCGCAGGCGGACGCGATCTGACGTCCGAAAGCGTCATCCCCGCCGATGCCCTATTCACTGGCGTCATGGACAGCCGCGATGCGGTGACGGTGGCGGGCCTGCCGCTGGCGGAGGCGTTTTTTCGCGCGCTCGATCCCTCGGTGGAGATCGAATATCTGGTGGCGGATGGTGACACGGTGAAGGCGGGTACGGAGTTGATGCGGCTGCGCGGCAATGCCCGCGCGCTGCTGACGGCGGAGCGGTCCGCGCTCAACACCGTACAACATCTGACCGGCATCGCGACGATGACGCATGAGTATGTGCGCCGGATCGACGGCACGAAGACCATCCTGCTCGACACGCGCAAGACTATCCCCGGCCTGCGCGTGCTGGAGAAATATGCGACCCGTCAGGGCGGTGCGCAGAATCACCGCATGGGCCTGTGGGATGCCGCCATGATCAAGGACAATCATGTCGCCGTCGCCGGATCGGTGGAGGAAGCGGTGCGCCGCGCCGTCGATGCGGGCGTTGAGCGGATCATCGTGGAAGTCGACCGGGTGGAGCAGATCGAACCCGCCATCGCGGCAGGAGCCACGCACCTCCTCCTCGACAATATGGAGCCGTCCGTGTTGCGCGGCGCGGTGACGCTGGTCGGCGGGCGCGTCCCCACGGAGGCATCGGGCGGCGTCCGCCTCGACACAATCCGCGCCATTGCGGAGACGGGCGTGACCTATGTCTCGGTCGGTCGCCTGACCCAGTCGGCCCCGGCGGCGGACATCGGACTCGATTTCGCGGCGGCCTGATCTCGCCGCGCTGCTGGTTGCGGCATGCGGGATCGCCATGCCCGCAGCGGCGTCGGCGCAGGCGCTGTCCTGCGCGCTGCCGAGTACTATTCCCTCCCCCCATAGGGCCGGGCCTACCGCTTCGGAACCCGCACGCCGCATTCCGGTAGCTGCGCATACGCTCGCGCTAAGCTGGTCGCCGGAATATTGCCGAAGCCGGGAGGGCGACACGTCCTTCCAGTGCGGTGGTTCCGCGCGCTTCGGCTTCGTGCTTCATGGCCTGTGGCCAGACGGCGCGGGATCGCAATGGCCGCAATATTGCCGCCCGGCGAGCATCCTGCCGCCGCGCGTAGTTCGGGACATGCTCTGCACCACGCCGTCCGCCGACCTGCTCCAGCATGAATGGGCAAAGCACGGCACCTGCGGCTGGAGCGACCCCGCCGCCTATTTCGGCGCGGCGCGGCGTCTCTACCAGCGCCTCCGTTTCCCGGACATGGCGGCCTTGTCGCGCCGCCGCGACCTGAGCGTGGGGGAGTTTCGGACCCTGTTCGCGCGCGCAAACCCCGGACTGACCGCCAGCGGCATCCGCGTGCGTGTCAAGAACGGCTGGCTGGACGAACTCTGGCTGTGCCTCGACCGCACTCTATCCCACGCTCGCTGCCGAGCGGGCCAGCAGGGCGGCGCGCCCGCCGATCAGCGCCTGAAAATCTGGCGCGGCAGGCTCAACGCTCGATAATCACGCTCGCCGGATGATACCGGTCGAGGTGCCGGCGGATGATCTTGAGGTTGCGGCTGTTCGAGCGGAAGAAGAAGTCGAACGCATCGCCCACGAACGGCACCGCGCCGATGGCCGTGTCCACCGCGACATTCGCGCTCATGCGAACCAGCTGGAATTTGGAGAGGCCGAGGTTGCGCGCCTCCCACACGATCCACGCGCCCATGGCGGCGCTGGCGATGTCCCCAACGATGGGGATCAGTCCGAGTATGGCATCGAGGCCGAACCGCTGCCGTGTGCCGGGCAGCGTCACCACGCCCTCCAGCAGGCGTTCCATGATCTCGATCCGCTGACGGATGGAGGCGGGGTCGCTGCGCAGGCCGGTGGAGGCGGCGAACTGGTCGAACTGGTCGGCGGACATCTTCACGGGGGCGAGGGGCCTTTTGCTGCTGTCCGCCCTATCTGGGGGTGAGGAACAGCGCATTCAACGGGTGGCGCGCGCGCGGTGAAGGCTGATAGCCGGTCAGCCGGGGCCGGACGAGCGCGAAGCGGACCGGCATGCCGATCGGTATGTAATTGGCTTCCGCCAGCGACAGGCTCTCCGCCTGGGCCAGCGCGGCGGCACGCTCTGCTTCCGTGGGCGCCTTGCGTGCGCGCTCGATCTGCGCCTCCGCTTCCTCGCTGCACAATCTATTAGGGCCACATCCGACCCGTGAGAGATACCAGATGGCGCTGTCGAACGGCGCCACCTCGTCGATCAGGCGCAGGTCCGCAGGCGCATCCCATGCGACGAGTTCGAGCGTCAGGCCGATGGCGGCATAGTCGCGGCGCAGCGACTGGTACAGCAAGCGGGAGCCGGGACCGGCGGGCAGGGCGATGCGGAGGATCAGCGGCGCGCCGTCATGCCTCTCCGACCAGTTGCGCAGGACCGACCGGGCATTGTCCTGCCGCACGCCAGGATCGCCCGCCATCCACGCGGGCTGGGCCGGGTCGCGGCCAAGGTCCAGTTTTGCGGGCAGCAGAGCGGTCGTCGTCCGCCATCCGGCGAGGTTCAGCCACTGGGACAGGCGGTCCCGGCTGACGGCGCTGCTCAAGGCCACGCGCACGTCCCGATCGGCGATCAGGCCGGACCTGCCCTCCATCATCAGGCCCAGCAATCCATTGACCGGATCGGCGCGCACCGCCGTTCCCGGCAGGCTGGCCACGGACACATAGGGAAGGTGCTGCAACCGTCCGCCCAGCAGCAGGTCGGATTGTTTGCGCTGGAACCGGACAAAGCCCGATGCCGCGCGCAGGGGACGCAGGAACGCGGGGCGTGCCGGATCGCCCTCCGCATCGTCCGCACGGTCCTTGTCCGCCATGGGGGTCAGGGCGATGACATCTCCGTCGCGTTTCGGATGGAACGGTCCCGTGCCTTCGCCGCGCCGGGCAATGGCAAGGGCGGGGTGGGCGAGCAGTTGCAGGAAACTCGGCATCGGGCCGGGCAGGCGGATTTCCAGAACCTCGTCCGTCATGCCGCGCACTTGTGGGGCAAGGCCGGCGAGCAGGATCGGATTGGCTTCGAACCGGGAGCGCAGCAGCCGGGCAACGTCCTGCGCCCGTATCGGATCGCCATTGGCCCAGCGCGCGCGCTTCAGGCGGAACAGATAGGCCTGCCCGTCATCATCGACGATCCATCGCTCCGCCAGCCCGCCGATCAGGTCGCCGCCCGCGTCGAAAGCGACCAGTCCCTGCGCCGTGGCGGCCAGCACGGTCTGCCCCGCCGCATTGCCTCCATTGGCGAGCGGTTCCTGCATCTGCTGGCGTGTGCCGATCACATCGACCCGAACCGGGCCGTTGTCCCCCTTGCCCCCGCAGGCGGAGAGCAGGGCGAGCATCGCCGCGACGGAGGCGGTGGTCAGGCTGGGCCGGAGAGAAAGCGACATGGGATTCAAGCGGCCGATTGATGGCGGATGGGGTGGTGCGACCTTATCGCGCGCGGCCTCGCGCGCCAACCCTTATGGACCGGGTGGCGGCGACGGTTGCGCTGCGGGGGGCGTTTCGGCGGGGCGTATCTGTTCCTCGGTCGGCAGCGGAATGGTGACGCTGACATCCCCCGCGCCGCGCAGGCGCACGGCATCCGGCGATACCTGCACCGCGACATTGCCGACATCCGTGGGGATGGTGGCGTTCAATATGGCGTCGGTCGCATTCTCCACCTCGCTCGCGGGGACGGAGGTCTGCTCGCGGCGCACGTCGCCATTCTCGACGGCGCTCACCATGATGTCACGCCAGATACGTGCGGGCAGGGTACCGCCGGAAATGCCCGGCAGCGGGCTGTTGTCGTCATTGCCGACCCACACCGCCGTCACCAGCCCACCCGCATAGCCCACGAACAGCGCGTCGCGATTGTCCTGCGTCGTCCCCGTCTTGCCGAATGTCGCGGTGTGCAGCGCCGCGCGATGCCCGGTGCCACCCCGCGTCGCAGAGGAGAGGAGGTCGCGGATCATCTCCAGATCGTCGTCGCTGTAACTATGCTGCCGGTCGAGCAGGCTGGCGAACCAGCCCTGTTCCTTTTCCGGCAAGCCATGGGCGCGTACCGGATAGCGATCGCCCGCGACAGAGGCATAGGCCTGCGTCAGTTCGATCAGCGGCAGGCCCGACGACCCCAGCGCGACGGAGAGATTTTCCGGCAGGGGCGTGGTGATCCCCAGATCGCGCGCGACCTGGATAACGTTCCTGATCCCGACCTTCTGCGCCAGCCGGACGGCGGCGACGTTGCTCGATGCGGCGAATGCCTGCCGCAGGGTGATCTTGCCGCGATAGCGACCGTCATGGTTGGACGGGCGATAGTCCCCCTCGGTGATGGGGCTGTCATCCACCAGATCGTCCGGCGTCATGCCCGCGCGGATGGCGGCAAGATAGACGAACAGCTTGAACGTGGAGCCGGGCTGCCGCCGCGCCTGCACCGCGCGGTTGAACGCGCTGTCCTTGTAATTCTTGCCGCCGATCATCGCGACGACCGTGCCGTCGGGCCGCATCACCACGATGGCGACCTGCGCCTTGCCCAGTGGCGCACGGCGCACGGCGCGGGTCACGATCCGCTGGATATTGCTGTCGAGAGTCGTGGTGATCGTCTGCTCGCCATAGACGCCGCCCGAACGGTCGCGCGCCTCGGACAAGACCCAGTCGCTGAAATAGGTGCCGCTGGTCGATTCCGCGACCGGCCTGACGTTTAGGCGGGCGGGGTTCAGCGCATCATGCTCCGCCTTGGTGATGAAACCCGCATCGACCATGGCGCGTGTGACGAGTGCAGCACGGGCCTGCGCACCCTTCAGATTCTCAGTGGGGGCGAGACGCGAGGGCGCCTTGAGCACGGAGGCCAGCAGCGCCGCCTGCGATATGGTCAGCCTTTCCGGGTCGCGGTTGAAATAATGATGGGCCGCAGCGCGCAGGCCATAGACGTTGTCGCCGAAATAGACGTTGGAGAGATAGCGTTCGAGGATCTGGTCCTTGGTCAGCCACAGTTCCAGCCAGATGGCGATGGCGACCTCGCGCAATTTCCGCGCTGCGGTCCGGTCGGCGGTCAGAAACGCGCCCTTGGCGAGCTGCTGCGTGATCGTGCTGCCGCCCTGCCGCACGCCGCCCGCGCGTAGGTTCTGCCAGAAGGCGCGGGCGATGCCGCGCGGGTCGATGCCCCAATGGCTATAAAAGCGGCGATCCTCGATGGCGATGAACGCCTGCGGCACATGTTCGGGCAGCCGGGCGATCTTCACCGGCTCCTCCACAACCGCGCCCTTGCGCGTGATGAACTGGCCATCGGCGGTTTCCAGCGTGATGCTGGGCGGCACATTGGGCTGGAGCGAGCGGGAGAGGGGAGCCGTGATCGCCAGCCATATGCAGGCGAGCATCAGAAAGGCGAGCAGCCCGGCCACGATCCATGCCGCGATATGCGCACGCCTGCGCCAGACTGGACGTCCCATGGCAGGTGCTTGCGGCGGCGCTGCGCCGAATGTCCTGTCCAGAGGCTCCGATGGATACGCTACCCCATCCTGCGGGAATCGGAATGGGGAGGGAGGGTCGATGCCGGCCATGCAGGACTATAGCTGTATTATATAGGTGGGACGGTCAAGGGGCGATAGATCATAGAATTCATGCCGCCCCCGGCTCACGCATCGATCGCGTCATCCTCGACACTCGCCGCATGTTCCTGAATGAACGCAAAGCGGTGGGCGGGGTTCGTGCCCATCAGGCGGTCGACCAGATCGCGGACCCCGGCTCGATCCTCATATTCCTGCGGCAGGGTGATGCGGATCATGCCGCGCGTCTTGGGGTCCATGGTCGTTTCGCGGAGCTGTCCGGGGTTCATTTCGCCCAGTCCCTTGAAGCGGCTGACCTCCACCTTCTTGTTCTTGAACTCCTTGGCCATCAACTCTTCGCGATGCGCGTCGTCGCGGGCATAAAGGCTCTTGCCCCCCGCCACGAGGCGGTAGAGCGGCGGCTGGGCGAGGTAGAGATGCCCGCGCTTCACCAGTTCCGGCATCTCCTGAAAAAAGAAGGTCATGAGGAGCGTAGCGATATGCGCGCCGTCCACGTCGGCGTCGGTCATGATGACGATGCGTTCATAGCGCAGCAGGTCGGGGTTGCAGTCCTTGCGCGTGCCACAGCCGAGCGCGAGGATCAGGTCGGCAACCTCCTGATTGGCGAGAATTTTGGCCGAGGTCGCAGAGGCGACGTTCAGGATCTTGCCGCGAATCGGCAGGATCGCCTGCGTCTTGCGGTCCCGCGCCTGCTTGGCGGAGCCACCGGCGCTGTCGCCTTCCACGATGAAGATTTCCGTGCCGTCCGGCGCATCGGCGGAGCAGTCGGTCAGCTTGCCCGGCAGGCGCAGCTTGCGGCCCGATGTCGCGGTCTTGCGCTTGACGTCGCGTTCCGCCTTGCGGCGCAGGCGGTCGTCCATGCGGTCGAGGACATGGGTGAGGAGCGCCTTGCCCCGGTCCATGCTGTCCGAGAGATAATGGTCGAAATGGTCGCGCACGGCATTTTCGACCAGACGCGCGGCCTCCGGCGAGGTCAGCCGGTCCTTGGTCTGGCTCTGGAACTGCGGGTCGCGGATGAAGACGGAGAGCATCGACTCGCAGCCCGTCATGATATCCTCCGCCTGGATATCCTTTGCGCGTTTTTGTCTGACCAGATCGCCAAAGGCGCGAATACCCTTGGTCAGCGCGGCGCGCACACCCTGTTCATGGGTGCCGCCATCGGGCGTGGGGATGGTGTTGCAATACCAGCTGAACGATCCGTCCGACCAAAGCGGCCAGGCGATCGCCCACTCGACGCGCCCCTGATTCTCCGGAAAGGCGTGGGTGCCCCGGAAAAACTCGGCGGTCGCGCATTCCCGGTCGCCGACCTGTTCCTTGAGATGATCGGCAAGGCCGCCGGGAAACTGGAACACCGCATCCGTCGGCGTGTCGTCGGTGATGAGTTCCGCCGCGCATTTCCAGCGTATCTCGACGCCGGCGAACAAATAGGCCTTGGACCGCGCCAGCTTGTGCAGGCGCGCGGGCTTGAACAGCAGGTTGCCGAAGATTTCGGTGTCGGGTTCGAACCGGACCGTGGTGCCCCGACGATTGGGGGCCGCGCCGACTTTCTCCAGCGCCCCCTCAGGAAGTCCGCGCGAAAAACGCTGGCGGAACAATTCCTTGTTCTTTGCGACCTCTACTTCGGTCAGGACGGACAGCGCGTTGACCACGCTGATGCCGACGCCGTGCAGGCCGCCGCTGGTCTGATATGCCTTGTCGGAGAATTTGCCGCCGGAATGGAGGGTGGTCATGATCACCTCCAGCGCCGATTTGCCCGGATATTTCGGATGCTCGTCCACCGGGATGCCGCGACCATTGTCGGTCACGCTGATGCGGTTGCCCGGTTCCAGGGTGAGTTCGATGCGGGTGGCGAAACCCGCCACCGCCTCGTCCATCGCATTGTCGAGCACTTCGGCGACGAGATGGTGGAGCGCGCGCTCATCGGTGCCGCCGATATACATGCCCGGACGGCGGCGGACGGGCTCTAGCCCCTCCAGCACCTCGATGGCGGATGCGTCATAGGATTGAGACGCCGCTGCATTGGCGTCGGCAAACAGGTCTTCGGACATTTGCAAGCTATAGGGGGGGACTAGCCCCCCCGGCAAGCGCGCAAACTTCTATTAGCGAACTCGCGGCCCGCCAAAGGGCAGGGGCGGCGGGGGACGGCGCGTGCCGCGCGGCAACTGCGCCTGATAGGCGCGGCCGCAATGCTCGACGCAATAGGGGAAGCCGGGGTTCACCTTGGTGCCGCAGAAATGGAAATCGGCCTCGCCCGGGTGACCGATCGGCCATTTGCAGATTTTTTCGGTCAGGTCGAGCAGGCTGGTCTTGCCGGCAATGTCCGCGCTCGGCTTTGCGGGGACGAGGCGGCGCGGCGGCGCGGGCGGAATCGGTTGCTGCTGCTCGCCCGGCCCCTGACGCAGGAAGCCGCCGGGACCGACGGACACCACACGCGGCTGTGGCGGAGGCGGCGGAGCGGCAGGATCGGTATCCGCAGCCGCCACGGGTGCCGGAGCGGGCGCGACAGGAGCGGAAGGGGTCGGTGTGGGAGCCGCCGCCGCAACCGGGCGCGGCGCGGGCGCCACAGGTGCGGCAGCCACGGGGGCAGGCGCGGCAGGCGCCGCTTCGACCGGTGTGGGTGCCTTGCGCGCAGCCACGGCCTTGGTCGAGGAATCCCCCGACTTTACCGGAGAAGGACGGGCCTGCAGTCCGAGACGGTGGGCCTTGCCGATCACGGCGTTGCGGCTGACACCGCCCAGTTCCTCTGCAATCTGGCTAGCGGTCATGCCGCGTTCCCACATGGTCTTGAGCTGCTCGATCCGCTCATTCGTCCAGGCCATGTTCGCTCCTTGAAGTTTCAGCCGGCGCATATGGGTGTTCGCGGCCAAAAGTCAAATGGAACTGGGGGTGCGGGACACCCAAATCCCGTGTCAAGGCCCTTGCCGATGCACCGCATAACACGATAATCGGGCAGGCATGACCGATCCGACGCCCCCCATCGCAGCCAATCCCTCCACCAGCCTGATCCTGAACGAGCCCGGCGTGCCGGTGATCCGGTCGGTGAACTGGGCGGGCACCCATGCGCTGTACATGAAGGAAGTGCGGCGTTTCCTGAAGGTGCAATTGCAGACGATCTGGGCACCCAGCGTCACGACGCTCCTCTATCTCATCATCTTCGCCCTCGCGCTGGGCGGCGCGAAGCGGCAGGTGCTGGGCGTACCGTTCACGGACTTCATCGCGCCGGGGCTGATCGCGATGGCCATGATCCAGGCGACCTTCGCCAATGCCAGCTTCTCCCTGCTGACCGGCAAGATGCAGGGGACGATCGTGGATTATCTGATGCCGCCGCTGTCCACGGGCGAGTTGTTGCTGGCACTGGTCGGCGCGGCGGTGACGCGTGCGGTTGCGGTGGGCTTTTCGCTGTGGCTGGTGATGGCGCTCTGGCCCGGCGTCCATGTGACGCCGATCCATATATGGGCTGTGATCTGGTTCGGGCTGCTGGGATCGACCTTCGTCGCGTTCGTCGGCGTGCTGACCTCGGTGTGGGCGGACAAGTTCGACCATGCGGCTGCCGTGACGAACTTCGTCATCGCGCCCCTGTCGCTGCTGTCGGGCACTTTCTACGCGGTCGACCGGCTGCCGCCATTCTTCCATGCGGTCAGCCATATGAACCCGTTCTTCTACGTGATCTCCGGCTTTCGCTACGGCTTTCTGTCGGTCGCCGACACGTCGGTGGAGCGGGGGGCGCTGGTCCTGTTCGGCGTAACGCTTGTCACGGGCCTCGTGACCTATGCCGTGTTGCGCAGCGGGTGGAAGATCAAGGCCTGAATGGATGCATTCGGGCCAGCAGGATCAGTGCCAGCGTTCGCCGCGCATCTGATAGCTGCCGTCCGCCTGCCGATCGAACAAGTGACCGATGGCAGGATGGTTGACCGGCTCCTCGCCATCGTCATCGACCAGATTCTGCTGGCTGACATAGGCGATATAGCTGCCTTCCTCATTCTCCGCGAAGAGATGGTAGAACGGCTGCTCGCGCGCGGGCCGGACATCCTCCGGGATCGATTCGTACCATTCCTCGCTGTTGGCGAAGACCGGATCGACGTCGAAGATCAGGCCGCGAAAGCCATGGAGGCGGTGACGCACCACATCGCCCAGTCTGAAACGCGCATGCGTGACCAGCGGCGCATCTGCAATGGCCGGGGGCAGCGAAGAACGGTCAGGCAAGCTACTCATGCGCTCCATGTAGTGCGCCAAAAGGGACGCGCAAGAAAAATGGGCAGAGCCTGCTTGGCAAAGCGTTTCGTATCCGCTAGTGGCCGCTCCTCATCGACCACGGCGGGGCCTTCCAAGGTGCCGTTCACGATAGGCAACTTCTGCGGAGAGGTGGCAGAGTGGTCGAATGCGCCGCACTCGAAATGCGGTTTACGGGCAACCGTAACGTGGGTTCGAATCCCACCCTCTCCGCCAATTGCTTCCCATAAACCGTTGGAACATCGGGTCGTTGATGGGTCGCTCCGCGCGTTGCCTCACATTGTCAGGGCGATGCAGCGTGGTTCAATCCACGGTATGGCTTTCGACTAAAGACTTCGCGAAAGGTTCGTCGTTGGGATAGGTTCACTCTGCTGCCAGAGCAATGGCGGGGGAGGATGACGCTTTATGACAACGGAAACAGACGCTCTCCAGACGCTTTTGGACAAGGACGCCATTCGCGAGCTCGTCCTGCTGTATTCGCGGGGCGTCGACCGGCAGGATGTAGCCCTGCTGCGCGACCTCTACACGGAGGATGCGACCGATACCCATGGCACCAGCTTCGACGGCACGGCCACGGACTATTGCAGCTTCCTGGAGCGATCCTTTCCCTACATGCCCTATAGCGGTCATCATGTGTGCAACCACCTCATCAGCGTCGATGGCGACGAGGGGAGTGGAGAGGTCTATGCGCTGGCCTATCACCTGATCCCCGACGTGAAGGGCGAGGGCGCGCCGCAGGAGGATTTCATGGCGGTGCGCTACATCGATAATTACCGGCGCTGCGACGATGGGAAATGGCGCTTTTCCCGGCGTGTCGTGACGTATGATTTCCAGCTGCGCCGTCCGTTTGAGGGGGGAGGGCTGCTGGGTCTGGGCGAAAGGGATCCCAGCTACGAGGTTTGCGGCCAGTCCCTGTTTCGGCGGGGCGCTCGGGAATAGGAACCAGACGTCAGCAAAAATTTGATCGATGCGATGTTGCCGCGACTGCGGCAGAGCCATCGGAAGGCCCTGCCACAGTCGCGAATCCGGAATTATTCCGCAGCAACGGCCTTTGCACGGCCCTTGGTCTTGGGCGCGGGCTTGGGGGCGATTGCGGGCTTCCTGCCCAGACCGATTTTGAGGGCCAGTTCCTTGCGCTGTGCGGCATAGGAGGGGGCCACCATCGGGTAATCTGCGGGCAGGCCCCATTTCGCGCGATAGTCGTCGGGCGTCATCTGATAATGGGTCATCAGGTGGCGCTTGAGCATTTTCAGCTTCTTGCCGTCTTCGAGGCAGACGATATAGTCGGGCTTGATCGACGCGCGGACCGAAACCGCCGGTTCCTGCTTGATCTGCGGGGCGGGCTTTTCGCCGCCCAGGCCGGACAAGGCGCCGTGTACGCTGGCAATGAGGATGGGGAGATCGTTGATCGCAACGCTGTTGTTGCTAACATGCGCTGCGACAATATCGGCGGTAAGAGTGACCAGAGTATCGTCGATCGCGGTATTAATATCGTCTGACATTGAACAATTCCTGTTTTTTGGACCCACCTGTCCGCCTCCCCTATCAAGTCATGACGGGAATGGAAATACTGTACGTCCACTAACGAAACACTATCTGTAGTTACGGGACAAAATCATCCACCCGATTTCCTTTTTGAGGAATGTATACGGGGACATTGTAAATAATAAGCTGGTACAGCTTGTCGGTAAGAAGGCCTGATAATCCAGGCAATTAGACAGACGATCGGCGGGCAAAGTCTTGCTGCGGCGACAACATCGCACAGGCCGTCATCCAGCAGACCCGCGACCAGTCCTGCCATGGTCGCGACAGCGAGCAACAGGGAGGATTACGAAGAGGACTCCACAGATTGCTGTCGCCTCTGCGGCCTGCGCGGTAAGAAGCGCGTCAGGCTACCGCTCCGCGAGATGATCAGACTATGATCGCGACGATCAAGCCACAGATCGACCAGATACCGATCGAGATGGGAAGGGCGATCATCAATCCCGACAAAGGCCCGCTTATTTCGCAATCAGACATGGCACCTCTCCGTTTTCTTTCTGCAAGATGAACGGCTTGGCAGTATTTCTGTTCCAAATGACTGCGAAAGACGTGGTGTAGGCGCTATCGACTGGCAGCCAACAGGATGACGATTGCGGCGGTCAGCCCGGTCAGGCGCGCCGATGCCCCCAGCCAAAAGGCGCGGCGGCTCTGGACCTTGATGCTGAGCTGATCGTCTTGGCGCTGGAGCATGAGGTTTCCTTCCCGGCGGTCGGCGTCTGTCGGACAGTCCGTCCACCGAAAGCACCCACCAGGAGGGGAAGTTCCGCGCCGGGAATTTATCCCTGCTGAGCCAGGGCCACTTCGACCATGATCCGCCAGATATTCGCAGCGTCGCTCTCAAAGGCGTCCAGCGTCTCGGCGGGATTGACGGTGCGAACGATTTCCGCGCCCGCCTGCCGCATTTCGACCGTGGGCTCGCGCAGGGATGCGATCATGGCCCGCGCGGCGTCGCGATAGATTTTCCGAAGCGGCTCGCAGTCGGGATCGTCCCATGGCCATTCCGGTTGAGCGGATGCGTGCATGGCCTGCGCGGCGCGTTCGGTGAGTGTCATGCCAACGCCATATCCTCGCCGTCCGCCGAAGCACAGTCCAATGTGCATCGTCGGACCACGGGACGTTCAGTCTTCGAAGTCTTCCACCAATTGGTTGCGCCCCAGCAGGAACGCATCGGCGACCAGATGCAGCGGTGCGGTGTCCACATCGCTCCGCCCGTCCTTCACCAACGCGGCAAAGTGGCGATACATGGCCGGATATTCGGCGTCTGCGGCATCCTCCTGCACCACGCCATCGATGGTCAGTGTGTTGCCGCCATGGCTGAGGCAGAGGCTGTGGCCGTCGGCTTCCACCACGATGTCCCACGTCTGCGGGCCGGTCTGCCGCCAGTCGAAGGTCGCGGCAACGGGCGCGCCGCTGACCGTCGTCATGCTGAGCTGCGCGGCGATCGGGGCGTGGCGATTGCCCGGCGTCTCCAGCAAGGCAGCGCGCAGGACGACCCGCTCCGGCAGGATCTCCGTCAGGATCGACAGCGCGTTGATGCCGGGATCGAACACGCCAAAGCCGCCCGCCTCCCAAATCCAGTTCTGGCCGGGATGCCAGTGCCGCACATCCTCCTTCCACGATATTTCGCCCCGCGTCACGGCGCTGCGCTGCGCGATCCACGCCTTTGCCTGCGCGACGCCGGCGGCGTAGCGCGAGTGCCAGCTGGCGAACAGCGTGACATTCCGGTCGGCGGCGACGGCGATGAGATCCTCGACCTCCGACACGGTCGCGCCCGGCGGCTTTTCGAGGAACACATGCTTGCCGGCCAGCAAGGCGGTGCGGGCCGCGATATGGCGAGCTTGCGGCGGCTGACACAATATGATGGCGTCGAGGTCGGGATCGCCCTCCAACATGTCTTCCAGGCTGGAATAGTTGCGCAATCCCTCCGCCCGCGCATTGCGGCTTGCAACGGCGACCAGTTCGATCCCAGGCGTTCCGGCAATGGCGGGAACATGCTGATCATGCGCGATCTTGCCATAGCCGACGAGGCCCAGTTTCAGCGTATCGCTCACAGGCTGCGTACCTTTGCCAGTCCTGCATCCTCTGCGCGTGCCAGCGCATTGCGGACGGGCAGGGTGAAAGGGGCTGCCTCTATCTCGAACACATCCCCCACGCGGGTTTCCACCTTGTCGCTGAACGACAGGGTGGCCGTGCCGAAGAAGTGGACATGCACGTCACCGGCCTGCCGGAAGGGGGCGTATTTGAAGTGATGATGCTCCAGATTGGCGATGCTGTGCGACATGTTGCTCTCACCCGACAGAAAGGGCTTTTCCCATAGCGTCTCGCCATCGCGCAGGATGCGGCTGGTGCCGCGTACATCCACGGGCAGGTCGCCTAGCAGCAATTCAGGGGCGAGGGCTGCCTGCCGCAGCTTGCTGTGCGCCAGCCAGAGGTAATTGCCGCGTTCCGTCACATGGTCGGAGAATTCATTGCCCAGCACAAAGCCGAGACGCACCGGCTGCCCGGCATCGTCGATGAGGTAGATGCCCGCAATCTCCGGTTCCTCCCCGCCATCTTCCGCAAAGGCGGGCATGGTGAGCGGCGCGCCGGGGGCCACGAGGATGGTGCCGTCGCCCTTGTAGAACCATTCGGGCTGGACGCCGGCGTCGCCGGGGGCGGGCTTGCCGCCTTCGACGCCCATCAGGAACATCCGCATGGAATCGGTTTGGGTCGCCTTGTCCGCCGCAGCCTTGTGCATCTTGTCGCGCCCTTCGGCGGAACCGAGATGGGTGAGGCCGGTGCCGCTGACGAGGATATGCGCCGGATCGTCATGATCGATCGGCGACAACAAGGTGACGCTGGCGAGATCAAGGGACGCATCGGCGCGCTCCTCCGCCAGTTGCGCCAGGGTTGCCCCGGCTTTCAGTGCCTCGGCGGCCAGCGCGCGGATTGAGGGCGTGTCGGTCAGGCTCCGGGCCTGACCGTCCGTATCGAGGGCCGCGACACCGCGCGCCCTGCCATCGGTGAACTGGATCAACGACCGAATCATGCCGACACCTCAGGCTCGCCGTCGATGCGGCGTGGCAACCGCCAGGGATTGCCGGACTGCAGCGCGGGGGGCAGCAGCGTGTCGGGGATGTCCTGATAGCTGACCGGACGCAGGAAGCGGGTCATCGCCAGCGTTCCCACCGATGTGGTGCGTCCGTCGGAGGTGGCGGGATAGGGGCCGCCATGCACCATGGCATGCGTGACCTCGACCCCGGTGGGCCATCCGTTCGCCAGCACGCGGCCGACCTTCGCGACCAGCAGGGGCAGGATGCGGGCGGCATCGGCCTGATCCGCCGGGTCGATCTGGATCGTGGCGGTGAGTTGCCCTTCCAGACCGGCGATGGTGCGGGCCACATCGTCCATGTCCTTGCACCGGATGACGAGCGATGCTGCGCCAAAGACTTCATCGCCCAGCGCGGGGTCTGCGGCGAACGCGCCTGCGCCCGTCTCGAACAATGCGGCACGGCCACAATGCCCGGCCTCCCCATCCTGACCGCGCGCGACCAGTACGGCAGCGTCATTGCCCTCCAGCGCGGAGACGCCAGTGGTGTAGGCGCCTGCGATGCCGGGGGTGAGCATGACCTGCGGTCGGGCAGCGGCGAGTGCTTCGCCAGCCGCGGCGATGAAGCGATCGAGGTCCGGGCCATCCACGGCGATGACGAGGCCGGGATTGGTGCAGAATTGCCCTGCGCCCAGCGTCAGCGACGCGACGAACGCGGGAGCCAGCGCCTCACCGCGGGCTTTCAGCGCAGCGGGCAGCAGCACCACGGGATTGATGCTGCTCATCTCCGCATAGACGGGAATGGGCTCAGGCCGTTTCGCCGCGATGGCGACGAGGGCGAGGCCACCGCCGCGCGATCCGGTGAAACCGACCGCTTTGATGCGCGGGTCCGCGACCAGCGCGCCGCCCAGCGCATTGCTGGTGCCGGGAAGGAAGGAGAATGTGCCTTCGGGGAGGCCGCTGCTGACGACCGCCTTGCGGATCGCGCGGGCGACCAGTTCGCCGGTGCCGGGGTGGGCCGGATGCCCCTTCACCACGACCGGACAACCAGCGGCAAAGGCGGAGGCCGTGTCGCCGCCCGCGACGGAGAAGGCGAGCGGGAAGTTGGACGCCCCGAACACGGCCACCGGACCCACCGCCACATTCATGCGGCGCAAGTCGGCGCGCGGCGGCGTGCGGTCGGGCAGGGCGGGGTCGATGGTCACGTCCAGCCATGCGCCACGGCGCACTTCGGACGCGAACAGGCGAAGCTGGCCGGTCGTCCGTCCGCGCTCATTTTCGAGGCGGGGGCGCGGCAGGCCGGTTTCCGCCATGGCGGTTTCGATCAATATGTCGCCGATGCCCTCGATCTCGCTGGCGATGGCGTCGAGGAAAGCGGCGCGGGCGTCCGGCGAGGTGCCGGAAAATGCCGCGAAGGCGTCCTCTGCCAGCGTGCAGGCCGCCGCGACATCGTCCGTCGTCGCTTCGGTGAACGCGAGGGGCATCGCCGCACCGCTCGCCGGGTTGACTGCGTGGAAAACCGTGTCCCGGCGGGTTTCGCGGGCGCCGATCAGGATTGAACCGTCAATTGTCACAATAGCACTCCATCAATTTCGATCAGGCCATCGCCGCGACCGTGCGCGAGGGCAGTTCTGTGCAAGAACTCAGTGATTGTCGCGCGGCAGGCCCTGGGTCTGCGCAACGCGCTGAAAGGCTTCGGCGCCTTCCAATATCGCGCCCGTCTCCAACTGCCCCACATGGGCGCGCTGGATCGCCTGCCAGGGCGTCTGCGATGCGGGATAGGCATAGCCGCCCGCCGCATCGAGCGCGGCGCGTCTTGCCGCCAGTTCGTCCTCGCCGATTAGCACATCGACCGTTCCCTTGAGCAGGTCCATACGGATGCGGTCGCCGCTGTTCAGCAGCGCGAGGCCGCCGTTCGCGGCAGCTTCCGGCGAGGCGTTGAGGATCGACGGCGATCCCGACGTGCCCGACTGGCGACCGTCACCGATGCAGGGCAGGCTATGAACGCCCTCGCGCAGCAGATAGGCGGGCGCGCGCATGTTCACGACTTCCGCCGCGCCGGGATAGCCGATCGGCCCTGCGCCGCGCATGACGAGCAGCGTCTGGGTAGTGATGCCGGTTGCGGGATCGTCGATCCGGGCGTGATAATCCTCCGGCCCGTCGAACACCACGACCGGCCCCTCGAACGCTTCCGGGTCCGCCGGATCGCTGAGATAGCGTTCGCGAAATTCGGGCGAGATCACGCTGGTCTTCATGATCGCGCTGGTGAACAGATTGCCCGACAGGACGAGGAAACCCGCATCCGGCTTGAGCGGGGTCGCGAAGGGGTAGATGACCTTCTCATCCTCGATAGCGACGCCGCGGCAATTGTCGCCGATGGTCGCGCCATTGGCGGTCATCGCGTCTTCGCGGATCAGCCCCTGTTCCATCAACTGGTTGACCACGGCAGGCACGCCGCCTGCCCGGTAATAATCCTCGCCCAGATATTCGCCCGCAGGCTGGAGGTTGACGAGCAGCGGCACCTTATGCCCGAAATCCTGCCAGTCGGTGATCGACAGGTCGACGCCCATATGGCGTGCGATGGCGGCGAGGTGGATGGGCGCGTTGGTCGATCCGCCGATGGCCGAGTTGACGACGATGGCGTTCAGGAAGGCGTCGCGCGTCATGATGTCGGACGGCTTCTGGTCCTGCGCCACCATGTCCACGATGCGCAGGCCCGTGCGATAGGCGTTCTCCTGCCGGTCGCGATAGGGCGCGGGGATGGCCGCGCTGCCGGGCAGCGACATGCCGAGCGCCTCGCACAGGCTGTTCATCGTCGTCGCCGTGCCCATGGTGTTGCAATAGCCCGTGGACGGCGCGGACGACGCGACGAGGCGGATGAAGCCCTCGTCATCGATTTCGCCCGCCGCCAGCAGTTCGCGCGCTTTCCAGACGATCGTGCCCGATCCCGTCCGCTCGCCCTTGTGCCAGCCGTTGAGCATGGGGCCGACCGACAGCGCAATGGCGGGGATATTCACCGTCGCCGCCGCCATCAGCGCGGCAGGCGTTGTCTTGTCACACCCGATGGTCAGCACGACCCCGTCGAGCGGATAGCCATAGAGCACTTCGACAAGGCCGAGATACGCCAGGTTGCGGTCCAGCCCGGCGGTCGGGCGTTTGCCCGTCTCCTGTATGGGGTGAACGGGAAATTCGATGGCGATGCCGCCCGCTTGCCGGATGCCTTCCCGCACGCGCTCCGCAAGGACGAGGTGATGGCGATTGCAGGGCGACAGGTCGGAGCCGGTCTGCGCTATGCCGATGATTGGCTTGCCACTGCGCAGTTCCTCGAAACTCAGGCCGAAGTTCAGATAACGCTCCAGATAGAGCGCGGTCATGTCGGTATTCTCTGGGTTGTCGAACCATGCGGCGGAGCGGAGCTTGGGCATTTCGGTCATCGGCGTTTCTCTTTTTCTGGCAAGCCGGTGTAACCCGGCTACGTGCGACGGCATATACTCATACAAATAGAATCGCAATGGGTTTGCTGGCGGGGCGTTTACGCAGCGACCTAGCGTGAGGTGGAGGATGCGAACTGCCCGACCGACGGCGGATCGACCTTCTCCTGCGACGTCCATCCGTCCTCCCGGCGGCAATATTCGACATGATGCCCTCGCCTGAACGCAGCGCCGTCCCAGACGATTACCTGCAGTTCGATGGCGTCATGGTGATGGACGTGCAGCCAGTTGAAACTCTGCGGCTCGGCATTGCGCAGACGCGTGGAGGTCGCCGTGCCCGCCTGTATGATCAGTGCGCCGCCCGCATCCTCCACCATGCGGTAGGCGGCCTCGGCATAGGTCCGGTGGAAATGCCCGGCGAGCGCGATATGGATGCCCGCAGCCTTGACCGCCTGCACCGCGTCCTCATGATGGCCGACCGCCTCGCTCAACTCCCCGCCCTTTCCGATGGGCATGGCGAACAGGGGGTGATGGGTGACGAGGATACGGGTCTTCTCCGGCGCGACGGCGGCAAAGCGGTCGCGGATGATATGGATCTGGTCATGGTTGATGCGACCGTCCTTGATGGTGAGCGACCGGGCGGTGTTGATGCCCAATATCGCCACCTCGTCATTCTCGAACCACGGGCACAGGTCGTTGCTGATATAGCGTTTATAGCGGTCGAGGGGCGCTCCGAACCGCCGCATGACGTCATAGAGCGGAATGTCGTGATTGCCGGGAACGGTCAGCACCCGCAGGCCCATGGCGCGCAGGCGGTTGAGCCATGCCGATGCCGCCCGGAACTGCTCCACCCGCGCGCGTTGCGTGAAATCGCCGCTGACGATAACGAGGTCGGGGCGGCGCTCCTGTAGCCAGCTTTCCGTGGCGGAGACGATTTTCGGATCATTGGCGCCGAAGTGGATGTCGGAGAGATGCGCTATTCTGGCCATCCGTCCTGAACGATTATCGCAATGCCGGGTTTCCTCGCGGAGCCTAATGCCGCCGACCGCGTTATTGTTTTCCGATGGAAACGAAATCCCTGCCGCGAGAGGCGGCCCTCATTGTCAACTGTCACAGCCGCAAGGGCGACGACCTGTTCGCTCAGGCAAAGGACAAGCTGGAGCAGGCTGGCGTGACGCTGGTGGCGGCCCATGCCGTCAAGGATCCCACGCAAATGGACGACCGGGTGCGCGCGGCGATCCGCGAGGGCGCCCCCATGGTCATCGTCGGCGGCGGCGACGGTTCGCTGTCGGGGACGGTGGACGAACTGGTGGGCAAGGATAGCGTGTTCGCGGTGCTGCCCCTCGGCACGGCGAACAGCAGCGCGCGGACGCTCGGCATCCCGCTCGACCTCGATGGCGCGGTGGGGGTGATCGCGACAGGACGGCGGCGGCGCATCGACCTGGGCATGATCGACGGCGATTATTTCGTGAATGCCGCCTCCCTCGGCCTGTCTCCGATGATCGGGGAGACGGTGCCGCATAAGCTGAAACGCTATCTGGGGCGCGTTGGTTACCTTCTCTGGGCAGT
>DASVNT010000080.1:0-59325 GCA_036383715.1 Sphingobium sp. | reverse complement strand
CCGGTGATAGGTTTCCATGGCGAGGAAGTTGGAATTATCCACCTGCACCTCGTCACCCGGCTTGATCTGGGCGGCGACCGTGGGATCGACATAGCCCAGGATCACGGCATCGCCCACGATATGGCTGAGCATCAGCTTCTTGCCCTTGGCCGCGCCGCTGGCGATCAGCAGTTCGCCGCCGAGGAAATAGCCATCGGGCGGCGCAGCGCCGAGGCGGAATGCGACGATGCGCTGCCCCTCCGCGCCCTCCGGTATCTTGAAGGCGTTATCGACGCCGCCGCGATCCTGCTGCGCGGGGTCGGTGATCAGATGTTGCCGCGCGGCGTCGGCGGCGGTGACGGGGGCCGCGATGCTGGCTTTGAACTGCATCCGGTCCTTCACGAACAATTCGGGATGGTCATGGCCCAGATAGCCCGGCTTGTTCCAGAAATCGGCGAAATAGCCGGGGTCCGCCATCGCCACCCCACCATAGAGCGCGGCAAAGCCGTGCAACCCCATGGTCTTGTACCCGAACCAGCTTTTCATCGGAAAGCCCATGCGCTCCACCTCGTGCAGCACCGACGCCTCATAGTCGGTCAGTCCCGCATAGGGATCGCCGCTGCCGCCCGGTTCCACCGCGTCGATGATCTGCGGGAATTTGTCGCGCAGCACGCGCAGGGCCTGCATGCGCACAGTGAACATGTTGGGGATCGCCATGGTCGATCCGGGGACATAGGGGACCACGCCGTCCCAGACGCCGTGCGTATTCTCGATCGAGCCGATGGTGCGATAGGCCCCGCCGCTACCGCCATAGGCATAGCCATAGGGGCGCTTGCCGCCGTACATCTTGAGCGCGACCGTGCGGGAAAAGGCCGCCGCCGCCGCATTGGCGCGATAGGCGGTGATGGTGGGATCGGCCAGCGCCTGCGACCCCTTGGTCATGTCGATCGCGCCGCCGCCGTTCGTTTCCACGAAATAGCCGCCGCTTTCCAGCGTGGAGCCGATCTTGTTGAACTCGCCCGCGGGCATCAACTGCGCGAGGTTCTCGCTGTCCGGCACCGGGGTGATATGCTGGAAGAAGCGGCCCCGATACTGCTCCTTGGGCGGCAGATAGAAGGAGAAGCGGGTATCCGTCCCCTTGAACCCGCCATGGACGTAGCGATGCCGGACCGGACCGTCGCGCCACTCGTCCACGTCGATATAGGGCTGCGCGAACAGCGTGTCCGTATCAGGGGAGTAGAGGGCAGGGGCGGCGGGTTTCGCAGTCGGAGCCGGGGCGGCGGCGATCACGGCCCCCGCATGGAGCAGCAGGCCCGCAAGCGCGGAACCCGTCATTGCGGCGCGCGACCGTCTGCGAAGGGGCATTGACATGGGACGAACTCTCTTAGGTGAAGGGAAAGAGGGAGGACGGCGACGGGGGGAGAAATTCGCCGTCCTCCAGAAGGGAAATCAGAACTTCTTCGATACGCCCAGCATCACCAAACGTCCCAGAGTGAAGGCGTTGTTGAAGCCGCTGTCCGGCGTGGAGCGATATTCCGGCGGATCCTGATCGAACACATTGTTGACGTTGAGCGTGAAGCTCAAGTCCTGGAGCAGGGCGCTCTCACCCGGCACGTCATATTTGAAGAACACATTGACCGTATCATAGGGGCTGACGTGATCCTGCGGGCGGATGCCGGGGATGGGCGCGACGGCATAACCGCTCGTATGGTTCAGCGTCGCCTGTGCCCGGAACTTGCCGACCGTGGCGCCCAGCGATGCCTGCAACTGCAGGCGCGGCGTGGCGTTCTGCGCAGTCGAGACGATGGCGACCAACTGGTTCCGGACCGGCGCGCCCGGCGATGTCTGTGTCTTGCGCGTTAGCTGGTAATTGCCCGCCACCGTGGCGTCGATGCTGCCAAAGCCCGTTTCATGCCGATAGTTGGCATTGAAATCGAGGCCGCTGGTGTTGAGTATGCCGTAATTGCCGACGCGGAAGTCGATCAGCGCATAGATGAGCTGATTTGCCGCGATCAACGGGTTCACGATGGCAAGCCCGCCGGGGTCTTGCGCCGCAAAGGCCTGCACCACTGCCGCCGGGAGACCGCCGACAGCCGTGGTCGCATTGCTGGGGAAGTTCGCGAAGATGCTGGCATCCGTGGACGGCGTGCTGAGCAAATCCTTGAACTTGACATTATAGTAGCTGACGCTGGCATGCAGGCCGGGCACGAACGGTGGGTCTATGTCCGTACCGATCGACCATGTGTCCGCCGTCTGCGGTTTCAGGCCGGGGTTAGAGCCCTGAAGGCCGATGGTGTAGCCGCCAAAGAAATTGATATTGTCTCCCGGCCGGATGAACGGCAGGAACGGGAACGCGCCGATGGAATTGCGCTGCGATCCCAACTGGTCGAGGGGCGAAGGCGCGTTGAATGACGTGCCCCAGGTGCCGCGCAGGGTCATCCAGGACACCGGCTTGTAGGTCGCGCCCAGCTTCGGATTGAAGGTGCTGCCAAAGTCGCTGTAATGATCATAGCGACCGGATGCAGAGATCACGAACGACTGGATGCCGGACATGGCATTGTCTGCGCCGAAGACAGGGATCTGCAACTCGCCGAACACCGCGTTCAACGACCGCCCATATTTGGAGAAGGGCAGCCGGGCGAGGGCGCCGATGGCCGCGCCGGATGTAAAACGCTGCTGGAAATTGTCGCGGATGAACTCGTAACCGACCGCGACCCGCACATCGCCGCCCGGCAGGTGGAACAGGCTGCCGTCGACAATGGCGCGGGCGTTGAACAGTTCGTCCCGCGCCTGACCCTGAGCGGCCCGGTTGGCGATGGCCGCGATGGTGGCGGGGTTGGTCGCGGCGAGGTTGAACGGATTGATCGCCGTCGCCGGATT
Organism: Sphingobium sp.; assembly: GCA_036383715.1. GTDB lineage: Bacteria > Pseudomonadota > Alphaproteobacteria > Sphingomonadales > Sphingomonadaceae > Sphingobium. The sequence continues at coordinate 56,466 of DASVNT010000080.1, read as the reverse complement.
GGAATCCGCTCCCGCCGCATTCAGGGCGGTAGTGTCGATGCCGTTCAGGTAATAGCTGCTGTTGCTGCGGCTGTAGTTGAGCAGCGTCCGCACCTGCCAATTATCGTCCAGCGCGACCTTGAATTCGCTGTTGAAACCCCATTCCTGCGCATCGGTGCCGAAGGGCGCGCTGGCCGTGCCGAGCAGCGGGGCAAAGCTGAGGTTGACCGTCTCGGACGCGGGCCGGGGAACGCCGGTCGGCACGAACATATAGGGGTTGGCGGTGGTGACGGTGAAGTTCGCCGCCAGTTCGTCCGATCCACGCGTCTTGCGATCGCTGTAGAAGCCGCGAACGTTGATCGAAGCGCGATCATTCAGTTCCTGATACAGGCCGACGATGACGCCGTGGCGCTCCGACGCGGGCACGAAAGACTTGCTATCGGTCGGGTCGCAGGTGTTGACCGTTCCGGGGATGCCGCCCGGATAGGCGTAATTGACAGCTGCGGCGCCCGAGCCAATGGTGACATTCGGAGAGTTGCACTGGCGCCCTTTGAGCGTCGGCGTTGCGGTCGAATAATCCTTTCCGCTGATGAAATTGCGGTCGCGGCCAAAGAGCGCGTCATTCTTGGCAAAGCTGTAGGATGCGTAGAGCGAACCCGATCCCCAGTCCTTGCCGACCGTCAGACCGGCGTCGACCGTGTAATAATCGTCGGCAAAGCCATAATGGCCATCCATCTTGATGCCGTCGAACCGCTTGCGCGTGATGAAGTTGATGACGCCGCCGACGGCATCCGCGCCATAAGTGGCCGATCCGCCGTCCGTCACCACTTCGACGCGCTCGATGGCGCCGGTGGGGATCAGGTCGGGATCGATGGACGACTGGTTGACGCCGATGCCCGCGACGCGGTGGCCGTCGACCAGGATGAGCGTGGCCGAACTGGCGGCGGCAGGCGACAGGAGGTTGCGCAACTCCGGGCGCGAAACCTGCAACTGGTTGACCGCGCGGGCGAGTTGCGCATTGGGGACACTGTTGAAGAAGTTGGTGACCTGCGGGATGGTCGCCAGCAGTTCGTTGGAACTGGTCGATCCGGTGGACTCAAGCTTATCTCGCCCCACGCTGATGATCGGGGAGCCGACCGGCGCGGTTCCGCGCAGCAATGTCCCGGTGACGATGATGTCCTCGTCACTGACGTCAGGCTTTGCTTGCGCGAACGCCGTGCCGGACACCAGTGATGCGATTGCGGCGCCGCTCCATAGAGCGGCCCTCAGGTGGTTTGCCTTCATTTACTCTCTCCCTTTTATTCCCGTGCCCTGTTGGGCTGAGTATTTTTCTATGTCGGGGAACGGATGGCGTCAAACATATTTTAGATTCTAAAAAAAGCCCTTCGCAGCTTGTGGTGGCGGGACATATCTGGAAAGCATCTGCCCATGCGTCTGTCCGACCCCGAATTTAATCGCTTGTCTGTTCTCAAGAAGCTCCGGTTGGAGGAGCCGGTATCGCGGACCGAACTGGCGCGGCTGACTGGGCTGAATGGCGGCACGATCACCACCATCACGCGCGACTTGATGGCGAGGGGGCTGGTGGTCGAGGCGCCCGCGGCTTCGCAGGGCGGTCGTCCGAAAATGAACCTGCGCATCAATCCCGATGGCGCGTTCGCGGTGGGTGCCACGCTTACGCCCGATGGCCGCCTGATTACGGAAACCGTCAATCTGCGGGGGGAGATCGTCTTCAGCCTCAGCGAACGCATGGTGCACACCTCGCGTCTGGAAGACCTCGCCGGACAGGTGGGGGCCATCGTGAAGCGTGCAGTCAGCGAAGGACCGGCCGCGCAAGCGATATCGCAAGTCGGCGTCGGCCTTCCCGCCATCGTCGATACCCGTCGAGGGGTTGTCGAGTTTCTGGAGATGTTCGAGGAAAAGGCGTTTCCGTTCGGTGAGCGGGTCGAGGCACTGGTCGGCATTCCCACCGGGATCGATAATAATGTCAACTTGCTGGCACGGGCCGAGCATTGGTTCGGGGAGGGGACGGGCATTGACGATTTCACGATCGTGATCGTCGACCTGGGCATTGGAGCCGCCAGCTATCAGGGCGGTCAGCTTCACCTCAGCAGCCACGGGATCGAGGCGGAACTGGGACATATGAAGATCATGCCGGAAAACGGCCGCCCCTGTCATTGCGGTGGCCATGGCTGTCTCCAGGCCTATAGCTCGATGAGCGGGATCGTGGAGCAATATTGGACTGCGACGGGCGGGGAGGCACTAGCTATCCTCGATATGCAGGACAGGTTCACGGACATCGCGACGCGGGCGCAGGCCGGGGATGAGGTGGCGCAGGGCCTGTTCGTCCGGGCTGGCCGCCTCCTCGGAACGGCGATCGCCAACCACATCAACATGCAGGGGCCGGAGCGGATCGTAGTCCTGTTCAACGACCCTCGCTTGCGGGAGCGTTTGTCAGGCCCGCTGCTGGAAGCCGTCGAGCGCGACACATTCCCGTTCCTGCGCGGACTGACCGACGTCAAGTTCGGTGAAGTGGACGAAGGCCGCTATGCCAGGGGCGCAGCGGCGATGGTTCTGGAGCGTCTCTATCAGGCGAGGTGATGGTGGGGCCTCACCGTGACTGTCCCCGCAATCCCATGTCGTCCAGCGCGAGGTGCAGCAACGTCTCCATCGCGTCATGCGCGCCTTTCGCATTCCCGGCCGCAATGGCTTCGAACACGGCGAGATGATCCGCAAAGGGATCGCGCGGTTTGCGATTCTGGTCGTTTTTGAAAAGCGTGGTCCAGGTCACGGCGGCTCCCACGGAACTGGCGAGGGAGGCGAGCGGCTCATTGCCGGATGCCTGCAATATCACGCTGTGAAAACGCTGGTCCGCTTCGCGTCCTTCCGCGGACGAAAGGCTTTTCTTGCGCATCACGGCCAGAGCGGCGCGCATCAGTTCGACCTGCTCCGGCGTGCGCCGCTCCGCAGCCAGCGCCGCCGCCGCGGGTTCGATGACGCCGCGCAGCTCGAACAGGTCACGGATGAAGCTGCCGTCCGGTTTGCCCGACAGGAACATCCACGCCAGAATATCGGGGTCCAGCATGTTCCACCGCGCGCGGGGCGTGACATGGGTGCCTGCCTTCGGGCGGCTTTCCAGCAATCCCTTGGCGATTAGGATGCGAATGGCCTCGCGATAGGCGGTGCGCGAGACTTTGAGCGTTTCCGATTGCTCTATCTCTCCGCCCAGCCCGTCGCCCGGCTGATACTGCCCCGACAGGATGGCGATGCCGAACCGCCGCGCGAGTTCCTGATGGATGCGCAGCCCCTTCGTCCCGTCCTGTGGCCGCCGTTCCGTCATCATCGCTCCCTGTGCCCTTGTCGGAAGGCTGTAGGGCAACTCTCCTTGCAAGGAAATGCCCCGATGACGGACGGCGGGGTGCTGGGCATCAGGTGGTGCGCAGGCGTCCGCCATTCACCCCGATGGTTTGCCCCGTCACATAGCTGGCGCCCTCGCTGCACAGCCAGGAGCAGGCGTTGGCGATATCCTCCGGCTCGCCGGTGCGGCGGACGGGGATCATCTCGCGCACCGTCTCGATCGGGATCGGGAAGTTGGCGCGATTGGCCTCCGACATGATCGTGTTCATGATGATGCCGGGCGGGATATTGTTGACCGTGATGCCAAGCGGACCCAGCTCCTCCGCCAGCGCGCGCGTCATGGTGATGATCGCGCCCTTGGACGAGCTGTAGGGCACCATGTTCGCCTGTCCGGTCTGCGCGCTGGACGAGGACATGTTGACGATGCGTCCCCATTTCGCCGCTTCCATGTCGGGCAGGACGACCTGCGTGACGATGAAGGTGCCCTTGACGTTGATCCGGTACACGCGGTCCCACAGATCCTCGGTCACGTCCTTGAACGGCGTCGTGTTGGTGATGCCGGCATTGTTGACGAGGATGGTGATGGGGCCAAAAGTGTCGCGCAGCGTCTGGACGGCGGCCTCCACCTGAGCGCGGTCGGAGATATCGGCCTGCAACGCAATGGCCCTGCCGCCCTCCGCATTGATTTCGTCCGCCGTATTCTGTGCCTGTTCGATCAGCAGGTCGAGCACGCCGACAGCCACACCGTCCTTTGCCAGTTGCCGAGCACAGGCACGACCAATACCCGCTGCGGCGCCGGTCACCAAAGCCGTCTTCGTCATCATCGTCTCCCGCTATTCGTCCTGAGTGCGTTGCTTTTGCTGTGCGGAAGCGCGGGGGAGGCGGCTTGACGATTTGAGACAAAATGCAACGGCGGCCAACGATTAGCCGGGATGGGGTGGCAGCGACAATTTCCAGTGCAGGGCCGCTCCGCGCAGCAGGAACCCCGCCGCGGCTCCCACCAGCATCGGCCAGGGGGCAGGGACATCCGCTATCGTCAGCCCGACGAACAGGCCCGCCGCGATCAGGGCCGCCGTGACATAGAGTTCGTGGCGCAACAGGATCGACGGCACGCCCGCGACAATATCGCGGATGATACCGCCCATGCAGGCGGTGATGATGCCCGCCGCCGCCGCCGACAGGGGCGTGATGCCGAACTGCAATGCCTTGGCCGCGCCATAGACGGCATAGGCCGCCAGCCCGCCCGCATCCAGCCATTCGAGCGCCCGTCCCGGCCAGAAGCGCAAGGGAACGATCCATGCTGCGACGGCGATCGCGATGCAGATGAGGATGGGCATGGTGTCGGTCATCCAGAATACGGGCGCACCGATCAGCAGGTCGCGCACCGTCCCGCCGCCCGTCGCGGTGATGAGCGCGAAGAAGCAGGCGCCGATCAGGTCCAGTCGCCTGCGCGCCGCCGCCAGCGCGCCCGATGCGGCGAACACAGCAAGACCGGCCACATTCAGCGCGCGCAGGAGCGGTTCCATCGCTTCGGTCAGGAAGTCGGGGTGCATCGCCGATCCTTAGGAGGCGCAGCGCGCGATGGAAAGCCGGGAGCGTCACTGCAATATCGTTGTCATGCGATCGTCGTATCCCGTCTCAAAGTCCTTTGAGGGGAATGATTCCATGAACGCGACCATCGCGGCCAGCTATACGCAGCGGCCCAATCTGGATGAGGGGCTGGGGGTAGCGGGTAAACTCGGTTTTGGTGCCGCCATCATCGCCGCCATCGCCTATGTCGCCTACAGCGTCTATGTCGACGCCAATGCGGCGGGCGTCTCGGCGGTCGCGCTGCTGCCCTTCTTCCTGCTGTTCCTCGCGCTGATCATCGCGCTGGGTTTCGAGTTTGTGAACGGCTTCCACGACACGGCAAACGCAGTGGCGACGGTGATCTACACCAATGCCATGCCCGCCAATGTCGCGGTCGTGTGGTCGGGCTTCTTCAACTTCATCGGCGTTCTGCTGTCGAGCGGGGCGGTGGCGTTCGGCATCGTCTCGCTGTTGCCGGTGGAACTGATCCTGAAGGTCGGCTCCGGCGCGGGCTTCGCCATGGTGTTCGCGCTGCTGATCGCGGCGATCCTCTGGAACCTCGCGACATGGTGGCTGGGCATTCCGTCCTCCAGCTCGCACACGCTGATCGGGTCGATCATCGGCGTCGGCGTCGCCAATGCGATGATGCACGGCAAGAGCGGCACGTCGGGCGTCGACTGGACGAAGGCGACGGAGATCGGGCAGGCGCTGCTCGTGTCGCCGCTCATCGGGTTCGGTGTAGCGGCCCTGCTGTTCCTCGCCATGAAAGTGCTGATCCGCAACAAGGCGCTGTATCAGGAGCCGAAGGACGGCGTGCCGCCGCCGACATGGATTCGGGCGCTGCTGATCTTCACCTGCACCGGCGTCAGCTTTGCCCATGGCTCCAACGATGGGCAAAAGGGCATGGGCCTCATCATGCTGATCCTGATCGGCACCGTGCCCACCGCCTATGCCCTGAACCGCGCCGTGCCCGCCAGCTATACGGCGGAGTTCCACGCGAACGGCGATGCGGCCTATGCCGCGCTGGGTACTGGCGGCAGCGCACCCATGAATGCCGGTGAGGCCCGCGCCGCCGTGACGCGCTACATCGCCAACAAGACGTACGAGCCGACCAGCACGCCCGCGATCGCTGGCCTCATCAAGGACATCGACCGGCAGGTCAGCGAATATGGCTCGCTGGCAAAGGTGCCCGCTGCTGCCGTCGAAAACGTCCGCAACGACATGTATCTCGCCTCGGAAGGCATCAAGCGTTTGGGCAAGGACAAGCAGGCCGGCATAGGCGAGGAGCAGAAGAAGATACTCGACCGCTACAAGGGATCGCTCGACGCGGGCACGCGCTTCATCCCGACATGGGTGAAGGTCGCGGTCGCCTTTGCGCTGGGCCTCGGCACCATGGTCGGCTGGAAGCGGATCGTCGTGACCGTGGGTGAAAAGATCGGCAAGTCGCACCTCACCTATGCGCAGGGCGCGTCCGCCGAACTGGTGGCGATGGGCACGATCTTCGCCGCCGACAGCCTCGGCCTGCCGGTATCGACGACCCATGTGCTGTCCTCCGGCGTGGCGGGCACGATGGCGGCCAATCGCTCCGGCCTGCAGATGAGCACGATCCGCAACCTGCTCGTGGCATGGGTGCTGACGCTGCCCGTGTCGATCCTGCTGTCGGGCGGCCTCTACGCCCTGTTCTCCCGGATTTTCTGAAGGGTGGAGCGGGCCGGGAGGGCGCGATAAACAGTATCGTTCCGGGTGCGGGTCCGGGCCTCATATGGGGCCTGGACTTCGCGCCCGGTGGTCCTTGTGCCGTGGAACTGTGCGACAGCCCGCATGAGGATGTGTTTCGCTGGCTGCACCTCAGCCTGGCCGACCATGGTACGCGGGTCTGGCTGGAGAACGCCGTCACGCTTCCCAAAGGCGCGCGTGATCTGTTGCTGTCGCAGGACTGGCACCAGCGGGTGCTGGTCGAGGGTGATACGCTCTGCTGCATATTGCATGATCTGGAACGCGATTTCGACGTGCGGGACACCGCCCGCGTCGGCGCGTTGCGGGTCGCCGTGACCCCCGACCTGATCATCACCGCGCGCCTGCATCCGCTCGGCTCCGCAGACATCGTGCGGCGACGGATAGCGGATGGAGTCCGCATCACGGGGCCGGGGGACGCGCTGGAACTGCTCGTCGATGCCATCAGCCAGAATATCGACGCGGTGATCCGCGAACTATCAGCGGATATTCAGGCGGCGGAGGACGCCTTCCTCGACGGTCGCCATCCGCCGACCAGCCGCCAGCTACTCGACATCCGTCGCCGCCTCGCCCAGATTCACCGCATGCTGGACGGTACGCAGCGCGTGTTCCGACGGTTGGAAAAGGATGATGACCTGTCGGAGGCGCTGCATCCCACGGTCGAGAAATTGTCGCAGCGGCTGCAGGGCATGGATATGGATGCGCTGGCGGTGCAGGGGCAGCTACGCCTGCTGCGCGACGAACTCGATTTGCAGCAGGATCAGAGAACCAACCAGAACCTCTATCTCCTTTCCGTCATGACTGCGCTGATGCTGCCCGCAACGTTGGTCACGGGGCTGTTCGGCATGAATACCGGCGGTCTGCCGTTCACCGGGCCGGGCGGGACGCTGTTCGCGACGGTAGTGGCGATAGGAGCGGCGCTGGCGACCTATGTGTTCCTGCGCGGGCGCGGGTTTTTCCGGTAGGCAGCGGGAGGGGGAAGGCGGTCCACTCGCCGCTAACGAACGTCCACCCCTCAATAAACCGACGGCACGTGCATTTCCGGCGGAACCGGGTGGCGGATATAATCCTCGTTGCGGACGCGGTCTGGCAGGACCACCGGCGCCTTGGGCACGTCGCCATAGGGGATTTGCGAGAGGAAATGCGCGATGCAGTTGAGCCGCGCCCGCTTCTTGTCCACGGCTTCGACCACCCACCACGGGGCCTCGGCGATATGCGTGCGTTCCAGCATCGCTTCCTTGGCGCGGGTATAATCCTCCCAGCGGCGGCGCGATTCCACGTCCATGGGCGACAGCTTCCACTGTTTCAGCGGATCGTGGATACGCATGTTGAACCGGAACTGCTGCTCGTCGTCGGTGATCGAGAACCAGTATTTCAGCAGGATGATGCCCGACCGCACCAGCATCCGTTCGAATTCCGGTACGGAGCGAAAGAATTCCTCCACCTCGTCCTCGTTGCAGAAGCCCATGACCCGCTCGACGCCCGCGCGATTGTACCAGCTGCGGTCGAACAGCACGATTTCCCCGGCGGCGGGAAGGTGCTGCACATAGCGTTGGAAATACCATTGCGACTTTTCGCGTTCATTGGGCGCTGGCAGCGCGGCGACGCGGCAGACGCGGGGATTGAGCCGCTGCGTGATCCGCTTGATCGCGCCACCCTTGCCCGCGGAATCGCGTCCTTCGAACAGCACCACGACCTTCAGCCCCTTGTGCTGGACCCAGTCCTGCAGGCGGACGAGTTCGTGCTGGAGGCGGAAGAGTTCGCGGAAATAGACGCGCCGTTCGAACTGCGCGCGCTCCGGGTGGTCGCTCATGTCGTCCAGCAGCGATTCCAGACGGCTCTCGTCGATCTCCATCTCCAGTTCCTCGTCGAAACTGTCGGCGATCTCTTCCTTGATGCGGTCCATCTCGAACCCGTCGGACAGGGTCATGGGCAATATCCCTCTATTCTGATCACGGGATATTGAGCGCGGCGCGTGACAACAGCGTTACGGGCGTCGAGGCGGCGTGAAATCGTTGCCGCCCCGAAACCGTGACATTTTCACATCGTCACGTAACCGTAGCCAAACCGCCGCAACTCCTAAACAAATTCGTCAATTCCCTGCAAGAAACGGGGCCTAACCGCTCGGCACCAACCGAGGGGTATCGTTTCATGTCGAGCATATTTCATAAACTCACCGGCACCGTCGCGCTCAGCGTCCTTGCCATCGCGACCGCCACTGCCGCCTCCGCGCAGGTCACTGCCGCACCCGCCGACGCCAGCAGCGAAGCGGACGCGGGCGACATCATCGTGATCGGCACCGGACAGACGCGCCAGGTGCAGACGCTCACCACCGCCGACCTCGCCATGCAGGTGCCGGGCGTCAGCCCGTTGAAGGCCATCGACAAGCTGCCCGGCGTCAATTTCCAGTCTGCGGACCCGTTCGGCAATTATGAATGGTCGACCCGCATCTCCATTCGCGGCTTCAACCAGAACCAGCTGGGCTTCACGCTGGACGGCGTTCCGCTGGGCGACATGAGCTACGGCAACCACAACGGCCTGCACATCAGCCGCGCGATCATCAGCGAGAATACCGGCCGCGTCGAAGTGGCGCAGGGCGCGGGCGCTCTGTCCGCCGCTTCCTCCAGCAATCTGGGCGGCACCATCGAATTCTTCACGCGGGGTCCCAAGGACACGTTCGGCGTCGAAGCCAATGGCACCTATGGCAGCGAGAACACGATCCGCGGCTTCGCGCGCATCGACACCGGCGCTCTGGGCGACAACGGTCCGCGCGTCTCGCTCAGCTACGCCTATATGAAGGCGGACAAGTGGAAGGGGGACGGCCAGCAGCGCCAGCATCAGGTCAACGCCCGCATCGAACAGCCGCTGCCGGAGGGCAGGGTGTTCGGCTTCGTCAACTACTCGGATCGTCGCGAGAACGACTATCAGGATCTCTCCATGGAGATGATCAATCGCCTCGGCTATGGCTGGGACAATTTCGCGAGCAACTGGGACCTTGCCGTCCGCGTCGCGAAGATTGCCGGCAACAACAGCGCCACCTCCGGCGTGCCGCAGACCGACCCCAGCGCCGGCACCGTCTATCCCGCACCGATCACCAGCGCGGACGACGCCTATTATGACGCAGCGGGCCTGCGCAAGGACTGGCTGGGCGCGGTCGGCTACGAGACGAAGATCGGCGATGCGATCCACCTCAATGGCACCGCCTATTATCACAACAACAAGGGCCGGGGCATCTGGTACACCCCCTATGTGCCGACGCCGGGCGGTGCGCCGATCAGCATCCGCACCACCGAATATAAGGTGGACCGCTGGGGCCTGACCGGTGCGATCTCCTATGAAACCGGGCCTAACCGCATCGAAGTCGGCGGCTGGTACGAGGATAACAAGTTCAATCAGGCCCGCCGCTATTATGGTCTGGCGAACACCACCGGCGCGCCCAGCCGCAACGCGCTGGACTGGCCTGAAAACCCGTTTGCGACGCAGTGGGAGTTCAACTTCAAGACCAAAACCTATCAATATCATGTGCAGGACACGCTGCATCTGGGCGAGTTGACCGTGAACGCGGGCTGGAAGGGTCTGAAGGTCAAGAACCGCGCAACGCCTATCGTGTCCGGCGGCCTTGCCTCCGGCACCATCGTCGCGCGCGACTGGTTTATGCCGCAGGTCGGCGCCCTCTATAAGCTGAGCGCCGATCAGGAGGTCTTCGCCAACTATAGCGAGAATATGCGTGCCTATGCCTCCTCCGCCACGGAAGGGCCGTTCGCGACGACGCAGGCCGGCTTCAACGGCCTGAACCTGAAGCCGGAGAAGTCGGGCACCTGGGAACTGGGCTATCGCTTCAAAAGCGCGCGCTTCCAGGGCGTGATCGCCGCCTATTATGTGGACTTCAAGAACCGCCTCGTCTCCTTCGCCAATGGCTCGGGCATTCAGGGCAATCCGGCGATCCTCCAGAACGTCGGCAACGTGCGGACCTATGGTGTCGAGGCGGCGGGCACCTATCGCATCACCCCGGCACTGTCGCTCTTTGCTTCCTATTCCTACAACAACTCGAAATATCGCGACAATGTCGTGAATGCGGCGGGCACGACCGTTGCCGCGACCAAGGACAAGTTCGTCGTGAACTCGCCCGAAAATCTCGCCAAGGGTGAGATCAGCTACGACGACAAGACGTTCATCGGCCGTTTCGCGGGCAGCTACACCGGCAAGCGTTTCTACTCCTATGAAAACGATGTGTCGGTGCCAGCCTTCGTCATCTTCGACGCGACTATCGGCTATCGCTTCGACCTCGGCATGATGAAGGACCTGACGATCGAGGCGACCGCGACCAACCTGTTCGACAAGAAATATGTCTCCACCGTCGGCAGCAACCCGCTCGCCAACCGGGGTGACAGCCAGTCGCTGCTCGCGGGCGCACCGCAGCAGTTCTTCGTGACGGTCAAGACCGCTTTCTGACCCTCGGACGGCCGGGGCGTCTCGCACGCCCCGGCCGCATTTTTTTGCGTGCAGGAGCCTATGCCATGATCCTCGACCGTCGCCGCTTCATCGTCTCCGGCGCGCTGGGCGCTTCGATGTTGGCCCTGCCCGCATGGGCCGCCTTCGGTCAGGGCTTCACCCATGGCATCGCCAGTGGTGAGCCGAGCCAGCACAGCGTCCTGCTCTGGACCCGTTTCGTGGGCAATGGCGCCACGAAACTGACCGCCGAACTGTCGGAAACGCCCGATTTCGCGCGGGTCGTGGCGGGCGGCACCGTCGCCGCCGGACCGGAACGCGACTTCACGGCCAAGCTGGTGGTGACCGGCCTCTCGCCGGACCGCTGGTATCATTACCGCTTCATCGCGCCCGATGGCACGAAGTCGCCCGTGGGCCGCACCCGCACCCTGCCCGAAGACAAGTGCGCGGGGTTCAACCTCGGCGTCTTTTCCTGCTCCAGCCTGCCCTTCGGCTGGTTCAATGCCTATGCCCATGCGGCGCAGCGGCGCGACCTCGACCTGATGTTGCATCTGGGCGACTATATCTACGAATATCCGCGCGGCCATTATCCCGAACAGGCCGTGCCGGGCCGCGTGATCGAACCGGCGAACGAGATCGTCCACCTCGCCGACTATCGCCAGCGCCATGCCAGCTACCGCGCCGACCGCGACCTGCAGGCGCTCCATGCCGCCGCTCCGATGATCGTGATGTGGGACGATCATGAGACGGCTAATGACAGCTATCGCGACGGCGCGGAAAACCACGATCCCGCGACAGAGGGCGACTGGGCCGCGCGCAAGCAGGCCGCGATGCGCGCCTATCATGAGTGGATGCCGATTTCGGATGCGGACTGGGCGGAATACCGCATCGGCGACCTCGCCACCATCTTCCGGCCCGAAACGCGCCTGACCGGGCGGACGCGGCAGGCAAGCTTTGCCGAGGCTCTGGCGGGCGGCGGCGATCCGGTCGCGGCGCTCACCCATTTCCGCGACGATGTGTGGCACGATCCCGCGCATCGCCTGATGGGCGCGGATCAGGAGGCTTGGCTGTTCGATGGCCTGAAACGCTCGGCCAAGACCACCCGATGGCAAATCCTTGCGCAGCAGGTGAACGTCGGCTTCGAAGCCATGCCGCCAGAGGCGACGTCCTGGCTGAAACCGGACTCGCCCGCGGCGCTGCGGCAGGGGATCGAGGTCGGGCAACTGGCCGCGAAGCTCGGCATGCCGCATAATATGGACAGCTGGAACGGCTATCCCGCCGCCCGGTCCCGCCTGCTGCGCGCCGCGCTCGACACCGATGCGGAGTTCGTCGTGCTGTCGGGGGACAGCCACAATGCCTGGGCCTATGACCTCAGCGAGGCGGGTACGCCGGTCGGGGTGGAGTTCGGCGGACACAGCGTGACCTCGCCGGGGTATGAAAGCTATTTCCCCGGCACATCGCCGCAAGACGTGGCGCGCGCGTTGCAGCAGGCGAGCCCGGAGATGCAGTGGTGCGACACGGCGCAGCGCGGATATATGACCGTCGCGATCACGCCGGATGCCGTGACGACCGACTGGCTGTTCCTCCAGACGATCCGCCAGCCCGTTTCGAAACTGGCGGGAACGCATCGGCAGGTGGTAAAGCGCGGGGCGCGAAAATTCGCCTGACCCCGTGCGATGCCGTCAGTGCGACCGACTGGTCACCTTGGCGGTGCCGTCGGCAAGTATCTCGATCAGGTGGGCGCTGTCATTGTCGCACTGCGCCTTCCAACCGGGCACGCCGTTCATCATCGCGGCGCGTTCCGAGTGCGTTACGGTCAGGCAGTCGACTGCACCGGATGCGCGAATGGCCTTGGCCAGCACGCCGTTGCGCTGTTCCTCGTCCAGTTGAGCGACCTGTGCGGCCGCGCCTGTCTCCGCTGCGGGCTGGGCCTTGCGTTCCTGCTGTCGCGGCGCTTCTCCGCAAGCGGTCAGGGCCAAAAGAACGGCCCCCGTCAATACTATCCGCATATGGTCAATTCCTGCCCGATGGGTGCTGTCGCCTCGATAGCATATCCACCGGCGCTGTCGCCAAATCTGTGTCGGGGGTTTCGGGGGGGGGAGGGTAAAGCTGCTGCCTGAACAGTGCTTTCCCCCTCCCATGTGGTGCGGTCAAGAAGACTCGAACTTCCACGGCCTTTCGGCCACAACGACCTCAACGTTGCGCGTCTACCAATTCCGCCATGACCGCACATCACAGGCTGAAGGGAGCGCAGGGCCCCCGGCAGGCCGTGGCCTCTAGCAGAGGGTTTCCGGGTGCGCAACAGACAAACGCACGCAATCGAAATAGGATTTACTTGATAGGCTTAGCATCGATCGAACACCGCTTTTCTGCGGCTTCGACACGGCTGCGCAGGAGAGGAAAGCCATGAAGGCAGGGGACATGACGGGCAGGGCTGCGCTGGTGACGGGCGCTGCCGCCGGACTGGGGCGGGCGACTGCGCTTTGTCTGGCACGCGCGGGTGCGGATGTCGCCATCGTCGATATCGATGCGACGAATCTGGCGGTTACCGCAGGGTTGCTGGAGGCGGAGGGCGTCCGCGTTCTCAGCCTGCCAGCGGACCTGTCCGAGCGCGCGGCCTGTTTCAGCGTCGTCGCGGATGCCGCCGCCGCTTTCGGGCGGCTCGATGCGCTGTGCAATGTAGCGGGGATCATGATCCCGTCGCACACGCCGGATATGAGCGAGGACGCATATGGAAAGACAATCGCGATCAACCTGAGCGCGCCCTTCTATCTGTGTCAGGCGGTCATTCCGCATCTGCTGGAAGCCAATGGCGCGATCGTGAACGTCACGTCCTGCGCGGCCTTTCGTGGGCAGGCCTATTTCGCGGCCTATTGCGCGACCAAGGCTGGCCTCACCCACATGACCAAGGCGCTGGCGATGGAATATATGCACAGGCCGATCCGCATTAACGCGGTGGCGCCGGGTGGCATGATGACCGCTTTGGCGGGTAATATGCGCCTGCTGGACAATGGCGATCCGAGTTTGCTCTCGCGCATCGGGCCGCTCCGGGGACTGGTGGAGATCGATGAGGTGGCGGACGTCGTCGCCTTCCTCGCCACCGACGCCGCGCGCGGGTTCCATGGCGCCTGCCTGAATGTGGACAAGGGCATTACCGCCGACTGATCCGGGAGAGAGGGGCCGCCAGCCGTTAGCATCGAATCCCATTGCCTACCGACGGGGGACGTCGCTATGGTCGCCTCAGATATGTCGAATAATAGTTCGCATTTGTGAATAATTTGATGAGGTGAGGCTATGGTGACGGATATTCTGGCGGGTGCAGACAGCCTTCGGGACGTGACCCGCAGGGCGCTCGACCGTGATCCGTCGATACGGGCCATTGAATATGACCGTCGCTGGTATGACTGGGGCGAAATCCGTCAGGTCGCCGACAAGGTGGGCGAACTGGTGCGTGCCAGCGGCGCGGGGCAGGAGCAGGCGGTGGCGTTGATCCCGCGCAACAGGCCCTCCGCCGTCGCTGCGCTGCTCGGCCTGCTGGCGGAGGGGCGTACGGTCCAGATGATCTATGCCTTTCAGACGCCCGCCGCCATCGCCCAGAATATCGAGCGGCTGAAACCCTCCGTCATCGTCGGCGCAGCGACCGAACTGGCCGGAGAGGTGGAGGCGATCTGCTGCGAGAAAGGCATCGCCGCCATCGTCCTGAGCGAAATGGATGCCGAAACGCTGCCGGGCCTCGACCGGGCGACCTGCGATCCCGATCCCGACGCGCCCGCCGAACCGCAGATCCAGATACTGACCAGCGGCACCACTGGCCCGCCCAAGCAGTGCCCGTTCCCACACAGCATGTTCTTCGAGCATCATATCAAGCCGGGGATGCTGAGCCAGCAAAGCTCGCCCTCCACCACGCCGTTTCTGGCATCCTTTCCGCTGGGCAATATCTCTGGTGTCTATTCGACCTTGCCGACGATGATCCGGGGTATTCCGATGATCCTGGTGGACCGCTTCACCATCGATGCGTGGCATGACTGGGTGGTGCGCTTTCGTCCCGTGCAGGGCGGCCTGCCGCCAGCGGGCGTGCAGATGGTGCTGGACAAGAATTATCCGAAGGAAGACCTCGCCAGCATCCTGATGGTCGGAACGGGAGCGGCGCCGCTCGACCCGACGGTGCAGCGCGCGTTCGAGGATCGCTACGGCATTCCTATTATCCTGTCCTATGGCGCGACGGAGTTCGGTGGGCCGGTGGTCGGCATGACGCTCGATCTGGTGAAGGAGTGGGGCCAGAAGAAGCTGGGCAGCGTGGGCAAGGTGATGCCGGGAATGAAGGTCCGCGTGGTCGATCCCGACACCGGCGTGGAGCAGCCCGCCAATGTCGAGGGCATTGTCGAGGTCGTGTCGAAGCGGATCGGGCCGGAGTGGATACGCACGTCCGACGTCGCGATCTTCGATGAGCACGGTTTCATGTGGCACCGTGGCCGGGCCGACGGGGCGATCATGCGCGGCGGGTTCAAGGTTCTGCCGGAGAGCATCGAGCGGGCGCTGCGCCTCCATCCGGCGATCGCGGTCGCGGCGGTGACGGCCAAGAAGGACCGCCGTCTGAGCGAAGTGCCTGCCGCCGCCATCCAGTTGAAGCCGGGCGTCGCCGCGCCGGAGATCGCCGAACTGGAGGCGCATCTGCGCCAGCATGTCCCTTCCACCCATATTCCGACGGTGTGGAAGTTCGTGGAGGATATTCCCAAGAACCGCTCCGCCAAGATCGACCGGCCCGCGCTGAAGGCGATGTTCGCGGAGGAGCCGGCGGAGTAGGGGCTAAGCCTTTGCGGACAGGGCGCTGAGCTCCTCCAGATCGAGGTCGCGTTCCAGTTCCTGAAACGTGTGCTCGTCGATGTCGCCCGCGCGGTGCAGCCGCAGCAGTTCGGCGCGCCCGGCGGCGATGGCTTGCAGCACGAGGTCGAAATGGGAGTGGAGGGTGTCGGCGTGCTCCTCTTCCTGCCCCGCATAATTTTCGGAAATCACGGCTTTGCGCCGGTAGCGTTCCAGTAGCTGCGGGTGGATCAGCGTCCCGTCGGCGTCATAGGCGAGACGTTCGACCCGCCTGACCTGCGCCTGCGCCATGGCGACCTCCGCCTGACTCATGCCGAGGCGGGGGCGCTCATGCTCCGGTTCGCTGAGGTGCGCCCAGCGGATCAACGGGCCAAGGGTGGTGCCCTGTACCAGCACCGTGCCCAGGATCACGCCGAAGGCGGTCACGAGGATGAAGTCGCGGCCGGGAAAATCGCCCGGCACGCTAAGCGCGACCGCCAGCGTGACCACGCCGCGCATTCCCGCCCAGCTGAGCACCGTGGCGCTGCGCGTGCCGACGGGGGCGTAGCGGCGCACGCCCATGGCGCGGAGCAGGCGAATGACGACGTCCGCCCCGAATACCCAGGCAAAGCGGGCCAGCGTCAGGGCCAGCAGGATGATGAGCACCGGCCAGGCCATATGGTCGATAACGATGCGAAAGCCGCCCACGCGCTCGACGACACCGCGCAGGGAGGAGCCGATCAGCATGAACACGGTCGCTTCCATCAGGAAGATCATCACCGCCCAGAAGGACGTGCCGCGCAGGCGCACGGCGGCGGAAAAGACGACATGCTGATACCAGCCACAGATCAGGCCGGTGGTGACGGTCGCGATCACGCCGGAGACATGAAAGGTTTCGCCCAGCAGATAGGATGCCCATGGCGCGAGGACGGAGGAGGCGATCATGAGATATTCGTCGCCCAGCCGCCGGACCAGCAGCACCCACGCCGCGCCGATAGCCGCGCCGACCGCTGCGCCGCCGACCGCGAGGATGAAGAAGCTGCCCAGCGCATCCACCGCGCTGAACGTGCCGGTCACGCCCGCGGCGATGGCGAAGCGGAACAGGACGAGGCCGCTGGCGTCATTGAGCAGGCTCTCCCCCTCCAGCAGGATCGACAGGCGGCGGGGCAGCTTGACCCGTTGCAGCACGGCGCGCGCGGAGACGGCGTCCGGCGGCGAGACGATGGCGCCCAGCGCGGCGCAGGCGGCCCATGGCAGCGACGGCATCAGCCAATGGACGACCAGCGCGACGACCACGGTGGTAAAGATCACCGCGCCAACGGCCAGCGAGAGGATGCCGATCATGTGCCGGTGGAGGTGGCGCAGGGCGATGAACCACGCCCCGTCCATCAACAACGGCGGCAGGAAGATGACGATCACCAGTTCGGGATCGAGCGATATGACCGGCAGGCCGGGCAGGAAGGCCAGTAGCGCGCCGCCCGTCAGCAGGGCGACGGCGGGCGGCAATCCCAGTCGATGCGCCGCATAATGAAGCGCGATGATCGCCAGCAGCATCGCCACCAGCAGTTCGAACAATTGCATGGAGTGCATGGGGTCGCCTGAAATCTGTACTGCCGCGACCCTAGCGGTTGCCGGGGCGCTGTCCAGTGTACGGCAGTTTGGGGCGAGAATTTGGGGGCGGGGTTGGTGGTGATGGGCGGAAAGGGGATGGTCTGGAGACGACCGGGTGCGGACGCGCCCTTATTCGTCACCCCGGATCAGGTCCGGGATGACGATGCGTTTTGATTGGCGGGTTGCGACCATTTTGGGACGTCACCCCATATCCGTTCGTTTCGAGCAAGGTTCGAGCGTAGTCGAGAACCGGTGTCGAGAAATTAGTGCTGTGCCAGCGTTCTCGATACGCCTTCTCGACTACGCTCGAAGTCTACTCGAACCGAACGGGGAGGATTTAGCCCGTCCACCATACCCGAAAATTCCGCCTCAGATATCCTCGGCCAGCCGCCCGTAGAGCTGCGGACGGCGGTCGCGGAAGAAACCCATGCCTGCGCGGTGCATGCGCGCCTGCTCCAGATCGACCGTCGCGACGAGGGCACCTGACTGCCAATCCTCGACCTCGGAGAGAAAATCGCCCCACTGGTCGGTGATGAAGCTGTGGCCGTAGAATTTCTGCGACCCTTCCGGCCCGTCTTCTTCCCCGATGCGGTTGGCGGCGATCACCGGCATGCAGTTGGACACGGCATGACCCTGCATCGCACGGCGCCACATGCGGCTGGTGTCGAGGTCGGGATCATAGGGTTCCGACCCGATGGCGGTGGGATAGAACAGCATCTCCGCCCCCATCAACGCCATGGCGCGCGCGCATTCGGGATACCATTGGTCCCAGCAGATGCCGACGCCGATGGTGCCGTAGCGGGTTTTCCACACCTTGAACCCCGTATTGCCGGGACGGAAATAATATTTCTCCTGATAGCCGGGGCCGTCGGGAATATGGCTCTTGCGATAGACGCCCATGATCTCGCCCTGATCGTCGATCATGGCGAGGGAGTTGTAATAATGCTGGCCGTCCCGCTCGAAAAAGCTGGTCGGGATATAGACGTTCAGGTCGCGCGCAACCGCCTGCATCGTCGTGACGGCGGGATGTTCCGTCACGGGGCGGGCGTTGGCGAACAGGCTCTCGTCCTGAGACTTGCAGAAATAGGGGCCTTCGAACAATTCGGGCGGCAGGATGATCTTGGCGCCGCGCGCCGCCGCTTGCCGTGCGTGGCTCTCCACGGACGCGATATTATCCTCCTCATCGTCCGAGAAGGCGAGTTGCAGGGCGGCGACAGTGACTTTGGTCATGCGATTACAATCCGGCTGAGGGCATTTGCTGGCTGCAACAATGGAAACTGCCGCCGCCGCGGAGCAGCGCGGTGGAGGGCAGGCCGATGACGTCCCGACCGGGGAAGAAGGGGCGCAGGGCCTCCACGGCGGCAGCATCGTTGGGCGCGCCATATTGCGGCACCACCACCACGGCGTTGACGATCAGGAAGTTCATGTAGCTGGCAGGCACGACATCGCCGTCGATCTCGTACAGGCCGACGGAGGGCAGGCGCACCACCTCCACCCCGAAAGCCAGCGCGCGGGCGGCGGCGTCGGCGTAGATGAACTCGTTCGGATCGTCGCCTGTCGTCGCCTGCGGTATGGCCAGGACGCCTGGCGCGACGAAGCGGGCAAGATTGTCGACATGCCCATCAGTGTGGTCGTTGATCAGGCCGTCACCCAGCCACAGCATCCGGTTCAGGCCCAGCGCCTCCGCCAGCACCGCCTCTATGGCATCGGCTTGCGGCGCGGGGTTGCGGTTGGGATTGAGCAGGCATTGCGCCGTCGTCACGAACAGGCCGGTGCCGTCCGTGTCCAGCGAGCCACCCTCACAGACGAGATCGAATTTCGTGAAGGGCAGGCCGGTGGGCGCGGCGAGCCGTTCGCCGATATCCTGATCGCCCGGCATGTCGAACTTGCCGCCCCAGCCGTTGAAGCCAAAGCCGGACAGGGCACGCTTGCCCGTTTCGGTGGCGATGCCGATGGGACCGGAGTCGCGCAGCCAGATGTCGCCAAAGGGTTCGTGGATCACCTCGACCCCTGCATGGGCGAGGGCGCGGGCGGTCACCGCATCGTCCTGCGTCCGGGCGATCAGGCGCACCGGCTGACCTCGACCCCCTGCGTGGACCGCGCTGGCGAAGGCCGCGACCTGATGCTGCGCGCCGGGCAGATCGTCCGGCCATTCGGCAGGGTCGCCCGGAAAGCCGATCCATAGCCAATCCTGAGAGGCCCATTCGGCCGGCATGCGATAGGTCATAGGGCGGGCCATAAAGCCCGGCATGGCGGCTCGCAAGCGGACATTGGCGCAAAGGCGCGGCGCAGGCGGGCATTGGAACCTGCGAACGGCTCTGCTAACGCACCGCGATGATCGGGGGCATATGCGAAAGGCTGGATCGTCGGGACCGGACGGAGCGATGGGCTTGACGAAATATGGGAATGCGGCGGAGACGCCGGTGCTGCTGGATGTCAGCCGACTGGTCTGGCGGAGCTGGTCGGGCCGTCTGCCGACCGGCATCGACCGTTCCATGCTGGCCTATGTCGCGCATTACCGCAATCGCGCCCGCGCGGTCGTGCAGCGCAGCGGCTATACGCGTATCCTGCCACGCTGGCTGTCGCGGCTGTTGTTCGATGCGCTGCTGGACGACCGGAGCGGGCGGAAGCGGCATGTCATCGGCGCGATACTCACCGCATCCTTCTACACTCCCATCGCCCGAAACACGGCGGGCGTGCCCTATTTGAACGTCGGCCACACCGGCTTGCAACGGGCGGGCCATGCCCGCTGGATCGAGCGGACGGGGGTGCGACCGATTTATTTCGTCCATGACCTGATCCCGCTCACCCACCCGCAATTTTGCCGCGAGGGGGAGGGGGCGAAGCATCGGCGCCGGATGAAGACGCTGCTCCGCCATGGTTTCGGCGTCATCGCCAACAGTGCGGATACGCTGGCGAGCCTCGTCGCCTTTGCGCGCCGCATCGCCGTGCCCATGCCGGAGCATAGCGTGGTCGCGCCATTGGGGGTCGAGAATGTCTGGCTCTCTCCACCAAAGCGGGCCGCGGATGGCCTGATCCTGAATGACGACGGTCGTCCCTATTTCCTGACGCTGGGCACGATCGAGGGGCGCAAGAACCACATATTGCTGTTGAAAGTGTGGCGTGACCTTGCGGCGGCGCTGGGCGATGCCTGTCCGCGCCTCGTCATCGTGGGGCAGCGAGGGTGGCAGTGCGCGGAGGCGACGGGCCTGCTCGACAACAGTCCGGTGCTGGGGCCGCATGTGACGGAGCTGGCCCATTGCGGCGACGATGCCCTGTTGTCGCTGATGATCGGCGCGCGGGCGCTGCTCTTTCCCTCCTTCGCGGAAGGCTATGGCTTGCCGCTGGTCGAGGCGCTGGCGGTGGGGACGCCGGTGATCGCCAGTCCGTTGCCCGTCTTTCGCGAGATTGCAGGCGACATCGTGACCTGCCTCGACCCGCATGACATGACGGCGTGGTACGACATGATCCGCGAGTTCATGGACCCCGCATCGACGGAGCGGCAGGCGCAGGCAGACCGATTGACTCAGGCGGGTTTCCGTGCACCCGGCTGGACCGAGCATTTCCTGCGGGTGGACCGCTGGCTGGAGACTATCGCCGGCTGAGGCCGTCAGCCAAAGGCGACGACATCATGCGGGACCAGCGGTGCCGGTCCCTGTTCCATCAGCCGCTCCACCGTCGAATCGACCAGCGTCTCCACCGCCGACTTGCTGGCGAAGCCGCCATAGACGAGGCAGCGTTCGTGCAGGACGCGGCGAAACGCATCGAACGTCTCCGGGTCCGGTGCCTGCGGCCTGTTCCAGAACTCGTCCAGCTTACCCTGATGGGTGATGCCCGGCATGTCGTAGATCGCCGTCCCCAGCGCGATGGTCGGCACATTCTCGCGCAGGGCCAGCGTCGCGGAGGTGCTGTTCACCGTCACCATGCCCCGCGACCCGCGCGCCAGGCTTTCGAGGTCACCGCCGCCGATATGCAGGATGCGGCCATTAAGGTTGAACTGCCGCTCGAACCGCAGCAACGTCGAGGCCCAGCTGCGGAAACCGAAGTTGAGCGGATGCTCCTTGACCAGCAGCTTGGCGTCATGCGGCGCGCGGCGGGCAAAGCTGGCCAGCACATATTCCATCGCCTCCAGCATGGAGTTGAACGGCGAATGCGCGCGAATCTGGTAATCGTTGGTGAGTTGCAGCGGGAACAGGAAATAGGGCGTGTCGCCGAGCGCCGCGATGGTCCGCTCCGCCTTCTCCGCCATCGGCTTGCGCCGGGCGAGGAAGGATAGCCAGCCGAAACCCTCCAGGACGATCGAACCGGGGCGGTGCGAGCGATAGAAGGGATAATAGGGCTGCGTCATGAAGGTGCGGTGATAATACCAATAGGCGTCATGCCCGCGCCGCGCGAAGCTGGCCGTGATGGTCGGCCGGTCGGGAAGGGGGGGCAGGGTTTTCGCCTGATCGCGATACCATTGCGGATCGCGCGGCAAGGAGGAGCGGCCGTTGACGCCGCTCGGCTCCAGCGTGACCCAGTCTGGCCGGATATAGCCTTCCTCGAACACATGGACGTGGATTTCGCGCAGCGCCGCCATCTGGTGCGCGGCCATGTGCCAGGGACGGCAATCGCCGAACAGCATGATGTCGGTGATCGCATTGTCGCGCATATATTGGTCGACGTAGAAGACCCAACGCTTGCGCGTGCCGCGATAGTCCACGGCCTTGCCCGGCCAGTCGCCGCGATCCCCGCCGCTGAGGTTGATGCGGTGGATGGTGTGACCCATCGCCTCCATCCGCTGGGCCAGCAGCCAGAAGAACGGACCCGGCGGCCCCTGCAGGAACAGGATGTTTCGCTGCGGTATCGGTTTGTGTTTCATTATCTTTTTCGTACTCGCGTCAGAAGCCTGTTTATTCGCCCCCAGATCTTCCGCGCTGCCACTAATGCCGAGTTTTCTCGCCGTATGCCATCCCCCATTCGTACGATCAGCAATTCCGCATCGCACGGAAGGCCGGTCAGGGGGTCGAGATAGCGGGGATAGTCGATCAGCACGGCGGCGACGAGCTGGTCCAGGGTGCGGGGCCGTCCCCGGCGATCCGGCACCGGGCCGAGGTCGGTGGTCAGGCCCCATCCCGCATAGAAGGGGACGCCGTGCGTCACCACGGCCTTGCCTTGCAACAACGCCTCGAACCCGGCGAGCGAGGTCAGCACATGCACTTCGTCCACCATCGCGATCAGGTCGCTGATCGCATTGCCGGGGTCGATGACATCGGCCAGCGCCAGCGCCTCCGCTGGGGGAATATGGCCCTTGCGGTGGCCTGCCTCCACGTCGGGGTGGGGGCGATAGACGATGAACGCGTCAGGGCACCGCGCCCGCACCCGGCGGAGCAGTTCGTGGTTGGAGGCGAGGCCGCAGCCGCCGAGCACGACGGAGCGATCATCCTCCACCTGCCCGACGACGAGGAGATGGCGCTTCGGTCCGGCGGGGCGGGGCAGGACAGTGCCGCCAACGCCATATTTGCTGATGCCCGAAGCGGTGATGCGGTCGCGCAACAGGCGGGCCCGCGCCAGCTTGTCCGCATCCGGCGCGTCCTCCCTCAACAATTCTTCGAGGCGGCAGGGGCGGGAGGGATCATAATGCGCGCCCAGATCATCCACCACGATGGACAGGGGCGGCACGCAGTCCGCGCCAAGGCCGATGGAGCGGATGAAGCCATCCTCCACCTCCCACAAGGGGCGACCCGATTGCTCGGCGGCGGTCAGGAAGGCGGCGGGGACGCGGGCTTTCCACAGGGCGATTCCTGCACCGGGGGGCAGGCGGTCGAGATGGGGCAGGGCGGGAGCGGCAAAGACGGGAGAGGCGTCGCCCGCCCACAGCAGCGCGGCCACCGTGTCCTGCTTCCACGCGGCAAAGCCAAAGGCGGCGGCGATTGCGCGGTTGCTTTCTATCAGGCGCCGCCATTGCCCCATGATCGCGACGATATGCAGCGGTGAGGTGGCATTGCCGGTGAAGGGATCATGCCATGTCACGGAGGCCAGCAGATGCTGCGCGATCAGATCGTGCACGACCTCCCGATGATGGGCGGTTCCCGGCTCCAGCCCGGACAGGGCGGAAAACGGGCCTGCGCCCTCACAGACGAGGGCGCACCCCGCGATGGCAGCGATCAGGGCCAGCGGATCGTCGGCCTGCACCTTTTGATGGGGCTCCCGAACAAAGCCTTGCCATGGATCGTCAGCGCCCCAGAACGCACCGCCCACCCGCTCACGCCGGATCGCATCGGCAAGAGCGGCGGCGGCATCCGGCGCCACGGCTCGCAGCGAGGTTGCACGCCGGACCACGGCGACTGGTTGCGCGCCGGGAAAGGGGGGAGCCCTGAACAGCGTTTCCGCCGCGAAAATGCTCATGGCCTGTCGCGACGAAAGGCGATGGGCGGGCAGGTCGGCAACGGACTTGGCATCGATCAGCCCTTTGCACCGGGATATGGGGCAAGGCAATGACAGTTGGCGCAATAGCCGCGTGTCAGTTGCCCTTGCGGCTGTCGTCGCGGGCCTTGCGGAATTCCGCCGTCGGATACCAGTTGGGCCAGAGCGTGCTGTTCGCCAGTTCGCGGCCCAGTACATAATAAAGCTGCAGATCCTGCACCGCGCCGCTCCAGTCCCAGGTGGGATCATATTCGTCGGCGGGCTTGTGATAGCGGTTGTTGGTATAATCGTCCGCCGCCGCCCGGCCCGATGTCACGCCGCCCTTGATCAGATCGTCGCCCGCCTCCGCATAGATCATCGGAACGCCGAATTTGGCGAAGCTGAAATGGTCGGAACGGTAGAAGCTGCCCTTTTCGGGTGTCGGCTCCGGCTTCACGACGCGCCCCTGCGTCTTGGCCGCGCGCAGCAGCCAAGCCTCCAGCTCCGACTTGCCGCCGCCGATCATCGTCACGTCGCGGGTCGCGCCGTTGACGTTCAGCACGTCCATGTTGACCCCGCCCGCCGTGGTCGCGAGCGGATAGACGGGATTCTCGGCATAATAGCGCGATCCCAGCAGCCCGGACTCCTCCGCCGTCACCGCCAGGAACACCAGACTGCGCCGCGCCGGACCCGCCGCCGCATTGGCCTTTGCCAGCGCGATCAGGCCTGCAATGCCGCTGGCGTTGTCGAGCGCGCCGTTGCAGATGTCGTCGCCGTTCACCGGCTCACATCGGCCCAGATGGTCCCAGTGCGCGGTGTAGAGGACATGCTCGGCGGGGGCTGCCTTGCCGGGCAGGACGCCGATGATGTTCTGCGATTCCTGCCGCCGGATCGCCGTGTCGAACGTGATGCTGGCCTTCACGCCCAGCGATACCGCCTTGAAGCCGGGCTGTTTGGCCGCCGCGACCAGCTTGTCGATGTTCTTGTCGGCCGCATCGAACAGCGCCCGCGCCGCCGGACCCGTGATCCAGCCATTGACCTGCGTCTGGTCCATATGGCCGCCCGCATCGTCCAGCTCGAGCTGCGGCCCGGTCCAGGAGGAGACGACGACATCCCAGGGATAGGCGGCAGGAAAGATGTCGTGGATGATGATCGCGCCCGCCGCACCCTGCCGCGCGGCTTCCTCGAACTTATAGGTCCAGCGGCCATAATAGGTCATCGCCCGGCCATTGAACGGGCCGTCCAGCCCTTGCATCTCGTAATCGGGATCGTTGATCAGGATGACCACCGTCTTCCCCTTCACATCGACCCCGGCATAGTCGTTCCAGCCTTTTTCCGGCGCGTTCACGCCAAAGCCGACGAACACCATCTCGCTGTTCTTCAACTGCGTATGCGGTTCCACGCGGTAGCTGGTGGCGACCATGTCGGTCTTGTAGGCGAAGCTGAGGTTCGTCTTGCCGCCCGTGATGGCGAGCGGGCCGATATTGCTCTGGGTCAGTTCGACCAGCGGCACGGCCTGCGTCCATTGTCCCTTGTTGCCCGGTTTCAGGCCCGCCTTCTTCATCTGGTCGATGATATAGGCGACGCTTTTCGTCTCGCCCGGCGTGGTCGGCGCGCGGCCTTCAAAGGCGTCCGCCGACAGGTCGCGCGTCACTGTCTTCAACGTGGCGACGGAAATGGGGCGCGGCTTTACCGGCGGCGGGAGCTGCACCGGGTCGGCTGCGGAGGCCGTGGCGGTTGCAAACAGGGCGAGGGCGGCACAGCCGACCGGCAGAATAGGGCGCATGGGCGGGAAGCTATGGCGATCCTGCGGCGACTGCAAGGGAAAGCGGCGGGCGTTGTTGGGGCGGCACCCGTGGGGGGCTGACAAAGAAATCCGTTCGCCCTGAGCCTGTCGAAGGGCCGTACTTTCTGTGGGCGGGGTGCTTGAGGAAGAAGTGCAGCCCTTCGACAGGCTCAGGGCGAACGGTTGTGGGTAAGGGGAAACTGATCGGAAGAACAAAAAAGGGCGGCCCGAACCGGACCGCCCCCTTTGGCTCGCAAATCCCGAAGGATCAGCGCGAATAGAATTCGACGACCAGATTCGGTTCCATCTTCACCGGATAGGGCACCTCGTCCAGCGTCGGAACGCGAACATAGGTGAACTTGGTGTTGCCGTCGGGTGCGATATAGTCAGGGATGTCGCGCTCCGGCAGGCTCTGAGCCTCCAGAACCAGCGCCATTTCCTGCGCCTTCTTGCCCAGCGAGATCACGTCGCCCGGCTTCACCAGCCGGCTGGCGATGTTGCACTTCACGCCGTTCACATAGACGTGGCCATGGCTGACCAGCTGACGGGCGGAGAAGATGGTCGGCGTGAACTTGGCGCGATACACGACCGCGTCAAGACGGCGCTCCAGCAGGCCGATCAGGTTCTGGCCGGTGTCGCCCTTCATGCGGCTGGCTTCGAAATAGTTCTTCTTGAACTGCTTCTCGGTCACGTCGCCGTAATAGCCCTTCAGCTTCTGCTTGGCGCGGAGCTGGATGCCGTAGTCCGACACCTTGCTCTTGCGGCGCTGGCCGTGCTGACCGGGACCATATTCGCGCTTGTTGACAGGCGACTTGGGACGGCCCCAGATGTTCTCGCCCATGCGACGGTCGAGTTTGTACTTGGCGCTTGTGCGCTTCGTCATGATATGTCCTTCAATTGCGTGCCGTTGCCGGCGGTTATTCCCGGAACCGCTCGAAACCCGCCGGAGCAGGAGTCGGGCCACAGCTTCACCGGGATGCTGGGCCAATTGCGAAGCGGCGGCTATTAGCGGCAAAGGGCGGAGAGTCAAGCCCTCGACAGAAGGCACGCGGCGTCCTAGTGCCACGCGCATGGACGAAGTGGCCCGCCCCGAAGACTGTCAGACCATGATCGACGTGCGCCGCGGCGTGGACGCGACCGACCGCGCGCTGGTCGACCTGCTCGTCACCCGCTTCGCCTATATGCGCGCCGCCGCCCGCATCAAGCCGGAGAAGGCGCAGGTCCGCGACGAACCGCGCAAGGCGCAGGTCGTGGAGAATGTGCGCGCGCTGGCGCAGGAGCGGGGATTGCCCGCCGACGCGCTCGCGGACTTGTGGGAGGCGCTGGTGGAAACGTCCATCGCCTATGAAGGCGGGCATTGGGATAGCCTGAAGGGCTGATCGTCAGCCATATGCGCGGCTGAAGAATACGACCGTCGTCGCCGCCGTCACCGTCAATGTCCACCATCGCACGACGCGCACGGGCAGTTTCTTGCCTAGATGCGCACCGAGCCCGCCGCCGACCAGCGCGCCGACCATCATCGGCACGCAACTGCGCCAGTCCACCATCGCGAACCACAGGAAGATCACTGCCGCCGCCAGATTGGCCGTGGCGAGCATAAACGTGCGCGGCGCGAACATCTCCCGCACGCTGATCCCCGCCAGCAGGCCATAGATGGCGGTGGTGATCAGGCCCACGCCGCCGCCGAAATAGCCGCCATAGACGCCGAGGAATATCTGCGCGAAGATCAGCGTCGGCTTGCCGATAGTGACGCGCGCACGCAGCCACGCACTCGCCCGCTCGCCAACCAGCATGACGACGAAGGCGAACAGCAGCAGCCAGGGGATGATGAGGTCGAACGCCCGCGTCGGCGTGACGACGAGCAATGTGCCGCCCGCCAACCCTCCGATGAAGGTGATCGCCGCCAGCCACCCGATATTGACCCCGCCGAGCGGACGCAATTCGTCGCGATAGACCCATGCGCTGGAACAGGCGCCGGGCAGCAGCGAGAAATTGGAGGTCGCATTGGCGATGTTGGCAGGCAGACCGAGGGCGATCAGCGCGGGCAGGGTGGCGAAGGTGCCACCGCCCGCCAGCGCATTCATCGCCCCACCCACGGTTCCCGCGAGAAGGGGAAGCGCGCTGCCCGCCAGCAAGTCAGCCAAGCGCGGCTTGCTTCTCTTCCGCCAGCCGGTCGAGCTCCGCGCGGCTCATCTTCTGCGACTGGGTCTTGAGCTGGCCGCAGGCGGCGGCGATGTCGCGCCCGCGCGGGGTGCGGACCGGCGCGGAAATGCCGCTTTCGAACACGATCTCGGAGAAACGCTTGATCCGCTCCGGCGTGGAGCATTCATAGGCGCTGCCGGGCCACGGGTTGAAGGGGATCAGATTGACCTTGGCCGGCAATTTATAATGGCGGATCAGGCGGACCAGTTCGTGCGCGTCCGCATCGCTGTCATTCTTGTCCTTCAGCATCACATATTCAAAGGTGATGCGGCGGGCGTTGTTCGCCTTGGGATAGTCCGCGCAGGCCTGAAGCAGTTCCTCAATGCCATATTTGCGGTTGATGGGCACGATCTCGTCGCGCACCTCCTTGGTCACGGCATGGAGCGACACGGCGAGGTTGACGCCGATCTCCTGCGCGGCGCGCTCCATCATCGGCACGACGCCGCTGGTGGACAGGGTGATGCGGCGGCGGGACAGGGCCAGCCCTGCGCCGTCCATCACGACTTTCAGCGCGTCGCGCACATTCTCGAAATTATACAGCGGCTCTCCCATGCCCATCATGACGATGTTGGTCAGCATGCGGCCATCCGGGCTGTACTGCGGGGCATCCTCATCCTCGTCGGCGGGGTTACCTGCGCTGCCCATATTGCCCTTGGGCCATTCGCCCAGCGCATCGCGCGCCAGCATGACCTGCCCGACGATCTCGCCCGGTGTCAGGTTGCGCACCAGTCGCATCGTGCCCGTATGGCAAAAGCGGCAGTTGAGCGTGCAGCCGACCTGCGACGAGACGCAGAGCGTGCCCCGGTCCGCATCGGGGATGAACACCATCTCATAATCCTGCCCGTCGTCGGAGCGGAGCAGCCATTTGCGCGTGCCGTCGGACGACACCTGCGCCTCCACCACATCCGGGCGACCTACGATGAAACGCTCCGCCATCCACGGACGCAGCGGCTTGCCGAGGTCGGTCATCCGGTCGAAGTCGGTTTCGCCGCGATGATAGAGCCAGTGGAACAGCTGCTTGGAGCGTAGCTTCGCCTGCTTGGCGTCTAGGCCCTTCTCCTCCAGTTCGGCGCGGATTTGCGCGGCGGAGAGGCCCAGGAGGTCGACGCGACCATCCTCACGCGGGGTGATGACGCGCGGAACGGGCACGGGGTCGATATTGCCGGGAATTTGCATGATGGGCGCGCATATAGGCGAGTTTGCGCGATTTCGCCAGTGTGTGCTTGAGGGACAGGCGCCGGGCGGCGAAGTCGCCACCGCCCGGCGTCCGGTCGTCATTGCAGATAGGTCGCCCGCAACGCGGCGATGTCCACCGGCGTCAGGCCCACGACCTGTTGCAGATAGCCATCGGTCGATCCCCATTTCGCGTCGATTTCCTCGAACGCATCGGACAGGAACGCCTTGCCGCTCGCATCCTTCAGAGGCTGTGCCTTGTGGCCCTGTCCACTGGCCATCGCCGCGAACATCTTCGCCACCGGATTATTGGGATAGAGCGCCGGGTCGATCGGCGGCATCTCATATTGCGGCTGACGATAGGTGGTCGAGAGGTGATAGTCCTTCAGGATCACATCGCGCGGCGTGCCCAGCGCGGACAGGATCATCGCCGTCGCAAAGCCGGTGCGGTCCTGCCCTGCCGAGCAATTATACTCGACCGGCCCCTGCTTGCCGAGGAGGGCGGCGAACAGCAGTTTCATCTGCGGCGCGAGCATGGTGGGCAGGCCGCGATAAAGTTGCCCGCCATTTTGCGGCGATCCGGCCTGCGACTTCATGCTGTCGAAGATGCGCTGCATAGAATAGCCGTAGGCCGTGTAGGTCACGCCGTCGATCTTCGTCGGGGCCAGCACGCGTTCCTCGTCCGAGCGCAAATCGACGATCTGATTGAGGCCGAGGGCGCTGACCTTTGTCACGTCCTCCGGCGTCAGCATGGCGGTCGCGCCCGCGCGGTAGATCAGGCCCCAGCGGACATGCTTGCCGTCCGCGCCGGGATAGCCGCCGATGTCGCGAAAGTTGGACCCCTGTTTCAGCGGCACCAGCCGTTCCGCGACGCGGGTGACGGAGCCGTCGCTTATGTCCTTCAGCAGGAAATAGGGGCGCTTGACCGGATCGGCGGCCAGCGCCGCCGTTCCGTCCCGGTCGCCCTTAGACACCAGCCGGGCGGCGGCGATGTCTACGCTCGCGCTGTCCGCCTGCAACACATCCACCGGACCCTTTGCCGTCCAGTGCAGAACGACCTGCCCCGTGGCGTCCCGTTCCGCGCTGGCATCGGTTACCAGCGCGGATGCGGGGAAGGGGATGGCGGTCGCCAGCATGAGGGCGGCGATGGTCGCGCCTGCGATTTTCGTGGTCATCAACATGTTCTCCTCTCCTGCCGTCAGAAGTTCAGCGACACGTCCACGCCCCAGGTGCGCGGTTCGTTGTAAATGCCGAACGGATAGCTGCCGGTCCCGCTTTGGTAGAACGTATGTTGCTCGTTGAAAAGGTTTCTAGACCACAGTGCTACGCCCATTTTCGCGCCACGGCTGACGTCGATGTCTGCGACACTGAAACGTCCGTTCACCACCAGCGACTTGCCGGTGAAGGTCGGATCGGCGGAGGTGGCGTGATAGCCCTCCGCGCCATTGACGTCGAAATGCAGCTTGCCGGTGGCGAAGCCGAGGTCGCGCTCATAATCGACGGAGCCGGACCAGGCGTTCTGCGGCGTGTAGACGATGAACACGTTGGTCAGGGCGTTGTTCGCGAACGGGTTGGTGGCCGCGGGCAGGTGCGAGTCGGTATAGGCATAGGATGCCGACAGCGTCAGGCCGTCCACGGGCGCCAGCGATCCGTCGATCTCCAGCCCCTTGATGATGCCGCGCCCTTGCGCATTGACCGTCTCGATCGTGCCGCGCGAGGGGTTGAGCGGGTCGAGGCCCAGCGCGTTGAAGTCGATCTGGATATTCGTGTAGCGGGTGGAATAGGCGGCAAGGTTCAGGCGGGCCTTCTTGTCCCAGAACTCCGTCTTCACGCCCGCTTCGAACGTGCTGACCTTTTCAGGGCCAAAGGCGCGATAGGTGAGCGAGCGGCTGTTCGCGCCGCCCGCACGATAGGCGGTGCCCCATTTGCCGTAGAGATGGACGCCCTGCGCCGCGTCGAACGCAACCGTCACCATCGGATCGACGCGGGTCGAGGACAGGGCGAAGCTGTAGTTCGTGTCCGCGCCGTTGACCTTGAACAAATGGCCGCTTTTCTTGTCATGCGTTAGGCGGGCGCCGACCGTCAGCTTCAGCATGTCGTCCAGAATGGCGGGCGTGTAGGTCGCCTGCCCATAAGCGGCAAAGCTGTCTGCCTTGGCGTTGCTGGCGCGGTCCGGGAAGGCGGTGCTGGCGGTGGGGATCGGCAGGCGGGTCGCGATGGTGCCGGTCGCATCGAGCTGCATCGTGCTGGGCGTCCAGGCGTCGTCGTCGCCCGCTTCATGATAATAGAACAGGCCGCCGACATATTCGAGGCGCGGCAGCGATGCGAGCAGTTGCAGTTCCTGGCTGAACTGGTTCTGGCGCAGCGAGGCGAGGCTGTAGCGCGAGAAGGTGCGGCCCGGCGTGATCGCGCTGGTGTGCGCACCCGCGCCATTGTCATACTGGCTCTGGCTGAGGTCGCGGTAGGAGGTGATCGAGCGGAAGGTTGCCCAGTCGTTCGCCTTCCACTCCATGTGCAGGCCGACGCCCCAGGTCTTGCCGATGCTCAGTGCCTGCGGAACGCCGATGTCGGCGGTGGTGGCGCGGTTCGGCTGGACCTGGACAATGGGCTGCAGCACGCCGGAGGTCGGCTGTTTCAGCAACTGAACATAATAGGGCGTCGTTGCGTCATAGCTGATGTCGAAATCGAGCTGCGCGGTGAAATTGCTGCCCGCGTCATAGCGTGCGGCGGCGTGGAAGCCGCGCTTGTCATATTCGTTGAAGTCATGCTCCCCCTGCATCGGGTTGTTCACCGTGCCGTCGCGCTTGGTGACGATACCGTCGAGCTTGATCGCGACATTGCCGATGGCGGGCAGGTCGAGATGCGCGTCGGCGCTGTACCCGCCATAGTTGCTGATGCCCGCCTTGGCGCGCAGGCCGAGTTCGCCGGTCGGCTTGCGGCTGGTGATGCTGACCGCGCCGCCCGTGGAGTTACGGCCGAAAAGCGTGCCCTGCGGACCCTTCAGCACCTCGATCTGCGCGATGTCGAGCAGCGCCATGCCGAGGCCCTGCGAACGGCCCAGATAAACGCCGTCGATATAGATGCCGATGCCCGCGTCGCGACTCGGCTGGTTGGCGTCGAACGGCACGATGCCGCGAATGCCGACGGTCAGCGCCGAACTGCGCGTGAAGAAGGGGGCGACGCGCAGCGAGGGCACCGCGCCGTCCATCAGGTCGCCAAGGCTCTGGATATGCCGGTCGCGCAGGGCGTCGCCGTTCAGGACGGAAATGGAAATGGGCGTCTGCTGCAGGTTCGTCTGACGCTTTTCGGCGGTCACGACGATGTCGGTCAGGCCAGCGTCGCCCGCATCCGCGGCGGCTGCATCGGCGCCCGCATCCGCAGCCATGGCGGGAGCGGCTGTGCCCAGCACGAGCGCGATGGCAGTCATTGCGACAGTGTGAAGGCCTGTGCGGCGACCCGCCGCTGAAACGGTTTTCATCTTGGTTTCCCCGATAGAAATGCGGGGAAATATGGTCCCCGCTGTCATTGCCGGGGGTCTGCTAAAACGTTTGTTGGACGATTTCGCGTCGGTTTCACGACGGATCGCTTACGCTTGTATGGCGATTATGTGACGCCGGGTCGTTGGAGGTGGCGTGTTCAGAACCCCTGTGCGTGGATGACCGCGCACAGGGGCTCTGGAGGAAAAGGGCGGCGAGCGGGGGTGGGTGGGGGTGCGCGCCGCCCTCTCCTCAGGGGGTTCGCAGGGCTTTGCTCGGCGCGACTTCTGTCACGCGCGGTTCGGCCGCCTGCTGATCCGCTGGTACTGGCGTTAACTCATAGATATCAAGTCCCGCGCCTGCGTCTCTCCATGGGAGAACGAGACGCCAGCGAAATGGGCCGATCCGTTCCAATACTCCGACGACATCCCTCGTCGGCTCGGCGCCATAGGCGAGGGACGTGTCTCCCGGCGTGCGTTGGCGTGCGCCGGTGAGAATCAGTCGCTGCGCACCGTCGCGGTGAAGCCATCCGCCGGGGAGGTCCGTGCCGGTCTGCTTGGAGAAGGAGAGCTCATTGTCCTTCTCCCCCCGAATATAGCAGAAATAGTCGGGGAAGCTCCGCACCGGCGGTTCCCGACGCGCGCCCGCACCCAGCTTGACGAGACGGCAGCGATAGGAGCCGGGCGGCGGCGTCGCATGGTCGCGCGCGGCATTCGGGGTCAGCAATTCGCCCTCACGCGTCAGGGCCTTGCGATACCGGGGGGCGACGGCGGCGAGGGCGCGGGTCCATGTCGCGGGCAGGTCATCGACCCGACGCGCGTCGTCCTGCGTCAATATCTTGCGCCACGCTGGCCCGTCCGCGACGAACGGAGCGGCGACTTTGGGCGTGGTCGCGCAGGCCGCAAGGGCCATCACCATGGGAAGGAAAAGCAGTCGTTGCATCGAAATTAACGCTTATTGATGAAAAGTTAACGGGGTGATGCTTGAAAGTTCTTAACGAAAGGTAAACGATCTTTTCGTTTCCGTAATGAATTTGTCCCATATCCCCTTCTGCGGGGTTTATACCTCGCTCCTCGCCGAAATTTTCTTTTTTAACTGGCTGTTGTCGCCGGATTGGCCGACCAAGCGGTGCGGCAGTTTACCCCGCGCGCCGCAGAGGCACAACATTGCCCGCAGCGTTGCCGGTGCGGAATTGTCCGATGAGGCTCGCCAGCGTTCCCGCCTGCGACGCCAGATTGCGCGCGGCGGCGGTGCTTTCCTCGACCATGGCGGCGTTCTGCTGCGTAAAAGTATCCATCTGGGCGACCGCGCCGTTGACCTCGTTGAGGCTGGTCGATTGCTCGTCCGCTGAACGGGCGATGCCGGAGGCGAGGTCGCTGATCTCCCCGATGCGCCCCACGATGCGGTCGAGCGCCAGGTTCATCTCTCCCACCAGCGCCACGCCGGACTTCACCTGGTCGGAACTGGCGAGGATCTTGGACTTGATGTCCTGCGCCGCGTCGGACGATCGCAGCGCGAGTGCGCGCACTTCGGAGGCGACGACCGCGAAGCCCTTGCCCGCTTCACCGGCGCGCGCGGCCTCGACGCCTGCGTTCAGGGCGAGGAGGTTGGTCTGGAACGCGATGCCGTCGATGACGGAGATGATGTCGGAAATCTCGTTGGAGGAGTTTTCGATGCCACCCATGGCGTCGATGGCGCGGCGGATGACGGTGCCGCCATTTTCCATGTCGCGCTTCGATTCCTCGACCACGCTATTGGCCTTGAGCGCGGCGAGGGCGGTTTCGCTGACGCCGGTTGTGATCTGGCGCATGGCCGATGCGACTTCCTCCAGCCCCGCCGCTTGCTGTTCGGTGCGGCGGGCCAGATTGTCGGACGCCGATCTGATCTCGTCCGATCCATGGCGCACGTCGGTGACGCTGCCGGAGACGGAGGCCATGGCGCTTTCCAGCCGTTGCAGGGCGTCGTTATAATTCGTCTTGATCTGCTGATAGGTGCCGCTGAACGTCGCATGGATGCGCGAGGACAGGTCGCCGTCCGCCATGTTCTGCAGGCTGTCGGCGAGGCTGGCGACGACCATCTGCTGATCCTCGTCGGCCTGCCGCTTGGCGATGGCATTGTCGCGGAAGATGTCGAGGGCGTCGCGCATGTTGGCGACTTCCACCGCGCGCGCGGGGGCGCGGGCCGGGGGCGCGAGATTGCCTGCCGCCAGCGCCTTCATCTCGTCCGACAGGGTTTCCAGCGGTCGACCGACGATCCGCACCGCGGCGGAGCGCAGGAACAGCGCGAGGCCGACGATCATTGCGAGCGCGGAGAGGAGGAGGGACATTTCCGCCAGCCGCGCATCGGCCAGCACGGCGGACAATGGCAGGACGATCCGCACCTTCCATCCGGCGTTGAAGCCCTTCAGGTCCACGGGGCGCTCGACGCTGATTACGTCGCCCAGCACGGGGTCGGCGGTGAAGGCGTTGTCGTCGCCATTCTTCTTGCCGAGCCTGGCGCTATCCTTGCTGTAGACGACGATGTCGCTGCCTGACGTCAGGGTCGCCTGTCCGTCGAACGGCAGTTTCATCGCGGCGATTCGCGTTTGCAGTTCGTCGAGCGCGACGTCCGCACCGACGACGGCGACGGCATGGCCGCCGTCCACCACGGGAAGCGCGATGGAGGTCATCAGGACGGTGCGGCCATCGACCTTATATTCATAGGGTTCGACCATCACCGGCTTGCCCGATTGCTGGGCCAGCAGATAATAATCGCCCGCGCCGGGCTTTGTATAATCCTCCAGCGGCGACAAGGCGATGGAACTGCCCGACCGATGCCAATAGGGGACGAAGCGCCCGGTGGCGTCATGGCCGTCCTTGCCGGCGAAATCGGCGTCATTGCCGTCGAACGCATTCGGCTCCCACGCCGTCCATGTCGCCAGCAGGTCCGGCGTCGCGGCGAGGGTGGAGCGCATGATGCTGTTATGGGCGTTGCGATCGACGATGTTCATACCGCGCGCCGCGACGATGGCGGATCGCATGCCCTCCACGGTCCCGATGGATCGGTCGAACTGGAGGCGGACGTTCGCCGCCACCTGATCCGCGACCAGCGCGCCGGTTTCCACCGCGCGCGACTTGGCGGACTGTTCGAGGAGGATACCGGTGATGCCCGAACCCACACTCACGAAGCAGGCGATGGCGATGGCCCCGCGCACGCTGAGCATGGCCGAGAGGGATTTGAGGCGTCCGGTTTTATTCATCATAGCGACCCTGTTTCTTTGGGTCCGCGTTACCGAAAGGCGGCTAATGGAACGTTAGCGATACTGGTCCGTGTTACGAAAAATTGCTGAAATTACACAAAGTCCGTCAACGCAGCCGACCGCAACCAAGGGCGGCGGCGTCGATCGCCGTTGCCGCGCCGCGCAGGCGATAGGTATCCGCAAATCCCGCGCCGGTCCCGGCCCGTGCCGACACGCTCATGCTGGTGGCCGAACGCATGGCCGCAACGATGGCGGCGTCGCCCTGCCGATTGGGCGCCCATGCATCCGCTCCGCCGCCGACCAACGGGAACTGGCGCTCGCCGATGGAGAGGGTGAGGCGGGAGCCTGTGGCGATCTGGCGGCTCAGGCGGATATGGACCTGTCCGCGCACATTCGCGCGCGGCCAGTAGGCGACGGAGGCGAAGGGACGCCAGCGGCCCTCCGTACCCGGTCGTGCAGGCTGCGCGATGGCATAGCAGCGTGGAACCTCCGGGTCGCGGAACGCGCCCCAGCTTTCGAAAGCACCCAGCGAATCGCGGGCGGACGCACCCGTGGTCAGGGCCAGCCCCGTGGCCATCAATATCCCGACCGAAACAGCCTGCCATGCCCTCATGCGACGCAGGCAAAGCCCATCGGCGGGCGCTTGGCAAGCCCTGCCGGGGCCGAGAAGGCCATTCGTCCACAGCATTGTGCCATCCGGGGCGCTTTGCGCACGGCTCGCCCCTTGCCCCCGGCTGCGATTGCGGTAAGGAATACATAGTATTTCGACATGCGGCGGCCCGGCC
The DNA here is from genome assembly GCA_036383715.1 of Sphingobium sp. Lineage (GTDB taxonomy): Bacteria > Pseudomonadota > Alphaproteobacteria > Sphingomonadales > Sphingomonadaceae > Sphingobium. The sequence continues at coordinate 19,926 of DASVNT010000080.1, read as the reverse complement.
GGGCCGAACCGTCAGAAGCCTAAAGAAGAGCGGGACCACGAATGAAGGCTACCATCGAACGCGCGACTCTGTTGAAGAGCCTCGGTCATGTGCAGTCCGTGGTGGAGAGACGGAATACCATTCCGATCCTGTCGAACGTTCTGATCGAGGCTGCGTCCGATGGCTCCATCCGCCTGACCGCGACCGATCTCGACCTGCAGATCGTGGAGAGCGTGCAGGCCGCCGTCGACCGTGCGGGCGCGATTACCATTCCCGCGCACACCTTCTTCGATATCTGCCGCAAGCTGCCGGAGGGCGCGCAGGTGCTGCTCGACGCCGCGGATGGCAAGATGCTGGTGCAGGCCGGGCGCGCGCGCTTCAACCTCCAGACGCTGCCGCGCGACGATTTCCCGATGATCGCGGAGGGCGCGCTGCCCACCACGTTCGAGCTGCCCGCGACCACGCTGATCCAGATCATCGACAAGACGCGCTTCGCCATCTCGACCGAAGAGACGCGCTATTATCTGAACGGCATCTTCCTGCACGTGTCGGAGGAGCCGGAACCCACGCTGAAGGCTGCCGCGACCGACGGCCACCGCCTCGCGCGCGTTACCTTCCCGCGTCCCGACGGCGCGGAGGGCATGCCCGACATCATCGTGCCGCGTAAGTGCATCGGCGAACTGCGCAAGTTGCTGGACGAAGTGGACGGCAGCGTCCGCATCGACCTGTCGCCGACCAAGATCCGCTTTGGCCTCGGCAATGCGGTGCTGACGTCCAAGCTGATCGACGGCACCTTCCCGGATTATACACGCGTTATTCCCACCGGGAACGACAAGATGCTCAAGATCGACCCGCGCAGCTTTGAAGAGGGTGTGGACCGCGTCGCGACCATCGCCACCGACAAGACCCGCGCGGTGAAGATGGCGCTGGAGCGTGACAAGATCACCCTGTCCGTGACCAGCCCGGAAAACGGCACGGCGGCGGAAGAAGTGCCCGGCGACTATGACGCCGACGGCTTCGAGATTGGTTTCAATGCGCGCTATCTGCTCGACATCCTCGGCCAGATCGAGGGTGACATCGTGGAACTGCATCTGGCGGACTCCGCCGCGCCGACGCTCATTCGCGAAGGCGACGCCTCGCCCGCGCTGTACGTCCTGATGCCGATGCGCGTCTGACGCGACTCGGTTCGCGCCGGGGCGGTGCCAAAGCCGCCCCGCATTACAGATTTTCGGAATTTTGAGGGCGAAATCGGGGCTTGAGTGGTCCTATTCGCCCTGTTTTTGCCTAACGCGCGTTTAAGCGCCTTTGCCTAGGCTTGGCTCCACGGATTTTGGAGCTGGATAATGCCTGGTGCCGTCGTTCCCGTTGCCCAAAGCCTGTTCGTGCTGGCTCTCCCAATGCTGCTGGCGCTCGCCCCGTCGCAGGGCGCGGTGCGGACGGTTCGGCTGACCAATGCCTCGACGGCGGCCATCGTGAATGCCGTTGTCGAAGTGGATGGCCGGATCGTGTCGGCGCGGCGGGACGGCAGCCTGGTCCTCGCGGGACGGCGTGACCGGATCGCGCAGGCGCTGCTGCCGCTCGGTGTCATACCGCTGCCGACGCAGGCGGACGGATGCTCCTATGTGCGAAAGGCGCGATAGATGCGGCAGGCCCATTTGAAGCCGCTGCGTTACGCGGGCGCCCGTGTCCTGGTGTGCATCTTCATGCTCAACACCGTCGTGCTGGCGGTGGCCGGTGTGCTGCTCGAATCGCCCTCGCGCTATGTCGTCACCATGTTGGCGGCGCTGTTGTCCATCCTGCCCGCTATCTGGGTGTTCGTGCGCCAGCGGATCGACGCATCGACCCGTGTCGCGCTGGGGATCACGGCCACGGCCTTTCCCGCACTGTTCGTCTATCTGCTCGATGGCCATGAGTGGCAGATGGACATGCACATGTATTTCTTCGCGACGCTCGCCGCGCTGACCGTGCTGTGCGACCGCCGCGTCATCGTCGCCGCCGCGCTCACCACGGCAGCGCATCACCTGCTGCTGACCCGCTTCGCCCCCGACTGGGTGTTTTCAGGCGGGGCGAATGTCCCGCGCGTCCTGCTCCATGCCGTGATCGTCATCCTGCAATGCGTGACCCTGCTCTGGCTGGTCACGCACCTGTCCCGGCTTATCAAGGCGCAGGCGGACGAGGCTGAATTGCAAGGCAAATTGCGGGAGGAGGCCGACAGGGCCAGGACTGAGGCGGAACAGGCCGTGGCCGCGCTCAACGCCGCGCAGGCGGAAGCGGATCGCCATCGCACCGCCGTCGCAGCGGTGCGGGAAGCGGAGGAGTCTGCGCAGCGCCGCCGTGTCGTGGCCGACGCGCTGGAGGCCCGGCTGGGCATCATCGTCTCCGAACTGGGCCGGATGGGCGCCGCATTGGGCGACAGCCGGGACGAGCTGCTCACCATGTTCGAATCGACGCAGGATCGCTTCACCCAGATGCGCCAGTCGCAGGCTCAGGCCGAATGCGGGGCCAGCACGGTGGCGACGGATACGGAAGGGCTGGTCGCGGCGATCGGCGGTGTCGGCGGGCATAGTTCCATGGCTCTGTCGGCTGCCCATGACGCGGCCGCCGCCACGCAGCAACTGGGGCCGGAAATACAGGCTCTGGGTGAGACGGTCGATTCCGCCAGCCACATCCTCGCCATGGTCGCCGACGTTGCCGCGCAAAGCCGGATGCTGGCGTTCAACGCCGCTCTGGAGGCAGCGCGCTGTGCGGAGGGGACGGGGTTCGTCGTGCTGGCGGGCGAAATGAAGCAACTCGCCAACCAGACGGGCGCAGCGACCCGCCAGATCGAGGCGCAACTGGGCGGCATCCGCGAGGCGACCGAAAGCGTCTCGCAGGCGATCACCCTTGCGACCGCCAAGGTTCACACCATTGATGAGAGCTCGCGGCGCATCGCGGAACTGGTGGACAGCCAGATTCGGCAGACGAACGACATCGCTTCCGCGACCGAGGCGATGGCCGGGCATATCGGCAAGAGCAGCGCCGACGCCGACGCGTTGGAGGAAGTCATCGTGAAGGCCAAGGCGGCGATGCGCAACACGTCGGACATCGCGACCGCCGTGTCGGCGCGCTCCACGGAACTGGATCAGGCGGTCCACGACCTGCTGGCGGAGTTGCGCGCGGCCTGAAGCGCGAACGGATTGGGATCGACGGCGGACGGTTGCGGGTGTTCTTCCTCGCACCCCGGTTTTCCGCCTGCGAAGGGCGGCTGGCCAACCCCTGCCGGTCGACGGGGTGGCGCTCAGCCCGCGCGGGCGGCCATCATCTCCTCGACATGCGTGAATTTCTCGCGCGGCGCGCCGCTGCGGGCGTGGGCGACTTCGGCCAGGTCGATCTTCTGCCAGTCGTGGAAGGTGACGAGGTCGACTCCCCGCTTGCCGAGCAGGGCGTCCAGCCCCTCGCGCCCCCTCTTGTCGCCCGCACGGGGAATATCGACGGCGATCCGTTCCGCGATCATGAAGCCGTCGGGCTTGTTGGTCCCGATGGTGCCGGTCGGCCCGCGCCGCGCCCAGCCAGCGGCATAGAGGCCCGGCGCGATCAGCCCGTCCACATTGGCGAAACGGCCCAGCGCCTCGTCATAGGGTACGTCCGGGATGGGCGGCGTGCGATAGCCGACGCAGGCGACGATGATGTCGGCGGGGATGGCATAGCGTTCGCCGGTTCCCACGCTGCGCTTCTGCGCATCCAGTGTCGTGCGCTCCACGATCAGCCGCTGCGCCTGTCCATCGCCCTCAATGGCGACGGGCTGCGCAAAGAAATCGAACTCCACGACCAGCGGCTTGTCCGGCGCTCTCGCCGCGAACTGGCGCAGCAGTTGGACGGATTTGCGGTGATTGGGGTCGAGGGCGGCATCCTCCTCCACCGGCGGCAGGTCGGCGGCGGATACGAGCGGAACGGCCCGATTGAGCGTACCCAGTTCGGCCAGCTCCTTGTGCGTCATCGAAATCTGGTGCGGCCCGCGCCGTCCGACCAAAGTGATGCGCGAGGGGCGGGCGTGGGTGAGCTGGTCGAAGGCGCTGGCGACGATGTCCGACCCGTCGAATTCCTCGCCCGTCTTGGCCAATATGCGCGCGACGTCCAGCGCGACATTGCCGTTACCGATGATGACCACGGCCTTGTCATGCACATCGGGGTTCAGGTCCGCGAAATCCGGGTGGCCGTTGTACCATCCCACGAACGCCGCGCTGCCGATGACGCCGGGCAGGTCGCTGCCGGGGATGTCCAGCCGCGCGTCGCTCGGTGCGCCGGTCGCCAGCACCACGGCATCGTACATCGTCTGCAATTCGGGGATGGAGACGTCCTTGCCCACGCAGACATTGCCCGCAAAGCGGACGTTGCCGGACAGGGCGATCTCCTCATAGCGGCGGGAGACGGTCTTGATATTCTGGTGATCGGGCGCGACCCCGCTGCGGATCAGGCCGAAGGGAGTCGGCATCCGGTCGAGTATGTCGATGCGGACGGAGTCGCCGAACTGCTTCTGACATGCCTCGGCAGTGTAATAGCCTGCCGGGCCGGAGCCAATGATCGCGATATGATACATGCCGCTCTCCTCTCGCTGGATATTTTGGCCAAGGGTAGGCCTATCGCGAAAGGACGCAAGCACCAAAAAGGGCGGCCCCCTATGGGGACGCCCTTAAAAGCGATACAGGTGAGGGGCGGTTGTTAGGCCGCGACCTGCTTCTTGGAAACTTCGCGCTTCAGGCGGCGAGCCTTGAGCGACAGCTTCTCGTCAGAGGTCTTGAGCAGCCAGTTGTCCAGGCCGCCGACATGCTCGACCGAACGCAGGCCGTGGGTCGACACGCGCAGGCGCACGCTCTTCTCAAGCACTTCGGAAATCAGCGTGACGTTCTGCAGGTTGGGCAGGAAGACCCGCTTGGTCTTGTTGTTGGCGTGAGACACGTTGTGACCAACCTGACGGGTCCGGCCCGTGAGTTCGCAGATGCGCGACATGATTCTGTACCCTGTAAATGCTGAAGCTCGGAAAGCGGCGCGGATACAGTCAAAGACCGCCCCGGTCAACCCACCCGCTGCAAGGAAAGGAACGAAACCGGCAACTTTCACGCATCCGAAACGTTGGGCGGTCATCAGTTTGGGAGACATAAGATGGGTCGCTTTCTTGGCAGCATCATATTGCTGGTCATCATCGTCTTTGGCGTCGCATGGGCGTTCGGCCTCGTCAATCTTCGCCAGACTCAGGATGCGCAACTGCCGCATGTGGCTGTCGAGGGCGGGCAGGCCCCGAAATTCGACGCCGACGTGGCGAAGGTCGATGTGGGCACCAAGGAGAAGGTCGTGGAGGTTCCCTCCGTCACCGTGGAAAAGCCCGCTAAATAAGCGCGCTTTGCCGCAAGTCCCGGCTGCGCTAAGGCCGGGTCATGTCCTCCCCCTTTCCCTTGCCAGCGCCCATGCGCCGCGCGCTCGACCTGGCGCGTGAGGCGGCGGAGGGCGGGGAGGTGCCCATAGGCGCGGTCGTCACCTTGAATGGCCGCATCGTGGGTGAGGGGCAGAATCGCAATCGCCGCGACAATGATCCCACCGCCCATGCGGAGATCGTCGCCATCCGCGCGGCGGCGAGCGCAGCGGCCGATTTCCGCCTCACCGGCCATATCCTGTGGGTCACTCTGGAACCGTGCGCCATGTGCGCGGCGGCTATCTCCCACGCCCGTTTGGACGCGGTCTATTATGGTGCGTCCGATCCCAAGAGCGGCGGGGTGGAGCATGGCGCGCGGGTGTTCACCCATGCGCAATGCCACCACCGTCCCGACCTGTTCCCCGGCGTGGGGGAGGAGGAAGCGGCGGACCTGCTGCGTCAGTTCTTCGCCACGCTCCGCGCCTGAACGTCCGCACCTGCTGCATAGTCGATGCGATAGAGGTTGAACGGCAGCGTCTCCCCCGTCCTCAGCGTCACCGGTTCCAGCCAGCCGGGCACCTGACCCCGGATCATCTGCGCATAGAAGCCCTTGGGGCTGCGCTGCTGATAGATGGTGCCTTCGGGGAAGCCGGGGCAGATCAGCAGATACTGTGCCCTGTGCGCCGCCGCTATGGCGCGGAACTGCTCCGGCGGGCCATCCATGGCGTGATGGATGTCGAGGATCGCCTTGCCATTGCGATGATAGGGACCGGCGATGGCGCTATGATGCGTCATGGCGATCAGTCGCGGTCCGAGATCGACCATGGTGAAGATCAGCGCGGGCGGCAATTGATCCAGCACCTTCAGCGCGGGCTGCGCGCGGCAGAGGGCGTTGGCGGAGGGTTTCTTTTTCTTCGGTGGCTTGGGCTTGGCGGCCTGATCGGCCTTTTCCTTGGCCGTCATCAGGAAAGGCGCGACCTTGGGATAGAGCGGATAGGCGCAGAAGACCGCCGCGAGGGGCAGTATCGCTGCGACCGCGCCCAGACGCTGCCGCATCGGTCCACGCACTATTCTGTCCAGCACGGCTCCCGCCGCCCATGCCAGCGGCGGAATCGCGAGCAACTGCGCCGCCGGTCCGGCGCGCACCTGCCAGAACAGTAGCGCGCCGGAGAAGAGGATCATCACGGCGACGGTGCCCATCGCCCACAGCCGCTCCCGGTCGCGGCGCAGCAGCCAGCAGCCGACGAGGGCGGTGATGCCGCCTGCCACGGGCAGGGAGACGAGCGGCAGCCAGACGTTGCGGGCCTGCACCGTGATCGGCTTGGCCTCGCGGATGTAGAACAGCCATTTTGTCTGCAATTCGGGGGAGATTTGGTACGCGCCGGTCAGACACTGCGGCCAGACGCTATAGGCAAAGACCAGCAAGGCCGCGCCGCCCACCATGCCTGCCGCGAGGCGCAGCGGCCAGCGCGATAGCGGCAATGCCGCCAGCACCAGCATGATCGCGCCCGCCAGTACCAGGATCGTCGTCCACACCGGCGACAGCGCGTCGCACATCGGCAGGCGATTGGCGTTGCTGGCGAAGAAGACATAGCAAAGGGCGGTCGTCCCCGCGAGCGACAGGGCATAGGGGATCATCCGCCGCGCCGCGCCATCCTTGAACACCCAGCGCAGCGCGATCACCGCGCCGCCGCCCGCCAGATAGACCATCATCTCCATGCCGATGGCGACGGAAAGCGCGCTCGACACGCCTGCGACGATGCCGCCGCGCACCGGCTTGCGGTCCAATATCCCCGCCAGCGTGATGCAGGTTAAGGCCAGTTGCCAGCCATGATGATCCACGCGCATCGGCATGTACATCGACAGGCTCATCTCCGCCGACAGCGGCAGCAGCGCGGCCACGGCCCAGCCGAGTCCGCCCTGCGACAGGCGGCGCGTAACGAAGCCCAGCGCCAGCATCAGCGGAAGGAGGGGGAGGAGAGGCGCGATGCCCAGCGCGAGCTGCTCGCCGCGTACGTTGCCGACCAGCGGCTTGAGCAACAGCATCAGCGCGGCGATGGGCAGGTCGACCAGACGGCTCCAGTGGATGTTCGCGCCCTGTGGCGGGTCCATGCGGTGTTGCCGCAAATCCCACCAGCTTTGCCCGTTCAGCCAGTCGCGCACCTGAAGATAGCGCATATTATCGTCGGTATCGCCCAGCACCATGAAGTGCATCTGGGGACCATAACGCGACAGATAGAGGGCGGCGATGATCGCCCAGGCCACAAAAACGAACCACGCCCATTCCCGCTCCACGCCCGCATGGATCGCCTGCAAGCGCCGCCAGCGGCCATTTACGGGTGAGGGGGAGGTGGTCGCGTTGCTGTCTGTCATGCCGTTCACGAGAAATCCTGTACCCGATCGATATTGGCCGGTATCAGCCAGCCAGTTTTCAAGGGACGTTCAAGGCATGGCATCCGCGTGATCCCCATTATCGGCCTGTTTTTCGGCGCTTCATGGTCGCGCCCGTCCGGCGTCTCTAGTCGGGCGGTGGAAAACCGCAACGGGCAAAGCGTGCCGGGGCGAGGAGGCGTTCGATGATCCGCTCGATCGACAGGGCGATGCTGGGGCAAGTTGTCCGCTATGGCATCGTCGGCGGCGGCGTGACCGCGTTGCAGGCGGCGGTGTACTGGCTGCTCGCGGAAAAGCTGCACTGGCATCCGCAACTGGCCAATCTGGCGGGCTATGTCTGTGCGGTCCTATCCGGCTATTTCGCCCATGGCGCGATCACCTTTCGCGACGCGGAGGGGGCGGGGCGCAGCGCGGGGCAGATGGCGCGCTTTGTCGCCGTCTCGCTGCTCAGCCTTGCGCTCAATGCGCTGTGGGTCTGGTTGACGGTATCGGTGTTGCGCTGGCCGGTCTGGTCGCCGATCCCGTTCATGGGGTTCGTCACACCGGGGGTCGTGTTCGTGCTCAACCGGCAATGGGTCTATCGCTGAACCCATAAACGAAGGGCCGCCGCGCGATGTCGCGCAGCGGCCCCGAAAATCTTGCGGCAATGCCGAAAGATTACATCGCGTTCGCGGTGTTGTGCACGGCGTTGTCCGTGGCGTTGGATGCGTTGTCCAGCAGGTTGCCCGCAGCATTCACAGCGTTGTCAGCAGCAGCTTCAGCGTTCGCGGCAGCTTCGTTCACTGCGTTCGAAGCGTTACCCGTCTCCGACTTGGAGCAGGCGGTCAGGCCGAGCGAAGCGGCAAGGATGAGCGACAGAGTGAAAGACTTGGACATGGAGCAACCCCTCGTACAGGTTTAAAAGAGAGCAGGCGGTTTGGAGAACCGCTGTCCCCCCCGAATTAGCCTGCACCTCGGATTGCTATCCTGTTCGTTGCGTTAACGCAATCCCCACTGTGCAGGTGCAGCGTAACCAGAGGTTAGAAACCAACGGGAAACTGCGCGCCATTGACGGATATAAAGATTTCTTTATATAGGGGTTGTATGTCTGCTCCCCTCGACATTTTCCGGGCTTTGGCCGACCCGACGCGCCTCAGGATTTTTCACCTGTTGCGGTCGATGGAACTGGCTGTCGGGGAGATCGCACAGGTCGTGGGGCAGAGCCAGCCCCGCGTTTCCCGCCACATTCGCATATTGGTCGAGGCCGGTCTGGTCGATCGCCGTAAGGAGGGAAGCTGGGTCTTTCTGACGTTGGGCGAGGCGCTGGGTGCGCGCGCGATGCTGGACTGGTTCGACGCGGTGCCGCCCTCGCATGAGGAACAATTGTGGATCGATGCGGACATCGCGCGCCTGACCGCGGTCCGTGCTGACCGCGGGGCTGCCGCAGCGCAATATTTCTCGGAGCATGCGGAGGAATGGGACGCCATCCGTTCGCTCCATGTGCCGGAGGCTGAGGTGGAGGCCGCCATGCGCGCGCTGCTGGGCGAGCGGCCGCTGGGGCAGATGCTCGACGTGGGCACCGGCACGGGCCGCATGATCCAGCTTTTCGGCGGGGCGGCGTCCAGCGTGGTCGCGGTCGACCGCAGCCCGGACATGCTTCGCCTCGCCCGCGCCAAGCTGCCGGCGGAGGAGGCTGCGAAGGTCCGCCTCATGGTGGGGGACTTCAACGCGCTCCCGCTCGACGACGGGATGGCTGACACGATCATCTTGCATCAGGTGCTGCATTATGCGCAGTCCCCCGATACGGTGATCGCGGAACTGGGGCGGGTATTGTCCGACGACGGCCTGCTGCTGATCGTGGACTTCGCTGCCCATGACCGGGAGGATTTGCGGACGCTGGCGGCGCATGCGCGCCTGGGGTTTGCGGATGAGCAGATGACGGGGTGGTTCCGGCAGAACGGCCTCGACATGACGGCCATAGAAACGCTGTCGGGCGGCGCCCTGACGGTCAAGATCTGGATGGGCGCGCGGCAGGAGAGCAATGTGCGCGCCATTCGCACGATAGGAACGACGAAATGACCATGAAGACGGCGGGCACGCCGCTGCTCGACACCTTGCCGGGCGATGCCGAAATCAGCTTCGAATTCTTCCCGCCCAAGACGGAGAAGATGGAGCAGACCCTGTGGTCCGCCATCGAGACTCTGGCCCCGCTGGCCCCGCGTTTCGTGTCCGTCACCTATGGTGCGGGCGGGTCCACGCGGGAGCGGACCCATGCGACGGTCGAACGGATCGTGCGGGAAACCAGCATCCCGGCGGCTGCGCACCTGACCTGCGTCGAGGCAACTCGCGACGAGATCGATGAGGTCGCGCGCGGCTATTGGAATGCGGGGGTGCGGCATATCGTGGCGCTGCGCGGCGACACACCCACGGGCGGCCCCTATGTGCCGCACAAGGACGGCTATGCGAACGCCGCCGAACTGGTGCGGGGCCTGCGCGATGTCGCGCCGTTCGAGATTTCGGTCGCCGCCTATCCCGAAAGCCACCCGGATTCCCAGGACAAGGCCGCCGATCTCGACAATCTGAAGCGCAAGATCGACGCGGGCGCGGACCGCGCCATCACGCAATTCTTCTTCGAGCCTGACCTGTTCCTGCGTTTCCGCGACGAAGTGGCGGCGGCGGGCATCAACGCGGAAATCCTGCCCGGCATCATGCCGGTGATGAGTCTGAACGGCGTCACCCGCATGGCGAAGCTGGGTGGCACCTCCGTACCCGACTGGCTGCCCGCGCTGTTCGATGGGCTCGACGACAAGCCGGACGCGCGCCAGTTGATCGCTGCGACGGTGATGGCGGAGCAGTGCCGTCGCCTCTACGCGGGCGGCGTGCGCCAGTTTCATTTCTATACGCTCAACCGGGCGGAACTGGCCTATGCCGTCTGCCACATGCTCGGCAAGCGGCCGGTCCGCGCCGTGGAGGAAACAGCCCAATGACCTATCCCCAGTCCGAGGCAGAGCAGGCCCTGCGCGCCGCCGCCGCCGAACGTATCCTGATCTTCGACGGTGGCTATGGCACGTCGATCCAGGGTTACGGCCTGACCGAAGCGGATTATCGCGGCACCCTCGACCTCGCGCATGACCAGAAGGGGAATAACGACCTTCTGTGCCTGACCCGGCCCGATGTCGTGAAGGCGATCCACACCGCCTATCTCGACAATGGCGCGGACATGATCGAGACGAACACCTTCTCCTCCACGCGCATCGCGCTCAGCGACTATGGCTGCGAGCATCTGGTGCGCGAACTCAATGTCGCCGCCGCGACTCTGGCCCGTGAATGCGCGGACGAGGCGCAGGCAAAGGACGGTCGCCGCCGTTTCGTCGCAGGCTCCATCGGCCCGACGAACAAGACGCTGTCGCTGAGCCCCAAGGTCAACGATCCGGGCTTCCGCGAGATCGACTTCGACACGCTGAAGGGGCAGTATCGCGAACAGTGCGAGGCGCTGATCGAGGGCGGGGTGGATTTCCTGCTGGTCGAAACCTGCTTCGACACGCTGAACGCCAAGGCGGCGGGCATGGCCGCGCGTGAGGCGGAGGCAACGGCGGGCCGTTCGGTGCCGCTGATGCTCAGCTTCACCATCACCGACATGTCGGGCCGCAACCTGTCGGGCCATACGATCACCGCATTCTGGTACACGCTGCGCCACCTCAAGCCGCTGACCATCGGCGTGAATTGCGCTTTTGGTGCAGATCTTTTGCGTCCGTACCTCACGGAACTTGCGAAGAGTGCCGACACGCTGATCCTCGCCTATCCCAATGCGGGCCTGCCCAATGAGCTTGGCCAATATGACGAGCTGCCGGAAAAGACTGCGAGCCTGATCGCGGAGTGGCAGCGCGAGGGGCTGGTGAACATGGTCGGCGGCTGCTGCGGCACCACGCCCGCGCATATCGGCGCGACGGCGCGGGCGCTGGCAGGCATGGCGCCGCGCACCGTGCCGGAGGTGCCGGTGCATACCCGCCTCGCCGGGCTGGAGCCGATGGATATACTGGCGTAAATCAAGGGGCGTCATCCCAGCGAAAGCTGGGATCTCAGGCCGCCAGATGACACCAAGATCAGGGAGATCCCAGCCTGCGCTGGGATGACGAACAAAATGACCGAGCAGAAATCCACCGCGACCTTCATCAACATCGGTGAGCGCACCAACGTCACCGGCTCCGCGAAGTTCAAGAAGCTGATCATGGCGGGCGACTATGCCGCCGCCGTCGATATCGCGCGGCAGCAGGTGGAGAATGGCGCGCAGATCGTCGACGTCAACATGGACGAGGGCCTGCTGGATTCACTGGCGGCGATGGAGCAGTTCCTGAAACTGATCACGGCGGAACCGGATATCAGCCGCGTTCCCGTGATGATCGACAGCTCCAAATGGAGTGTGATCGAGGCGGGCCTGAAATGCGTGTCGGGCAAGCCCATCGTCAACTCGATCAGCATGAAGGAGGGCGAGGAGCAGTTCCTCGAACACGCCCGCAAGTGCATGGCCTATGGCGCTGCCGCCGTCGTCATGGCCTTTGATGAAGTGGGGCAGGCCGATACGAAGGACCGCAAGGTCGAAATCTGCGAACGCGCCTATAAGCTGCTGACTGGCATAGGTTTTCTGCCGGAAGATATCATCTTCGACCCCAATGTCTTCGCCGTCGCGACAGGCATTGAGGAGCATAATAATTACGGCGTGGACTTCATCGAGGCCACGCGCGAGATCAAGGCGCGCTGTCCCCATGTCCATATTTCCGGCGGCCTGTCGAACCTCAGCTTCAGTTTTCGTGGCAACGAGCCGGTGCGCCGCGCGATGCACAGCGTGTTCCTCTACCACGCCATTCCGGCGGGCATGGACATGGCCATCGTCAACGCCGGGCAGCTCGACGTTTACGATACGATAGACCCGGAACTTCGCACAGCGTGTGAGGATGTGGTTCTCAACCGCGATCCCGACGCCGGGGAGCGGCTGGTCGCTCTGGCCGAGAAATATCGCGGCACGGACGCCGTGGCGGAGAAGGCGGCGGAGGAATGGCGCGGCTGGCCCGTGGTCCGGCGGATCGAGCACGCGCTGGTCAAGGGCATCGACACCTATGTGGTGGAGGATACGGAGGAAGCCCGCCTTGCCGTCGAGGATCGCGGTGGCCGCCCGATTGAGGTGATCGAGGGGCCGCTGATGGACGGTATGAACGTCGTCGGCGACCTCTTTGGGTCCGGCAAGATGTTCCTGCCACAGGTCGTGAAGTCCGCCCGCGTCATGAAGAAGGCCGTCGCCCACCTCTTTCCGTTCATCGAGGCGGAGAAGGACGCAAATTCAAAGGGCAAGGGCCGGATCATCATGGCGACCGTCAAGGGCGACGTGCATGACATCGGCAAGAATATCGTCGGCGTCGTCATGCAGTGCAACGGTTTCGAGGTCGTCGACCTTGGCGTCATGGTGCCGTGGACGGACATTTTGAAGGCCGCGAACGAGAACCAGGCGGACATGATCGGCCTGTCCGGCCTCATCACCCCCTCGCTGGACGAGATGGTGACGGTGGCGCACGAGATGCAGCGCGCGGGCATGACCATGCCGTTGCTCATCGGCGGCGCGACGACCTCCCGCGTCCACACCGCGCTGCGCATCGAGCCGGAATATAAGGGGCCGGTGGTCCACGTCCTCGACGCCAGCCGCGCTGTGGGTGTCGCGACCGCGCTGTTGTCCGAGACGCAGCGCGATCCCTTTGTGGCGCAGGTCGCGGATGAATATGCCCATATCCGCGAAGTGCGCGCGAACAAGGGGCAGAGCGCCTTGCTCCCCATCGCCGATGCCCGCGCCAACGCGTTCGAGATCGACGAGAGCCTGAAGCCGGGCGCACCGCTGCAGCCCGGCGTCCACGTCTTCCCCGACTGGGATCTGGCGGACCTGCGCGAGTATATCGACTGGACGCCGTTCTTCCGCGCGTGGGAACTGGCGGGCAATTATCCCGCCATCCTCGATGACGAGATCGTGGGCGAAAGCGCGCGCAACCTCTTCGCCGACGCGCAGAAGATGCTGGACCAGATCATTGCGGAAAAATGGCTGCTCGCCAGCGGCGTCGCGGGCCTGTGGCCCTGCCGGCGGGAGGGCGACGACATCATCGTCCATGTCGAGGATGAAAAGCACGTCCGCCTGCCGATGCTGCGCCAGCAGATCGCCAAGCGGGAAGGGCGCGCGAACATGTGCCTCGCCGACTTCATCAGCCATGACGGCGACTGGATCGGCGGTTTCGCGGTCACGGCGGGCCACGGCATCGAAAGCCACCTCGCCAAGTTCAAAGCGCAGCACGATGATTATTCGGACATATTGCTCAAGGCGCTGGCCGACCGTCTGGCCGAGGCGTTTGCGGAGCGCCTCCACCACCATGTCCGCACGGTCCTGTGGGGCTATGCCCCCGACGAGCAACTGACCAACGAGGCGCTCATCAAGGAGCAATATCGCGGCATCCGCCCGGCGCCGGGCTATCCCGCCTGCCCGGAACACAGCCTCAAGACGATGTTGTTCGAAATGCTGGACGTCCATCGCACCGCCCACATCACCCTGACGGAGCATTTCGCCATGCTGCCCACGGCGGCGGTCAGCGGCTTTTACTTCGGGCATCCGCAGTCGGAATATTTCGGCGTGGCGCGCGTCGGTCGCGACCAGTTGGAGGATTATGCGGCGCGGCGCGGGGTCGACATCGACACGGCGGAACGCTGGCTGCGGCCCAATCTGGACTGACCGTTCGGGCGTCGTCCATAATAAGGGGAGGCTTTCCGCCGCTCGCGCGTTAGATATGGAGGATCGCGAGGGGAGTGGGCCGTGACATTGATGCTGTTGATCCTTGTCGTGGCGGTCTTCGCTCTGGGGGCGATGACGCTGAACCTGCGGGAGCGGGTGACGCGGCTGGAACAAGGACAGCGGCATGGCGCCGCACCGCCGCCGGTTGCCGATCTGGCCCCTGACGACGCGGTTCCACTCGTGAGCAGTCCGCCGCGCAAGTCTGCCGTTATCATACGCGATGAACCGGCCGCGCCGGTTCCGGTCATTGCGGAGACGCCATCGCCCGCCCTTCCGCAGGCGGTAGAGCCGGAGCCCGTGCTCGCCGCCGCGCCGGTTGCGCCGCCGTCCGCTGCCCCGAAGGCATCCGGGCAAGCCATCGGCGTGCGGTTCGAGGATCTGTTCGGGCGCAAGCTGCCGATCTGGGCGGGTGGCATCACCCTTGCCGTGGCGGGCGTCTTGCTCGTCAAATATTCCATCGATGCGGGGCTGTTGTCGCCCGGCGTGCGGGTGATTTTCGGCCTGATCTTCGGCGCGCTGCTGATCGGCGGAGCAGAAGTGGCGCTGCAAGCGAAGGAGCGCGTCGGCGATCCGCGCGTGGCGCAGGCGCTGTCGGGCGCGGGCATCGCCAGCCTCTATGCGGCGATCCTTGCTGCGTCGAACCTCTATCATCTCATCGGACCCGTTACGGCGTTCATCGGGCTAGCCCTCGTCACGGTGCTGGCCATGGGTCTGTCGTTGCGCTTCGGCGCGCCGACTGCGTTGCTCGGCCTCGTCGGTGGCCTTGCCGCGCCCGCGCTGGTCGGGGAAGGGCCGCCCAATGTGCCGTTGCTGTCGGCCTATCTGGCGCTGGCTATCGGCGGGTTGACCGCATTGTCGCGGCAACAAAGATGGATGTGGCTGGGCGTCAGCGCGCTGATCGGCGGTGCGGGATGGGGCGGGTTGCTGATCCTGACCGGCGCGCTGGACTGGGCGACCAGCCTTTCGCTGGGCCTGCTCGTACTGCTGCTGGGCCTCGCCCTGCCGCTCCTCGCGTTCACGGGGACGCGGGTCGCGCTGTTCCGTTCTATTGCGGCCATCGTCGCGGCGGCGCAGATCGCGCTGCTCGTCGCCAAGGGCGGGTTCGCGCCGCTGGAATGGAGTTTCTACCTGTTGCTCGCTGCCGCACTCGGCTGGCTGGCGTGGCGAGAGGAGCGTTTGCGGCCACTCCCGCCTGTGGCACTGGCGGTCGGCCTATTGCTGACGATCCTCTGGCCGCTGCCGCCGGTGTGGCACTTCACCGCTGTTATCCTGGTCCTGGGTCTGATCCACGCCGGTCCTGCGCTGGCGCGGCTGTGGCGGAACGGCAGCGGCATGATCGAAGCGGGGCAGATTGTCGCCGTCGCGCTCGTCGGCCACGGCATTGTCTGGGGTCATTATCCGAAGGCGGGGGACGGCCTGCTCGCCCTGTTGGCGGTGGGCGCGGCGCTGTTGCCCGCATCGGGCGCGATGCTGGGCTGGAAACGGTCGGAGCGTCTGGAAGATGCGCGGTTCGTATCGCTGATCGTCGCGGTCGCGCTGCTGCTGGCGGATGCGGCCTATCTGGCGCTGCCGCTCTGGATGATGCCGGTGGCGATGGCGGTGCTGACGGCGGCCATGGTCCTGCTCGCCCGTGCTGCGACGGATCGCCGTGTCGAATATGCCGGGCTCGCCTTTCTGGCGGGATCGGTCGCGGCTTTGCTGGCGACCGATCCGTTGCTGGACGAGCTCGCGCATCTGGTGGGTGAGGCGAGCAGTGCGCCGGTGGCGCAGGCGCTGCTGCGCTGGGCATCGGTCGCGCTGGCGGCGGGTGTCGCGACGTGGCGGATCAGCGTGCGCAACCGGCCCGGTGTGGAGGCGCTGGCCGCGATCCTTGGCTATGGCGCGGTCGCGCAGGTTGCGCCGGGATGGAGCCTGCCGGTTATTGCCAGCCTCGGCATCCTCGTTGCGGTAGAGGGAGGCAGGAGGCTTTCCGGCGAACCGGCGCGGGCCGCGGCCATTGCGCTGGCGGGCATTGCGCTGCTCTGGGCCGTGGAACCCTTTGGCGGTTGGCTGGAACCTGCGCTGGCGTCCCTTTTTGGCGATCCGATGCTGGCGGGCGATCTGCCGTCGCTGATCGATGCGCTTACGCGGCTGGCTCTCCCCGCGGGCGTGGCCTTGTTTGCCCTGCTGCGAGCGGGTCCGGTCGGACAGTCCCGTCTCCGGCGCGTGGGGATGGGGCTGGTTGCCGTCGTCGGAATGGCGGCGGGGCATAGTGTCTATAAGCAGCTTTTCCATCTGGACGATGCGGCGGAACTGGTTCGCCTCGGCCTCGCGGAACGGACGCTGTGGGAGGCGCTGTTGCTGGCCGCGGCGTTCGCGCTCTGGCATTGGCGCGACAGGGGGCGGATCGCGCTGGCTCTGGCCGCTGCCGCGCTGTTCCATGGCCTGTGGTACGGCCTTGTGCTGTTCAATCCGTTGACCACTGAGGTCGCGGTGGGTGTGTGCCCCGTCGCCAACCTCCTGTTGCCAGCCTTTGCGGTGCTGTTCGCTGCGCTCTGGCTGATCGAGCGGACGGCGTGGTTCGGGCAGACGATCATCGTCCGGGTCGCGCATGTGCTGCGCATGATCCTGATCCTGCTGTTCGCCTATATGAGCCTGCGCCAGCTTTTCTCCGGCACGCTGCTGGTGGGAACGCCTGTCGGTTCGGTGGAGAATATCGGCCAGTCGGTGCTCGCCATCGCCCTCGCCATCGGCTTCCTGCTCTGGGGCATCCGCGTGGGCAGGCACGACTGGCGCATCGGGTCGCTGATCCTGATGATCGCGGCGGTGGCGAAGGTGTTCCTGCTCGATGCGGCCGGGCTGGAGGGGCTGCTACGCATCCTGTCCTTCCTCGCGCTGGGGTTCAGCCTGATTGGGCTGGGCTGGCTCTACAGCCGGTTCCTGCGGCAGGAGACGGAATGAGGAGGGGGAGGCGGCCCGCCTCCCCCAATCCGTCACGCGGGGCTTTCGCCCTTCGTCTTCCACAGCGACACCAGCACGCCGCCCAGGATCAGGGCGAGGGTAACGCCCAGGCTGATCGACGCCGGGAACTTGCCCCCGTCCAGCAGGAAGTCCGCGACGAAGATCTTGGTCCCGATGAAGATCAGCACCAGCGCCAGCGCATAGGTCAGATAGTGGAACCGGTGGATCATCGCGGACAGCGCGAAATAGAGCGCCCGCAGGCCGAGGATCGCCATGATGTTCGACGTATAGACCACGAAGGTATCCGTCGTGATCGCAAAGATGGCGGGCACGCTGTCCACCGCGAAGACGAGGTCGGCGAGGTTGATGACGATGAGTGCGAGGAGCAGCGGCGTCATCGCCGTCACCATCCTGCCAGTCTTTTCATGCGGCACTTTGACCAGGAAGTGGTGGCCCGCAATCTCCTTCGACACGCGCAGATGCCGTGACAGGAAACGGACCACCGGATTGGCGCCGATGTCCGTCTCGCTCTCGCCAGCGAACAGCATCTTGACGCCGGTCAGCACCAGGAACGCGCCAAAGATGTAAAGCACCCAGTGGAACTGCTCCACCACCGCCGCACCCACGCCGATCATCAGGCCGCGCAGCACGATCACTGCGACGATGCCCCACACAAGCGCGCGATACTGATACATGCGCGGGATGGCGAAATAGCTGAAGATCAGGGAGATGACGAAGACATTGTCGATCGACAGCGCCTTTTCGATCACGAAGCCGGTATAATATTTGACGCCGAGGTCCGGCCCTTTCTCCATCCACACCCATGCGCCGAAGAGCAGCGCGATGGTGATGTAGAAGGCGGAGAGCAGCAGGCTCTCCTTGATGCCGATCTCATGATCGCGCCGGTTCAGCACGCCGAGGTCGAATGCGGTCAGCACCGTGACGATGCCAATGAAGGCCAGCCAGAACCATATCGGTGTGCCGAGCCAGATGAGTGACAGCCATTCCATGACCTTGTCCCTTTATCCCTGTTTGTGTTGACGCGGGGCGGCCGACGGATGGCGGGGGTGCTTGCCATCCGTCGGCCTTTGGCGCGTCCGCCTGGGGAGCGGCGCGCCAATCGGGGCGTCAGGCGGGCGTCATGCCGAGGAAGGGACGGGCGATGGGAGCCAGCCACAGCCGGTTCACTCGCTCGCGCAGTACCGCCTTCAGGCGCTTGAGGCGCAGCAGGCGGATGGCGTCGGGGCGGGTGCGGGCCATTTCCGTCCGCAACTGCTCGTCAAGGCGCTGACGGCGGGACAGAAGGCGGAAGATACGATCATTCATATGCCACTCCATTAGGCAAAGGATACCTAATCGGATTGCCGGTCGTGGAATGGGGATATTGAGAAGAACGCCAGACCCATGCACCGGAAACCCGATGCGGTCCGACATCACGAGTGGTCCGAAAAAGGGACAATCTCGCCAGAGGGGCCCGGCCCGCAAAACAGAAACTAGGCCGAAAGCACCGGCTTTCAAGAGGGGGTGATGCAATTATTCGCATGACCTGATCCGTTAACGATGAATAGGGCTCGGTGCTTCGTGGCATTCTGCTAGATTGGCGGCCATGCGTTTCCTGGCTCTTTCCCTGTCGCTTTTTTGTGTGTCTGCCTCCTCGGCCATTGCGCAGGGGGGCGGGGCGCCGTTCACGGTCGTAGAGACGGGGCGGGGCTATGGGCGGCTGCAGGATGCGGTCGACGCCATTGGGTCGGGCACAGGCACGGTGGAGATCGCGCCGGGCCGCTATCGCGACTGCGCGGTGCAGAATGGCGGCTCGGTCGTCTATCGCGCAGCGGTGCCGGGCGGATCAGTCCTGTCCGGCGGCATTTGCGAGGATAAGGCGGCGCTGGTCCTGCACGGTCGCTCGGCGCGGGTCGAGGGACTGATTTTCGAGAAGATGGCGGTGTCGGACGGCAATGGCTCCGGCATCCGGCTGGAGACGGGCGACCTCTCCATAGACAACAGCGTCTTTCGCGACAGCCAGCAGGGTCTGCTGACCGCCAGTTTTCCGCAAGGGTCGATCACCATCACCCGCTCGACGTTCACGGGCCTTGGCACCTGCGAGTTCAGCGGCGGCTGCGCGCACAGCATTTATGTCGGGGATTATGGCAGCTTGACCGTCAGCCACAGCCGGTTCGAGGCGGGCAATGGCGGCCATTATGTGAAAAGCCGCGCCCCGCGCGTACGTATCGTGGACAACAGCTTCGACGACAGCCGGGGGCACGCCACCAATTACATGATCGACCTGCCTTATGGCGCGACGGGCGTCATCAGCGGCAATGAAATGGTGCAGGGCAAGGACAAGGAGAATTACTCCGCCTTCATCGCGCTGGGCGCGGAGGGGAAGGAGAACAGTTCCGCCGGTCTGTCGATCACCGGCAACGGCGCGCGT
>DASVNT010000079.1:0-1683 GCA_036383715.1 Sphingobium sp. | reverse complement strand
AGTTGCGGGCCGATCGTACCAAAATATCGCCATGATCCTGATGTTTCGGAAAACGGTTCATGCTGTTAAGCAATCAGGCGAGGGCCAGGGCAAAGAGAGAAATTCATGACCGTCATCGCCGCCTATCTTTACCGGCATGGTCGCCGGGTCGGTCCCGTCGCGCTCGATCATCCCGTGCATTGCGCAAGCGACAGTTCGGAGTTTGTCTGGATCGGCCTGTTCGAGCCCACCGAGGCGGAACTGCGCACGCTCCAGGACAATTTCGGCCTGCATCCGCTCGCGGTCGAGGACGCGCTGAAGGCGCACCAGCTGCCCAAGGTCGATGTCTATGGCGACCAGCTGTTCGTGGTCGCCCGCACCGCGCATATGGAAGCGGACAGCATCGCCTATGGCGAGACGTCGGTCTTTGTCGGCGCCAACCACATCATCAGCGTGCGGCATGGTTCGGAGCGCGCCCATTCGGGCCTGCGCGAACAGCTTGAGGCCGCGCCCGTGCTGCTCGGCTACGGCGTCGACTATGTGCTGCACGCGATCCTGGATTTCATCGTCGACGGCTATCTGCCGATCGTCGAAACGATCGAGGAGGATGTGCTCAAGATGGAGCATCGCGCGCTCGACAGCTTCCTGGGTCGGGACGAGGTGATCCGCCTGTTCACGCTACGCCGCCAACTCATCCGCTTTCAGCGCATGCTGGGCCCGATGTCGGACCTGTGCGCCAAGCTGGAGCATCTGGAGCTTCCCTTCCTCGATCCCGAAGTCCGCCCCTATTTCAGGGACGTGCACGATCATGTCCGGCGGACGGAAGCCATGATCGGGTCGCTACGCGAAGTGCTGACATCGGTGTTCGAGGTCAGCCATTTGTTCGAGCAGCAGCGCCAGGGCGCGATCACCCGGCAGCTTGCAGCCTGGGCGGCCATCCTCGCGGTGCCGACCGCCATCGCGGGCATATACGGCATGAATTTCGAGCATATGCCCGAACTCAAGACGCAATATGGCTATTTCATCGTTCTTGGCGTGATCTCCGTCGTCTGCGTCGCGCTCTACATGCGCTTCAAACGCGCGCGATGGCTCTGACGGCGGGCTGATCGGGATTGTCGTCTTCGGGCGCTCCCGCGCGGCGGGTCGGACCGGCGCATTTGCGCGGCGAACAGTCTGCTATTTCTTGCCCGGGGCGGCGGCGGCGCCCATTTTCCCCTTGCCCCGCCGGCGATCCCATGCACAAAGCTTGCCAACTGCCATGGCGGGTTTTCGTGTTCTGCCTGCGTTCAACCATGTGGCGGCAAGGATGAAGAATGGACGACGTAACCATC
This sequence comes from Sphingobium sp., assembly GCA_036383715.1. Lineage (GTDB taxonomy): Bacteria > Pseudomonadota > Alphaproteobacteria > Sphingomonadales > Sphingomonadaceae > Sphingobium. Next base: position 373 of record DASVNT010000079.1, on the reverse strand, counting down.
CAGGACAGGGCGACCACCGCCCCGCCGCCGCCCGCGCCGCACGAAGTGGGCGAAGGCTTGTCCGTCGTCTCGATCGCCAAAAGCTACGACAAGCGCACGGTGCTGACCGATGTGTCGCTGACCGTGGGCAAGGGCGAGGTGGTGGGCCTGCTCGGCCCCAATGGCGCGGGCAAGACGACCTGTTTTTATTCGGTGATGGGGCTGGTGCGCCCCGACCATGGCCGCATCATATTGGACGGGCAGGATATCACCGGCCTGCCCATGTATCGCCGCGCGATATTGGGCCTGGGCTATCTGCCGCAGGAAACGTCGATCTTTCGCGGCCTGACCGTCGCACAGAATATCGGCGCGGTGCTGGAGCTGGCGGAACCCG